>JAZPYQ010000021.1:0-17948 GCA_045544235.1 Agathobacter sp. | reverse complement strand
AAAGCTGGTGACGTTATCGAAATCAGAGAAGCTAAGAAGAGCACACAGAGAATGAAAGACATCGCTGAAGTTGCTGGTGGAAGAATTGTTCCAGAATGGTTAGATTGCGAAGATAACTTCAAAGGAACAGTTAAAAACTTACCAACACGTGAACAGATTGATGTTCCAGTTGACGAAATGCTTATCGTCGAATTATACTCTAAATAAAATAATACAAGATGAGTCGTTATTACGATTCACTTGTCGTGAATTGATCGGATTTTTGCCATGGCTAAAGCCATGGCTATCCGTCGCTTAGACGAATAAGGGCTATTCAGTCACATAAAACCCGAGAAGGAGGGGAATTGTAGTGTTCGATTTTGAAAAACCAAGAATTGAAATCGCAGAAATTTCAGAAGACAAAAAATACGGCAGATTTGTTGTAGAACCATTAGAAAGAGGCTATGGTACAACACTTGGTAACTCTCTTAGAAGAATTATGCTTTCTTCATTACCAGGTGCAGCTGTTAGTCAGGTTAAGATTGACGGTGTATTACATGAATTCAGTTCAATCCCAGGCGTAAAAGAAGACGTTACTGAGATTATTATGAATATCAAAAATCTTGCTATTCGCAACAATAGTTCTACAAACGAACCAAAAGTTGCATACATCGAATTCGAAGGTGAAGGCGTTGTAAGAGCTGGAGATATCCAGGTTGATTCTGATATCGAAATCTTAAATCCAGAATTAGAAATCGCTCACTTAAATGGTGGTGTAGATTCTAAATTATACATGGAACTTACTATTTCTAGAGGTAGAGGATATATTAGTGCAGATAAGAATAAAACAGATGATACACCAATCGGTGTAATCGCTATTGATTCTATCTACACACCAGTAGATCGTGTAAACCTTACTGTTGAAAACACTCGTGTTGGTCAGGTTACAGACTATGATAAACTTACTCTTGATGTGTTTACAAATGGAACACTTGAACCAGATGAAGCAGTAAGTCTTGCAGCTAAAGTTTTAAGCGAACATTTAAACCTTTTTATCGATTTATCAGATGCTGCACAGCAGGCAGAAGTTATGATCGAAAAAGAAAATGATGCACAGGAAAAAGTTCTTGAAATGAACATCGATGAACTTGAATTATCTGTACGTTCATATAACTGCTTAAAGAGAGCTGGTATCAATACAGTTGCTGAACTTATTAACAGAACTCCAGAAGATATGATGAAAGTTCGTAATCTTGGACGTAAGTCTTTAGAAGAAGTTTTAGCAAAATTAAAAGAATTAGGTTTACAGTTAAACCAGGGTGATGAATAATATTTAATCCTGTTTTAATAAATACTCATTATAGGCAGAACCGGTAAGACCGATGAGCGCGGCATATGTCATATTCATGAGTGGCAACTGACGAGTAATCGTCGAAACAAGATATTACATTCGGTAAGTAAGACCAAAGAGCGTAGCCGGATGTACCACAAATGGAGGGAAAGAAAAATGGCAAAATATCGTAAATTAGGCAGAACAAGCAGCCAGAGAAAAGCATTATTAAGAGGACAGGTAACACAGCTTCTTGCTAATGGCAAAATCGTAACAACTGAATCAAAAGCAAAAGAAGTACGCAAAATCGCTGAAGGACTTATTGCTATGGCAGTTCGTGAAAAAGATAACTTCGAAGAAGTTACTGTAACAGCTAAAGTTGCTCGTAAAGACAAAGATGGCAAGAGAGTAAAAGAAGTTGTAGATGGCAAGAAAGTTACTGTATATGATGAAGTACAGAAGACAATCAAAAAAGATATGCCTTCAAGACTTCACGCTAGAAGAGAAATGCTTAAAGTTCTTTACACAGTTAAAGAAGGACAGGGCAGAAAAGCTTCTGAAGTTGATATGTGTGCAAAATTATTTGACGAAATCGCACCAAAATATGCTAACCGTAACGGTGGTTACACAAGAATCGTAAAGATTGGTCAGCGTAAAGGTGATGGCGCTTTAGAAGTAGTTCTTGAATTAGTTTAATATTAGGCTAGAAAAACAAATGCCACAGTGATAATATATTGTTATCACTGTGGTATTTTTTTACCAAAAATTTGTCAAAAGGATTAGTAGATATGATTTGTAGAAAGGGGCTTCCATACGCAAAAAGTAGAATACTCATTCTTAGTCTTGTTTTTGCGTTACTAATATCATTGCTGCCAATGACAGGAGAAATTATAAAGGCAGATGAAAGAACAATTCGAATTGGATATGATGCAAACTCGAATTTTATTCAGGAAAAAGACGGTATTTTCTATGGATACGGAGTGGAATATCTAAATAAGATTGCTCAATATACAGGGTGGGAGTACGAGTATGTTAAGGATAATAGCTGGCATGCATCGTTAGAGAAATTGCGTACTGGAGAAATTGATCTGATTTGTACAGCTCATTATACAGAAGAAAGGGCTGAGGAATTCTTATATTCGGATATACCTTTGGGGTATGAGAATTCTTTATTGTATACAAAAGTAGACAGTCCAATTTCTTACCAAGATTATGAAGCAATGAATAGCTGTAAGATAGGTTTACTATTAGAAAGTTATTCTGCGAAGGATTTTGAGGAGTATGCTATTAAAGAGAATATCCAATACGAGGGGTTATTTTTTGAACAAGAAAATGATATGATTCAAGCTCTTGAAAACGATGAAATTGACATGATGGTAATAGGAAGTCGTTATGCAACATCCGAATTAAAGCTGGTAGATATATTAGGTTCAAATGCATTTTATTGTATTGCAAATATAGATAACGAAGATATAATTAATGAAATTGAACAATCACTTGAACAAATTATGTTTGATGAGCCGTCTTTTGAAGGCTTATTAATGGAAAAATATTTCGGTCACAATTCCATTTCCAAGACACCGTTATACACAAAAGAAGAAATGGAATATATTGCTTCTTTAGGCACTGTTAAAATAAAAATGATACAGGATCAAAGACCATCTTGTTATGTTGAGGATGGTGTAACAAAAGGAATCTGGCCAGAGGTGATCAATCTTCTTTCTGAAAAGAGTGGAATTGATTTTGAGTTAGAAGCAAGTGGTCAGGATGAGTATTCAGAAGAAACCTTTAATAAATATCTTGAAGAGGGATACTTGTTATTGGGAACACAGCGAGCTATGGAGTTTAATAGTGGTGCGGAGGATGCCATAGTATCAAACCCTATAACCAGTGTCTCCGTAGCGTACATTAGACGACAAGAAGGTTTTGTAGAAAATAAATACACATCCTATGTAATTGCGATGACACGAGATTTAGCGTATTTAGAGCCTCTGCTAATAGAGGAAAATCCCGAGTTTGAAGTCAAGTATTACGAGGATGCAAAGAGCTGTTTTGAGGCTTTAATCAATAAAGAAGCGGGATTGGTTATCCAGAATAGCCATAGAGCTAGTTATTTATTGCAAAAGCCAGAGTATGCAGATAAGCTTACGGTTGTATCTGGGGTTGATCATGGAAATGATGTTCGTATCGTAGCACCAGAAGATCAAGCGATGCTAATCGGAATTATAAATAAAGCGATTCATCATATTACCTATGAAGAGATAAATGAGATTGTAAAAAAAGAATTACTTATGAATCCATATCCGTTGGATAATGATGATTTTTTATATCAAAATTGGAAATGGGTGTTGATTGTTGTAGTTTTAGTTATAGTTGGTCTTGCGCTTTATACAATTCTAACACGTAGAATGGCGAGATTGATAATTAAAAAGAAAGAATATGAGCTTTTACAGAAAAAGGTAAAATTGGATGAAATAACAGGCTTGTATAACCGAACTTATTTTTATGAAATGGCTAAAGAGCTTATTGAAGAAGCTGAAGAAGAAATGTGCATTATTACGATGGATATTTCAAACTTTAAAATAGTAAACGAATTGTACGGGATGAATGTAGGGGATCGTCTACTAAAAGAAATTGCTGAGCAGGTTCGGAAAATAGGTAAAGACCATACTATGATACCGGCACGTTTCATGGCGGATCATTATTATATGTGTATGCCAAAGAGAGAGTTTGAACAGATATCATTTCCAAAGAGTTTTAAGACATTCCTGGAAGATATGGATATAAGGGTAGTGTATGGTGTTTTCTTGGTAGAGAATCATACACAGATGCCTGTAAACGTTATGTGTGATAGAGCTTTATTAGCTGCTCATGATAAAAACTATAAATATGTAGAGTATATCCATTTTTATAATGATACAGAACATAAACAAATCTTGGTAGAGCAGGAAATAGAAAATGATATGGAAAAGGCTTTAGAAGAAGGCCAATTCTATATTGTAGTTCAGCCAAAGTATAACCCGAAAACAAAGAAAATAGTAGGCGGAGAAACCTTGGTTAGATGGCAACATCCAGAAAAAGGAATTGTCTCTCCAGGTGTGTTTATAAAGGTATTTGAAAAAGACGGTTTTATCATACAATTGGATTACTATGTATGGGAAGAAACATGCCGTTTGCAAGCGAAACTAAAGAAGAAGGGAATAAAGACAGTACCTATTTCTATAAATGTATCAAGAGCACACTTTTATGGTAGTGAATTAATTCATAAAATTAAAGAATTAGTTGCGAAATACAGTTTGGAAACTTCCGATATCGAGCTGGAAATTACAGAGTCCATTTGCGGCGAAGATTCAGAAAATATTTATGATATTATTCGAGAGTTGCAGAAGGAAGGATTTAAAATTGCCATGGATGATTTTGGTAGTGGTTATTCTTCCCTTAATATGTTAAAAGAGATGCCGCTTGATATAATAAAAATGGATTTGAAGTTTTTAGATGGAGAAACCGATAAGAGCAGGCTTATATTAAAGTCACTTATTGGACTGGCACAAAATATGGATTTAAAAGTAGTTGTTGAAGGTGTAGAAATACTTTCTCAGGTAGAATTCCTAAGTCAGTTTGAAGATTGTAGCTTACAGGGATATTACTTCTCAAGACCTGTAGTCGCAGAAGTTTTCGAAGAAATGATTGAGAATAATTAAAAAAGGATAGAAAAAGAGCTGTCACTTACGTGGCAGCTCTTTTCCTGATTTGGAACGCAATTGTAATATAATTGCGAAGGTTTTTATATATTCAGATTCCGTAATTCGCTTAAATTAGAGTGAATATGGATCTTCTTTATATTTGCTAATAACGGCTTTAATTTTGTCGTATGGGTTCAATAAATCGCTAATAGAAGCATCGTGATTTAATGTGTCGATGATGTAAGCGATGTATTTACTCATATCACAGTTGATGTAGTATTCACGAGATAATAAATCAGGTGTCTGATATGTTAAGTTTGTTGTTACTACACGATAAATTAAGCCTTCTTCATAAGCTTTATCGAAAGATGCAAGTCCATTTGTGAAAAGACCAAATGTAGAGCACACAAAGATACGATTTGCATTACGTTTCTTTAATTCTCTTGCTGTGTCAATCATGCTCTCGCCAGAAGAAATCATATCATCGATAATAATAACATCTTTTCCAGCAAGGTCCTGACCTAAGAATTCATGAGCTACGATTGGGTTGCGTCCATCTACAATCTTGCTATAGTCGCGACGTTTGTAGAACATACCCATATCAACGCCAAGAACGTTTGCCATATAAATAGCACGTCCAGTTGCACCTTCGTCAGGAGAGATTACCATAAGGTGTTCTGGGTCAATCTGTAAATCTTTAACATTTTTTAACATGCCTTTAACGAATTGATAAATAGGCTGTACAGATTCGAAACCACCACGGAGTGGAATAGCGTTCTGTACACGTGGGTCGTGAGCATCAAAGGTGATGATGTTGTCTACGCCCATGCTTACTAATTCCTGAAGTGCTAATGCGCAGTCAAGAGATTCGCGAGCAGAACGTTTATGCTGACGGCTTTCATAAAGGAATGGCATAATAACAGTGATTCTTCTTGCCTTTCCGCCACAAGCAGCAATAATACGTTTTAAATCAGAATAATGATCATCTGGTGACATGTGATTTTCATGTCCACAAAGCTTATAAGTTAAACTCCAGTTTGTTACGTCTACTAAAATGTATAAGTCTAAACCACGTATAGACTGGTTGATTACACATTTTGCTTCTCCGGAACCAAAGCGTGGATTTGATACAGAAATTACATAACTGTCTTTGTGATAGTCTTTGAATGCTGCATCATGTTTGTGCTGATGTTCGCGGTTTTCTCTCCAAGTAGTAAGGTATTTGTCTACTTTAGCACCTAATTCAGTGCAGCTTTTTGTAGGAACAAGACCAAGAATACCACTTGGGATAGTTTCTAAAATTCTTTCTTCGTTTGGCATGATGTCCTCCGTAAAAATAATTTATATGTTAGCCAATGCGTCTCTTCTGGATACGGATATCCTCTCCAAATAACATGATAACATCATAGTTGCTTGAGATTCGAGATACAGTACGCTCAGTGTAACGGTCTATCATATCATCAATATTTAAATTGGTTGAAATGATAGTAGATTTTTGACGTAAAATGCGTTCGTTGATACACAAGAATAATTGGGATGACGTAAAAGCATTTGGAAGTTCTGTGCCTAAGTCATCAATAATCAACAAATCACAGTCAAAAATATTCTGGTGTGCGGCAATTGCATCTGCATCGCGGTCAAACACACCTTTGCTCAATATATCAAATAATTGAAACGCTGTAAAGTAAATTACAGAATGTCCGTTTTCTAATAATTCCTTTGCCACACAATTGGAAAGGAATGTCTTTCCTACACCTGTATCGCCAAAGAAGATGAGATTCTTTGGTTTGTTATCAAAATCCTGGATAAAGTGTTTACATTTTTCAACTGCTTTTTTGGCAGTTTCCAAGGATGATAACTTGGTAGAAGGATTGATATCTTCATCGGAATAGTATTTGTAAGAAAAACTATCAAAATTCTCTCTTGCCAATATGTTCTTAATATTGGACTGGGAGTAAACCACATTGATAACTTCCTGTTTAAAGCAATGACATTTTTTACCATCAATATAGCCTGTGTCTTTACAGTCTTTACATGTATAGACCGGTTCGAAGTAATCTGCGTCATATCCAAGGCTTTGGATAAGAGCCGCTTTTTCTTTCTTTAAATCTCCAAGTCGTTTCATTAAAAGATTGTAGCTTATGCTGTCGTCATCTAATTTTTTACGAGCTGCCTCAACTGAAACAGAAGCTATGGCTTCATTTATTGTTTTTAATTCGGGTACCTTAGCGTAAACTTCTTCCATGCGTTCGCTTGTGAGACGACGATTTTGAAGCTGGCGGCTTTGGTAGCCACGCATGATTTCATCGTATTGTGCGTTGCTTAAGGCCATGGATTCCTCCAAAATTTAAGTAATCGTTACTGTACAGATGTGGTAAGTAATAAGTGTTCCAATTCTCCAGAGCCATATTTTCTCTGATGGAAATTATTGAAACTATTACGTTTTACAGTGGTTGGCTGGTTGCTAGAAACGGATGTGCGTTTTGTTTTTGTAAAAACTTCATCCAATGCAGCCACATCCTTTAAAGTATGTACATTGTTATTGTGCCAATTCGTCAAAATGGAATCGGCATATTCAAAACTTGGTTTTGCAGTAGCAGAAATTGTTCGCTTACATGCTTCCTGAATAATTTCAATATCAAAAGCAAAATCTTTTGACCATTTATTTACATAGGTCATTTCAGAGTCTGCAAGATTGCGTCCGCTAATTCCAAATGCCTTCATAATGCTATAATAAGCCTTTGAACGGATGGAAACTTGTTCCTTTGCCTTCTCTATGGTATCAATACCATTCTCTGCCCAGCTAAGCGCAACCTTGTCCATATAGCGAAGACTAGAATGACCATTGGTAATACAATATTCTACTAAGTATTCGATTAATTCACCAGAGAATTTTAACCCGTCATACCAGAAGAAAACGGTATTCATCTCTGTAGAATTTAATGGATGTTTCAAATATGTTTCGATAATGAATACTAGCTCAGATACCTCGTGGTTGTTTGTAAAAGCCTTTACTTCATCAAGAGTGTATTCACGTTTCTTTATAGAGGTAGATGCTTTCTTAGCACGTGTAGTAGATTTGGCTTCTTCTACAAGTGGCTCTTTCTTTGCAACACCTTCTTCTGCTACAGTGGTCTCTTTGCCAAGTTTAACGGCTTCTGCAGAGCTGTGCTGCACCCCGCCAGTCAAGTCTTTGAAGCAAACACCAGTAAGCTGATTGTTTTCATCTACGGTTGTACTTAATACACCGACTTTTTCCCAATACTTAAGAGCACGCAAAATGTCCTTTTCTGTATAGTTAAAATAATCAGCGATAGCAGAAATAGAGCAATCCGACAAAGAACGGGAGCTCATGCAACGTAATAGGAATAAATATACCTTTACAAATTCCCCATTTGCATCAGCCATATATTTATCGATAAACACACGTGGCACACTAATGTGGTTGTGTGGATAATCACTTGTTAACTGAATTTTTGACATTACAAAACCCTCTTTCCAAATGAAGGGCATAGATACCCCTCCTTAAGTGCTCACAGTATAACACACAAAATTTAGAAATGGAAGAGCAAAAATTGCCACAAACCCAGTAAAATCAAGGGTTTGAGAGCTTTGTGAATATTGTGGATAACGTGGATAAAAATGAAAAACATTGAAAAATAAAGGCTTTTTTACTGGTAAAAAAATCCACATTACAATGGGATAAAATCAACCATTATAATGTGGATAATGTGGACAACTATTTGCCTAACAGAGATTCGCCTATTTCTACAACGTTTCCAGCGCCCATAGTTATCAACAGGTCTCCGTTCATACAATTTTTTAATAAAAATTTTTCAATTTCCTCAAATGATGGGAAATAATAGCATTCAGTGCCCTTTTCTTTTACCAAATCTAAAATATCTTTAGAGCTAATTCCGATGGTATTCTTTTCACGTGCTGCATAGATATCGGCCAATACCAATATATCTGCCTGAGAAAGAACTTCTGCAAATTCTTTCAAGAACGCCTGAGTTCTTGAATAAGTATGTGGTTGGAATACTAGCACAAGACGTTTGTGTTCATAGTTTGCTGCAGCATTTAATGTAGCCTGGATTTCTGTTGGATGATGCGCATAGTCATCAATAATAGTAACGCCATCCACTTCACCCTTGTATTGGAAGCGTCGGTTTGCACCACCAAATTTACGAAGTCCAACAATAACTTCTTCCTGTGGAAGCTCCATAAGTGTAGCAAGTGCAATGGTAGCAAGTGCATTGGATACATTATGCATGCCAGGTACATTTAAGTGAACTTTCATAAGTTCTTTTCCATGATGCATAGCTGTGAAAATACCACAGGCTCTTTCGTCAAAACGAATATCTTCCGCATAGAAATCGAAACGAGAATCGAATCCGTATGTCACTACCTGATGTGGTAAGTGGCTAATAAGGCCTTCATAATCTTCAATTTCCCCATTGATAATGGTTGCCCCTTCAGGACGAGTGTTGGAAGCAAATTTTTTGAAGGAATTGCGTACATCTTCCAAATCTTTAAAGAAGTCCAAATGTTCCGCTTCTACATTTAAGATAATGCTGTATTTTGGGCGGAAATTTAAGAAACTGTTTGTATATTCACAAGCCTCTGAAATGAATACTTCAGAATCGCCTACACGTAAGTTACCATCAATAGCAGAAAGGATACCACCTACGGTAATGGTAGGATCTGTGTTTGCCTCAAGAAGCACCTGACTAATCATAGAAGTCGTAGTTGTTTTACCATGTGTACCAGAAACAGCAATGGATTTTTGATAGTTATCCATAATCTGTCCAAGGAGCTGGGCACGGGTTAACATAGGAATGTTTGCATTTTTTGCAGCAATCCATTCTTCATTGTCTTCGCGGATAGCAGCTGTGTAAACCACAAGATCAATATCAGAAGAGATATTGCTGGCTACCTGTCCGTAATATATTTTAACGCCTTTTTCTTCAAGCTGGGTAGTGAGAGCAGATTTATTCATATCAGAACCAGTGATAGAGAAGCCTTGATCCAAAAGGATTTCTGCGAGACCGCTCATGCTGATGCCGCCAATACCCATGAAATGAACGTGAATTGGTTCATTAAAATTAAGTGTATACATAACGTCTTCCTTTCTATAATTTTAATTCGTTGCTTTTATTATAACGCGAAACTGCTGATTTGCAAACAGAAAGAGGTTGTGGAAAAAAATTATTATGCTATAATTTAGATATAAGGGAAAATAAATGTGATTACGTGAAATGAGACGTAGCATGAAAAAGGGGGCTTTTGTATGCAGATAACAGATGTACGTATTCGCAAAGTAGAAAAAGAAGGTAAGCTGAAAGCAGTCGTATCCATTACCATCGAAAACGAATTTGTCGTACATGACATCAAAGTGATTGAAGGAGAAAAAGGACTGTTTATTGCAATGCCTAGTCGTAAGGCTAGTGATGGGGAGTATCGTGACATTGCACATCCAATCAATTCTGAAACACGTGTAATGCTTCAAAATTTGATTTTGGAAAAATATAAAGAAGAAATGGAAAACTAAGAAAAACCCTCGCCTAATGAGCGAGGGCTTTTTAAGGAGAAATATATGTTTGTAATTGTTGGTTTAGGAAATCCTGGAAAGAAATATGAAAATACAAGACATAATGCTGGCTTTATTGCCATTGATGCGCTAGCGGAAAAATATGGAATCTCCATGAATGAGAAAAAGCATAAAGCGGTATGTGGAACTGGTATGATTGAAGGTGTAAAAGTACTTTTGGTAAAACCACAGACTTTTATGAATCTCAGTGGGGAAAGCGTTCGAGCAGTTTTGGATTTCTATAAATTAGATCCGGAAGAAGAAATGTTGATTATGTTTGATGACATTAGTTTGGCACCAGGAAATATTCGTATCCGCAAGAAAGGTAGCGCTGGTGGACATAATGGTATTAAAAGCATTATTGCACATGCGGGAACACAGAATTTTATGCGAATCAAAATTGGTGTAGGGGAAAAACCTAGCGGATGGGACTTGGCAGACTATGTGTTGGGACATTTTTCAGAAGACGACAATGCAAAAATTAACGATGTGCTGCCAGATGTGATAAAGGCAGCAGTGCTTATGTCTCAAGGTGATGTGGACAAAGCAATGAATGAATTTAATGCTAAGAAACAGGAGTAAGAAGTGAGAACATTTGTAGAACCTTTAAAAAATCTAAGCGGCTTTTCTGATATGATGAAGCTGGTGAAAAAGGATAAAGGTTTATACTCAGTAACTGGATGTATAGACGCACAAAAACCACATATGATGTATACGTGTAGCGATGGTAAAAATTACAATATCATCGTTACTTTTCATGAACAGAAAGCGAAAGAACTCTATGAGGACTATCGCTTTTTTGACTCTAATGTAGTTTATTATCCAGCAAAAGATGTACTGTTTTATCAGTCTGATATTCGAGGTAATGTGCTTACGGCAGAAAGAATTCGAGCTTTAAAAGCAATTCATGAAAATGAACGAGTTACAGTGATTACCACCTTTGATGCTCTCATGAATACACAGGCGCCTCCTGAAAAAATATGGGAATCTGTTATGACCTTTGTGCCAGGAGATGAAATCTCCTTAGAGGAGGTTACAAAGCAACTGGTTCGCATGGGTTATGAAAAAGAATATCAGGTAGAGACTATGGGGCAGTTTGCTCTTCGTGGTGGGATCTTGGATATTTTCCCATTGACAGAGGAGAACCCTGTGCGTATCGAAATGTGGGGAGATGAAATTGACACTATTCGAAGTTTCGATACAGAAAGTCAGAAATCCATTGAAACGATTGAAGAAATAAAAATATATCCGGCTTGTGAGCTTGTGCTTAGCGAAGAAGAAAAAGAAACTGGTATTAAGAGAATTTTAGAAGAAGCTAAGAAGACATCGGATAAGCTTCGTAAAGATATGAAGACAGAAGAGGCACACCGAATGCTCTCCACAGCAGAAGAAAAGGCTGAGGAATGGGGAGAACTTTCGATTTATGCAGGTATGGATGCTTACCTGTCTTATTTTTGTGAGGAAAGAAAAGGACTTTTGGATTATTTTTCCCCAGAAGACACCTTCCTCATTTTTGATGAGTTAACTCGTTGTGTAGAAAGAGGGAAGCAGACGGAAATTGAATTTTCTGAGAGCATGAAGCATCGTTTGGAAAAAGGGTATATTTTGCCTGGACAGATGAAAGAGCTTTTTTTAGAAAAAGAAATTATCGGAAAATGCAATGGATTTTCCTGTATTTCACTTGGTGCATTGGATGCAAAAGCAAATGGTCTAAAGCAACAGGGCGTTTTTGGAATTCATGTAAAGAGTGTAAATTCCTATAACAACAGTTTCGAACTTTTGGTAAAAGATTTAAAAAACTATAAAAAGAATCATTATAAAGTAGTGCTTTTATCTGGCTCTCGCACACGAGCAAAACGTCTTGCAGAGGATTTGCTGGATGAAGGATTAAATAGTTTTTACACAGAAGATTATGACCATGAATTACTAGATGGTCAGATTATGGTTTGTTATGGAAAGGTAAGAAGAGGGTACGAATATCCAATTTTACAATTTGCCGTAATCACAGAAACAGATATTTTCGGTGGTGAAAAGAAGAAGAAAAAACGACACAGAACTTATGAAGGTGAAAAGATTCAGAACTTTACAGATTTAAATGTAGGGGATTATGTAGTTCACGAAAATCACGGCCTTGGAGTATATAAAGGAATTGAGAAAATAGAGGTAGATAAAACATTAAAGGACTACATCAAAATCGAGTATGCCGGAGGTTCTAATTTATACATCTTGGCGACTCAGTTGGAGATGATCCAAAAGTATGCCGGAAAAGACGCAAAGAAACCTAGACTCAACAAGTTAGGCGGACAGGAATGGACAAAGACCAAAACAAAAGTACGTGGTGCGGTAAAAGAAATTGCAGCGGATCTGGTAAAACTGTATGCCTTACGAGAAGAGAAAAATGGTTTTGTTTATGGACCAGATACAGTTTGGCAAAAAGAATTTGAAGAGCTATTCCCGTTTGAGGAAACTCAAGATCAGGAACTGGCTATCGAAGATACCAAACGTGATATGGAAAGCAACAAAATCATGGATCGTTTAATATGTGGAGATGTAGGATATGGAAAAACAGAGGTTGCAATTCGTGCAGCCTTTAAAGCTGTGCAGGAAGGTAAGCAGGTGGCATATCTTGCGCCTACTACTATTTTAGCGCAGCAGATTTACAATACCTTTTCACAACGTATGAAGGATTTTCCTGTACGTGTTGACCTGATGTGTCGTTTCCGTACTGCAGGGGAAATGAAGCATACGGTAGAAGGTTTGAAGAAAGGTCAGGTGGATGTAGTTGTAGGAACCCATCGAATTTTGTCGAAAGATGTAGAGTTTAAAGATTTGGGGCTCTTGGTTGTTGATGAAGAACAACGTTTTGGTGTTGCCCACAAAGAAAAAATTAAACAGCTGAAAACAAATGTAGATGTGCTCACGCTTACTGCCACACCAATTCCAAGAACGCTTCATATGAGCTTGATTGGTATCCGTGACATGAGTGTGTTGGAAGAACCACCTATGGATCGTTTGCCAATTCAGACTTATGTAATGGAATACAATGAAGAAATGGTAAGAGAAGCAATCCAGAGAGAGCTTGCTAGGGACGGTCAGGTATTTTATGTTTATAACAAAGTAAAGGATATTGATGAAGTGACCACCAAGATTCAGGCGCTGGTGCCAGATGCAAATGTGGCGTTTGCCCATGGCCAGATGCGAGAAAGTGACCTGGAAAAAATTATGTATCGTTTTATTAATGGCGAGATAGACGTATTGGTATCTACTACTATCATAGAAACAGGTCTGGATATCTCAAACGTAAACACCATGATTATTCATGATGCGGACAATATGGGATTGTCCCAGCTGTATCAGCTTCGAGGACGTGTAGGGCGCTCCAATAGAACGGCCTATGCATTTTTGATGTATCGTAGAAATAAAATGCTAAAAGAAGTAGCAGAAAAACGACTTGCTGCAATGAAAGAGTATTCGGAGCTGGGAAGTGGATTTAAGATTGCCATGAGAGATTTAGAAATCCGTGGTGCGGGAAATCTTCTTGGAGCAGAACAGAGTGGACACATGGAAGCGGTAGGATATGACCTGTATTGTAAGATGTTAAATGAAGCAGTAAAAGAGGCCAAGGGAGATGTAGTAGAAGAAAAATTTGACACCTCCATTGATATCAATACAAATGCATATATCCCACCAACCTATGTGGCGAATGAGTTGCAAAAATTAGATATCTATAAACGAATTGCCGGAATCGAAACAGAGGAAGAGGCGGAAGAAATGTTAGAAGAACTTATTGACCGATTTGGAGAACCACCAAAATCTGTACAGAATCTTTTAAATATTGCACGTCTTAAGTATATGGCTCACAGCATTTATGTAAAAGAAGTGAGTCAAAAAGGAAATCAGTTAAAATTAGTAATGTATGAAAAAGCAAAAATAAATCCAATCTTAATTCCACAGCTGATTCAAAATTGCGCGCCAAGTTTAAGCTTTACTGCGGACGCAAGTAATCCATATTTTACCTATAATTTACAGGTAAATTCCAGAGAAAAAGGAAAAGATATGATAGAGGTATTGAAAAAACTTCTAGAAGAAATGACCGTATTAGTGGAAAAGGAAGAAAAGCCTTGCTAGATTGGAGAAAAAGCTCTATAATTATATGATGATAAAAGGCCATGCTAGGCCTTGCATTAGGAGGAACTATGAAACTTAAAAAATTAGCTGCTCTTGTATTAGCAGGAGTTCTTTGCTTAACAGCATTTACAGGCTGCGGTGCAAATGCAGATGACACAATTGCCACATTAGGTGACGAAAAGATTTCTTATGGTGTTGCAAACTTTATGTGTAAATACCAGAAAGCTGCTTTAGATGATTTATACACAGCTTATTTTGGCGCTTCTGTATGGGACACAGACCTTTATGGTTATGGAACTACTATGGAAGATGACTTAAAAACATATGTAATGGATACGCTTCATGAAATGTACACATTGAAAGCTCATATGGATGAGTACAATGTGACAATCACAGATGAAGAGATGACAAAAATTAAAGAGGCAGCAGCTGCATTCATGGCTGCAAACTCTAAAGAAGCATTAGAAGAACTTGGTGCAACAGAAGAAATTGTTATCGAAGCGCTTACACTTTATACTATCGAAGTAAAAATGTACAACGCAATTACATCAAATGCGAATGCAGACATTTCTGACGAAGAAGCAAATATGCGTGGATACAGTGTGCTTACTATGGATTTAAAAGGTACATATGATCAGACTGGTACATTAGTACCATATACAGATGAAGAGATTGCAAAAATCAAAGAAGATGCATTGCAGATGAATTTAGATTTAAAAGCAATGACTTTAGAAGAAGTTGCTGAAAGTTATGGATACAAAGTAACAGCTGGAACCTACTCTACATACGAAGAAACTACTTTAGATAAAGCGTTGGTTGAAGCGTTGGCTGGATTAGAAGAAGGCAAAGTTTCTGACATGATTGAAACAGCAGACGCAATTTACTTTGTACGAGTAGATGCAGATACAGATGAAGATGCAACAGAAGCAAAACGTGAACAGATTCTTCAGCAGAGAAAATCTGATTTATATGCAGAGACATTAGCAAAATGGCAGGAAAATGATGGCTGGAAAGTAAATGAATCTGTTTTAGAAAAAATTGATTTTCACAATAAATTCACAACAGTTACAGAATCAACAGAATCTGTTGGTGGAACAGAAAGCATTGACGGAACAGAAAGCGAATAATCATGAACGCAAAAGATAATATTGTTCTAATTGGAATGCCTGGCGTTGGAAAAAGCACCGTAGGTGTTATTTTAGCGAAGGTTCTAGGATATCAGTTTTTAGATGCAGACTTGTTGATTCAGCAGCAGGAAGGGAAACTTCTTTGTGAGATTATTCAGGAAGTAGGCACGGATGGGTTTATCCAGGTGGAAAATCGTGTAAACGCTGGGATTCAATGTAAGAAAACAATTATTGCTACCGGTGGAAGTGTTGTATATGGACAGGAAGCTATGGAGCATTTAAAGGAAATTGGTACAGTAGTGTATTTAGAAGTACCATTTTCGGTGTTGGAACAGCGTCTCTCGGATATCAAAGGCAGAGGCGTAGTTCTAAAAGATGGACAAACATTATACGATCTTTTCATGGAGAGAACACCTCTTTATGAGAAGTACGCAGACATAAGAGTGTCTGAAGAAGGTCTTAACGTAGAACAAACAGTAGAAATTTTAGTTGACAAATTAAAGAATTTGAATAACAATTAAGCAGCTATAGAATAATATATATAAGATAGTTTGTTGAGGTGGAAGATGGAACAATACGTAATTAAAGGTGGTAATCCTTTATATGGTGAAGTTGAAATCGGTGGTGCAAAGAACGCAGCGCTTCCTATTTTAGCAGCGTCTATCATGACAGATGAAACCGTTACAATTGAAAACTTGCCAAACGTTAGGGATATCAATGTACTCTTACAGGCCATTGAAGAAATTGGCGCAAAGGTAGAACGCGTGAATGAGCACAAAGTAAAAATCAATGGCTCATTTATTAAAGATATAACTGTAGACAATGAATTTATCCGTAAAATTCGTGCTTCTTATTATTTGATTGGAGCATTGCTTGGTAAATATAAAGAAGCGGCAGTTGCACTTCCTGGTGGATGTGATATCGGAAGTCGTCCTATCGATTTACATAACAAAGGTTTCCGAGCTATGGGAGCTGATGTAGATATCGCACATGGACTTTGGAGAGTGGAAGCAAAACATTTGATGGGTACTCACATTTACTTAGATAAAGTATCTGTAGGTGCTACTATTAATATCATGATGGCAGCTGCATTAGCAGAAGGCAAAACAGTTATAGAAAATGCTGCAAAAGAACCACATGTAGTAGACGTGGCAAACTTCTTAAACAGCATGGGTGCTAACATTCGTGGTGCTGGTACAGATGTTATCCGTATTGTAGGTGTTGAGAAGCTCCACAAAACAGAATATTCTATCATTCCAGATCAGATTGAAGCAGGAACATTTATGTTTGCAGCAGCAGCAGCAGGCGGCGATGTTATGGTAAAAAATGTAATTCCAAAACATTTGGAAGCTACTACAGCGAAACTTTTGGAAGTAGGATGTGAAATCGAAGAGTTTGATGATGCAGTACGAGTAATCTCTCATGGAAGATTGAAACGTACACAGGTAACAACCCTTCCTTATCCTGGTTTCCCAACAGACATGCAGCCACAGATGGCGGTAGTCTTAGCGATTGCAGAAGGAACAAGCACCATTACAGAAAGTATCTTTGAAAATCGTTTCCGCTATGTAGACGAACTTACTAGAATGGGAGCAAACATCAAAGTAGAAAGCAATATTGCAATCATTTCTGGTGTTGAGAAATACACAGGAGCTAGAGTAAATGCTCCAGACCTTCGTGCAGGTGCAGCACTTGTAATTGCAGGTTTAGCGGCAGATGGTGTTACAGTCGTAGACGATATCCACTACATTATGCGTGGCTACGAAAACTTCGAAGTAAAACTTCGTGAACTTGGTGGCAACATCGAACTCGTAAAAAGTGAAAAAGAATTACAGAAATTTATTCTAAAAGTATCTTAGAAATATCAAGGGGCTTCCGCAGCATATCTTGCTTGCGGGGCCCTTTTTTTTCTTGTTCATATTTTAGCAAACGGATGCTCTATACTTTGATGTCGTTAACATAGAAAAATGTCGTATTTCCAACAAAAGAGCTCTCTGATGTTGTCTATTATTTATGTCTTTCAAAGGTTCGAGCGATCCGCGACAGTATGTTCGTGGGTGTCTAAAACACATTCGAAGACTTTTGTCAGTTTCTCTTACGCGGGCAAACGA
>JAZPYQ010000020.1:0-25461 GCA_045544235.1 Agathobacter sp. | reverse complement strand
TATCGAAGGTATCGGTAAAGCAAACCTTATCACATCTATCCACTACTTTGAATTATTAAAAGAAGCTGGAATCAAAACTCATTATGTTGGCGCTGATGTAGAAAACGCTACTATGGAAGTACTTCCAGCAACAGTATTTGGACATGGCCTTGAAGTAATCTGCCGTCTCGTTGCTACAGGTAGCTTCATCCGTAGATATGGCAAATACATCGAAGATGGTACTGTTTTAGAAGGTGGCTATGTTGAATGTACATTCAAAGATGACGCACTTGGCGATCCACTCGTAACAGGCGAAGGTCTTGTAGCTCTTGGCGTTATGTCACCAGCTATGTTCGAAAGCTTAAAAGAACAGACACTTGCTATTACAAAAATCGTTGCAGATGATTTAAAAACACTTGGTCTTGATCTTTGGGATATCAAATTTGAATTTGGTTACAACAATGACGAAGTAATCCTTATCGACGAAATCGCATCTGGTAACATGCGTGTTTACAAAGATGGCAAAATCGTTGATCCTGTTGAACTTACAAAAATCATCAACAACAGATAATTTTAAGTTTGATACATTTTGGCGTGTAGAGAAATCTACACGCCTTTTTTTATTGCCGAAATGTTTTGAATAAGTTTCTTATATATGTATGTTTGTCTTATTTTTTAGAAATAATAGTATTACTAAAATTTTGTAATACTTGAAAAAGGAGATAGCCTTATGAAAAAAACAGAACGTATTGAAGATGATAATTATCTTTATAGTGCTTCAGCCAATGATATGACAGGACTTACTCCTGCTCCAGCTCATAACGAATATGAAGCCCAAAGTTATGAAGAACTTTTCCCTTATCTTCCACCTCTACCACCAAATTCAGTAATTACCGCTCCGGACACGCCCGTTTCTGAGGGAATACGTGACGAATACAAAACCCACGTATCAAGACAAAAGGATTTGTAAGAGTTTGTTGATTTTTATCTAAGTTTTCAGTATGATTTTACTAGTAAAATATTCTGAAAGAAGGACTTAGAAAATGACATCAAACATCACATATCCAACAGATAAAAAAGAACTCTATCATCTATTAGCTGGACAGGTGGATGCTTACGCAACAAATGTTCCACACCTTATGTCTAACTTTGCAAATATATCTGCAGTACTTGGTAGTGCGTTGACTGATATCAACTGGGTAGGTTTTTATCTTATCCCAAAACATTTTCCAAAATACTTTGATTTAGAAAAAATAGGCGAAAAAAAAGACCTACTTATCGTAGGTCCATTCCAAGGACTTCCAGCATGTATTGAAATCCAGATTGGAAGAGGCGTCTGTGGTACTGCTGTTGCAGAAGATGCTGTTATGCTCGTACCAAATGTCCATGAATTTCCAGGACACATTGCTTGCGACTGCGCTTCTAATTCTGAAATCGTGTTACCTTTACACAACACAAACGGCGATGTGGTAGGTGTATTGGATATCGATAGTCCTTTACTTGGAAGATTTGATGAAGAAGATAAAGAAGGCCTGCTTTCAGTTGTGCAGGCCCTCGAAAAAATGCTATAGTGTATATTCTTCCAAACCAGCTTTTCTAAGGGAAATTGCTCCTAATAAGAAGCATCCCTGTCCTACTACGTTGATTCCCTGGGCAATCCAGTTCATGCTTGCCTGGGTGAAATCTCTAGAAGATAAGTAACCCATTGCAAGGCAGCACACAAAGGAAACTACGTAGACAGCGATAATTCCTGGTTTTTTAAGTTTTGCAGACAAGTAACAAAGGCCTGCATCCATCATGCCAAGTCCGAGAACCATAAATCCTACAAAAAGGAAAGTTCCTTTCCATACAACTGGTGCTACAGAAAGCATAGGTAAATGTTTTCTGCGGATGAACATAAGGATGATGCCTGAACCAGCCAATAAAAATCCAAGTGCCTGCACTGGGAAAAACATAGAATTGAGTGGTTCAAAGTCACAAATATTGGCCGCATATAAGAACTTATATGTGGCTTTTAAAAAGCCTGCCATAAATACATTAATGGCACCTGCCGCAAATAATGAGAAAGATGCTTTTGTCATTTTGTTATACAGACACTGCATCAATATTGCTGCACCAAAACCAAAGAACAATACAGGAATATAATCTACTAACGCCATTGCGATAGAAAAATCTTTCATAACCAAAACCTCTTTCGTTTTTTGTAGCCCCCCGCCACATTAAACTTCGATTATTTCTCCACCTTGTTTAAGTGATAGATTGGTAAAAGTGGAATAATGATAGGTGTTTTATTTGCATAATCATTGTATTCCTTATCATTACCATAGCGAGCCATCTGACGTTTTTCCAAACGCTGTGCACCGTTAAACATAATGAATACGATACAGATGTATGAAATCACTGCCATAAGCCACTGACCAATTCCGCTTAAGATATCCAAAGATGAAACAAAGATACCTGTCCAGAAAATGATTTCGCCAAAGTAGTTTGGACAACGGCACATTTTATATAAGCCTTGTGTAGCTACCATGTCTGGACGAACCTTTTTCTGTGCTGATTTCTGATTGTCAGCGATAGTTTCTAATACGATACCTGCGATACAGATAATGATACCTGCCCATGTGAAAGCAGACACTTCTCCGCCGTTTAACATACGGAAATATACTGGTGATGTCTGTGCTACATAAAGAGCTGCTACACAAACCCAAATTGCAAATTTTACAAAAATTGGCATACCTTTTTCATCGCCTGTGGCTTCCTGAAGTGTTTTACGATATGCTGCATTTTTGATTTCACGAATGAGCAAGAAGCCTGACAAACGGAAACCGTAAACGACAAAGAGCACAAATAAAATATAATGTGCTAAGGAGGCATTGAAGATGCCCATTATGCTCATAATTGCCATTGTTACGCCGATGCCAAGCACTGCAAATCCGTAACCAATAGATAAAAAGTATACATATTTATAGAAGCCTACTAAACATACTGCTAAGGCTACTACAAAGAAAATTGCTAAATAATTCCAGCCCATTTTATATCTCCTTTTCTTAAGTAAATTTATTTCTGAAAGCTGTCAAAAATATACTGTTTGAAGCTCATTTCGCCTACTTCTGTATCCCCAACCATTTCCTCTGTAAGAGTCCATTTTGAGAATTTTAAAATTGCTTCTTTACCGTTCTTTTTGAACTTGTTAACGAATGCAAGTACGTCAAAGAGAACTGCTGGAGCACGTTTGATAACTGGTTCTTTTCCAGCTGCTTCAAAGCAAAGTTTTGCGATTTCTTCGTAAGAGTAAGTTTCTTTTCCACCAACGTTGTACATTGTGTTTTCATCTGTGATGTGTTCAGCGATGAATGCACCAAATTCTTCTGTAGATACAACATTTGCATGTACTGGATCGTTTCCAAGAAGAGTAACTTCGCCTTTTTCAATCATTGGACGGAATACTTTTACGATGTCGTAGAAGTAACCTGTTGGACGGTGGATACAGTATGTAAGACCACTCTTCTTTAATTCTTCTTCGAATAAGTATTTTGCATGAACCATAGGTACACCTGGTGCCTGATCAGCTTTAATAACAGAAATGTATGTAAAATATTTTACGCCAGCTGCTTTTGCTTCATTTAAGATGTTTACGTTACCATCTAAGTCAATCTGGTAATTCGTAACTTCTGCAGATGTCTTTGTAAGACCAACAGTAGAAACTACACAATCTGCTCCGTCGCAAAGTCCTTTTAATGTTTCAGGTTTTGTAACGTCGATTTTTTTGAAAGTAAAGTTGCCTGTTACGCCAAGATCACGTTCGATCATATCTGCTGCAACTACTTCATGTCCTGCTTTTAATAATGCTTTAAAAATTTCTGCGCCAAGATTACCATAAGCGCCTGCTAATACAACTTTCATTTATGCTCTCCTTAGTTCTTTTTTTTCTCTTTTGAACGTTTGTCGTTGATAATCGCCATATGTTCTGCTGTGATTACGTCAACATTGTTTTCTTTTGCCCAGTCTACACATCCTTTTAATACTGTGTGAAGGAATACACGAGGTACACCAAGGATGGTTTCAAGAGCTTCATCTGTAAATTTAATCTGGTCATCTACTCTGTCTGCTGCATAACGAACAGATTCAAGAGTTGTTTTACGCATCTGTAAAAGTTCAGCATGCATAAAATTATATCTGTGATACCAGAAGTTTTTGCTATCACGGTAACCATAGTCTACTGGAAGGTGTGGGAAGTCGAATTTGCCAACACCGTTGATGATAGCGTCTGCGTATTTTTTCTTCATAAGGATTTTGTCAATCTTTAAGATGAAGTGTGCGCCAAATTCACTAGTGATACCATTGAAATCATGATATGGTCCTGGATAACCATTTAATTCACCAGCCTGATCTTTATCTGCACCATCAAGTTCACGTACCCATGTACATTCGATAACTTCAATGGCATCTGTAAGTACCTGAGGACGTTTGTCTTCTGGATTTTCTTCTTCAATCATAGATGTTTCAAGGCGGAAGTTACATTTTGGCATTTTTTCTTCTGGTTTGTCACCAGGCCAGCTAAGTTTTACACATTCCTTGAAATATTTTGGTTCATCACTGATGAAGTTTAAAGCACATTTACCATTTCTTAAAATGTTCTGTGCTGTGTTAGACGAGTTACGGCAGCTAAGAAGCATTGCGTAATAATCTTTACCAGCTACATAGTAAGGCTGAACCAAAGAGTATGGTCCGCAGTTTGTTGTGCCATCTTCACAGAGTGTACTAATAACTACTGTTGGCATTGGGAAAAATAATGATGTCTGGTAGAAATTGTCTACCACACGAAGATTTTCAAAACTACTCATTTTCATATCTCCTTTTCTTATATGTATGATGCTTTATTTGTTATATGAAAAATCTGATGAACCTGCGTCATCAGGATTTTGTCCATTAATTAGGTGTTTTAGAAAAGTTGCAGGAGCACCTCTGCGATTTGCTCAAATTCTCTGCCCTGCATGGTCCAGGTCAGCATATTTTCAGCAATAAACTCAGCCAGAAACTTTGCGTCTGTCTTTGTCTGTTTCTCTGTCCAGATTTCCATTGGCTCTGCTAACTGTTTACGAAGCAACTCGTGTTTGTGCAAAGAAGAAGATGACGCATAGCTACTTTCTGCATTTTCGTCATAAAATAGCTTTGTATATTTCTCTTTATAGGTTAAAAGCTCCTGATACATACAATGTAATGCTTCTTTTGCATCTACTGCATCTGTAGCACCTTTGGTAATGGCCTGAATGCAAATCATCCAATCCTCTAGCATAAAGTTCGCTACTAATACATCCTTGGATGGAAAGTAATTGTACACCGTACCAGTTCCCACTCCGCAGGCTGTCGCCACAGAGCGAATGGTCATAGATGAATAGCCATTTTCTACTACCTGTCGTTTTGCTTCTGCGATAAGATTTTCTCTGATATTTTCAATAATTTTTGGCATTCATGTAACCCCCAATTTCTTTTTATGAACGCGTTCACAAAGAGAAGTATAGTGATTTGTTAAATTTTTGTCAAGCACTTTTCAATGATTGCAAAGTTTTTTATTAATTGGTATGATAAACGATAGAATGAACGAGGGAACTCATTTTAGAAGGAGTATATTATGGATCAGAACAAAAGAATTCAGAGTGAGACAAAACAACTAGAACGTCTTCGTAAACTACGCACCGCTCAAAAAGCAGGTGGTAGCATTATCCTGCTTATGATTATCATCATATGCATAAACTGTGTGGACGAACTATCCACTTCCATTGGAAATACATTTCAATCCAATGTCATCAATGACTTTTTCGTGGCAAATGGCTCTACTTATGAAGCTGGACTTTCGGTAGTAAGTATCGTCGGCTTGCTTTCCGCTGCCACGGTTATCTTGTCACCTTTTTATCGCGCATTATCTGATAAATACGGTAGAAAAATATTTCTTGTGATTAATACCCTTGGCATGAGTTCGGGCTTATTCCTTTGCGGTATTGCACCAAACTACTTTACATATGCTTTAGGTGCCGCATTGACTTCCTTTTTCATTGTACATGACACACAAATCATTTATATTTTGGAAGTCGCACCTACCAAGAACCGTGCAGTATTTTATTCTATTTGTAAAGCAGCAGGTATTTTAGCAGGTGTTTTACTTCCGTTGCTTCGTACTATTTTTATGGGAAATGATGCTTCCAAATGGCAAATCGTTTATCTGGTACCAGCGGGCTTGGCAATCCTTGTTAGTTTAATCACTTTCCTTGGAGCCAAAGAATCCAACGCTTTCATTGATAGTCGAATTGCATACTTAGAAAAACCTTTAGAGCAAAGACTTGAAGAAGAAAAAGGGAAAGATGCTGAGAAAATAGGTATTTTCCCTTCACTGAAATATATTTTCACACACACAAACTTCCGTTGGAATGCTATCTCTCGAATGATTTTGGCTGCTGGACAAGGTGCTATCACTTCCTACTACCAGTCCATTATGTCTGAAGATGCATACGGGTCCCTCAGCACAGCGGATGTTACCAGTGTACTTTTCGTATACCCATTTATCTATGCTGGCGTAACCATGCTTAGTGGTATTCTAGCAGACAAGTTGGGACGTAAAAAATTGGAAATTATTTACTGTACTACCTGTGCCATCACGTTTATCCTTTTTGTCGCAGGTTCCATGTCTGGCTGGAATCCACTGCTTATCGGATTGTTCTACGGCCTCTTCACCAGCACCTATTGGTGTAGCATTGACTACCTGGCAATCATGACTACGGAAATGGCACCTGCAGGTATCCGTAATTCTGTGGTAGCTGCTGCCAGCCTTTTAAACTATGCTGGTGTAGGTATTGGTTCTATTGTTATTATGATTATGTTTAACTTGATTCCTTTGGGAATTGCTTGTTTGGTTGTGGGGCTTCCATGTATTGTGGTGTCACTAATTGTGACTGTATGGAAGGGTATCGAAACCAATGGAGCTCAGATGGAATAGGAGGTTGAGCCAAATTGCACGGTTAAAAATAAAAGGAGGTTGCATGCAAGCATGCACCTCCTTTATTTTTAACCGTTTACTTGGCTAGACTTCTCCTCTAAACTTCTCTCGCATAGTATATCTGATATCTTCGTCAATCATCTGAATCATGATGTCTGCGAACTCTGGGTCGAACTGTGTATTTTTTCCACGTTCGATTTCACCACGAACTACTTCCTGGGCTAAGATAGCACGATAACTTCTCTTGGAAGTCATGGCGTCATATGCATCGGCTACACCAATGATACGAGCTTCCTCTGGAATCTCTGTACCAGCAAGTCCATCTGGATAACCATGTCCATCATATCTTTCATGATGCCATCTGGCACCAATCATAATTTCTGGCATTTGTTCGATGGTTTTTAAAATATCACTACCAATAGCTGGATGCTGTTTGATAGCCATGTATTCATCATCTGTAAGTCTGGTATCTTTATTGATAATCTCATCTGGCACACCAATCTTACCAATGTCATGTAAGAGCGCCATATGATAAATCATCTTCTGTTCTTCTTTTGTTTTTCCTGCACGCTTTGCAATTTCTTTCGAATACTTTGCAACGCGAAGAGAATGACCATTTGTGTACGCATCTTTCGCGTCGATGGTATTCGCCAAAGTCTTCATAACCTCTTCTGACAGTTTCTCCACCTGATTTCGACGCTCTTCTGCTTTCTTGGTCTGGAACTTAACTTCCTGTTTTAGATTGCGCTGCAGACGACTCAGTTCCAAAATACGACCTACTCGCTGCACCATAATCTCATTGACAAAAGGCTTTGCAATGAAATCCATAACCCCCGCTTGGAATCCACGCACTTCTGTATCTCTATCATTATCTGCTGTAAGCATAATAACAGGAATGTCCTTATATTCGTCATTCTCTTTTAACTTTTCGATGACTTCAAATCCATCCATCACCGGCATATGATAATCCAAAAGAATCAAATCTGGAATACGCTTCTTCATCAGTTCGAAGGCCGCTGGGCCAGAGTTGGCACATGTCACTTCGAAATGTTCTTTTAGAATATTCATAGCCATACGAAGATTCAAACCTGAATCATCAACTACCAATACCATTTGTCCCATAGTTTTTCTCCCAAAAAGTCCTACTCCTTATTCTACACGAAAAATAGGAAGAGGGGAAGTTGTATACAAGTTAAGATATAAAAAAAGAAGTGAACCTGTAGCTCACTTCTTCTCTAACACTTTAAATTTGACCTTCTTGTTTTAAATAGTTAAGAAATGCTTCGCATCCCTCTACCACATCCTGATATGTGTCATCAAAGTTTCCTGTGTACCATGGATCCGCAATATCATTCCCTTTTCCTGCAAAAGATGGCAATTTATAAATCTTATCGTCTTTATCTCCACCAGCGATACGATTCATATTGCGAATATTTGCTGTATCCATGCCAATGAGATAATCGTAGTAATCATAATCCTTTTCTGTCATTTGAGCAGCACGATGTGGAACTACTGGAATCCCAACCTGACGGAGTTTGTTTACTGTGCCATAGTGTGGGCCATTTCCAATTTCCTCACGGCTGGTGGCAGCAGAATTGATTTCAAATAAGTGGTCTATGTGTTTTTCTTTTACCATGTGAGTAAAAACAGATTCCGCCATGGTGCTGCGACAAATATTTCCATGACATACAAAAAGTACTTTTATTTTTTCATTCATAGTGATTTTTCTCTTTCTTTTTTGTGTTGGTTCGGAAATATTATACTGCGTTTGAAAAATGGTTGTAAAGAGAAAGATGATGTGGGAGAATTGAGGTAGAGATGATATTGGGAAAAGTTTAAGGGGATAACGTGTCATGAATAAACGAGTAGATGGACTAAACTTCATACGCATCATTGGCATGACAATGATACTCTTCTTCCATGCAAGACTTATGTATGGTTTCCATATGGGTATAGGCTGGGTGGACGAGCTTATTTCTATTGGGGCAGTTTTTGTTACTGTATTCTTTATGCTGTCTGGATTTGGGTTAAGGAAAAGCAATGGCGACTTGTCGGTTCGTGATTTTTCTGGGGTTTTGAAATATTATAAAAAACGAATCATGAGTATTTATCCACTGTTCTTTTTGTTGAGTGTAGTGGCACTTGTATTCCAGTTTCGTGTCATGGATAGTTGGGGCGAAACGCTCGTGCGTTTACCGATTCAATTTTCCATGCTACATATTTTATTTGGCAAGGAGATGCACTGGTTTCTCTTTAATGACAACTGCTGGTATATAAGTGCATTGTTTGTGCTGTATCTGCTGTTTCCATTTTTGAATGAGTTGGTGAATAAACTTAGTGTTTGGATGAAGATATTCTTGTGCGTGGTGCTGTGGATAGTGTCTGCGGGCATTTATTTCTATCTGGTGTATTGCACGGAGCTGGTGTTCTTGGACTATTATCCAAATCCATTTTTAAGAATTCCTGAGTTTATGATTGGAATGATGCTGGCGGATTTGTCGGAGGATATGTCTGGGGTTTTGTCTGAGAATATGACGGATAAAGATGTTGTGGTTGGGAAATGGGCTGGCGTAATTGTTTTTTGTACTAGTTTGTTGTGTGTGTTTGGGCTTATGCTTTTTAGACCATATTTTCTATTTGAAACAAATCTGTATAATGTGATAGTAATACCATGTACTGCTATCATTTTCCTGTGTGTGGCAAATTGGGATTGGCTGAATCGTGTTGGGAAAACGAAACTGGTTCGCTGGATGGCGGGACTGGGATTGGAAGTGTATCTGTGTCAGAGTTTTGCGACCTTGGTGTTGGAATATGTGAAAGTGAATGCGAAGTGGGATGAGCTGGCGTTTATCGGACTGAGTGTAGTGTTTGCGGTAGGGGTGAATACTGCGAGGAAGGTGCTAAGAAAAAGTTAAGAAAAAAATTGCGAGGGCTTAGGCCCTCGCATATCTATTTAAACGACTTTTGTCTTTGTTTTCGTTGTATCAGCAACTGTGATTAGAATAAGTTGCTGATTAAATAAAAGATAGAATATAAAACTTCAAAATACATTTCTTTTTCCTCCTTGCTGTTGATGATGTTATCTTATAGCAGGGATGTTTGGGAAATGTTGGGGAAGTGTTAAAGTTGTGTTAAAGTTGGAGGGAATGCTATGGAGGAGGGGAGAATGTTGCCGTGCCCCTATGGAGCATGTTTCCTTAACATTTTCCCTTTTTTTATCATTTTTCATATTATAACTTCAAGTTTTTTGGAAAACCTTGATTTTACTGGGTTTGCAGGTTTTTTCTTCTCTCGTTTCTTCTCGTAAAATATCGAGTCATCTCAATCGGTTTGGCATAAAACAGACCAGATTTGGCATAAAATGAAAACTTTTATGCCAAGCCTTTTCTACCCATAATATGCCTTCATCATACCAAGTCGTTCAAATTCTTCCTTCGCATCGTCTGCTCCGATATGCGTATAAGTATTCATGGTCACACCAATTTCAGCATGCCCCATAATATACTGCAAGGTTTTTGGATTCATTCCCGACTTAGCCATATTGCTACAGAAAGTATGTCTGCATACATGCGGGGTAATATTCGGCAGCTGCACTCGGTAAATACTATTGTATTTCTTCACAGCCTGTCTAAAATATTTCTCCCAATGTTGTGCAACTAACGGCATACCATTCTTGTCCAAATAGAGAAAACCCGAATATCCATCAATCAATGGTTCCATCTTTGGTCTAGGACGAAACTTGATAATTCTGCGGAAGGTATAAGCTACATCTTCACTCATTGGAACATCTCTTACACCACTTCCTGTCTTTGTGGTATCTACCATATATTCCCTCTCTCGTGTTCTCTGAAGCTGATGATTGACCTTAATTACATTCCGTTTAAAATCAATGTCCTTTACCGTCAAACCACAGAACTCACTAATACGAAGACCTGTTTTGAAAAGTATAAAAAATGCATCATAATACTGATTGAAATGAGCATCCTCTTCAACGAACTTTAGAAACTTTCGCTCCTGGTCTCTCGTAAGTGCCTCCCTCTTCACACTGTCATTTACCACAACTGTATGAAGCTGAAACTCAAATGGATTCCTAAGAAGCATCTCGTCATCTACAGCCATCTGAAAAGCAGGTCTCAGCACTCCTCGTATATTATGAATCGTACTATAACCTCTTCCATCGCTCTGTAATTTAATTAGAAACAATTTCGCATCCGACATCTTTACTTTTCGAATCATTCGTCGTCCGAATTCTTCCTTCTCTAAGATACTTTGCACATATCGATATCCTACTCTCGTAGTGTGTTTTACCCCAGTCTTTAGCATCAAGTATTTATCCACTAACTCACATACTGTCGTATCATCACAATAAATACCCTTTCGGAGTTCCTGCTCAATATCTCTTTCTTTTTCTCTTAAGGACCTGTCCTTGCGCGCTCCTGCTGGCGTAGGATCCGCCACAGTTAAACGCCAACTATATACCGCCTTTCTCTTCCCAAATGGATCCTGATAGCGATAACAATATCGCCCTGTCGCATCTTGTGATTCACCATTATGTAAGACTCTACCTTTGCTGTCACGTCTCTTTGTATCTCTCATGATTATCTCTCCTTTCAAAGAGCTGTGACATGGCTTAATCCCAATATATCACAGCTCTTGTATTTTTTCTATATAGCTTCTAGCGAATCTACAAAACGTTCAAATTTTACACGCTTAATCTGAACACGATTTCCATTACAGAGAAGATAATCTGCATTTGGATTTTGATTGATAAGATTACGAAGCTTATGTTCGCCAATTCGAAAATATGCTGCCGCTTCCTCAATGCTTAATGTGTACTTTACCCATACTGGAATATTGTAAGTATTGTTCATTCGTACCTCCTTTCTTTTCTACTTGAAAATTCTTTTTTGTTTCTCTTTAACTTCTGGTCCCCGGGACCAGAAGTGTCCTAGATGTTTACATAACCTAGGTGCAATTCTAAAAACCGGCTTTCTTTTCCTTGCATATACTACTTAGGTTTTTTCAATGCTAATTACAAAAAATCGTCGAATTTTTTTAAATATCTCATAAGTTGACTGCAGAGACTGGCAACCGTGCTATTAAGGCATAACAAAAAGGCACCGACCTCCAAACTTTCATCTGGAATCAGTGCCTTCTGGCACCATAGCCTAACACAGCTGCTATCTACAGTAAACTTATTCAATTATCATCTTCACCTGAAAAAACGTGGTCAATTGAATTGGGCGAACATTTTATGGTTGTCAATCTGTTTGACATTTGAAAGACCTTGATTTTATGCGGCTTTCATCGATTTTGGTCAATGGTCATGACATTTGACCAAACAACAAAATAAAAGATAACAGGATACGCCTAAAGTTGCATGGTCAACTCGGCTGACGGCTCCAAACTCATATGTCGTTTGCTTTAGGGTATCCCCTATGACCCGAATGTTTTAGGACACTTCTGGTCCCGGGGACCAGAAGTACTAGAAATAAAAAAATACCGATGAAATTACTAATGTAATTTCACCGGTATGGTGTAAATTTTAAAATAATATACTCATTCTATGACTGTCATCAACTGTAGGATTATTATATATTGACCACTTTTTTTACAGAACACATTAATTTCCAATTTTTTTAACTGTCATAAAGGGAATTATTTTTGGTTCTTGGTATAGTGTACCTTCTTTCAAATACATTAAATTCTCTAAATCTTTTTGTGATAAAAATATACCATAACGACCAAACTCTTTTAGCAATCCGTCAACCGTAAGATATCCTCCCTCAAAAAGAATATCCAATGCGGCCTGAAAAATTGTATCCCCAATCTCTCCAGGCTTATCACCAGGTTCGTGAATTCTATAACCATTTTTTGACATAATTCTCATCATGTATTGAAACTGATTTGCAGTAATAATATCAAGCTGTCTTGCTCTATACATCATTGCTTGCATAGACACTTTCCATTTTTTCTTAAGAGATTTGTAAAAATCCACATTAGTTGGATAAGCAACTACCATCCTTGAGAAAGAATTTTTAGGAAGAAGCAATGCACTAGCAAACATATTCGCTTGTTTTTCTCTTGCGTTAAATTCATCTTTTGAGATATCTTCGTTTTCCTCTCCCCATGTATGCATTAGAATATGACCTAGTTCATGTGCCATGTCAAAGCGAAGTCGTTCAATTGGCTTACTTCCAATAGCTAACGCAATAATATAAACCACTTTACCACCAATTGTAATCTGCTGACTAAATGCATCAATATCAGAATCAACATCACTAAAACCTGTCACAATTATTCCATTGGACTGTAATGCATATTGGAGATTATCGATTGGACCATTCCCTAATTCCCAATGTGATCGGACTAAATCAGCAAGTTTTTCGATTTCATAAAATGCAACATTTGAATCTGCATCAGCAATTCCTTCTGGAATATGAATGTCCCTAGTGTCAGGAATATTCAACTCTGGCACGTTCATATAATTGAGAATAACTTCATACATTTTAGAAACATATTCTAGCTTAATCTTTTGTGCATTTCTAGACTTTTTTGTTGCAGATGCTTGCGATCTAAAGTAAGTATTGCTAGTTGATGCTGTACACAAATCTTCTGACATAAAAAACTCTATTGGAAAATTTAATACATTAGCAATTTTTCGCACATTTTCGTAAGGTGGAACATTGCCATCATTTGCATATAGCGATAATGATTGCTTACTAATTCCTGTTTCATCTGCAAGTTCCGTCATTTTCATTTCTCTAAACTGAAGAGCATCCTTTAGACGCTGTCCATTAAACTTATGTGTATTCATGATTATTTAGGAAACATATTTTCAAAATTAATATATTGCCAAAGAATTATGCTTCCTTACGCTCCTCCACAGATTTAGGCAATATTTCTGTACGTCTCTCAGGCTCAATAGATTTGCTACGTTGCATCCTATCTTTAACCGAAAGCAAACTACGCACATCTTTCTTCTTTTCCTCTTTCGCTTGTGTTAAAGTAAGCTCTCCAAAATTTGGTTTTAGCATCTCTAAAATTGATATTTCCTGTACTATATCAAAATCACCATCCATTAAAACTGCTGAAATTGATATAAGTTCAGATTTCTCTACCTCATATGTCATTACCCAAAGTCTATATCCTTCATAGAATGCAACCGCTTCTTCCATAATAGCAAGAAAGTCTTTTTCGAAATCTTCATCTGTAAACGTAGTTACAAAATCAGAGTCAATATCTGCAATCGACATCTGCTTAACTGGAGCAATCTCATCTCTATTAACTGTATTTAAAATTGTCTGGACATAATGTGGGCTTTTTCTTGTTTTATTCTTAGGAATTCTCTCCAAAGTCTTTCTTGAACAAACAGAAAAAATCAATTGATTTACACGATCTATTACTAGTGCCCCTGTCCATGAACTTCTTTTAAATAACTTTACATCAACATCTTCTGATGCTACCATATTACTAAGATTTGTATTGATATAGTCTCCACGAAGAAAAGCAACCGCATTATTTGTTACATTTTCGCTACTGCTAAGATAAATACGAATATCTTCTGTAGCTCCTTTTTCTACTGCTTTTCCAATCTTCGCCATTGTCTTTAATACGTTGTCACTGGTTGTCATTTGCATTACCTCCACAACAGTTCTTTTGTTTCTTATTTTACATGTAAACTTGATTTTGTCAAGCGAATTTTGTATATTTTTATATTTAGTCAATTTAAACCCGCGCAACAAACAAAACTGTCTATTCAACAATCGGTGATGAAATTCCTATATCTTATCGATATTTTGCCTGCTTTTCAAGACACTTCTGGTTCCCGGGACCAGAAGTGTCTTGCTTTTCCATATGACTTACGATAAAAACATTTCCCCCTACATCACGAACGTGTCCTTCCAATGCAAATACTCCACCACAAATATAATTCATCATTCCCTGTGCATCTACATTTTCAATCTGATTAAATGAAATAATACATTCCGCATCAAGCTTATACTCACAAATGACCTCTCTAGCATCATCATATGATTCAATAATCTTATAAAAAATATGTTTATTATAAAGTTGTTCTTTTACCTTATTTCGGCCAATCGATTCAAGCCATGGAATAATATCCTCTTCTGATTCCTCTTCAACAGTTTCTGACTCTCCATCTTTAATTAAATTCATTTTCTCTAAAAACCAATCTGCAATGTTCAACATTACTCATCCTCCAAATGACGTACAATTGGACTCAAACATTCACAAATCATTTCCTCTGCTTCATCTTCATCGTACTCATTGTTTCTAAGATTCGACAGTATATTTCCTGTAACTGCATAATTTAGCTGTACACCTTTCGAATCATTTCTATACGATACTGCGCGCCTTGGACTAATCCCAAAACTTTGTGCCTCTTTAATCGCATCAATATTAGCTCCCATAAATAAGAACTGCCATCCCTCTTCTTGATTCTTCTCAATCATCTGTTTTACCATCTTATAAGAATATTCCTGACTTGCATTTTCGTGTCCATCTGTCGTAATGATGAATATTATCTTTTCTGCTTTCATCTCCTCTGGCAAACGTTTCTGAATGTTTTCTACTTTTTTGACAGTACTTCCTACAGCATCTAATAATGCAGTGCATCCTCTCACATAATAATCACTATCAGTTAACGGCTTTACTACTTCAATTGGAAATCTATCATGAATTACTTCAATTTCATCATCAAAAAATACCGTTGTCACATTTGCCTCGCCTTCTTCTTTTTTCTGCTTCAAAAGCATTCCATTAAAACCACCAATTGTGTCACTTTCCAATCCACTCATCGAACCACTTCTATCTAAAATAAAAACCAGCTCTGTTAATCCTTTTTTCATATGTGTTACCTTCCTTTCTTTTGATAAACACATTATACAAAAAATATTAACAGAACTGGTCGCTTCTCAAGGGACATTTTATTTTGATAGTGTACCTTCACCATAATCCTCTAATACAATATTAGCAAAATGAATATTGTATTCTTCATTTTCAATTAAAAACATAATTATTAAATCAAAACGAGATGCTGTTGACAATGCATACCCCGCTGCCTCAAGAAGTTTCTTAGCTTCATCCATACTTAACTGTAATGCCAAGCAAAACGAAATCGCTGTCTTCTTACTCGGAACATAATCTTCATCTCCACGAATTTTTGAGAAAAGTCTACGGTCAATATTTGCCTTCTTGTAAACTTCTGAATCCTTTAATCCTTTTTCATCGATTAGTCGAAGTAGCATATTTGAAAATGTTTCTGCTTTACTTTCCAATACCTCATCTATGCTTCTTTTCTGACATTCCGAACTAAGAAAATCTGGTATATTGATTTCCACTGGCTTACTGGAAGACATTGGACGGCCAAGCGTAGATACTGGACGTTGAGAGGTAGGTCTTGGATAAATCGGAGCAGACGGAATCTGAACATCTTCGTCTGTATCACATTCCTCATCATCGTATTCTACATTCAAAAATTCTAATTCATCTACATCTTCTTCAAGACGCAGAGCATCGAGAAACTTTTCTACGGTTCCGCCTATGTTATTATGTTGAATAATAGGCTCTACCTTAGGAACTGATGTCTCACATAATTTTTCTTCAATTCTTTCCGTAATGTATAAATTTAATTTATCACGAATTTTATCTAATCGTTGGTATAATATTTTATCCAGTATTCTCATAAGTCACCTTCACTTTTATATACATCTACATGTCCCATACTTTCATTTTATCTTTTTATGTCTCCTTGTAAAGTAAAATGCCGGAAAATCACATCGTGTGTCATTTCCAGCACTTTACTTTTATATTATACTTATGCATTTAGTATTTCTTCTGGTCTTCTATTCTCTGTAGTATAATCATCATCCAAACTCTTTAAGAATTCATCCAATGTCATACCTGTTTTAAATAATATTTTTTCGACTGTTTCTGCTACTTTCTTTCCGCAGATTAACATAATCGGGTACTGATCATCTGCAACTTCTAATTGAACACTCTTAGAAAAATATGATGTTGTAACGTATACTCCAAACCATCCTCTTTTTAGGCGTGCAACTGTTCGTGCAATGTGAACTCCATTTGTTGGCTTATCAAGTTTCTCGCATTTTGCTTGACCTAATATTGCTACCTTTAATGATGACATCTGTGAGCTAACATCTATTCTAGCAACAAAATCTATTCCCCGATCACCACTTTTACTTGTAATCCACCCTGGTTGAAATGCTACACCGGATTCTTCAAATATTTCCTGCGTTACACGTAATGCTAACAATTCAAATACATGTTTACTATTAGTATAATAGCTATATATTCTTTGTAACATCCTTTCTTCGTGGCTTCCAGACAATGGTCTTTGCTCTATCTCTGCAATAATTTTCGATGTTGCTATACTTCTTCTAACTTTATATAATCCTGGAATTCCTTCTTTCACCCATATTTGCCAAGATTTCGGAGCTAATTTCAAGGCTTCTTCATCTGATATATTGGGATCTCTCCTTGCATTTATCCATTCCCATGAAAATTCTTCACCTTCTGTCGCCATCGAAAACACACACATATTAAATACATAGTTCGAAAAATATGGAACCGATAATTTAGGATCGAATTGAGTTACAAGTTCAATCCCTTCAATGATGCCATAACCTTGAAACATCAAATTTCCTTTTTTTCTTCCATCATAATCCACTCTCTTAAAAAATATAAGCGGTGTCGCGTGCTTTCTATCTTGTTCACTTGGAGAAGAATATGTCATAAACATTTTTAGCAATAATGAATTACCTGGAGCTTCATTCGCCATCTTTTCATTAGACTTATTATCCCCATAGTATTTAATCCTACCATAATCTGGATCAAAATCATCCTCCCATGGAGTAATATCTGTACGCGCCTTATGTGGACTACTTGAAATTATTATAGCAGGAATTCTTTCTCCACCATTCTCTAACATAACCGACGCGATATTATGAATTCCCTTTTGAAACCGAACTGTACTATCACTTTTCTCAGAATATGTTTCATAAAAGAAATTAGGCAAACCATCTTTTATAGGTTCTGGAATTTCTTCTTTACAATTTGAATATCTATATATTTCTCCTATTCGAAATGACATAATATCACTCCTTTAATTCTCCCTATTTTCCTGATATGCTTCAGCTATCTTTTCAGCAATCCTTTGAATTACAGATACGCACACCGAGTTCCCAGCCTGTTTATACAATCTCGCGTCACTCATGTCAGTTGGTAACTTGAATTTCTTAGGAAAGCCTTGTGTATTAAAGCATTCATGTGGTGTCATCTTTCTAATACCATGCTTTGCTTTAATCAGACAAACATTGTGTCCACCCTCTCCTTGATTAGCAGTTAATGTAGGTACAACTCCGCTTTTATTCTTTCTAACATATTTACGACGCCATTGATAAATAGCATTTTCGTCATCCATTGCAGCAACTAGCTGTTCATAAATATCACCCTTATACTTACCTTCTGTATAGTAATACTTTTCATCAACTAATGTTTCAAAATCAATAATATTTGATAGTTTCTTTTTCAATGGAACAGGAAGTGGAAACTCAAAACTTTTATATAATTCTACATCCTTAAAGGCAACTATATAAATTCTTTCTCTATTCTGTGGAATGTTACCATACTCCATTGCATTTAAAACAGCAAACTTCACATGATAATTCTCTTTTTGTAATTCTTCCAAAATAACTGCAAATGTATTTCCGTTATCATGCCCTACAAGGTTCTTTACATTCTCCAGAAAAACGATTTGAGGTTTTTTATCTTTGAAGATTCTTACTAATTCAAAAAATAAAGTTCCTCTCCCCTTTTCATCTTCAAACCCTTTTCTATATCCTGCAACGCTGAAAGCCTGGCATGGAAAGCCAGCCAACATTACATCAAAATCTGGGATTTCCTCACTTTTTACTTCATGTATATCTCTGCAATCTACTTTGATTTTACTATTCAACTCATATGTTTTAACTGGATATGGATCCAACTCATTAGCATATACAACATCAAACAATTTGGCATTTTCGAAACCTATATCAATTCCACCTACTCCGGCAAAAAAAGATGCGCACTTTAACATATAAATTTCCTCCTAAATGTACTATAGGTATTCTACCAGAAATCGCGGCGCGCCGCAATTCTAATTTCACAAAAAAGAAGACCAGATTCCTCTAGTCTTCCTCTCCATAAAATTTTTCATATGTGCCTATCTCCGCAAAATCAATAGAATAATCTAATTCGCCATTTTTTGTAAAGATAACACTATCGACGCCAAATTTTTCCAACATCTCATACGTAACAACTGTTCCCTCTGGCAATTCAAACACATCTCTTAACAACCATTTTCCTAAAACTTTATTAGGGTTACTCATAATAGATTTTCCAGTAGCCCTTCTTTGATCCTCTAATGCTCGTTCTTCATCTGACAAAAGTTTGTATTGCTCTTCCGGCATTTTCTTAAATGCTTCTTGACACACCTTCGCAGAGATAATCTTACCATCCGGCAGATGCAAATCGAAAGGCGTATCTCTTGGCGGAAAGAAATCAACACATCGTGCTCTGTCCTCCGCTAAATATGGAATATAAAATTCATTAGGATCTCTTGGCGTTTCAATGTGTACTATTGTTCCATCTTTCTTTTTACGGTTAGATGTTCTGACTCCATTCCACTGATTTAGACCACTCTTTTCTCCAACAAACTTTTCCCTATCTGCTCCTCGTCTTGAATAAAGTGGTAAACACAACATAGGATTTGGCTCTATTTTTTGTTCGAACGAAACTTGATATGTTTCTATCAAGTCACCTACCCTATGTGTAATATCCACGGAGCTAACTTCTGATGGAATCTTTCTTGCCAATGATAATAAAAACATATAAGGATCATCCATTATGCCAACTTCAAACGAATCTAGCAATTCTAAATCATCAAAAATCATGTACAATGTGTTCTTGGACACACTAAAATGATAGGTATGCTTTCCATCTGTGAAGTAAGTATTATTATCATTCCCTCGATTTGGAATAAGTTCAATAGACTCAATATCAATATAATCAAATGCACATTCTAAAATTTGCATCATATTAGGAACTCTCTTCACAACATGATATATCATCTGATTTATTCCGTGCAATTTCTTTGTTACACGAATTCTTTCATTACGATATTCTGCAATCTTTTTAACTAGGTCAATCCCTGTTAAATCTGCATAATTCTTCTTAAGTTTGCCAAACTCTGCAACCTTTTGATCATCATTTCCCATCCATGTTTTCAAACCTATTCCAACTCCATCTTTCTTAGCATCTGCAGAGCAATCTGAACGAGCTAAGTTGTCGGCTTTCAAATATTTACAAAATATATTTTCATGTGCTCTATATGCTAAATAAGGACAATCACTTTCAGAAAACAAATTTGACAATTGACCCATTATCTTGAGCATCTGTTTATAATCATCTTGATTTTGTAATGATTGTTTATCGTAAAACATTCTTTCTCCTATCTATTCTCATTCCTCTTAAATAATTGTGTTATATTATCTAATTCCGTCCGACTCGCCAATATATAGTTATCCCTTTGTAAAACATGCTCTCTATCCATTCCTTCTGGCGCTATTTCAGGCTTTTCCCCCTTACACACCCTTTCAAGATTTTGTATGTCACATTTAATCCCTTGTGGCGCAAAATGTTTTCTTTGCCAAAATTTATCGTGGCTTATGCCACCTGCCACCCAGTAGGAAATGCTTCTGTTTTTATATGCCATAAATTCCTCTAATGTTTCATGTTTAAAATCCAAACAATTATACTCCGGCTTAATATCTATATTCACAAATACATATGCATCTACTCTAACCGGAGTCCCATCATGATTATCATACGCGTAAGTTCCATCGTCATTATATCTTTCCCGTTCTACCATTAAAAACCTAGATTTTCCTTTTGCTGATTTTACATTTATATGAAGCCCTTCTACTACCAAATCATTGGAATCCCATTCTCCCCTAGGATATACGTGATAGTCTATCTCTTCATTGATATGTGCCCACGAGATATATTTTTTAATAACCTTTCTCAGCGCAACCTCTCCCAGCTTTCCCCTAAAGTCATCTCTAAATATTTCCCAGTCTTCTCTCTCCATAATCATATCTGGGTTATGATTTCCAATCATATCTCTTGCAAATTTGTAACACTCTCTTAACTCATCTTTCGTGAATTCCGGCATATTACTCTTCATTATATGATGTGCCTCATGTTGAGATTTGTCTGGATTACATGAATAAATAAATTTCTTCATGGCATCTCCACCATTCAAATATTGCACTTCTGTGAGCACGCAATTTTTCTCTTTAATTTCTTCATATAGCTGTTGAATTAGAGAACAATTCGTCCCCTTTCCCTTAAAAGCTGTTGCAAAGCCAAGTGCTGTTGGTGCAACTAAATAAAGTCTTACCGGTTTATTAACACACTTCGTCGCATCAATAGCCCCCAGAATCATAGCTTGGTTCGCTGTCACTTCTAAATCGTTCTTTTCGATATATTTTATGCTTCCTCTATAATCAAGCACGCATCTATATTTTCCTTTTTTTGCATCTGACGATGCGCCTGAAGCATTGAGCCAAATAATTACACCATTGCTATAACTCTTTCTAAGCTCCTCAACACTAATATTTTCTTGTATCTCACATTCATAACCAATTTGATCTGCTGTTATCATCATGTCCTCTTTCCCATCTCAATGAATCCTATATAAACTTTCTACTTCAGCATATCCATCAAGGACATCTGCATATATTCACCATCCGAGGAATCATCCTGTTTCTTTGACACAACATTAACTAAATTCTCTTCTGTAATCTCATAAGCACATCCACCTGCTTCTATTAGCTTCTTGTTTCCATGCGATGTGTTATTCCAAACAAACACTTTACCCCATTTGTTTTTTATTGCCTCCGTCGCGCCATTCCATGTGCCACCTTTGTTATAATCTGATTCAACAACAAACGTGCCCATCGCAGAAGCATAGATGAACTTGTTTCTATTCATAGCACGTCCTGCTGAAAATCCGACATCTGGCTTTAAATCAGAAATCAACAATAATTTTCCTTCTGCAATACTTTTTGCAATATCATTTTTCTTAATCTTTTGTATTAATGCATCAGCAATATATGCAACAACTGCTCCACCACAATTAAGTGCAACAGTTTGCGATGTAACATCAACACCTTTTGCGCCACCAGAGTATATTACTAATTTTTCATTTACAGCCTTTTCCACTAGACCTTTTGTAAATTGCATACCTTCGTCCGTAATTTGTCTAGAACCAACAACACCTATCCCCATCTTATTTGCCAATGAAATATCTCCTGCATAAAAAAGCACAGGTGGCTTTTTATTTTTTAGTTCACGTCTTAATAAAACTGGATAGTCTTTTGATATAAATGTTGTAACACTAATTCCTCTTTTCGCATATTCATCGAGTTCGAAGGCTACACTTGCACCTCGTCCAACCAATGTTTTTACTCTCTCAATAAAAGCATCATCATAACCTAAGTTCTTAAGTATTTCTATGTCATCACTAAATGCAATACTTGGCTCCAGTTTATTTGCAACTAACACATCAACAAATTTATGCCATTCCCCCAATGTTAATGGTTTTATATCCGAATCTTCTTTGATTCCAATATAGGAACTCAATAAAATAGTACACATTTCATTATCAGTATATTTCATCACTCTTCACTTCCCTTTCCGGCACTATTCGCCAATGCAAATGGATATACCTTTCCGCATCCTGCTTTTAACAATTTATATCCACAACAAGTAAATGTCCATCGCGAATCAACCATATCATCTACCAATAATATATTACAATCTCTAATGTCGACCACACCAAAAGAATCATTTGCATTCTTCCACTGTCTAAAACTATTATTCATTGATTTCTGACAGACTACATCTTCTGTTTTTTCTAATCCTGTAAAGAATTCAATTCCAAGCATATTAGCCAATTTTTCAGCAAAATTCTTTACAAGAATTGGTCTCCTAAGAGAAGGCACGTAGGTTAATGCCTTTATATCATTTTCTTGTACAAAAGTTTTCAGTAGATTATATGATGCTGTTACAAGCTCGTCTCTGAAAAATTCTTTTTTATATTTATCAATTGAAACATCTCTTCCCCAGCCTGCATCGCCATAATTACTAAGAACAATTCCTTGTTCAAGACGATATTCTAATTCAATTCTTAATTTTCCGTCTTCTGAACATCCTGCATCTGGCCATTGTTTTCTTGGTTCAATAACATTAAAATCATTCTTAATAAATTTCTGGGCGGTCAAAATTTCTTCCGGTGTTATTGGACACTCATACAGTGGACGGCTTAAACAGTTAGAACACTTCCCACAAGCATGTGCATTACGATCATCCAATTCTTTTGCAATATATTCCATGTAACACTGTGTGGACTTTGAAAATGCGATTATGTTTTCCAGTTCTTTTTTTCGCGTCTTCGTAACAGCTTGACTTCTTTCCAAATCTGGCATCCACATTCTAGGCGTTTTATAATACTTTGAATTGTCAATATAAATATCCCCATTAACTTCAAGATACTTTAAACTTTTTTCTATATGTGTATACTTCATATCCGTATATCTTTGCATACTATTTTTCTTTATTCCCGGATGCTCATTAATAACGTCTATTACATCTCGCATCTGTGCTTCTGTAGGAAACGCTGATTCAATAAAATATTCATTAATCTCATCATCCTGATCGCCATACAGAAGTATAGCATAAGCATTTTCAATTTGACGACCAGCTCGACCAATCTGCTGATAATACGCAACTATATTTCCTGGTCTCTGAAAATGAACAACGAAACCAATATCTGGTTTGTCAAATCCCATGCCAAATGCAACTGTAGCGGCCATAGCTTTAATCTGGTTATTCATAAAAAGTTGTATTGTCTCTTCTTTATGGTCATGCTCCAAATCTGCATAATATGCCCTACAAGATACACCTTGTGAATTAAGCCATCTTTCAACCAATTTACAATCATTAACTGTTAAACAATAAACAACTCCTGTTCCTGGAAGTTTATTTATGTTCTTATGTAACCACACCAGTCTCTCTTCTCGAGAATCCAGTGGCACCGTCTGGATGGCAATAGACTCGCGTATCAATCCACCTCTACTAACAACAATATCTTCACCTAGTTGGGCTTTAATATCATTAACTACACGATCATTTGCAGTAGCGGTTGTTGCGAGAACACCTACGTTCGAAGGTAATAAATGCACCAAATCTATTATCCTTCTATAATCAGGTCTAAAATCATGTCCCCAATCGGATATACAATGTGCCTCATCAACTACAAACAAACCAATTTTATCTGCTAATTCTTCACACAGAATTTTTTTAAATTCCTGATTCGCTAATCTCTCTGGAGAAATAATAAGTGCATCAACCGTCCCACTTCTTACTTCTTCAACCGTCTTTTCCCAACTTTCTTTATTTGTTGAATTAATAGACTGCACGTTGAGATCCAATCTTAAGGCAGAATCAATTTGGTTATCCATCAATACAAGTAACGGACTAATGATTAAAGTAAATTTTGATGATTTCTTTCGAATCATTTTTGTTGCCATAAAATAAACAAGGCTCTTCCCCCATCCTGTTTTTTGGACAACAAGCGTTCTCTTTCCATCAAGTACAGCTATGATAGCTTCTAACTGACCTTCTCGATATTCTGCATTCTCTCCGTAACTTTTCTTCAATTCTTTTGTTAATACCTCAGATATAGTACTTTCCATAGTCTTCTCCCTTAGTTGCACGATTCCACAACCATATGTATAATAATATCATTTTTCTAGGCTTTTTAAAATATATATCTCTCTTAAACAGTAATAAAGGCACAGACTCGCAGTATCTAAACCTGCAAATCGGTGCCTTGCCAGCGAGATAGCTTAGCATGACTACCTCTACAGTAAACATATTTAATTTTCTCCGTAATTTTTGTTGTATATAGTTTATCATACTTTAATTACACAAAACTACCATATATGGTACTACTGAATTTCCCTTCTTTTCATCTGCAAATTTTACACTTGCATATTGACTCCTTTTACTTCACGTGTTATATTTTTATCGAACATATGTTCTATTGATTTAAAGGAGGTCCTATGTCAGCTTACGTATTACATGGTCTAAACGAGTGCCGTCATTTGCAGGTTGTCCCTGTTATTTCGTCTTTTGACTGCGATGGAAATATATTTCCTTTGTACGTACGAATTGACGGGCAATCATTAAAGATATATAATGCGCGCCGCGTGGACTCAACGATTCGAATCATTAATTTCAACTGTGAAGTAATGGATTACGACCGGGTGAAGTCAATAAAACTTTCTTATCACATCGGGGACTTGGTGTGGAGCATGCCAAGGTAGGGGCTAGGTTTCCTT
>JAZPYQ010000019.1:0-46514 GCA_045544235.1 Agathobacter sp. | reverse complement strand
GACGTACTATTTATTGACTGAACACCTTTAGCGGTAGTCGTTACTTAATGAGCAGCAACTTTAGTTGTTGCGAATTTAGTAACGCGACGTTACCGCTGAGAGCGAGAGCGTGTGTAAAGTCAATATATAGTACGTCTCATTTCGTAGTATTTCGAATATCTAAAATAAAATTTTCTGAGTTATATCGTTATTTATTATAGTTCTTTTTACTTACATAAATACAAGCAATCCCCATCATCATCATGCCTGCATACATCCATATAGGTGTATTGTCTCCTGAATCTGGTACAGGTTTTTGTGGCTGTTGTTCTGAGCCTGACTCTCCACCTGAATTACCTGTATTAGAGTCATTTGTATCTGGTGCTTCTGTAACAGTTAATGTAACACTTACTGTTTGGGTTGTATCATATTTATTAGTAAATACGATTGTATAAATACCTGCCTTGTCAATCTTACCTTCTTTTACAGAAACAGTCCAGTTGTCTGGATTTGCAAATTCTTTATATATAACTCCATCTTCAGTTACAGTGCTGTATTTTGTAGTATCAATGGCCGTTTGAGCTAAAACAGAACTTGTTAAATCACTTCCTGTATATTCCACATTACTAGGAAGTTTAACCCAATCTGCAAGAAGTTTTTCTCTTTGTACTTCGCCATTTACAACACCTGTATTATTCATCTCTCCTACACTTACTATTTCACCAGCGTTTGCAATGTTTCCATTATTTTCAATCGTTCCGTTATTTTCAATCGTTCCATTATTTTCAACCGTTCCGTTATTTTCAATCGTTCCGTTATTTTCAAATGTTACTCCTGACGCAATAGTAAGACTTGCCTCCTCTGAAATAAGCAAAGACGTTCCAGCGTCAATTGTGACATCTTCTGTAACCTCATGAGTTCCTTCTAATTTAACTGCACCTGCTACATCCGTAGAAGTATCCCTTTCTATCACAGCAATGCCACCCGTTCCAGAAATTGAAGTATTTCCTAACAAAGCCGGCTGTCCTTCTGGAGATGAAGCAACAACTGTGCCACCATTCATCACCAAATTTCCATTGCCTCCATCCACTGAAATCCCGTATGCTTTTGCATCAGGAATAGTTCCATCTATTTTTGCGCCATAGCCATAGAGATATCCATCATTTACAGTAATACTTCCAGTCACTAGAATTCCATAATTTTCGAAACTGGTTGGAATTGCAATTCCTGATAGTTTTCCCCCGTTCATAACAATATTTTTAGCTGCTATTCCTCTTCCCGAGACATGTGAAATAGTACCTGTGACCTCTCCACTTTCCATAGTCAATGTTCCACCTTGCACAAATATACCACTATACTTACCTGTCACAAGAAGCTTTCCATTTCCAGTGAGGGTCAAATCAACTAATCTATTGTTACTATCCTTCATATAAATCCCATAACTAGTTGATGTAATTTTATTCTCTGTTCCATCCGCAAGATAAATATTCAAATCACCATTTGCATAAATTCCGTCGTTTGTATTAGTAGTAATATTTACTCCTGATAATGTAAGCGTGTTGGAAGTTACATCATAACTCCAGCCTGGTCCTGAAGTATTTTGTACTGTTCCACTCTCCATAATAATCGTATCACCAATTGTGATTTTGGTTGGTGTTATATCCTCTGCATAATAATATTCTTTTCCTGTGGTCATGAGAGTAATGCATATCATAAGCATCACAATAACTGCACTAATTCTAAAAATTGTCTTTTTCATCTTTCCACCTCATTTTATCTGCACTTTGTGCTAATAGATTCAATTGCTACTGCACCACCACGTACTACGTTGATACGTTTGAAACGGGATTTAAGGAGTGCAATGAGTTCATTGTTTTTTCGTTCAATGAGCAAACATTCTAATAATACGCTATCAGCTCCAATGTCTACTACATCTACTTTAAACACCTGAGCAATCTGGAATACTTCCGCTTTTTCCTCTGGTGTGATGTTGTTTACCTTTACATAAAGGATTTCTTTCATATGGGTAGGTGTTTCGGTTAAGTCCATAACCTTGATTACTTCTACCATACGGTTAAGCTGTTTTTTAATCTGCTCGAAAGTGATGTCGTCACTGGTTACCCCAATGGTCATACGAGATACGGTTTCGTCCTCTGTAGTACCTACAGTAAGGGAATGTAAATTGTAGGATTTTCCTGCAAAAAGCCCTGAAACCTTTGCCAATACGCCGACTTCATTTTCTACATAAAGTGCAATCCATCTGTTTTTTAAAGTCATATGCGTTTCCTCCTACTTTAATATCATTTCGCTCATAGGGTTACCACCCTTAACCATTGGAAGTACAAGTTCATCTGTGGAAATCATAAATTCAATGATTGTTGGAGCATCTGTATGTTTCTTTGCTTCTTCAAAAGCAGCATCAATATCTTCTACTTTTTCTACACGAATACCATAAGCACCATAGCTTTCTGCCAATTTTACAAAGTCAGGTGAATATGGTGGACATGCTGGATTTGGTCCTTTACAGTCATTTGGACAGCTTGGTCTGCGTCTTAAACAAGTTGCAATATAGCGTTTTCCATAGAAAAGCTGCTGCATCTGACGAACCATACCAAGATAATAGTTGTTTAATACACAAACGGTTACATTTGCACCATTGGTTACTGCGGTTGCCATTTCCTGAATATTCATCTGCATTCCACCATCACCGGAGATACAAACTACGTCTTTTTCAGGATTTGCAATTTTTGCACCGATGGCTGCTGGGAAACCAAAGCCCATGGTTCCTAAGCCACCTGAAGTAATGAGCTGGTTTTCTACTCCCATTTCCAAATACTGGGTAGCCCACATCTGATGCTGACCTACGTCTGTTACATAAATGCCTTCTGGATAATGCTTATTGATGTGCTCCATAATCATCTGTGGAGAAAGACCTTTGTCACGACGCATTTCCAGTGGATTTTCTTCTTCCCAAGCTTTGATTTCTTCTAACCAAGCTTTGTGTTTCTTTGGCTCTGCCCATTCTGCTAATTTTTCCAGAGCAAGCTTTGCATCGGAAACCACTGGTACATCTACTACTACGTTACGAGAAATAGATGCTGTATCAATATCAATATGTACAATCTGTGCCTTTGGCGCAAATTCATTCAAATCTCCTGTAATACGGTCGTTAAAACGAGTACCAATAGAGAAAAGTACATCACATTCACTTACAGCTTTATTTGCTGCGTATTTACCATGCATACCGCTGTTTCCTACATAAAGTTCATGGTTTGTAGGGATGGCACCTTTTCCCATGATAGTAGAAACTACAGGGATATTCATCTTTTCTACAAAAGCTAATAATTCTGCATTGGCTCTGGCAAGATTTACACCACCACCTACGAGAACTAATGGTTTCTTTGCAGATTTAATCAGTTTATAGCCTTTTTTCAGCTGACCTACATGTACACTATTGCATGGCTTATAACCACGAATATCTACATGGGAAGGATAAGTTGCTGGGCCTATTGCTGTCTGAATATCCTTTGGAATATCGATAAGAACTGGGCCTGGCTTGCCAGAATTTGCAATCTGAAATGCCATCTTGATGATTTTGCCCAAATCTTCACGTCTACGAACGGTAACACCATACTTTGTAATGCTACGTGTCATGCCTACGATATCAACTTCCTGGAAAGCATCGTTACCAATAAGGTTCAAAGGAACCTGACCCGTAAAACATACCAGTGGCACATTGTCATAATGGGCATCTGCAAGACCTGTCATGATGTTTGTAGCACCAGGACCACTAGTAACTAGACATACGCCTACTTTACCAGTTGATTTTGCATAACCTTCTGCCTCATGAATCAGGCCCTGTTCATGACGTGGCAATACCAGACGAATATCGTCTGTTTTATATAATTCATCAAATAAATCTGTAACTGTACCACCTGGATAACCAAAGATGGTATCTACACCCTCTTCTTGGAGCGCTTTTACAAACAATTTTCTACCTGTAATATCCATAACTTACACCTCAATTTCTAGAACTTTGAGTTTTGTATATCTATTTCTGTTTTTCGTATTTATAGAAATAGAACTCTAAATCAAAATATGTCTGCTCTTCACTATCTGCTACGATTTTCCATTCTGGTTTTTCGTCCAGATTTGGAAAATATGCATCTGCATCATAAGCAAAATTGATTTTTGTAATATGCGCGACATCACAGTCATCTACGAGAGCTTTATAAATCTGCTCGCCGCCAATGACATAAATATCCTCACTATTATATTTTTTAAGTTCTTCTCTAAGCTCTTCCATAGAATGAACTACGATAGCGCCTTTTCCATCATAATTTTTATTATGTGTAAGAACAATGTTTGTGCGATTTTTAAGAGGTAAACCATTTGGAAAACTCTCCAAGGTTTTTCTACCCATAACTACTACTTTTCCTGTAGTGGTTTCTCTAAAAAACTTCATATCCATTGGAATAGATACCAAAAGCTTGTTGTCTTTTCCAATAGCCCAATTTTTATCTACTGCTGCAATTAAATTCATATATTTTCCTCCTAAATTGCGATTGGAATATCTTTAATCTGTTCTCCAGCTACATAGTCAATGAGCTTTACATCATCTGGAGTAAAATCGTAGAAATCCTTGATTTCAGGATTCAACCAGAACTTTGGAGCAGGATACTGTTCTCTCTCAATTAATTCTTTGATGATTGGCACATGTCTATCATAAATATGCGCATCTGCAATGACATGTACAAATTCACCTACCTGCATGTCACACACCTGAGCCAGCATATGAACCAGCACAGCATACTGACACACATTCCAGTTATTTGCTGCAAGCACGTCCTGAGATCGCTGATTTAAGATCGCATTTAAAGTAAGTTTTTCTTCCCCAGGTTTCTGTGTTACATTGAATGTCATACTATATGCACATGGATAAAGATTCATTTCATGTAAATCCTGATGCACATAAATATTTGTCATAATACGACGGCTAAAAGGATTGTTTTTCAAATCATAAATAACACGGTCAATCTGATCAAACATACCTTCTTTGTACTGATGTTTTACACCCATCTGGTAACCATATGCCTTACCAATAGAGCCTTCTTCATCTGCCCATTCATCCCAGATATGTGGTTTTAAATCATGAATATTGTTTGACTTTCTCTGCCAAATCCAAAGGATTTCATCTGTACAAGATTTAATCCCTGTTTTACGAAGTGTAAGAGCTGGGAACTCCTTTGACAAATCATAACGATTTACCACACCGAATTTTTTTATTGTATACGCACTTGTTCCATCAGGCCAAACAGGACGAACCTTTTCACCTTCTGTACTAGTTCCATTTTCAATAATATCTTTACACATTTCCACAAATACTTTATCTGCGTAACTCATGTTTTGCCCCTCTTTTCATCCACATTTTATACCGCATAATAGTGCGGCTATCTTAACTACTAATTCTACCGAAAATCAAGGGATAAATCAAGGGAATACCGTATAAAAAAAGAGAATGGAAACCATTCTCTTTTTTTAACGATTAAATCACATCCTATTGTCTATAATACACCTTTTATATTTTTAAAAAAGGAATCTACAAATTGGAATTTGTGGATGTGATTGCGAAGCAATCCACAGCTTGCTGTGAGTTTTTGGAGAAACACATCCATAACGAGCAAAATCCGTAGGATTTCGCGAGTCTGTTTCTAAAAGTGCATGTTCAGATTAAAATCTTATTTTATAACATGTCCATTTATGGTACGTTTTTTGAAATGAGGCATGTTGGAATTGTCAAAATTAATTCTAACATGCTTACGTTACAAGCAATTTGTTTTTAAAAGCATGCTGAAATGACCAGAATTTATTTTAACATGCTTATATTGCAAACAATTTGTTTTTATAGGCATGTTAAAAATAGAAAATGAAAAATAACATGCTTCAAGAATGAAAAGTGCATAAAAACAGGCATGTTATAAAATGAATTCAAAATTTAACATGCCTTAGCGTAAAATTCCAATATGTAGAACAGATAGAAAAACTTGAATTTGTTTATCTTCTGATTATATATTTTTGTAGTTCTTTCTTATAAATGTCACTATAAAACTCTTCAACCAGTTCTCCTTTGCAATTCTTAATAACATTTACAGATGCAATATTGGATTTGTAACATGTTAAAACAACTTCTTTGATGCATTGTGTATCAAAAACCTTTAAAGCATCACTCAACATGTCTGTTGCATAATGTTTCCGCCTTTCGGTCGGTCTTATACAATATCCTATATGACCACCTTCTCTTTTGATGAACTCATTTCCTGCCAATCTAATATTTATCATTCCAAGTATTTTATCATCTTCTTCACGAATGTAAAAATAAGTTAAGGCTGGAACTCTTGATTGCTGAACATTTGCAATATCGATATCAGCAAGAACCTTCTTTAACCATTCTTCGTAAGTAGATTCTCTCAAATATCTGTCTAATCCTCCACTCCCGTTAATCTCAGAATTATATTCATAAAATTCATTTATAAACTGTACTGCTTTTTCTTTATAACGTAAACTAGGAAAAACTAACTTCATAATCATCACTCCAACTTCAAATTTATCAAGTTCTATTATAATATGAACACAACATTTTGAAAAGGAAAAGACACCATGCATTCGCATGATGTCTTTTTTAGTTAGAGCGATAGACGGGCGCAAGACGTCCAGTGGACGTCTGTTTAGCACCGACCGAAGTGGAACGTAGAGCGTAGACTCGAACCTTCGAGGCTACGGACTCACTCCGAAAAAGAAAAAGTGACATCCATTCGGATGTCACTTTTTCTTTTTCAGAGCGATAGACGGGGCTCGAACCCGCGGTCTCGACCTTGGCAAGGTCGCGCGTTACCAACTACGCCACTATCGCATATATTCTGTTGTCTGTCGACGACTTGATTAATATACCTCATTTAAGTCAAATTGTCAACAGCTTTTTTAAAAAATTTTATCGAGAGCGATAGACGGGCGCACGAGGTCCAGTGGACCTCGGCTTTGCGCCGACCGGAGCGGTGCACAAGGTCCGGGGGCCCTTGGTTCTGCACCGACCGAAGTGGAACGTAGAGCGTAGACTCGAACCTTCGAGGCTCGGGTCCGCTCCTAAAAAACGAAAAAGGATGAACCATTTGGTTCATCCTCTTCGTTTTTTTAGAGCGATAGACGGGGCTCGAACCCGCGGTCTCGACCTTGGCAAGGTCGCGCGTTACCAACTACGCCACTATCGCATATTGTCCGCTGTTTGTCAGCGACTTGATTAATATACCTTATTTAAAATAAAATGTCAACCACTTTTTTGAATTTTTTCATCAATTTTTTTTACATATTTTTTTGTTCTAAACATAGAATGTATAAACAGGGAATGAGGTGGAAAATATGAGTTCTAAAACAAAAATAGTAGTCCTTAAACTTAAAGACATTTTATTTTATGCAACTGTTGCTGTCCTTGCTATCATTGTGCTACTAATGCTCTATATCCTTTTTCAACCAGAGAATGATGCTCCCACCGATTCTACCATAAGTGTGAAAATAGAAAATGAGCTTATCTCGGGTGTTTCTTAAAACACCTGAATAAGCTCATCTGTCATTTCTTACTGTTCAACTTCGTATAATTCGTTTAAATAGTTGTCTAACGCATCAATATTGCAGTAAATAGTCTCAACTGGACGATTTTCTTTTACAACATTTGCAACACTAACACCAACCCAAACTGCTACAAGACCTACAACAACTCCGCTTACAAATTTCATAATCTTTTTGTTGCGTTTTTCTTTCGCTACAGTCTCTCTACGATTTGCTTTCTCTTTTTTATACTGATCAACTTTTGCCTGACTCATTGTAATTCTCCTTGAAATTCATACTCAATGCATATATTTTACACGGATTTGTCCTAAAAAGCAAGGAATATTACATATTTCTGGATTTATCCAGACAAGCTTTCATGGCATCCATAACAGACGCACGCATGCCTTGTTCTTCTAGCACGCGAACAGCTTGAATGGTAGTACCACCTGGAGAACATACCATATCTTTTAGCTCTCCTGGATGCATACCAGTCTCTAAAACCATCTTCGCACTACCAAGCACCGCTTGGGCAGCAAATGTATAGGCTTGTTTTCTAGGCATACCACCTTCTACTGCGGCATCTGCCATTGCCTCTATAAACATAAACACATAGGCTGGCGAACTTCCACTTACCGCAGTCACTACATCCATCAAATGTTCTGGCACCACTTCAACCTTTGAGAAGCTAGCACAGAGACGACTAACCATATCCAACTCTTCTTTTGTTACCTTATCATTGGCACAGATTCCCATCATCCCTTCTTTTACAAGAGATGGTGTATTTGGCATGGTACGAATAATTTTTGCAGGTTTTCCCACTTTTTCTTCCAACCATGCAAAGTTTTTTCCTGGAGCAATGGAAACCAAAATTTTATCACTCCAAACAGAATCCTTTATTTCTGTAATTACTTCTTCATAATATTGTGGTTTCACAGCTAGAAAAATCACGTCTGAAAGCATAGCAACTTCTGTATTTGTATCAGCCACAGCCACTTCATACTTTTTCTTCAAATTCACTCTGGATTCTAGACTCTTTGCAGAAACCACTACCTCTTCTTTTTTTACTTTTCCTGAATCCAGCATGCCGCTAAGCATTGCCTGCCCCATATTTCCACATCCTATAAATCCAACTCTCATGCTTCTCCTCCATCGTCAATAGGACATTTTTGTCATTTTTATGATCTATAATCACCATTAATCTTTACATAATCATAAGTCAAATCACATCCCCAGGCTTTTGCCTCAGTTGTGCCTTGATTTAAGTTTACATTGATATAGATTTCATCTGCACCTAATATTACTTTTGCTTCATCCTCTGAGAATTCAACTCCTGCTCCATTTCTGCACACTGCCACACTGCCTCTTTCAGAAGCCAAATCCACATCTACTTTATCAATATCAAACTCTGCATCTGCATATCCTATTGCACATAACACACGGCCCCAGTTTGCATCTTCCCCAAACATCGCACATTTGAATAATGGAGAACAAATGACACTCTTTGCAACAATAATAGCTGTATCCAAATCTTGCGCTCCTGCGCAGGTACATTCGAGCATCTTGCTTGCACCCTCGCCGTCTTTTGCCAACATCTTTGTCAAATTCATAAGCACTTCATATAATGCAGCTTTAAACACTTCGTAATCTGCATCTTCGTTCATTATTTTTTCATTTCCAGCAAGACCATTTGCCATAACTGTGAGCATGTCATTAGTAGATGTATCCCCGTCTACACTTAGACAGTTATATGTTACTTTCACAATATCTTTTAATACTTTTTGTAAAAGTTCAGCATCGATAGCTATGTCTGTGGTAACAAAGTTTAATGTGGTAGCCATATTCGGATGAATCATACCGCTTCCCTTTGCCATACCTCCAATAGCACAAGTCTTTCCTCCTATTTCAAAAGACACCGCATACTCTTTCATAATGGTATCTGTAGTCATAATCGCACTAGCCGCTTTTTTATTTCCTTTTGTTTCCAAACCAGACACTAAGGCCTGCATATGATTTGCAATTGGCTCAATTGGAAGAATCTGTCCGATGACACCTGTAGATGCTACAATAACTTCCTCTTCTTTTACCACATATCCCTGAGCAGTCAACTCATCTGCTGCAAGCTGACACATCTTCTGTGCCTTTTCCACACCATCTGCATTACATGTATTTGCATTTTTACTATTTACGATTACAGCTTTTGATTTTGCCCCAGATTTTTCTAAATTTGCCTTTGTAACAAGGATTGGAGCACCTTTTACTTTATTTGTTGTATACACTGCTGCTGTATCACAAACAACTTCTGATACAACCATACCTAAATCATTTTTTTCTCTATTATTTTTCAAACCGCAATTGAGGCCGTTGGCCATAAATCCCTTGGCAGCACATACTCCACCTTCTATTACGTTCCATTCCATATTCATCATATTTATATAACTCTCCTTGCAAAAATATAAATCCATTTTAAGCCCTAACGCTCTAGAAATCAAGAATACCCCGTATTCCAATTTGGAAGACGGGGTATAACTCTATGTAATACTATTTCCTTTTTCTATTACTACATATATTTATCTAGCTGATGAGATACATTAAGTACGTTTGTAAGCTCATTCTTTGCACTCTCTGCATTATCTAAGTTTTCAACTGTCATCTCTGTTGCCTGCATTGAAGATGCTGTAACTTCTTCTGTTGTAGCAGAAAGATTTGAAATATTATCTACAATCTGGTTGTTTGCCTCAGAAAGGTTTGTAAGCAGATTATCGATATTTTCAATTTCATCAATAAGACCATTTACATTGTTGCTCATCTCTTCGAAGCTCTGTGACACCTGTTCAATCATCTGATCCTGTACACCTGCAGCTTCTACTGAACGTCCTACTGCATCTGATGCAACCTGTGCATTCTGCGAAAGTTCATCTAAGATACGAGCAATGTTTTCTGTTTCTACACGAGTTTTTTCAGCTAACTGTCTGATTTCATCAGCTACTACGACAAAACCACGTCCTGCTTCACCAGCACGAGCACTTTCGATAGAAGCATTAAGTGCAAGTAAGTTGGTCTGACTAGAAATCGAGAAAATGGTATCTGCAATGCTCTTTACAGCTTCTGTACGTTCCTGTAATGCTTTCATAGCTGTAGCAACATCTCCATTTGTTTCTGCAATTACCTGAGACTGATGTTTTAAATCGCCCATAAGCTGTAAGTTCTGCTGGTTCAATTCATTTGACTGCTGTGCAACACGAACCATGTTTCGGAGCTTTCAATTGTAACATTGATAGATTCCTGAATGTTCTGTGTCATAGTTGTCTGTGTCTGAATATTTTCTGAAGTACTATACGTACTATCCGAAATATCCTTCATAGCACTATTAACAACCTCTGATGACTCATTTAACTGATTGATAATGCCCATGGCATTCTCTGTTCCTTTACGAACTTCATCTGCTACGTTAAGTACATCATCCATAATTTCTTTCTGGCGTTCCTGTTCTGCAATCGCTGCTCCAACAGAATGATCATTATATAGTTTTGCAATACTACCTGTTAGAATAATGATTGCAACCATGAGAAATGCTGCACTATATACAAATGCAAAATCTATAATTCCCTTACCACCTAGATTTTCTCCACTAGCGAGTTTATAGCCGATAGCGAGACTTATGGAAGCAATATATGCAACGCTGGAAATAACGCTATATTTCTTATCGAAAAATAAAATACCACCAATTAATATAAAACCACCAATAAGAACTGCAAAATCTTGAGAATAGGCAAAAGCAATAATCCAACCAATCATACATTGTCCAACTAATAGGACGTATTTCATCTTTGTGCCCTTCTTGTTTTTAAGATAAGCAATCCATGAAATAACCAATGTAATTACAACCATCACAATGATGAGTCCGCAAAAACCTATAGATCGTTCCCCTCTTAAAACAGACACTGCAAGCAAAACAATAACATACAGGTAATATGCAGTATTTGCTAATACCATAAATCTGTTTGTGCGCATCAACTGCTCTGTCTTGTCCGCAAAACGGAATCCATTATTTTCCATCCTTATTTTCCGCCTAAGTATATCCATTCTTTTTATGGATATATCTTGTATATTCTTTTTATATTTTCTTTACCACATTATTCAACCTCTTCCATGATACTCTTGTAAGCTGGACGAATAATTTTGTTCATACCAATCATTTCTTCAATACGATGTGCACTCCATCCTACAATACGAGCAATTGCAAAAAGTGGTGTATATAATTCCTGTGGAATATCAAGCATTTCATATACAAAGCCACTATAAAAGTCTACGTTTGGACTAACACCTTTGAAAATGTGGCGTTTTTCTGCAATCAGTTCTGGCGCCAACTCTTCTATTAAGTTATAAAGGTGCATTTCTTTGTGATGTCCCTTGGCTGCTGCCAATTCTTCTACATAGCCTTTGAAGATACGTTCACGAGGGTCAGATAATGAATAAACCGCATGACCCATACCATAAATAAGTCCTTTTTTATCAAATACTTCTCCATTTAACATGCGTGAAAGATATGCTCTAACTTCATCTCTATCTTCCCAGTCTTTTACGTTAGTACGAATATCATCCATCATTTCCATAACTTTGATATTTGCACCACCATGTTTTGGTCCTTTTAACGAAGACATCGCAGCTGCAATAGCAGAATATGTATCTGTTCCTGCAGAGGTAACTACACGAGTAGTAAATGTAGAGTTGTTACCACCACCATGTTCCATATGAAGCATCAATGCAACATCGAGTACCTTTGCTTCCAATTCTGTATACTTCTGATCTGGACGTAACATCTTTAAGAAGTTCTCTGCTGTAGATAAAGATGGGTCTGGTCTATGGATATACATACTATCGCCGTTTTCATAGTGGTTGTATGCATGATATGCATATACCGCCAAAAGTGGGAAGTTTGCAATCAACTGAATACACTGACGAAGGCTGTTTTCTACCGAACTATCTGCTGTCTGTCCATCATAAGAAGCCAAGGTTAAAATACTTCTTGTCATGGAATTCATGATATCCTTTGAAGGTGCCTTCATAATAACGTCTCTTGTAAAGTTGGTAGGAAGTCTACGACATTTACCAAGAATTTTTGAAAATTCTTTCTCTTCTTCCTCAGTAGGAAGTTCTCCAAAAAGAAGTAAATATGCTGTTTTTTCAAATCCATATTCATCTTCTTTTAATCCATCTATCAAAGTATTTACCTGATAGCCTCGATACCAAAGCTCACCATCAATTGGCACTTTTACACCGTTTTCATTTTTAAAAGAAAGCACCTTTGAAATGGTAGTAAGTCCTGTAAGAACACCCTTACCATTCAAATCACGAAGCCCTCTATTAACGCCAAACTTCTGGAACAATTCTTCTGGAATTGTATCCACCTTTACACATAAATCTTTTTTACTGTTTGCATAAGCCTTTACATCATCTTTATATGACATATTATCACTCCTATTCCTATATTACTTACCTATGTCATAGGCTTTTTTACATCTGAATTCCGTAGTAATCCAAATGTGCTTCCAGCTCAGGTGTAATGACACCACCCGCTGCAACATAACGGTCAAATAAAACACGTTCTTTTTCACGTTTTCGCCCTGCAATAATATTGCTCTTTGTGAAAAGTTCCTTGTACATTGGATTTTCTTCCAATTTCTTTCGTACCTCTGGTTTGAATGGTACATATTCTGAAATAATACGACGAGAAACCTTGTTCAATCGGAAGTTTCCTTGAGATTCATACTTCATCCAACTTACATAATCCGCTACAAATACTTCTCTATAATTATTCTTTGCATGTACAATTTCAGCTTTTACTTTTTCTTTTGCTTCCTGTGATAAATCCCTATTCTTACGATAGAACTGAATGTAATCATAAAACTCGGAAGTAAGGGATTTTTCACGGATATCATTCCAACGCACACCTAATATCTTACGGCAGATTTCCCAACGATATCTTCCCATTGTTTCCAACATCATATCAGGTAATTCTCCACTCGTCATAACAGGGAAAATAAATCTTGCTGGTGTATCACGTTTTACGCCTGCTGTCTCCTGCCACATCATAGCTTTGCTACCAATGTTTGGCATAAGAATTACATCCGGTAATACTTCCTTCATGATTTCTGTACGGTCTATGCCATACTGTGGTGCTGCAAAGAACACTTCACGGAAGAAGCAAGAATAATCCAGCTCTCTAATATCATCGATAGCTGCATTTACTGTGATAGAAGAAACAATTAACTGATCAATCGAACGAATGAAATCCTTTTCATGTAATACTGGACAGAAGGTTGTAATTCGTCCATAGGTAATACGGTTGTTTGTCATAAACATATTATGAATTTCAAACTCTAATTTCTTTAGCTGATCGTGTTTTAATACATTTTCTTCTTCTCTTGTAATCTCATGATTTTTACGCATTTCCAAAAGATGTCCTGCATAATCAATATCAAATTCATTTTTGGAAGGTTCTTTTTCTCCACGATATATGAGACACAACCACTGATATGCAGTATAGACATGGCTAAAGGATTCTCCAGCCTTATCTCTTTCTTTCTGTTCTCTCCACTGATTATCTAAAAGCTCGCTGACCGCCATCAGTTCATCTAAATGCTGTTCTCCTGCTACCTGAAGGTCTAAAACGCCAAAGTTAAAGAATAGTTTCATAACTGTAGATATACTTCTAGCTTTAACCGCGCGAAGAAATGCTTTTTCATAAATTTCGTAGAATACCTTTGTAAGCATTTTACGAGTTTTTTGCATCTCAGGTGTATAATCCTGAATCTCTGCGATTTCTGCATATTCTTTTACCAAAGCTTTGCATTTATTGATATCTTCCGATTCATAGCCCGCATACTTCATAATGTATGTGGTAAAATCAGTCTTTAACACCTGTTCTCTGGTCATTTCTTCTGCAACTTCACCATCTGCATTCTCATCTTCTTCCATTTTTGCAGCTTTTGTGATTGCATAGTTTTTGAAATCAACACCACGATAATATGCTAGTCGTTCCTGAATCTCTTCTTCTTTATAGAACCCTGTATTCTTTAAGAATGCTTCCAATTCATCTACTCTGACGCCGATTACAATTGTATCTCCACCTAAAAGTGCTACTTTTACAGCCGCGTCATACCAGAGTTCTAACAAATCTTCCTCTTTACAAAGCAAACATTCTTTTGCTCTGTCTAAATATTCTTTTAAGGCATCCATATTGGAAACCATTCGAGTCATGATTTCTGCAATCTGTATCAATGTGCCAATAATTAAATCTTCTTTTTCTGCAAAGAAATATCGGAGAGTCTTTTCTGGAAGTTCTACCAATTCCTTAAAATATCCCCATTCCCAAGAACGAATTGGTTCTGGTTTATTTACTTGATGCAACTCAATAATTTCTACTTCCTTTTGCTCTATAACTTCCTGCGCACATAGAAGTTCATACTCACCATATTGTTTTGCGATAAAGTTTGCAATATCATTAGCTGAATCCTCTAGCGCTTTATAATAATCATAAATAGCTTTGTACTGTGTAATAGCAGCATGTAAAAATGCATAACTGTATTTTGGTTGCTCTTTAAAAATCGCTTTATAATCTTCTGGGGATTCATACTTGTAGGAAGCAATCAACGAATCCTCTGCAGCCACATAGTCACAGATATATTCGTCTGTTAATCCCAACATAAAACCGAGCACGCTTCCACTACCTAATGTAATCTGATTGTACTCTGTTTTAAGATATACTGAACCTTTTAAAACAATAAAAATAGCCTTTGAAGTTTCACCTTTACGCACAAGGTGTTCATTTTTCTTTAGTTCAATAGCTACCATACTACGTACCTTCTTCCTATTGTTTTCATTTCAAATAGAAATTCTTTTCCACCTTAGCCTATATTCTATCACAAAAACACAAGTACTTCACCATATTTTTGTAGAATTTGCTTAAATTTTATAATTTGGCAGATTATTCCCGTAATCGTTCAAAAGATTGATATGCATTTAATGCCCCATACCCCCATGCTTCATTTGGAAAAACCATATCGTCATCTCTTTGGCAGCCTCGAATCAATAAGTTTTTTACTTCAACTGTATTCATAGCAGGGGCATTCCCTCTTAAAATTCCCCACTCTAACACCTGTGCTGCCGCTCCTGCTGTTATGGCTGCTGCTGCACTTGTTCCTGTGTAGGTAATATTCAAATTTCTTAATCCTGCACCAAAAACATTTACACTTGGTGCACAGAACTCTGGTTTCACCTGTCCCAAACCTCCAAATCCTCTTCCAGAGCGAATATCAATTGCGCCAGTTAAACCGTTGTAACCGCCTACTGTAATTGGTATCTCTGCCGCTGATGGCGTTGTAATTGTGGTATCTGGGTTTGGGCGAATAAATCGAACTCCGGAGCTGATTTGCGACTGTATTGGCAACCACATATGAAACGCCCCTGTAATTGCGTTTACCGGAAATACCTGCACAGTCCAAATACCTGGTGAAGGAGCCGTAAATCGAAAGAACACCAGCAGGTCACCATATCTTCTTCCTGCCACTCTGTAGTTTATAGTTAGCAATGTATTTTCAAATATATAATTTGTAGTCTGTGTCTCTTCTGTTACTGGAAAACCTCCCTGACTTTGCTGACCAGTTGGTGATTGCACAACCACCCTTACGAGCTCTGGCGCATAGGACCATAGTTCCATGCAGAATCCTTCTACTCCCTCCGCTACATTGATTTCTACTGAAACAGGGGTAAGAAGTGACTTTGCTTCCCCATAAAAGTGATGTTGTGATGCCGCTTCGTTTCCTGCCGCTACAACAACTGCACGACCTCTTGTGATTCCAATATCTCCCATATACTCAGACAATGGCCCGCTTCCTGTACGACTTCCTTGATTGCTTCCCAATCCTATCAATACCACCAGCGGTCTATTCTCTTTTCTTGCAACATATTCTAGATAGGCAATCCCCGCCATAATATCGTTTTCCTGATACAAGGGCTCTTCTGCAGAAAAATAAAAATAATCCCGCAAATTTCGCTTTGCCGTTTTTAGTTTTACAACTACGAGCTCACTATCTGGAGCTGCTCCAATAAAATCATTCTCTGAATCTTCCCCTCCTGCTGCAACACTCGCAAGAAACGTACCATGCCCATTTTCATCCATTTGTGGAACCACTTCCAATGGATTCTCACTAGATAACGCCTCATTTATTTGTTCTCTTTTATAGATAATTCCGTACTTAAAATCCTTATCTTCCTGCGGGGTAAGTGCACCGTCATCCGTCATCTCGTCCTGCACTCTACGTACTCCCGTCTGATCCCATATAGAATGAATCCTTGTACTACCATCCACATTGCGAAACAGAGGGTTTGTATAATCAATTCCTGTGTCCACAATTCCTACAAGAACCCCCTTCCCTCGCAAAGCTAATGTTGGTTGATTTTGCAAAGCTAATATTCCGCTTACCTCCAAACTACTGCTATCCATAAGCCAAAACACCTTTGGAATGGATGTATAACTATATCGTTCCACAGACAATGGAGGCAGCTGTGTCCCGTCGTAATACCAGACTTCATATCGCTCATCAATCGGTTGCACACATACAGGCTCTATCATAGGTTCTTCTCTTTCGTCTCTTGCAACAATCAAATCTATTGTTTCTTCTGATTGTATAAAAGCAGAACAATCCATACACATACTCCTCAATAAAAAACAAAAAGCCCTATCATACTTTTCAGTATAAATAGAGCTTTAATCGTTATTAAATTATGCGAAAAACAGCAATCTGTTACACTGGGCTTCTGCTGTCGTGACAGGTGAAATAAATAATCTGATATTCATTTGCAACGGAAAGTAATAACTCATTGCCACATTCCACTTTTTCTTTATCCAAATTTACAAATGGATCATCTAATATAAGGAATGGTTTTTCCTCTTCGTACATAGCGTCTACCAAAGCCAAACGCATACATACGCCAATGAGATCCTGGTATCCTGCAGAAAGCCATTTTGTATCACGAAGTTCTCCCTGCTCGCGAACCTGAAGTCGAATGTTTGCATCAATCATCCAGTCTCCCTTATCATCACCGGTAAGCATCTGGTAATATTTTGAGAAACCTTTTGCAATAGGCTCCATATATTTGGCAGTAAACTGTTCTTTTGCTCGCTGAAGATATTCCTGCGTCACCTTAATTAGGTTATATTTCTTGATATCTTCATCCTGTAGTCTTTGCTGTTCTTCCAGTTCTTCTTTTTTTTCATCACGAAGATCTAATTGTTCCTGCAAATCTTCTAATTGCTTGGTATACTGTGTCTTTGCAGTCTTTAACTCTTCTAATTTTAAATCTGCACTTTCTATCATCTGGTTTAGTTCGTCCAAACTATATGGACAAAGTGCTTCTCTTGTCCAGAAGGATTTATCCTGACGCTGTTCAAAAGCTGCTCTTTTCTCAAACACTTCATTGTAAGCAGCCAGAGCCATCTGATATTCTGTAGCTCTATTCTGTAATGCATTTAAACTATTGGTAAAATCCTCTCCCAAAGAAAAACCATATTTTTCTGCAAAAAGAAGCACTTTTTTCTTTTCTGCATCATATACATTTTTCTCTTCGATACCTTCTTCCATCTTTTCTAAAAGGCGTTGGTATTCGTGAAGATGATTTTTTAGTTCATAGAGTTTTGCAGGATAGTCATCTACTTTACAATAAATATGGAAACGACCCAAAAAAGCACCTATAGCGCTATGAATACGATTGATGTATTCTTTTAAAGACGCTACCTGCTGTGCAATTTGATCGTAATTTTGCTGGGCAGCTTCGTGTTCTTCTTTCATCTGCAACATCCATACAACTTTTTCTCTTGCAGAAATACGTTCTTTTACAAATCCCACAATCAAAAGAATCGCTCCTAACACAAAAGCTACAACGCTTGCGATAAGAACAAGTTTTGTATCGATATTTGGAATAAATTTAAAATACCACGCTGCAAAACCTGCAACACTGGTAATTAGAACCCCCAATCCCATAAACAATAAGATTTTAGGACTAATCACACCTTTAAAATCTGGAACTTCTACTTCTACATTTAACTCTTTTTCTGCCATAGCAAGACGTGTTTCCCAGCTTACAAGTTCATTCTTTTCTTTTTCAAGACCTGTAAGGCTTTCTAAAGATGCATTGATTTTCTTTTCCGTTGGAACTTCCTGTTCAAACATCTCCTTTAAATTACCCCAGGTATCATATTCAGATAAAGTCAATTCCAGACCTTTTGCCGAAGCTCTTTTCTCTTCCATACTGCGTATGGTCTTCATCTGTTCTTGAAACTCTTCTGTAGTAGGTACTCCATTTGGAAAATACACTTCTAATGAGGCTTTCTTCTGCTCCTTGTCATCCACTTCTTTGCACATGACATCATACTGCGCATAGAGTTCTTTTTTACGACTATCTTCACTGGCAACCACCAAAGCTGCTGCATAATTCTTACGAATATCTAAAAGTTCTTGAATCTGAGAGGACACCAGTTGTTCTTTTTGCAAAACTGCAGAAAGTCCGTCCTGAGCAGCATCAAAGATTCTTAATTCTTGGGTCAACTGTGTGATGTAGTTTTTACGTTTTTTGATACTACCTGTTACTCTGTCTGGTGTTAATTGATTCAACAACTCCTTCATACGACGATTTGCACTTTCGAAATTGTTGATATCATCTGTATTTTCTGCAATATTTCCAAGTTTTGCGTTGATTCTGTCTGAAGTTTCACTAGCACAATCATTCTGCGCAATATACACACTTCTTTTAAATGATGCGCTATCCAAATCAAACAATTCTACACCTATCTCTTCTGAATAGTCATAGGATTCGAGATTTGTGGACAAATCGTATAAATGGAATTGGTCTGTCTTTTCAGTAGCCCCAAAGGTTCTGCTGATACGATAACGCTTTCCATCTACTTCAAAATCCAATTCACCACCATAAGAGCCGCCCTGCCAAGGACGGTAGAGTACACGTTCTTTTTCAAAGGCTCCTGCTTCTTTTTTACTATCCAATCCATAAAACATCACCTTCAAAAAAGCTGCCAGGGTACTTTTACCCCATGCATTCGCTTCATTGATTACGTTGATGCCTTCTGAAAACTCCATGGAAAGATTGCTTAACTTACCAAAATTTTCTATATGGCATGCAATTAATTTCATAAGTTAATCTCCTCTCCCTGTAATGCTAAAATACCAGTTTTTATAATCAGGGATTTTTCTTCCTCTGACAAATCAGATTCTGATACCAAACGAACAAACTCTCCCTTTAATGTGGCATCTTTTTCATAATCCTGATAATTTACGAGAATTTTTGTCTCGTCATAAACTTTTACAAAATAAAAGTATTCTGCAAACTGTTCTTCTAAAAAAGCAGTCTCTAATTCACATTCCACATCAACTTCTCCTTGCAACACAAATTTCACAAGGCTATTGGATGGGTACTGAGTATCAGCGATAGCTTTTTCCATGCAAACCGCCGCTTCCTGTGTAGTAAACACACCTGTCACATCTACCGGAAGTGTATAAAGTGCTCTTGCTCCCATGTGTACAAATGAAGTCTCTGCAGTACGACGTTCTGTATCTATATCCAACAATATAAATCCTTTTTCGCCACATTCATCAAATCCTCTGCCTTCTAAGCAGCCTGGATAGCAATAAATCCCTCGACTATCCAATCTTTCAGCGGTTCTATTATGCACATGCCCCAAAGCTAGATAATCGATATTTTTGTTTTTTAAATCATCTAAACTAATGGTTTCAACTTTATCCTTGCTCTTATATCCTGCTATCTGACCATGCATGGTTACAATGTTGTACACATCATGATCCAAAACCAAAGTATTATAAGCAGTCAATGCATTATTTTCATTTAACTCCAGACCAGAAATAGCAACATCTCCATAGGTATACTTGGTCCATGTATCACTAAACAGACATAAATTGTCTGGGATCTCTTCTAGCTTGGATAAAAAGTTGTCATTGTCATGATTTCCTTTCAAATATAGAAAATCAATATCTGGATTATTTACAATCACGTCTCGAACCGTGTTTCTTACCATAGCAGATACATTTCTGGTATCAAACATATCCCCGGCAATAAGAATAACCGATACTTCATTCTTTTTTGCGTATTCTACCATCTTGGTAAAAGTACGTAAAATCTCCATTTTACGCTCTTTTGCCTGGTCTTTGGACAGGTTCGCTGTCATTTTTGAATCTAAATGTAAATCTGCACAGTGAATGATTTTCATAATCAAATACTCTTTCCTTTTCTAATTACTTTCGGCGGATTGCTTATCCTCTAACTCTAAACATCCACGCATCTGTATCAATGGACCACCTTTTTTCTCAATGTAATCCTCTGTAATGGTAACCATACCAATATTGTCATCCTTAGGAATCTCATACATAATATCCAGCATAAATTCCTCGATGATAGCACGAAGTGCACGAGCCCCTACTTTCTTTTCTTTTGCTTTCTTCGCAATATTCCTAAGCGCTGCTTCTTCAAACTCCAATTTCACTTCGTCCATTGCAAGAAGTTTTTGGTACTGTTTGATAATAGCATTCTTAGGGGTCGTTAAAATGGACACCAACATATCTTCTGTGAGAGCGTCCAAAGAAAACAGGATAGGTAAACGTCCAATAAATTCAGGAATCATACCAAATTTACGAACATCTTCTACAGTTACCTGTCTTAGTAAGTTCTCGTCATTATCATATTTATCTTTTAAGTCAGCTTTAAATCCAATGGATGCAGCTTTATTGAGACGTTCTTTGATAATGTCCTCTAAGCCTGGGAACGCACCACCACAGATAAATAAAATATTTTTTGTGTTAACCATGGTCATTGGAACCATAGCATTTTTACTGCTAGCACCTACTGGCACTTCAATTTCAGCACCTTCTAAAAGTTTTAACATACCCTGCTGAACGGATTCGCCACTTACATCACGCTGGTTGGTATTTTTCTTTTTTGCAATCTTATCAATTTCATCGATAAAGATAATACCATGCTCTGCACGTTCTACATCATTGTCTGCAGCTGCAAGTAACTTACTTACCACACTTTCAATATCATCTCCGATATAGCCCGCTTCTGTTAATGTAGTTGCATCCGTAATTGCCAATGGAACATCCAATAATTTGGCAAGGGTCTTTACCAAATATGTTTTACCACAACCAGTAGGTCCAATCATAAGCATATTGGATTTTTCAATTTCAATGCCATCCTCTTCTGGTTTAGCCATAACTCGTTTGTAATGGTTGTAAACAGCCACGGACATAACCTTTTTGGCATGTTCCTGACCTACCACATACTCATCGAGACTTGCTTTGATTTTATGTGGTGCTGGAATGGAATGAATATCCAAAACAGGTTTTACTTTCTTTTCCTGTTTCTTTTTCTTCTTCAATCTCTGGCTCTGTGGGATTCCACCCATCATACCATCCATGCCACCAAATCCACCCAAATCGGATAGGTTAATCATACTAATATGAGGCATTTTATGGTTATTTCCTATGTTTTTTCCATCTTTATTCTCATTATCTGCATCACCAAAATTCATAGGAGCGCCAAACAAATCATTAAAATCAAAATTCATATTCGTTGGCATACCATATCCAGAACTGTTCATTGCATCTAGGGTTCTTTGCATACAGTCATTACAAACCGTAAGACCACCATAAATACGAATCATTTTTCCGGTAATACTTTCTGGGCGACGACAAATATAACAGATATCTTCGTAATCATTATCCTCTTTCTGTTCTTCTGCAATATTTTCTTCTTCAACCACATCCGTAGCTTCCACTACATCGCCCTCTTCTCTATCCTCAACTACTTCTCTAAAATCTTTTTCATCTAACATATTATCTCTTCCTTTTTGTGTTTTTGCATACATAGTTTATTATACTTCATCCCCTTTTTTAACTCAACAAAATTCCTAAGATTTCATTTTTCTTTTATAATAATCGGTGATATAATATTTGAGGTTTTGAACAAAATAAGATTAATTTGGAGAAAACTTAGAATGAATCAAACACAGACAGTAAAAAATAATGAATTGACAGAAGGACCTATTGGAAAACAACTTCTCTTATTCTTTTTTCCAATTATGTTTGGTACCTTTTTCCAACAATTATATAACACAATAGATGCCATTGTTGTAGGCCGCTTTGTAAGCAGTGATGCACTTGCAGCTGTGGGTGGTTCCTCTGGTATGATTGTCAACCTCATCGTAGGATTTTTCGTAGGTTTAACTGCCGGTGCATCCGTAGTAGTTTCTCAATTCTTTGGGAGTGGTGACCGAGTAAAGGTAAGCAAAAGCATCCATACCATCTATGGTTTTTCTATCATAGGCAGCCTTATTATCTCAGTAATTGGATTTTTTACTGCTCCAACGCTTTTGGACATCCTAAACACACCTGCAGATATTTATGCGGACTCTTTGCTCTATCTACGAGTATTTTTAGCAGGCATCATCTTTGTATTCATTTACAATACAGGGGCATCTTTACTTCGTGCTTTAGGCGATTCTAAACGACCTTTAAATTACTTAATCGTATGTTGCATTATCAACATCATTTTAGACATATTATTTGTAGTAGTCTTCAAACTTGGCGTATTAGGTGTTGCTGTGGCAACATTAATTGCGCAAGCTGTTAGCTCCGCTCTAGTAACACGTGCCCTTATGCATTCACCTAACTTATGTGAGTTTTCTCTCCGTAAAATACGCATTGACTGGGACACCTTAAAAACCCAGCTTTATATCGGTTTCCCTGGTGGCGTGCAAAGCTCTATGTATAGCTTGTCCAATATGATTTTACAAACTGCAGTTAACACCATTGGTACAGATGCTGCAGCAGCCTGGACTGCTCTAGGAAAATTAGATGGTATCTACTGGATGATAGGTGGCTCTCTTGGCACAGCAATCACTACTTTTGTAGGACAAAACTATGGAGCAGGTAAAATGGATCGTATTCGAAAGAGTATCTCTATTGGACTTGGAATGTATTTTGCATTTGCTATCGTCTGCGTAACTATTCTAATGGGATTCCAACGACCTCTATTCTCCATCTTTACGGATAATACCGTAGTTTTGGATATTGCTTGCAGCACCTTTAGTATTATGGCGCCATTCTACATTACCTTTGGCTTTATAGAAATATATTCCTGTGCTCTACGAGGCATGGGCGACGTACTTATCCCAATGCTTATGACGATGCTGGGCATCTGTGGCTTCCGTATCTTCTGGGTCCTCTTCATCGTCCCACTGAACCCAACCATGGAGATGATCTCCTGGAACTACCCAATTTCCTGGATTCTCACCTCCACCTTCTTCATCTTCTACTATCGCTGGAAGATATCAAAACTCAATCTAACCAAATAATCATAAGCTGTTGCAGATGGCCTCCCCCTCTGTAGCAGCTTATAATTATAGATTTGTATAGGTTTCGATATCTTCCAGCATAGCAGCTGTATGTTGAAGTTCCAGGTGAGACTGGAGTAAATCTGGGTTTAGGAGGATATCTCTTATGTCCGCAATCATTGTGTCGACTTGGGACAATTCGTAGATGTGCTCCTCTGCCACATAGTTTGCATTGTGTATGGTTTCTTTGAATGCAAAGATTAAGTGGTTATGTAGGAATGCATTCTGTACTGCGGATACAATCTCAGTTTCATGGTTGATATCCATGTAGAAATCACACTTTTCGAATAAGCTGTCAATTACATGCATCTTAGCTCCAGGATATAAAGTCACATTGCTGTATTTCTCCATGCTCATGAGTTTCGAAGACATTTCTGTAAGAGCAGCAATGTAGAAACGCAATTCTGGTAAAGATTCCACGATTTTCTGACACTCCGCAATGCGGTCCGAATTGGTACAGATAAGCACCTTTGGTTTCTGCTGGTTTTCTTTTTTGAATGGATAGATATATCCCAACTGCTGAACCATGTCGGCAGATGCACCTAACGCAATTAACTTATCATAAGATTTCTTTTTCTGTACCATAATTTTTCCAGTACGTGTAGATTTTCCATCTAATATTACCTGCATATTTCCTGGAATATCTGGTCTTTCTGGCTCCTGCCAAAATAGTACATCTCCTTTTCCATTGTCACCAAGACTTTGAGAAACAAAAAATGGTGTGGACAAGGTATTAAAGAACAATCTACTCTGTGCATATCCAGCTTTTTCCATGAAATACAATACGAATTTCAACTTGCTATCAAAAATTTTTACTACATCACCATCATTTAGAATAATATCTTTGGTGACAAAGTTTTCCATAATGATTTCTTTTCCATCTGCTGAGAAATAAGATTTGTTTACTCTCTGTCCTTTTGCATTGAAAATTGTTCTAGCATAGAGTGCACCATATTTGTTGTAATGATCACTAGAACGAACAACCCCTCTGTCATCATACCAATCCACCACTTTTACCAAGCGTTTGTGTTTTGGTTCTGCATAAAAGATGCGTGCTCTTTCCTTGTTTAAGTCATGTACCTTTCCACCACTATTGCTGGCACTGATTTCCCAATATTCTGGTATTTTTATCTGATTGAAGTATCTAGGTTTTCCAGGAACAGTTTCACTTTTCGAATATTCTCCTAGGAAATAGCTAAACACTGATATAACATCATCTGGCAAAAATCCATCTTCCTCAATCACTACTGCAGGATATTCTTTTCCTGCTAGCTTAAAAGAAGTATGTAAATTTTTACTGTCCTGTGAATAGTTGTCGAAAAGTAAAACTATATTGTCTGATTTAGTAACGTTGCCCATCGTTTCTCCACCTCTGATGTAAGATAGTTTTTCGCTTTATCATATGCATGATTATGGAAACTCTCCATGTCTGCTTCTGTAAATAAGCGAACAATACTCTCTGCCAGTTTCTGAATACGTTCCGTACTTTCCATTTCATCATGTACCGGAATCTTATATCCATTTTTCTCATGATCAATAAAGTTCTGATTGCCGTAACGAACATCAAAACCAATGATTGGAAGGCCAGAACCAATCGCCTCCATAAGTGTCAATCCAAAGCCTTCACTGGTAGAACCGGAAATATATGCTTCATAATTTTTATATACTTCATTCAAATTCTGCTGACCGCAAAGTCTGACGCTGTCACCACAATGATATTTTTCAATAAGCTCCAGAAGTTTTTGCTCTTCGCCGCCTTTTCCATAAATATCCAATGTTAATTCTGGAATGGTCTTTCTTGCTTCTACAACAGCTTCAATAATCCAGTCCACATGTTTTTCTGTGGCCAAACGAGAAGCTGTAATCAAAGAATAAGGTTTTCTATTCTCTTCTGGGTATTTTAGTTCTGTCAAACTTCCCACCGGAATCGTAACTACATTTGGTATTTCTCCCACATATTTTTCAAAATGCTCTCTTACCAGTTTGTTTTGGTCATCTGTAGCGGAAATGTAAAAGGCAATATTCTTGTACTGAGAAAATGCATACTCATAATAATTATTCCAAAGGATATAATCTTCGTTTGTACTTCCTTCACTAAAATGATCTGCATGAATAATGCTGCCAATCTTCGCAGGAGCAGCATTTTTCATAATTGCTTGTCCAATACCTGTGGTTCTGTCGATAATTACAATATCCTTTTCTGTAAGTCCAAGTTGGGAAACCATATATCCCACGAGTTCTTCTTTGGAACATAAAAGTTTGTCCGGAAACTGATACATAACCACATCATCATCTATAATTTCTTCGTAGGCTATAGATCCATCCTCGTTAAAGAATCTGCGCTGATATAAATGAGCCTTTTTATCCAATGGAGCATAGTACTCAGAATAGATTCTACAATAGGTATAATAATCTTTTCTGATAAGAGATCCGCGAGATACCATCTCTACTCTATGTACCAAATCACTTTCTTCATCTACCATGTAAACAGTATAGAAATTGTTGGTTCCCTGGAATACATATTTTGCAATTTTTCCCTCTCTAGAGAACGAAAAATCCTTATCTGCAAATGTGGACTCTAACTGCTTTAATGTATAGGATACAGGCGCTATTTTGCAGTCTGTAAAAAACGTATAGAGCCATATGATTTCGGAATCCTGAAAGCCTATATTCTCTGTCATATGCGCAATATTATCTCTTGGGAACATATCTGTGAACACAAATTTTGCTTCAGCACCAATGTTGCGGAATACTTTTGCTCTATATGCTTGCGCGTATTCCACGCCACTGCTGGCCCATCCAATTCCTAAGTTAAAATTATAAATCATAGTTCCTCCTAAGGAAGCAGAATACGTAAATTATCTTCTGCATCCATATATACATTACTAAGCAAAATATTTCTAACAATATTTTTTCGTATAGTTTTTTCCATCTTACGGAAGGATTCCAACGCATCCTTTTGATATTCATGTACAAGGTTTCTTTGGGCAGAGGCTCTACCCGACACTGCTGCCTGAAGCTGTTGCAAATAGTCTACCTGTTCTACCCAGGCATCATCAATAGCTTGTAACGTAGCAATACGCATAAAATCTTCCATATTTTCTATACTTCCGAGCTTATCTTCTTGTTCCTTAAGCCCATCTTGTACACAGTTCATCAAATATCGTACAATCTGTTTATGGTCCAACAATGCTTCTTCTGATAAATTCTCTCCTAATCCGTAAGAAATGTTATCCAGGACATATCTATTTAAAATATTCATATCTATTTGAGTTTGCTGATTTAAAAACTCTTGAATATTGTCCTTTGCAATCTGTTTTATTTTTTTATAGCTCATTTTTTCGCCGTCTAACAGCTGATCTCTCGTCTGATAAATCAACGTTCTCTGGCGCTGAAGAACTTCATCATAGTCCATTGCCTGTTTACGAGACAGGACAGAAAATTCTTCCCCGGTCTTTTGCGCAGTATTAATAACTCTTTTTAATCGACCTTTGCTAATGTAGCCTTCACCGTCGGCATATTTCTCCGTATCAATCAAACCGTTACTGCGAACAATTTCATCCTGTAAAGACACATAAAACTGGCTAAATCCAGGATCTCCCTGTCTTCCAGCTCGTCCTCTCGCCTGTCTTTCCTGACGAACATTCGACATGCGCCCAATACCTATAACTGCAAGACCACCTAGTTCTTTTACTCCGTCTCCTAGTTTAATATCAGTGCCTCTTCCAGCCATGGATGTTGCAACAGTTACGGTATTTAACTGGCCTGCTTCTTTAATAATTTCGGCCTCCCAAAAGGCATTGTTGGCATTCAACACACTGTGTGGTATCTTTTCTTCCATTAAAAGTTTTGACACCAACTCTGTTTCCGCAATGGTAGATACTACAATTAGAACAGGCTGACCTGTATTGTGTGTATCCACTGCCAACTGAATAGCATCTGTAAATTGGCTTTCCATATCTTTGTAATAAAAGTCTTCCCTGTCCACCCTCTGCATAGGACGATTTGGAGGGATTACAATTACATCTGCTCCGTATACATTCATCAATTCTTCTGCAGCATCTGAAATTGTTCCACTCATGCCTGACATCTTTGGAAACAGCAAAAATAAGTTCTGGTATGTAATAGACGCTACCGAACGATTTTCCTTTGAAGCTTCAATTTTCTCTTTTACTTCAAGCGCCTGATGTTGTCCGCCACGAAGTTTTACTCCTGGCATCATACGACCAGAACCACCATCCAAAAGCTGTAATTCGCCGTCTTTTGAAATCATATATTCTTTTTCAATCTCAAAGAGTGCATGGGCTCTAAGCGCTAAAATTACATGACGATTGATTTCGAAATATTCTTCTCCATAGAAGTTATCGATTCGGAAGAACTGTTCTGTATATTTAATTCCTTCCTCCGTAAGCCATACCTTTTTCTCATCCTTTTCATAATCGCGACCTTCCACTAAGGTGGTTACAAAAAAGTCTGCTAATTCATAGAGATTTGACTGTACTCTAGGCGCCCCAGAAATAACCAATGGTGTCTGCGCACTATCCAATAATACAGAATCTGCTTCATCTATGATTACATAGTATAATTCTCTCATGAAACGGTCTTCCGCAGTGGTTACCAGGTTATTTAAAAGGTAATCAAAACCAAATGTACCATGTGTCGTATATACAATATCTGAGCCATAGATTTCCTTCTTCTGGTCATTGGTAAAGCGTTCTTCTGCCCTGGCTTGAACCCCAGCAGCTACCGTAAGTCCCATAAAACGATATACCTGCCCCATCTCTTCTGCATCTCTAAGGGCTAGATACTCGTTGGTGGTAAGTAGAATGGTACTTTTCCCAGATAGAGCATTTAAATACAATGGCAAAGTTCCTACCAAAGTTTTTCCTTCCCCTGTATTCATCTCTATCAGGTTCCCCTGATGAAGTGCAATTGCACCTAATATCTGGGCATCATATGGAAATTTGTCCAATACACGAAAATCCGCTTCACAAATAGCCGCATAAGCCTCTGGAAGAATATCATCCAAAGTCTCTCCCTCCTTCAGACGTTGACGAAACGCCTCTGTAAGTCCCTTCAATTCATCATCCGTAAGAGCTGCCATCTGTTCTTTATAGCTATGAACCTGATCCAATATTCTATTTAGTTGTTTCAGCTTTTTCTTTTGTCTCATCTATAACTTCCTGTATCACAACTGAATGAAAATGAAAATTTGTAACTCCGCCATTAATAAGCTGAAGTCTGTAACTATATGTTTTCAAAGGGCAACGAAATGTTGTCACCTTATCTCTTAATGTCAAACTGCCTGCTTCTCCGTCGTACTTGTCATAAAATACCAAACGAGCCAAACAGTTTTCCCCTTCTGGAGCATCAATATTAATTGTAATTTGATACTCTCCCTCCCCATCTATAATAGGCAGTGCAGGTTCAATTCTCTGCAACTGAAAATTCGTTTTTGAATACCATTGTTTAATAATTGTGCCAGGTGGCATTAATAAATTACGATATTCCACATCATCTTTTTGATGAAACTGAATTTTTGCTCCATATAGATAAGTGTCAGAAGCATATTCATTCCAATATATTGTCCACTTTTCACCTGTCATTTATTTTATCCTTCTAGAAAAATCTTCTTTTAATATATGCTCATACTGACTCTTGAACCAGCTAGCAATTGGCCCTGTAGCATCATTATGTCGTCCATGAATCCCTTTTCCATACACCTGAACCCCATCGGATTTCAAATGAGAAATCAAATGATCATATGCCGTAGAATCATAGTCGTCCTCAATCATGTATGCCACTACAAATTTGGATTTTCTCCAGTCCGCCTGGTCAAATTTATCCCAAAATCTGTTATTCAAAGCATTTACGGCTTCCTGGTCTGTATCTCCACACAAGTAATTCAACACATCCAACGAAGTTGGAAATCCGCCCGGTCTGTGTAATCTTTCATTGGCAGCCACATCTCCTATACTTGCTAAAGGTTTACCTAGAATCATAGCATGTGGCAAAATATCGCATCCATAATACAAGGCGCCATAGGTTCCCATAGATAATCCCGACAAAATCACTTGCTCATTTGAAAAACCTAATTCTTCCATGTGTTTTTGGATAATTTCTACAAAGCCCTTTTCATATTCCCCAGAGCCCATATAGAAACATCCACCTTCTAGTCTAGGTTCTGCGATTAACAAAAATGGACATCCCATTTTGCGCATCATGTAATATCCTTCAAAACCTTGTAAAGTCTTATAACCAGAGAAATATACATTGAGTGGTGGTTTCATATCACCTGGATCAAAATAATAGAAAATTTCTTCTCTATCTGACGTCACATAACGTTCTCCACCTGGTAAAAATGTACCATGCCCACGTCTGGAATAGCGGTCATGCAACGCTATCAACTCAAACATACCTGTTCCTTTCGCCATAATAGAAACGAACACAGGACCAGATGCCAACTGATTGTCAATAGTAACCACCTGTTCTAGTTCTTCCTCTGAGAAAAACCATCGCTGCTGCACAGTAGACAAGGAGCCACTCTGGAACTGAGTCACAGACAAAGCTATTTCTACATTAACATCTTTTTTGTATTCCAACCAAAAATCAATGGCTTGACCATGGAAAACCGGAATATTATTACGCCAATACAGAATCTGACTGAAGTCTTCACCAAATTCCCCTTCTAAGGTCACACTATAATTTCCATTCCATGACACACTGCCTTCAAAGCCTTGGGCAACAGACACATTATTCAGTTTGAATTTTTCACCATAAGGCTTTGGAAAATAATTTCTTACTTCCTGAAGTAAAAACGTCTGAATCTCGGATTTTGCAATCACTTTTCCTTTTTTACAGGCATAACATTCTGCTAAAGCACCACCAATCTCAACATCTTCTGTAACAAAAAGCGTGTGTGCTTTTGTTGCCATTTTCAATAGCTTTGCTTCACTTCCTGAAATAGCTCTATCCACAAACACAATATCATACGGCGTCTTTGGAACTTCTTCTAATTTCTCAGAAAAAGTAATTTCAATATATTCAGGCAACTGATATGTTTTACTCCAGTCATTATTTCCCAGCTGTAGAACTTGAATCACTTCCGACAAAATCTATGACCTCTTTCCATTTATCTCTTAATACAATTGTGGTATATTTTTTACCTAATTCATATGAATATACCATTGCCTCATTCCATGTAATAATACTATCCAAATAATAGATAAGCGCATCTGGCACTTCCTGCATATCTGTTAATACTAAACCATTCTTTCCATGTTCCACAAACTGTGTCTCACGAAAAACAATCTGTGGTATACCCATACTAATTGCAGTAATTTGCAAATACAATTCTGTAGTATTCCTCATATCAAGGATTACTCTCTGCTCTCGCAAACATTTGCTAACTGCCAGTTCACTTACGCACTGTTCCACAAAGAATCGTACTGGTACGGCATCTGCAGTATCCAAACGGTTCTCAGTTACTGTCCCTTGCGTACTTTCTGATGCCCATTCCTCTTCCATACCTGCTTTTCTTAAGACTTTACGTGTCTGCTCTAGCAGGCGAGTTTTTCGATTATAGTCTGCCACACGAGTAAATAAATGAACGCGAGCATTCTCGTTCAATGGTAAGTATTCTCCCAATTTCTGTATAATTACTTCAAATTCCTCATCAGACAAACCATCTACTGGTACGAGAATCTTTTGTACATTCAGCTGCTGGCTGATACCAAAGTCAACACGAGAGTCAAATGGAGTGATATCTGTAATTTTTTTCACTCTATTTGCAGTCGCCTGTTCCACTGTTTTTAAGGTTTCCTTGGTATCTGTAATTACATAATTTGCTGACCTTATCATCTTCAAATCATCTATATTATTTCTAATATCATATCTGTCTTCAAAGAAAGATAGTATTTTCTTTTTATCTCTTAATACATCCTTTAGGAGCACTGTATGCAACTCATGCATGGCAATACAGAAAATATCCTCATCATTTGTCAATTCCAAATAAGCACTTAGCACTTCATGAATTACTTCTTCCATGCTTCCATAAACCCTCTTGGAAAACTTTCTTAAATATTCTCTTTTTTCATACTCCAACAGATATGTCATACTTTTTGGATTGACTTCTACATGCCCATCTTCAAAGAAATGACGAATTTTCCATACCCCTTTTTGCGTTAAATAATCCTGATAATAAGGCACTTCCTCTTCGTATTTAATTGTACTTGAAACAAAGCCCCTGTCATCATAAATATTTCTACGATTAAGTTTGCCCCCCTGATACATATCAATCTGGATTAGATTTCCATCTTCCCCAAATTCAATTTGTGCGTATTTTTCTCCATAAAGCTGAGCAACCAAAACAAATGGAGAATATATAAATTCGATATGAGGAGGCCACTTTAAATTGTGCAAGGAAAATGTAACGATTTTTTTCCTTCTGATTTCCTGAATTGCATCAAAACAAGACCAGTAAGGCGCATGAAACACGCTCTGGCGATGAAGGAAATGTCTAAAATTAGGCGCAAAACTTAGAAGCATAACCTGGAATGGATATGCCTTGCTACGATGAAACAATTGAATGTGTTTTACTGTGTCATCGAACTCGGAGTGCATACGTCTTGCATGCCAATATTGTTCATTTTCACACCATTTATTCTGCTGATACCAAGCTGGAATAAAATAAAGCATCTTTCCTCCTAAATGAATGGCTCATAAGCCTCTAAATCCTTAATTGAAAGCACCTCTCTATAAAGATTACACCAAATACCAGTCATCATCATTATAGAGGATGGTAGCATGGCAAGTGAGCTTTGTAATTCACCTGTTATCTGTAACATAAGTGGAATTCCCAAGCAAATACTCATAACTGTAGCACTTAGCATACCAATTCCTGTGATTGTACGAGACAAATATTTTTTTGTATCGTCTCCCGCATGGATATTTAACAAACTGTCTCCACTCTTTAGGTACTGTTCCGTAATTTCTCTAGGATTGATAAATATTCTTGAGAATACTATGGTTAAAACATAAAGAATTACTATATAAACACCAATACCAAGTGGTTTTGTTAAAGTGATATTCTCCTGCCACCACAAAACTTGTGTGTATTCTGGGAACAACCAGATAATTCCAGATATCAATAATTGTGGAAGCATAAACACTGCGGTAGAAAACATAGCTGGCATAACACCTATAGGGTTTAATTTAATTGCCAGATAGTTTTTGTCTGCATAAATATTGTGAATAGAAATACGCTGTACCGGAATTCTCATTTCAGCATTTTCCATAATGATTACTACCATCATTACTACAAATGATATCAACAGCGGAACTATAAGTTGCTGTATATCATGGTTCTTTACTGAGGCATTGATACCATCCAAAATATTCACAAAAATAATCGCAGACTGCCCACCAATACCATATTTTTTATTTCTTGAGCATAACCACATAATAATCATGGCACCTGCAACCATTTCCACTGCAGCAATAACTTTAGCTAGCAATAGCATTTGTCCATCTGCACGAAAAAGTAATTCCTGTACCTTCACCACTGCCATTGCAATTGAGAGAATAAGTGTTATTGCCAGCGCTAATTTATTTGTCTTCTTTGGAGAGATCTTTGACCTGTACTCAGATTTCCTAAAAGCAGATATTACCTGAACAAGCATGGTGGAAATCATGTATGGAGATATACCTAATGCAAACACTGAACACTGATAAATATCACCTTGGATTGTTTGCATCAGTAATGCTTCTGCGTCAATCACTTTATGTATATATGCGGAATAATCAATCATAAAAAGTGGCAGACTTTTTCCAATGAGATATACCAAGAGTATTTGAACTGTATATAGAATTTTGTACTTTACTATGCTTTCATTTTTCTCTGTCTGTTTCAATTTTGAAGTTTCCTGTAAAATAAAAAAGTATTAGTGACCATAACCCAATATGGTCACTAATACTAGTTTAACACTTTATTTACTACACTGTCTATAGCATTTTACTGTTCTTCTTTGTCAGATTTTTTCTTTTTTCCACCAAGACCAAAGAACTTCTTTCCTGCCACTACAGCACCTGCTACAACCGCTGCAATACCTGATGTGGCAGCTACTGAACCTAAGATAGAAGGTTTGTTGCCATCGTTGTTTACATCTTTATTTGATGCTAATGGTGTATCTTCATCCTCAATCTCAATAAAATCGTCGTCTTCTTCATCTATTTCGTCATCAACTTCTACATCTTCTTCTTCGTCGATAACACCAAGTGGAACATCTTCATCTTCGATTTCAACAACTGGTTCTTCAGGAGTCTCATTTGCATTTGCGTCGCCAGCTACAGGAGCATCTTCTGATGCAGAGTTATCTCCTTCTGTTTCTACATCATCTTCTGTTTCTGTAGATGTGCTTGTCGATTCTGATGCTGATTCCGATTCTGTTGTACTTGTTGACTCAGATTCTGTTGTACTTGTTGATTCAGATTCTGTTGTGCTTGTTGATTCAGATTCTGTTGTGCTTGTTGATTCAGATTCTGTTGTGCTTGTTGACTCTGATTCTGTTGTACTTGTTGACTCAGACTCTGTTGTGCTTGTTGACTCAGATTCTGTTGTGCTTGTTGACTCTGATTCTGTTGTGCTTGTTGACTCTGATTCTGTTGTACTTGTTGATTCTGATTCTGTTGTGCTTGTTGATTCAGATTCTGTTGTACTTGTTGATTCAGATTCTGTTGTACTTGTTGATTCAGATTCTGTTGTGCTTGTTGATTCACTTGGAGCTACAGATGCGCTGTCGCTTTCGCTTGTGCCATCTACTAATAATCCCCATTCACGTAATTTATCAAATACATAATCCTGAGCTTCACCAATTGCTTCGCTTAATTCTGTAAGTCCACTTTCAATTTCACTTGTTGTTCCGCTTGAAACACGACCTTCTAACATTGAGCTAAATACTTCACTTGCTCTTGCGCTTACTGACTTGTATTCGCTAATTGTTTCACTAGATGTAAGTTCACCAATTGCTTCACTGAGTTTTTCGCTTGCTAAAACACTTAAACTTGTGCTTACCGATGTATATTCACTCATGCGTTCGCTAGTTGTAGCTTCACTATAGAGAGTGCTTAATAATTCACTTGCGCTTGTACTTGCAGACTCTACTTCACTTAAGAGAGAGGCTGCAGCCTGACTCTCTGCATTGTATACAGAATTCTTGAATGTTTCTAACTCACTCACTGCTTCGCTTCTTAATGCACTATGAACTTCGCTTGCAAATTCACTTCCGCGTGTGCTTGCTACCTCACTTAATGATTCTAAACCACTTGTGATATAGTCAGCGGTTTCGCTAGATGCTACTTCACTTGAGAATGTGCTTAACATATCGCTTAATGAGCCTAATCCTGTAAATCCTTCTGGCATATATTCAGCAGCTAATGATTTAAGCTGTACAGAAGCACTTTCACTTAAGGATGCTGCTCCACTTAATACCTGACTAGCAAGTTCGCTTTCAAGTTCGCTAATTTGCTCACTTGCAGTTGGTGTTTCATCAAATAAATCTAATGTAGCAGGCATCTGGCTTGACATTACCATGTCTACATATCCGCTTAATACTTCGCTTGCACTAGCACTTAATGACACGATACCTTCTGAAAGATTGTTTGCTACAGAGTTAAACGCTTCACTGTAAGCAACCTGTTCACTAACAAATTCACTTGCTACACCACTTAATGATTCAAGAACACTCATGCTGTTACTAATTGCTTCGCTTGTAGTAGCTTCGCTCATATATGTGCTTAATACACCGCTTAATGATTCGAGTTCGCTCGTAGCTTCACTCATTTCATCACTTGTCATTTCGCTTGCATATTCTTTCATTACTGCGCTTAAAGATGAAAGTTCTGCAACTACTCTATCTGCAACTTCACTTGGTAATACATCATAGATTGCAGAGTTGATTACTTCACTTGTGCTTGCTAATACAGATCCAATTTCTTCTCTTGCAACTGCACTTAAAGAATTTACTGTACTAACGACTTCACTTCTTACTTCACTAACAACATGACTTGTAGCTTCACTTACTGCTTCACTTGCTACTTCACTTACTTTTTCACTAAGGATTTCGTTTGCGCTTGCACTTAATGATTCTACTGTACTAGCTGCATCGCTGAGTACCCCTTCTTCAGATGCTTCACTTGCTAATGTACTTGCTAATTCGCTTGCTGCTACGCTTAGTGAATCGCGTGTGCTTGTTGCTTGGCTTGTTGCAAGTTCGCTTGCTGCTGTACTTGCTAATTCACTTGCTACCACGCTTAATGAATCACGTGTGCTTGTTGCTTGGCTTGTTGCGAGTTCGCTTGCTGCTGTACTTGCTAATTCACTTGCTACTACGCTTAATGAATCACGTGTGCTTGCAATCTGGCTATCTCTTGTAGAGTCTGCTTCTGAAGCACTTGTGCTAGCTGAAGCATCTGCTGCGATTAATGATTCTGATTCACTTGCTACCACTGATAAGCTTTCTATTGTACTAGTTGCTGCTGATGCTGTTTCACTAAGGAAATTCTTTAAAGATGCTGATGCACTTGCACTCTGGCTATCTTTTAAAGATTCAGCGGTGGATGCACTTTCACTTGCTGAAGCATCCGCTGCTAAAGATTCAAGTACACTTGTAGATGTAGAAGCAGCTTCACTTGCTGCAGTGCTAACCACCATTGATAAACTTGCGGCTTCACTTGCTGCTGTACTCTTTGTTTCACTCCACCATTTAGCAAGAGATTCACTCTGTGAAGCTCTTTCACTTGCTTCTGTTGAAGCAGCTTCACTTGCTGCTACTGATTCAGATGCAGCTTTTGATACACTTGTTGATTCTGACTCACTCTGTGCTGTGCTAAGACTTTCACTTGCTTTTGTTGAAGCCACTACAGATGCTGATGTGCTCTCAGACTGGCTGATGCTATGGCTTTCTGAAGTAGAAGCATTTTTTGCAGCCTCACTAGCTACAAGGCTGTCAGATGTTGATGCTTCTGTACTAGCCGCTGTCGATGCTTCTGTGCTTGCTGCTGTTGATGCTTCTGTACTTGCTGCTGTTGATGCCGCTTCACTATTTTCTGCTGATGTACTATCTGATAAACTTTCTGATAAACTTTCTGCTGCGCTAGCTGCTTCACTTGCTGTTTCTGATGCAGCATCTGATAAACTAGCTGCTTTGCTAGACCATTCGCTAGCTACTGTTGATTCTGATGCACTCTTAGCTTCGCTAGCTACTGTTGATGCAGATTCTGATTTATATTCACTTAATGAGAGGGAATCTGAATAAGCTTTATCTACCGCTGCCTGTGACTCTACAAGCGAAGTTGAGGCACTTTCGGATGAAACTTTAGAAGTTGATGCACTCTGACTTTCTAAATATAAATAACTAGCTGTTTCTTTTGTTGCATATCCTGCAGCTTTAGCTTTTCCAAGTCTACCTTCGCCATACATCTCCAAGCCCTTTTGGTAAAAATAATCCCAAGCCTGTGTCTCTGACATTCCATGTGGAACTTCTGATGTACTTACAGATCTATTGTTCATTGCATAAGATGCTGTTTCTGAAGTAACTGTCTCAACTACAGATTCACTTTCTGTAGCAGAAGCAGATGCATATTCTTCATAATCTTCGTATGTAGAATCCTGCTGTTCAAGTTCTGCAGCATAGATTACATCTGTTTCACCGATTGCATTTGCTCCGCCTAAAGCAATGCCAACACCTGCAACACCTTTTAAAATACCGTTTACTTTCTTACTCATGATTTTCTACCTCTTATCTTCGATAAAAATTATATATTTTTAGCTTGTATACAAGCTTTTTCGCACCATTGAATATGATAGCACTTTGATATAACCACGTCAAATTACTGGCATTTTTTGGATTGTATTTTTTTTAATGCAATCGCAAAAAAGAAGCTATTGTAGCAAAAACTACAACAACTTCTTCTTTTTACAAAATCTTTATCCGATTTCTTATAATTTTCTATGCTTCAACCTCGTTTCCTCTTGCGTCCATACGAGTACTCTCGATTACTTTTTCGATGTTTTCTTTATACAAATCCATAGCATCCACAATAGCGCCTACGGATTTCTGATTCTCTTCTGAATACTGGTGCATTTCTGCTACACGTCTTTGTAAATCAGAGAAGATATTTCCCACTTCGTTTACATTGCTATTCTGTGTTTCAATATTGCCATACAAGGACTCAAACTGTTCCGTTAAACGACTAAAACTTTCCTGCAACTCGTTCATGGAAGCTTTTGATTCTTCTAGCGCTTTGGTACTTCCCGCAAACTGCTGCGCAGTCTCACCTACCTCTGTCATAAGCTCTTTTACAACTTCTGAAACCTGTTCTGAGAAAATGTTACTGTTATTTGATAACTGTCGCATTTCGGATGCAACTACCTCAAAACCAGCACCACTTTCCCCAGCTCTGGCAGCCTCAATAGAAGCATTCAATGAAAGAATAGATGTATTAAATGAAATATCACCTAACTGATCAGCCACATCAGCAACTTCACCCATTTTTTGTTCCATTGCATGGAATACTTCATTCGCTTCATTTACAGTAGCTGCAACTGTTGCCAATTGTTTTTCCATATTTGCCATATTAGCCTGGTTTTCTCTTAATGCAATTTCAAAACGAGTCACCTGTTCATTTAATTCAATAATAGACTGCTGTGAAATAATAATTCTATCCTGCACATCATCACAACTGCCCTGCATATTCGTTGCACTGTGTACGATAGCAGAAGAACCTTTTTGCAACTCATTTGTATTGTTGTTAATACGTTCTGAAGACTGAGCAAAATCATATTCTAATTCTTCGCCCATATGCTTCATGGACCCAACCAAACCTTCTGCCTCTTTGGCACGATCTTCACCAATACCGATAAACGCTTTGCCTCGTTTGATTGTCTGAATAAATAACACGCCTGTTAAAACAAATTCTCCCAAACACTGTATGTACTGTCCGAGAGGATCTGCTTTATCTGGATTAATCACATACATCGCAGCAAGTGCAATCGTTCCTAATATTAACTGAACAATAGAATATCTTGGTTCTAAGTATAAACCTGTAAGAGCAATTACTGCCAAAAACATGATAAAGTCATCACTATAAAAATCACCACTGTTTAATGCAATAACAAAAATAAGGACTAACATACCAATGGATATTACCATCTGATTCGTAGTCGCTTTGGCTTTTCTAATTTTCAAAATCAAAAAGACAATACCAAAAACAAGAATCGTTCCACCAATTAAGAGCGCCTGATCAATTGCTCCACCCAATAGGTTCTTAATAAAGAACACCGCTGAGACTATCAATGTCACCGCAAACATAATTTTAAAGATTTTTTCCTGAGTAATTGGTGCTTTTTTATCCTTTTTCACTGATATAGCACTTTCTTTCCTATTAAATATCATTTGTAAGCTCCTCCGCTAATAAAAATACCTAACGGTTATTATATCACATACAACTTTAAAATTCTATGTATACAAGAAAAAAGTGACCTAAATTAGCCACTTTTTTTCCATCATTTTATCCAATTTTCTTAAATTATCATCAGAATGTTCTACCTCTCTCGAAAAACGATATAAAAGTGTAATCATCTCCTCCTGAGAAAGGTGCTTTCCATTAGATAACCATCGGCCCATCCATAAGAGCTCTACCATCCATGTACAATAAATGGACATTTGTGCTTTTGCAAAAAGCTCACCATCGTATACAGCTCCTGGAAAATATGTAAAAAGGAAATATACTAAAATCTGCTCTAAATGAATATCAATTTCTGAATGCTCTTTTTTCCATTCGTTAAACTCTTTTCGCAATACACCATAGGATTCCTTCAATGTAAAAAATAGCATATCCTGAGTAGTATGAAGCACGTGTTCCCAATCGTCACGCAAAAACTCTAGTTTATATAACTTATCGAACATTTCTTTCGTAAGTGCTTCCTCCGTACTCATATCTTTCTGTGAAAGATAATTGTGAATATAATCTCTAGCCTTTTGGCTCTTATACTTTTCTATCACCTGAGAGCAGGCAAACATATCTTGTCTGTTAATACGCCCCTGCATATCATGAGCCATCGCTAAGACTAGCATTGCTCTATCTTTGATAGGAAGATTTCTATTTTGCAATATTTCTATCATTTCTCTCCTAGCATCTTCTGAGATAGAAAACAAAAACGGATCAAAATCCCCAAAATCTTCGACTTCAACTTCTTCTGGTTTTTCCTGAGTAACAAATGTAACTGGCGTCATTCTTTCCATAAGTATACGAGCCACTTCTGGGCAGGAAATCGAAAGCGTGATCTCCCTCACATCTTCAAATTCCTCAATATGTCGAGGATAATCCCTACAGGTTTTACAAAGACTTTCTTCACCTGCATTTTTGTACAGTTCACAGAGATTCTGCTCATTTAAAAAAGCACAGCGTTTCTCATTGTCCTGGCGAAATGTATCTGTCTCCCAATCTACACAAGCCATTACCTTCCATATATAATCACTTTTCATTTTTCTATATTTTTCAAGAGAAGCTTCATCTATAACAATCTGCCATCCTGCACAACAGGTATCTTTACACTTATCTGCTGTACATTTAAATTCTTTATAATAATCTGGTTTTACATAAATCATTCGTCTGTTACCACCAATTTCTCTAAATATCTAGTACATCAATTATATTACATTGACTTTCATTTTTCTACCGTGATATGATTTCTTTAATGAAAAAATATGATTACAAAAGAGGGATTTGTAAATGAAGATTTTAATATTAAACGGTAGCCCAAAAGGCGAGTACAGCATCACTTTACATACTGTACTTTATTTAAAGGAACTATTTCCACAGGATGATTTTGAAATTCTTCATGTAGGACAGAAAATTCGTAGTTTTGAAAAAGATTTTTCCGAGGCTAAAGCTTCAATAGAAAAAGCAGATGTGCTACTTTTTTCTTATCCTGTTTATACTTTTATTGCACCATATCAGATGCATCGTTTTATAGAATTAATAAAGGAGCAGGGCGTATCTGTAAAAGACAAAATTGCTACACAGATTACTACCTCCAAGCATTTCTATGATGTAACTGCACACCGATACATTCAGGACAATGTGCAGGAAATGGGTATGAAATTTATTCGTGGTCTTTCTGCTGATATGGAGGATTTACCTACAGAAAAAGGGCAGACAGAAGCGAAAAAATACTGGGAACATTTTCATTGGTGTGTAGAACAGAAAATATATGAGCCTTGTTATTTAAAAAATACTACTCCTATACATAAACCAGTTGATGTTCCATTTGTTGCGAGTGAAACAGATGACAAAGGTATCACACCTAAAACTCCTGGTGATGTTGTTATCGTAGCAGACCTAACTCCTAACAACAAACAATTAGCTGATATGATTGCACGCTTCCAATCAAAATTGTCTGTAAAAAGCCGTATTGTAAACATCCATGAATATCCTTTCAAAGGTGGATGTATCGGATGCTTCAACTGTGCCATCGATGGTGTATGTATATACAAAGATGGATTTGATGCATTTTTACGTGACAATATCCAAAAAGCGGATGCCATTATCTATGCATTTTCTATCAAAGACCATTCTATGGGTACTCGATTTAAAATGTATGATGACCGCCAATTCTGCAATGGACACCGCACTGTAACCATGGGAATGCCTGTAGGCTATCTCATTAGTGGAAATTATTCGGAAGAACAGAATCTTCAGATGATTTTAGAAGGACGAGCTCAAGTAGGTGGAAATATTTTAACTGGTATCGCAACCGATGAATTTGCTCCAAATGAAACCATCGACCAAATGGTCGCTTCTTTGGAATATGCTCTCGCACATAAAAACACTCAGCCACAGAACTTCTATGGCATTGGTGGCATGAAGATTTTCCGTGATTTGATTTACCAGATGCAGGGTATGATGAAAGCAGATTACAAATTTTTCAAATCTCACGGACAGTTTGACTTCCCTCAAAAGAAAAAAGGAACCATAATTGGCATGTATTTTGTAGGTGCAATGCTTTCCAACAAGAAATTAAAAGCTAAAATTGGCAACCAAATGAATGAAGGCATGATTATGTCACATCGTAAGGTAGTTGAGGACGCAAAAAACAAGAAAATATAATGGTTCATCATGAACTGTAGAAAGGTTTTATTATGAAATATACAACACTTGGAAAAACAGGATTAAAAATTTCCCGTCTCGGATTTGGTGGAATCCCAATTCAAAAAGTAGATGCTGAAACCACCCGCACATTGGTACAGGCTATGGCAGAAAAAGGAATCAACTACATCGACACTGCCAGAGGTTATACTGTCAGCGAAGAGTTTTTAGGCTATGCCTTAGAAGGATTACGCGACAAATTTATATTGGCTACCAAAAGTATGTCTCGTACCAAAGATGCTATGGCTGCAGATATCGATATCAGTTTAAACAATTTAAAAACTGATTACATTGATCTATACCAGGTACATAACCCAACTGCAGAACAATTAGATCAAGTAGTAGCACCAGGCGGTGCATTAGAAGCTCTTATGGAAGCAAAAGCCGCTGGCAAAATAGGTCACATCGGAGTAACTGCTCATACTACTGCTATTTTTGAAAAAGCAATCCAGTACGATTGGGTGGAAACTATTATGTTCCCATATAACATCATTGAAAATCAAGGCGAAGAGCTTATGCGTCAGTGTACTGAGAAAAACATTGGTTTTATCGTTATGAAACCACTGGCTGGTGGTGCTATTGATGACCCAGAACTGGCACTTCGTTTTATCTGTGCAAACTCAGATGTAAGTGTAGTTATTCCTGGTATGTATGATGTAAAAGAAATCGAACAGAACCTTTCTGCCGTAGAAAATGATGCGCCATTTACCGAAGAAGAATTAAAGAAAATGGATGACATTCGCAAAGCTCTCGGCACAAATTTCTGCCGCCGTTGCAACTACTGTCAGCCTTGTTCTGCTGGCATCGGCATCTCTGGTCTCTTCATCCTAGAAGGTTACTATGACCGCTATGGATTACAGGATTGGGCACAGACTCGTTATGATGCAACTCCAGTAAAAGCTAGCGCTTGTATCGACTGTGGTGCCTGCGAACCTAGATGTCCCTATAATCTGCCTATTCGTGAAATGCTAAAACGTGTAGCTGAAAAATTTGAGAAATAACACTATGATACACAAAAAAAGGGAGAATCATCTCCCTTTTTATTGTGCAATATTCTTATCTTCTACTTCGCTTCCCCTTCAGGGAAAATAATCTTAAATACAAAGAAAAATACCACCATGGAAATGGTTCCCATAATCATAGTCGAACCAATATTATACAACCATGTAGGAACAAAATGTCCGGCTACAGCTACCCACACACAGTTGATAGAGTTTACTACGAAGGTAATCACTACCCATGCAATAAAATACCACATTGCCTGATAAAATGGATTTCCTTTGCTACGGAAGGTAATGTTTCTCTGCAATGGAAAATTGATTACCTGTGCCAAGAAGGAACCTACCAGCATAGCGATGAAATATCCAAGTCCACCGCCAATCGCTACATTTCCTGCTGCATCATAAACCACATCATATCCCAATGCATTCCACGTAAAGTCAATTCCAAACAAACTTACTGGAATGGCTGGCCAGCTCCATTCCGTGCCAGCCAGTTCCAAGCCAAGGAGATTTGGAAGGAATGCGTAAATAATATATTGAATTATGGTTACTAAATTACTAAAGATGAAAAAAAGTCCACCTTCTCGTATCCATTTAGATGCTTTTGGATGATTCTCTGCAAAACCATTCCACCATTTCATAATTCCATTCATAATTCATTCCACCTTAATGTTGGATTTTATTTATCAGCTTTTGCTGCTTTCTTTGCTTCTTTTAAAGCCTTTTTTGCAACCTTTGCTTCTAATCTCTGTGCTTTGTTCATACCTGTCCAAAGTCTACGTACACCCATAAATGCGAATACATCAAGAACAAGAATCACTACTGCAATTACATAAAGTGCAATCTGCCATCCAGCCAATACATTTTTCACAACAGTATCACTGTCAACACCATTCATAGCATTTGAATTTGCTACAATATAGAGATATCTGTGCATTGCCTGACGTGCTGCTGTCATAACAGTAGCTGTCATTTCTTCATCAGAAAGCTGCCACATATCCTGACCTGTACATAACCAAATATCGTTACCTGCTACTAAACCTTCACGAATATCACAGTAATTAAATGATGCAAAAGATGTCTGGTCTGTGATTACGAAACCTTCATACCCCCATTCACCACGAAGCATATTTGTCATGATACCTTCGTGTCCACCAATCCAACGACCGCCTACACGATTCATGCTACTCATGATACCCCATGCATTTCCTTCTTCTACACACATCTGGAATGGTAATAAATAAATTTCACGAGCAGATTGTTCGTTACAGAACATTGCACCACCAATACGATTTGATTCCTGATCGTTGATTGCAAAGTGTTTGATGGTAACAATACCACCTTTTGACTGGAATGCAGCTGTTTCAGCAGCACCCATCACACCTGAAAGAAATCCATCTTCTGAATAGTATTCAAAGTTACGTCCACTCATAGCAGTTCTATGAATATTCATAGCTGGTGCATACCAAACAGTTACATCACTAGAAATAGAATCTTCACCAACAAGTTTACCTCTTGCTTCAGCTAAATCTACATTCCATGTAGATGCTAAAACTACTGCTGGTGGATATCCCATACAGTTAATATTACCACCTGCTAATGTACTAGAAATACCAGCAGGACCATCTTTGTGAATAACACCTGGTACACCTTCGCCTTCAATAGCTGTTGTACCATATCCTGCATGACTGATATACTGATAAAGTTCATCTTTGTCAAACTGGTTTAAATATGCTTCCCACTTAGGATCATCGTAATCTAAGCCAATCATATCTGCAAGTTTTAACTCGCCATATTCTTCACTAACTACATTAAATTCAGGCATTACTGCATCTGGATTTTCTGTAACAATGATTTCTAATGCTTTCAATAATTCTTCTGGAGCTTCCCACTGACCGTTTGCATATACAGTTGGCCATGTTCCTGTCCAGTCATTTCTGCTTAAATATCTAAATTCTGTATCATATGCTTTGATATCTGCATCTTCCATCTGATTTTCAATAGCATTACCAGTATCAGCTACTGCATATGTTGTTGTATCTAATTCTGCCTGTACATAAAGATGTGCTAATGTGTCATTTCCATCTACAGAAGCTCCTTTTGCTACAAGAATGTTATTTAATGCATCATGTGCATTTTCACCTGCTGCAAGATAATATGTACCTGGTTCTACAATGTATGTTCCGTAACCATAAGCATCATATGCTTTCATCTGTTCCTTTGCTACTTCAATCGTTACAACTTCTGAAGCACCTGGTTCAAGCAATTCTGTTTTGTCATATCCTACTAATTCTACAGATGCTTTTTCTAACTGATTTACCTTATCATAATCCGTATAAGGTTTCTGCATGTAAATCTGAACAGTTTCTTTACCTGGATAGTCACCTGTGTTTGTTACAGTTACTGTAATTGTGAAATTATCTTCATTTTCTGTTACTGTATAGTCTGTCCAATCAAATGTTGTATAAGAAAGCCCATAACCAAATGGGAACTGTACCTGTTCTTCATAATTGAAATTCGATGCAGATTCGTTACCTAAAACAACATCTTCGTAACGTGTTTCGTAGTAACGGTAACCAACATAAATACCTTCTTCATAAACGATATATTTATTTCCGCTAACCACTTCACTATTTGTGATTGTAAAATCACCTAAGTTTACCGCTGCTGGTGCTTCTGCTGGTTTATAGCTCCATGTATCAACAGTATTACCAGATGGGCTAACTGTACCATTTAATACTTCACCAATTGCAACAGCACCTTCCTGACCTGTAGCACCTACCCAAATACACGCATCAATATCATATTCATCTAATACAGATAAATTCATCGCATTTGTAACATTAAGCATCAATACTACTGTTTCGAATTTTTCACATGCAAATTCGATAAGTGCTTTTTCTTCTGCTGTAAATGTTAAATAATCTGCTGGTAAATCCACACTTTCACTACCACTGCGTCCGATTACGATAATACCTGCATCATTATAATCATCCATGCTAGCGATAACATCTTCTGTATAAACATTCATAGGTACTTCATTCGCTGCAAATCCACCCTGTCCCATAATATCTGGAACCTGTTTACGATATGCTGCACCTGCACCGGTTTCATAGAAATCCCAAAGTGTAGGATTTACTTCAAAACCACTTTTTTCTAAAGCAGATTTTAAATTATCAACCTGAGAGGTATCAATAGAACCTGCACCTGCACCACCATAAACCAAATCTACAGAGTTCTGGCTAAGT
>JAZPYQ010000018.1:0-27467 GCA_045544235.1 Agathobacter sp. | reverse complement strand
CTTCTCTATCTTTGATGTGATACATATCTAATGCTTCTTCATACGTTAAATCATAATTATTCAACTCATTCATAACTTCTTTCTTTAGTATCTCCATCTGTCCAAGACATTCATATACTTCTGCACTATCTTCATTCAATTCACATCTGCCCGCAGCACAAACAAGTGAATCCAATGCTTCTGTGTATCTTTCATTTTCTACAAACACTTTATATGCATTCATTTCACTATCTACTGTCGCAAGCGTAGCCACTTGATTGTAAAGAGTCATATCTTTTTCTTTTAATTCCAGGCCGAGATGCGCTTGATATGCTTCTGCATAGTTACCTGTATTATAAAAACTCTTTGCCTCAGAAACATTTGATGAATAACCAATAAGATTTGTTCCCAAATAAACCAAAGCAAGCATAGAAATTACCATTAACCAAATCAATCTAACTGGTCCTTTTGGAAGTGGAGGTGTATTATCTTCTTCTTTTGGTTTCTTTTCTTTCTTTGGTTTAGGAGCTTTTTCCTTCTTAGGTTTCTTCTCCTTAGGTTTCTTCTCTTTCTTTTCTTTTTTCTTCTTTTCTTTCTTGCCTGATGGCTTTTCTTCTAACGCATCCAAAGAAGCTAAAATATCATCATTTTCTCCAGACAATTCTGTAGCACTAGGAGCACTAGCTTTCTTTAAAGCAACTGGTTCTTCTTCGTCTTCATCATCGCCACCCATCAAACCAGATAGGATATTAGAGATTTTTCCTAAGAAACCACCTTTTTTCTCTTTGCTTTCTTTTTTCTTGTCGGATGTTTCTGCGCTTTCACTCTGTGCAGCCATTTCATTTTCAGCAAATGCAGAAAAAGCATCCATTCCGTCTATAGGAATTTCACCAGACTCTTCCTGTGAGAGCATGTCGCCAATATCAGACAGACCTCCGTCCCCTGAAAGTAAGCTCATAAGATCAGCTTCCCCCATGTTGGAAAGATCAATGCTATCCCCTGAACTTTCATCTCCAAAAAGATTTGCAAACACATCATCATCAGAAGAAGTTGCATCTCCCCCTGCAGAACCAAAGAAATCCGCTAAAGCTGCATCTTCCTCAGACATCTCTCCAGTTGGAGCATCCATTGCTGAAGTTTCCATTAAAGGTGCCTCTTCCGTAGTCTCGCTTAATAAAGCTCCTAAGTCCACACCACCAAGAGAAAAGCTGTCTGACTCATCTTCTGGTGTATCATTGCTAAAGAACATATCTTCAAGGGAAACCGACTCTGTTGCTTCCTCCATAGCAGGCACTTCGCCCATATCCGGAACATCTTCCATATCTGGAGTTTCTTCCATCATAGGTTTTTCCTGCATCTGTGCCATTTCGCTTAATGAAGCTATCGCATCCATCATTGGATCTTCATCCATTTCTGGCAAGTCATCTATTTCTGGTAAATCCTCCATTTCTGGCATTGCAGCCATCATTGGGTTCTCTTCCATCATTGAAAATGGATCCTGTGCAAAAACATCTGCATCATCCAATCTATCTTCTGGAACTATTCCGTCATCGTCATCAAAATGTTTTAGAAAATCGTCAAAATTATCCCCTTCGAGTTCTGCCTCAAATTCCATAAGGAAATCTGCTTCTGACTTAGAAACACGACGAGATACCATCTGCTTTCCTGATGATTTAGTTGTCTTATCCATAAACAAAAAATCATCACTGAATGGTGAAAGTTCCTCATCCATATAGGATTCGTCTGCTACATTCTCAATATCTGCAATATTTTCAACATCTTGGATATCCTCAATACCTTGGATATCTTCAATGTCTTCGACATCTGGAATATCTTCGATATCTGCATTATCCTCAATATCCTGAACATCTTCGATATCTTCAACTTCTTCGCCATTCACAGAATTTAATAATTTATCAAGATAATCTTCTGCTGAGTGATTATTCATCTTTTCTCTCCGTAAAAAATATTTTATAAATGTCATAAAGGGATGTGACAACTCTATCACATCCCTTACAATGTCAACTCTTTTAAACGTCTGCTACAGAAATTAATCTGTCAATCGCATCAACCAACATTCCGATTTCTGGTTTTGTTAACTGTGCATCTGCTCCAAGCATTTCGCCTTTACGTCTCATTTCCTCATTTACAAGTGATGAGAAGATAATAAGTGGAATCTTCTTAATGGTGTCATCTGATTTACAAAGCTTAGTTAAACGATGGCCGTCCATCTGTGGCATTTCAATATCAGTGATAATACACTGTACATCATCAAGAATTGAGCCTCTCTGTTTTAACTCACAAATCTTATCCCAAGCTTCCTGACCATTTGTAGTAACAATCAAATCCTGATATCCAGCTTTCTTTAAGCAGTCTGTAATAAGTTTGCTAAGAAGTGGTGAATCTTCTGCAATAAGAATACGTGAATCACTTCTTTCTCTTGCCTGAAGATTATCAATATCTGCTGTACGAAGTCCTGTTTCAGGGCTAATGCTAGAAACGATAGACTCAAAGTCAAGGATAACGATAAGTTTTTCTCCCATCTTAATAACACCTGTAGATGTACTACCGTTTTCACCATTGATAGTAGAATCTGGCTTGATGATATCATCCCAGGATACTCTATGGATTCCGATAACCTGATCAACATGGAAAGCAATGTTTAATTTATTGAAGTTTGTAATAATGAACAAACCTTCCATATCTCCATCTGGCATGCCGAGACACTTTCTAAGATTAATAACTGTAATCATTGTATCACGTGGCATGAAAATACCTTCTACGCATTCATGTGCGTTTGGCACAGGTGTTACCTGCGAATATTGTAAAATCTCACGAATCTTGGCAACGTTGATACCGTAATGGTTATCTCCTAACGCAAATTCAAGTATCTCCAATTCATTTGTCCCAGACTCTAATAGAATATTAGTATCCATAGTTTCCCTCCCAAAATCATCTATATGGTACATTATAACATAATGTTCTACATTTTGTAGTAATTTTTTTGAATTTTTTTACAATTTTACATTTTTTATGGCATTGTCAATCGAAATTTGTAAAGTTGGGGTAGAAATTGACGCTGCCTCAGCCTCTGTAAGCTCAAATAAGAGCACTGTATCTACCGTCTGTCCTGCTGGAATTGTACCAAGATAAGTAGAAAAATCATTAGTCAGTGCAGTCCATTCTGCCTTTGCACTTACATCGCCACTTACCAGTTTAAATTCCAGATTTGCAGATATATTATCCAATTCCACATCAGCATCCGTAATATTTGTCACCTTAAATTTCATGACATAATATGTTTTACCAGCTGCTGCATCAATGATATAGGCTCCGCCATCATCAAAACTGCTCTTCACTTCACTTCCATCATACACTACAGTCAAATCTGCACGATGTCCAATCACATCTACCATATCAATAGCGTTTGGATCTACCTGTGGTTCTTCTGTTTCACCAGATACATCCCCCTCATTCGTCTGTTCGGTAGACTCTGTGTTTTCTGTATCTTCTACGATTTCAGTGGTCTGCTCTTCCTCCGAACCCTCTGGAATCCTTACATCTGCCACACCATCTTTTTGTTGGATATTGTGCTTTGCAACAAAATATGCAGCAGAATGAATAATGATATTTTCTTCTTCCGGAGTCATTTCATACAATGCAGTTCCACAACCGCTGAGCAACAATGAAAACACTGAAATTAAAATAAATAGATATCTTTTTCCTTTTTTCATACCTACTCCTAAAATTTTCACAAAATACTCTATTTATCGTACCATATTTTGAAAATTTGTACAACTATTTACCTACTCATTTTCTGCACGTTCTTCCAATTGAGCTTCCCATTCTTTCAGCTGGGCCTCCTTTTCCTGAAGTTCTGCCTCCCAAGTAGAGTATTCATTTAGGATTTCCTCACGATAATTGATGATATTAATGTTGTTTCCACTGATTTCAGAAATAACAAACATACCAATCACCGAAACTCCAAAAACAATTGCAAAAAACAGAGCCACATAGAATGGCTTCTTATATTCGCCACCGACTTTTTTATCGATTTTCTTGGTTACCTTTTTTACAGGCTGCTTTGGTTCTTCTTCCTTTGGTGTTACTTTTACCTCTGTAACCTTAATTGGAGGAATATCTTCTTTTGCAATGTAATGAGAACCCAATAAAATATTCTGAAGTTCTGTCAAAAAACGCACTCCTACCGCAGTAACAAAAAGTTCCTGTTCCAAAAGTTTTTTATATAACTTTAAAACTACTTCTGGATTGTCAAGGGCAGTTCGTTCTTTGATAAAACGAATACCCTCTTCTTCTTTTTTTGCCAATTCGGCAGTTGCCTCGTCTTCAAATAAAAAACCATCTACAATGTACATTTTTACTCTCTCTTAATATCTAAAGTCACCTTTTCTACGCATCAAATCACGTTCTGCAAAAGCACCTGACTGATATAAATGAATCAACTCTTTCAAATCCTCTATGCGTCGTTCCATACGTTTACCATAATCCGTATCCCCCACAAGCACACGTCGATCTGAGTATTCAATAATCTCTCGCTTCGATACAATATCCATTTCCTTACGAACAGCTTCATCTGCAGAAACAAATGGTTCATGAGCTGATAGTGTCAATCCGTAAGAGTTGTATGTAAGTGTATATCCAGCGATACCAGTCTTGGTCTGGTAAGTTTTTGAAAATCCACCATCAATAACAATAACTTTACCATTGCTCTTTACAGGCTTTTCGCCATCTTTAAGGCGAACTGGTACATGTCCATTAATAATGTGAACATTTTCCCCTTCCAAACCAAATTCTTTTAGGATTTTATCAGCAATTTCCGGTTTATCAATAATACGATAATAATCATTTTTACTTTCGTGGTGAAGCTTGGTATCATCCACAAAGTAACGCTCAAAGGTAGCCATTTTATGACGACCATAAATTGGTGAATTAGGAGCAGTCCAAATATACCAGATTAAATCACGCCCTTTGTAACGTTCCTCTTTTTCTTTTGCAAAGAATGCCTTACGTACATAAGACTCTAACACATCATACAAGGCTTTTCCGCTATATTCCTGACCAAAAATATTTACCTTTGTGAAATTGCCTTTTTTATCCATAGGCACACAACCATGATATAACAAATTATTATTGTATACTTTATACATACTGCCCTTTTTCAAAAGGAACTTGGCATGTTTCTGTAATTTCTCACAGTGACGGAAAGAAGACTGCAAACGCATCATAACTTCCATCTCATCCTCTGTCAGTTCATAAGGATTGTTTGGATCTACAGTAGGCAGATTCATATCTTCCATTTTGTATTTTTTGCCCTCGATGGTAACAGTACCTTTTTCAAAATCAATGTTGTGTAAACGCAACTGATCTTCCATACCAAACTCTGGGTATTTCTGAATCAACTGTCCATCCAATTTGAAACGGATAATCGCAATCGCTTTGTGCATTTTTCGCACCATCTCGTTTTCAATCTTAGTAGTATTGCTATTATTATCCTTCTGTACAAATCTCTCACATGGATCATTTTCATACACTTTCATTGCTAGGGTTGCAAGTGGCAACATATTGATACCATAACCTTCTTCCAAAAGATCTAAGTTGCCATAACGGATACTGGTTCGTATAACTGCTGCAATACAAGCCAAATGACCTGTTGCAGCTCCCATCCAGATAATATCGTGATTTCCCCACTGTACGTCTACAGAGTGATACTCACAAAGTTCATCCATAATCTTATGAGGAGCTGGTCCTCTGTCATAAATATCACCAAGAATATGTAAGTGATCAATAACCAGCCTCTGAATTAACTCTGACAAAGCCACGATAAAACTTTCCGCCTGTCCTAATTCCACGATGGTATTAATAATTGATTCGTAATATGCCTCTTTATTTAAGACTTCCTGTTTTTCAGTAATAAGTTCCTCGATTACATATGCATAATCTGCTGGTAAAGCCTTGCGAAGTTTTGAACGTGTGTATTTTGAAGAAACAATTTTGCACACCTCAATCAAACGATAAAGGGTGGTCTTATACCAACTCTCCATATCGCTTTCCGTCTTTTTAATCAAAGATATTTTCTTCTGTGGGTAATAAATCAATGTAGCAAGTGCAGTCTTGTCCGCAGCGCCTAATGTGCGTCCGAATACGTCATCAATTTTTTTACGTACAGCGCCTGAACCATTACGAAGCACATGAGAAAATGCATCATATTCTCCATGAATATCTGAAAGGAAATGCTCCGTTCCTTTTGGCAAATGTAAAAGTGACTGCAAATTGATAATCTCTGATGATGCAGAGCTAATGGTTGGATACAACTCTGCTAAATGTTCATAATAATGTATATTTTCTTTACTCAAAATACACCCCCGCTAAGTTTTACTTCTTACTTCTAATGTAATAAAAATATGCAGAAAAATCAATTACTCTAGCATTATTTTAATGATTTCTTTGTCAGTTCCACTCATACCTTCACGAGCCAGCTTGCCTACATTTGCAATGGTATTTTCCACACCTTTTGTGATAATACCATCACCGCCATAGAACTGCTGTCCATTTTTATACATTTCGTAACCCAAAATACCACTTTCAACAGCCATAGCAATTTTTGCAGCACAAGAAGATTTCGCGCCATCACAAATTGTCCCCGACAAAATAGCAAGGGAATTTACAATCGTATGAGCAACCTCTTTAAAGCCACCTCCATATAGATATGCAATACCTGCGCCACAGCCACAGCCTGCGCTGATAGCACCACAATAAGCAGAAAGGCAACCGATTCCTGTTTTCAAATGAGTCGTTACCAAATCCGATAGTAGTACTGCGCGAAGCATTTCATCTTCTGTTTTACCTAATTCTCTCGCATAAATCACTACTGGAATAGATGCTGTCATCCCTTGATTACCACTTCCAGAAATAATACATACTGGCATCTCACAACCATTCATACGAGCATCTGAACCTGCTGCCGCATAAGCCCTTGCCTTGTCTGCCAGACTACAATCTCCGTTTTTATAAATAATCTTTCCAATGCAGGCACCATAATTATTTTTGATACCTTCTTCTGCAATTGCCATATTGCAGGAAATCTGACGCTCTAAAAGTTCACGCACATCATCCAAATCCACTTCATCTGCAAACTGCACGATATCTTCTACGGTCAAAAGTGTTCGGTCTGTTTTAATTCCACCGTCCTCTTCCTCTGCCTCATTTCTTACCAGCACTTTTCCATTTTTCTCTACATATACCAAATTGGTGTGACGGTCCAAAAGACGTACAGTTACAGACTCTGTCTCGTTTATCATTTGAATTACAATTTCAAAAATGTGTGTAGTATCCAATTCCTTTACATCTACCGGACAATGTTCCAAAAGCGCTTTCATCTTTGGAACATCCTCTTCTGTCAAAGAAGATAACACTTCTAGCACCAACTCTGGTTTATTTGCCACTGTTCCCGCAGCCACTGCTGCTGGAATTCCATGCATACCTCCTGTCGCAGGCACTACTACACTTTTTGTGTTTTTAATAATATTTCCACTAAGCCCAATGCAAATTTCTGTTGGCTCATTTTCCAAATAGCTGCGGGCAATAGAAGCGCTATATGCAATAGCGATAGGCTCTGTACATCCCATAGCCAAACGTAATTCTTCTTTTAAAATATTACAATAATTTTCATATATCTCTTTTGTAAGACCCATTCTGTTTACCTTTCTCTTTCCCTTGGTAACATAAAAAATCTCGTGATACCATTTTTCCATATGTTTCACGAGTTCATTTCTATAAAGTATAACACATATTTGCCTAGAAAAAATCTTTTTTCGAAAAAAAGTAAACATTTTCCAAATTGCGCCGATATACAAGATACAAAAGGCAATGGATCCAAGCCGAAACAATAAATTTGGACAAATCAAGGATGACACTGTTGAAAATGGATTTTTCAAACAGCCGTCGTCCTTTTTCTTTTCCAATGAAAGGAGTCAACGAAAAAGAATACCGTCCTAGAAAGAAAGAGGATGATATTTTGATTATTCAAAACAGTTCAATTAACACCAATGCAAGCAGACGCTATCAGTCTACCCAGTCCAGCTATATCGAGCACAGCGAATGGGACAATGCAACTGGTACAAGCTTTACTGAGGCATGTAGCAAAGTGATTCATGTGGATATCGCTACCGCCTCTACAAATGGTGCCCTTAATGACACTCCATTAAATCTAACTGACACTTCGGAGCACAGCACCACATCGGAAGAAATTCCTACAGAAACAAGTGGCGAAGAACATCCTGTAGCTAGTCAGGAATTGGAGGACTTATTGGCGCGATTCAAACCATTCCAGGCCAATAGCATTCCTACTGTACAGGAACGACTGGAAATGGTTCGTGACATCAAAGAAAGAAGCTTAGATTACCTTCTTCGTATTCTCTTTGGCGACGATGGAAAATACGTAAAAGGAGCTGACACCATCGACCGCACCACCACACCAGGAGAAGCTAGTGCAAATGAGCTTCTAACCCAGGAAGCCTTAGCTTTGGGACAAAACCTTGGTTCTGGCGGAAGCCACTACTCCTTCTACTACTGTGCAGAAAGAGAAACCACCTGCTTTGATACCACAGGTACTGCTATCACCGCCGATGGCAGAAAACTATCCTTCAACATTAGTTTAGAGATGTCCCGTTCCTTCACAAAAATGGCTGAAGAAAAATGCGACTTTGGTGAACCACGCCTTTGCGACCCACTAGTTATCAATCTTAACACCAATGTAGCTAGTGTTTCTGACCAGAAATTCTTCTTTGACATTGATGCAGATGGTATCCAGGATGAAATCTCTATGTTGGATTCTAATAGTGGTTATCTAGCACTAGACCATAATGGCGATGGAATCGTAAACGACGGCAGCGAGCTCTTTGGCACCGCCAGTGGAAATGGTTTCAAAGACTTACTAGCATATGACGAAGACGGCAATGGCTGGATAGATGAGGCAGACTCCATCTTCCAAAAACTTAAAATCTGGACTATGGATGAAAATGGCGAGTCCACTCTCATGGACCTAAAAGCATCAGGCGTAGGTGCCATCTACCTAGGCTATGAAGACACCGAATTCTCTCTCAAAAATGCAGAGAACAAAACCAATGCAGTCATTCAAAAAACTGGCCTCTTCTTATTTGAAGATGGAGAATCTGGCACTGTACAACAAATGGACTTAGCGGTATAACTATAATTTTAACATCATAAAAACAGCCGAGTTTTCTCGGCTGTTTTCTATCTTATATCCTTACACTGTTCTATCAATTTCCATCACTATAATCATTGCATGGTTCCTGACTCCATAAAAGTGTCTTTCCATCTGTGGTAACCGTTACCGTTCCCTGCATATCGCTTCGGAACACATCAATCTCCATGACCTCTAACAGCTCTACTACTTCCTCATGAGGATGCCCGTATCCATTATCTTTTCCGCAACTAATCACCGCATATTCTGGCGTAGTCGCTTCCAAGAAAATGGATGAAGATGAACTGGCAGAACCATGATGTCCCAATGATAACACTTCTACATCCAAATCTATCCCCGATTGAACCATAGCTTTTTCGCTGGCATAATCCGCATCTCCAGTGAAAATAAAATCCATATCTCCATAAGTAAGCTTAATAGCCACAGAGTTCGCATTGCTATCATTTTTTATCTCTGCTGGCGCCAATATAGTAATAACTGCTTCCCCCATCTGATACTGTGTTCCCACGGCAGGACGCTGCACCTGCAAGCCTTCTTCTTCCACCTTATCCATAAAAGAAGTATATAACTTACTATCATGCACATAATCACTTCCAATAACACACTCCACATCAAATACATTTAGACATCCAATAAGCCCACTGACATGGTCAGAATCGTAATGACTGCTAATCATATAGTCAATTTTAGTAATCCCCTGCTCTTGCAAATATGCCACTACAAAGCTAGAGGTATCACGCTCTCCACCATCATAGATTAGCACTTCATCTCCTAACTGCACCAAAATGCAAAGGCCTTGGTCTACATCTAGGAAGTGAACGGTCATAGTCTCTGTAGTAAGAGTTTCAGTTGCCTCTGTAAAAATCTCTTCCATGCTATGCGATGTTTCTTCCTGAACAATGACATTTTGACTCTCTGTATTCTGAGTATTTGGTTTATTGTCTCTCGCATCTATTCCGAAAAACAGGTTAAGCAGGAACACTAATGCCCCTGCTATAACCGCAATTCCAAAATTTGTTTTTGTTAATCTGTTTCTTTTATAAGAATTCATACGTTGCTTTTACCGTTTCCTTATATCCTGGCGAACAGTTTGTATGTACATACCAAGTGTCCATTCCTACCTGCTGAGCCCCTAAAATATCACACCCCTGATCATTTCCCAGCATCAAGGATTCTTTTACATCTAACCCTTCCTCATCAATCAACAAATTGAAAAAATCTGGATTTGGTTTCTTCATACCATGGTCGGAGGAAATATATATCTTATCAAAATATGGAACCAATCCTAATTTCTCCATTTCATGATATGTAAAACTTCTCTGGGCATTGGACAAAAGATATATTTTTTTCCCATTTTCCTTTAATGTCTCTAATATAGGTAAAGACCATTCATAGAGGCGAAGAAATTCTGTAGAGGTATCACGAAAGTAGCGACATGTTTCCAGCACTAATTCTTCACTAGCTTCTACACTTTTTTGTGCATAAAGCTTTGCAAAGACCTTTTCCACCTGTATCTCTTCTGCCTTTTCTAACTCCTCTTTTACAAATTGCTCGTATCCACGGCGAAGTCCACCTGCAAAATAGAATGCCCCATGTTTGCGATAGAACTTTGCTACTGCTTTCCAAAGTTTCTTATCTTCTTCATCTGTGTGGATATCGATTAGTGTGCCATAGAGGTCAAATATGTAGTTTTGGTATTTTAAATTGACTGTAACTTTCATACTTCTTCTCCCAAATGCTCTGTTTTCAAAAACAGCCACGAGCACATTGCTCATGGCTGTTTCATTCTCTAATAGTGAGATTTGTTTCCCTCTAAAAGTGAGGTAAAAGTGGACTAGACGGGAGTCGAACCCGTGTCCGAAAACCAATTCCCTGTCCTTCTACGAGTGTAGTCAGTTCTTTGACATTCCCTCCACTGCCCGGGAACAGACACCCTGACAGCTTTGGTAGCTTCATGATACGCCCGCTAGCTCAAAGCTTTGCTAACGTCGTTTCCTACATAGTCGAAGCCTGGGTCCTAATGTGTAGGTGCACTAGGTCAGACTGCTGCAATTAAGCAGCGTAAGCTAAATTTTCTTCAGCGTTTATATTTAAGTTTGCCATTTAACGCATTGCATACGACTCGCTTCTCCAGCTGCATGATCCCCGTCGAAACCATTACTAGCCCAAGATTTTTATATACAAGCTGGCGACTTGTCGCCAGCATTGTTTCATAATTATGCTCTCATATTCACTTTGAAATCTCTCTGCGCTCCACGTTTCATATCTTTCTTCGCGATATCCTTGCGTTTATCGTAAAGTTTTTTACCTTTAGCCAATGCGATTTGCACTTTAACTAGACCCTTATTTAAGTATACCTCAACTGGCACAATAGTGTAACCCTGCTGAGCAATCTTTCCTACTAATTTCTGAATCTCTTTTTTATGAAGTAAGAGTTTCTTTGGTCTTAAAGGATCTTTGTTGAAAATATTTCCTTTTTCATAAGGGCTAATGTGCATACCGTAAATGTACACTTCTCCGTTTTTTTCAATGCGGATAAAGGATTCTTTGATACTACATTTTCCCATACGAATCGATTTTACTTCTGTACCATGAAGGGCGATGCCTGCTTCAATAATTTCTTCTAAGAAATATTCATGGTAGACTTTTTTGTTGTTTGCAACTAGCTTCTTTGCGCCTTTTTCCATGAGGCATCCTCCTTTCACAAGTTGAAGTATGTGCTAGTTGTTCTAGCCACATACGATAATAAACGATTTTTCTCCAAATTGCAACTGAACCAGTGGTTCAATTTTCAAAACATTTGGACACGGGTTCGACTCCCGTCTAGCATATTAGAATTCTTCTACAAGAGAAAAATCCACCGTTCTAGCAATTCTATCGGTTCCTTCCACGCGAACCTTTACCTTTTGTCCCAGTTTATAGGATTTGCCACTGTTTTCTCCCACCATTTCATAGGTAGATTCAATATAGTGGTAGTAATCGTCTTTCAGTTCTGTGACACGTACAAGTCCCTCTACCGTGTTTGGAAGTTCTACGAAAATGCCCCATTCCATGACACCGGAAATGACACCTTCAAATTCTTCTCCGATAAACTGTTCCATATATTGCACTTTTTTCAGTTTTACAGTTTCGCGCTCCGCTTCTTCCGCGCGACGTTCTGTTTCGCTGGAATGTTTTGCTACTTCTGTCAAAATCTTGTCGTAATGTTCAATACGTTTATCATTCATACGACCACGAAGATTCTCTTTGATAATTCTATGAATCTGAAGGTCCGGATAACGTCGAATTGGGGAGGTAAAGTGGCAATAATGATTTGCCGCCAATCCAAAATGCCCTGTATCAAACACCGTATATTTCGCCTGTTTCATGGAACGCAGTGTCAAGCGACTAATAAGCGCTTCTTCTGGTGTTCCCTCGATTTTACCAAGAAGTTTTTGCAATTCCTTTGGATGAAGTTCTTCACTACCCAAATGAATATGATGTCCAAAATTACTGATAAAAATATTCAGTTTCTTGATTTTTTCATCATCCGGATTATCGTGGGTACGATACACAAATGGTAGTTCCTGCCAAAAATAATCTGTTGCCACTGTTTCATTGGCTATAAGCATAAAATCTTCAATAATCTTTGTAGCCACATTTCTTTCATATGGTTTAATATCGATAGGCTTTCCTTCTTTATCTAAGATTACCTTTGTTTCAGGGAAATCAAAGTCGATGGAACCGCGTTTCATTCGTTTCTTTCGAAGTATTGCCGCAAGTTCTTCCATCAATTCAAACATTGGAACCAAATCCTTATACTTCTCGATTTCTTCCTCATCTTTATCTGTCAGAATCTTTTTCACACTGGTATAGCTCATACGAGTGTCTACTTTAATGACAGTCTCAGCTATGGTGTGGTCGATAACCTCACCTTTTGGATTAATGGTCATGATACAGCTAAGTGCCAGACGATTTTCTCCTGCATTCAAAGAACAAATGCCATTTGACAGTGCATGTGGCAACATTGGAATTACTCTGTCTACCAAATATACCGAAGTACCACGTTTTAATGCTTCCACATCCAGCGCACTCTTCTCTTGTACATAATTGGTAACGTCTGCAATATGAACACCAAGGATATAGTTGTCACCATCTTTGGTTACAGACACTGCATCATCCAAGTCTTTTGCATCCTCACCGTCAATGGTTACCATAACTACATCACGAAGATCCATTCGTCCCGCCATATCTGCTTCGGATACTTCCTTGGCTACGTTTTCCACCTGATTCATAATTTTCTCAGAAAACTCCATAGGAAGTTCATATGCTCTTACAATAGAAAGAATGTCTGTACCTGGATCATTGATATGCCCTAAAATCTCTACGACTTTTCCTTCTGGACTCTTGCCATCCTTTGCATACTTGGTAATCTCTACCACTACCTTATGCCCTTTCACAGCTCCTTTGGAACGTTCAATCGGAATAAAAATATCAGAACCGAATCGTGGATTGTCAGGCACAGCAAAGCCAAAATTTTTGCTTTCTTCATAGGTACAAACCACTTGTTTCATACCTCTCTCTAGCACCTTTACCACTACACCTTCTTTACGACGACCAGTAGCAACTGGCGAAACCACCACCTGTACCTTATCCATATGAAGGGCATCTCCTACTTTTGCCTCAGGAATAAAGATATCCTCTTCTTCTCCCTCGATAGAAACAAAACCAAATCCCTTTGGATGAGCAGTAAAAATCCCTACAACCTGAGACTCCTCTGCCTTCGTATATTTTCCTCTCTTAGAAAGAGCCACCTTCCCCTCCGCCATAAGCTGAAGCAAAATTTCTTCCAACTGAGGTCTATCCTCTTTCTTCACCCCTAGCACAATAGCCAGTTCCTTTATCTTCATAGGAACATACATATCATCACATATGAACTTATATACAATTTCTTTTCTACTCTTAAAATCTTTTCCCATACTTTACACCTTAAATAAAAACGGGACCGTCATACGACAGTCCCGCGAATTTTACCAAATTCCTAAGTTAAGAACTACTGCTAATACAAGGAATAACACAACACAAATCTTTGTGATTTTAACTAACATTCCTTCCATTGAGCGTCCTTTGTTTTTTCCCCAGTAAGTATCTGCTGCACCAGAGATAGCTCCAAGTCCTGCTGACTTACCTTCCTGCATTAAGATAACTACTGTAATTACAACGCTGACTGCGATAAATACTAATGTTAAAATTGTTTTTAATATTGTCACGGTTTACACCTCCTATGTCTTTCATTCACAACTCATGCTAGTATAACATAGGATTTTGACATTTTCAACCATTTTTATAGGCTTAAATTGCATTTTTAAGTTTCCATTTGTTTCAAGATGAATTATAATATATGATATGAAAAAGTTTGTTTAACGGAGATTAATATGAAACAAAGGATACGAAAAACATCCTTGGTTTATCTTCTCATTTTCCTACTTTGCATGCAGCTTGTGGCTTGTAACGGGAATTCCGGTGGTGGTGGATCTACTTCTACCACACCTCAATCTACAGAAAAAGGAACTCGTGATAATACTTCTGTAGTTTTAGTTCCGGAAGCCAGTGGCATTACCATTCACACTTGCGATAGTGCCACAGTAGATGTATCCAATGTATCCGAAGGATATTTTATGGCAGATTACTATGGTGCAAATGAAAAAGTCAAACTTCAGGTTACAGGACCGGACGGCGTTACTTATTCCTATAACCTGCACGGAGGATACGAAGTCTTCCCTTTGACTGCGGGAAATGGAACTTACACCATCGGTGTATACGAAAACGTTTCAGACACCAAGTACTCTACAGCACTCTCTCTTACGGTAGATGTCAATATCACAAACGAGTTTGGACCATATCTTTATCCAAATCAGTACGTGAATTTTGATGCATCATCGCTTCCAGTAGATAAAGCTGTAGACCTTGCTTACACAGCAAATTCCGATTTGGATGTAGTCGCAAACGTATACAATTATATTATTGACAATTATACCTACGATTATGACAAAGCAGCTTCTGTCAAATCTGGTTACCTTCCTGTAGTGGATGAGGTATACCAATCTCAGACTGGCATCTGCTTTGACTATGCAGCCATTATGGCCACCATGCTTCGCAGCCAAAACATTCCAACAAGATTGGAAGTAGGCTTTGTAGGTGAGGAATATCATGCATGGATTAGTACTTATATTGAAGATGTAGGCTGGGTAAACGGTATCATTGAATTCAACGGTACCACATGGAATCTGATGGATCCAACTTTTGCATCCACCAGCAAATCCCCTACAGATTTTGTCACAGAAGACAGTAAATACTTAACTAAGTACGTTTACTAGGAGGAGCTCATGTCTCAGAAAAATAAAAACAAATTACTTAGCGAATCAGAAATTTCCGCTTTTTGTCAACAAGTTGGCATGGTAGTAAAGGCTGGACTTCCTACTTACTATGGAATCTCCATCTTACGAGACGAAGCCAGCGATGAAAATACAAAAGCATTTTTAGATAAAATTTATCAGCCTATGGAAAAAGGCGCCACACTAGGTGCTACTATCTCAGAAATGGATGCCTTTCCAGAATACATGGTGGATATGATTTGTCTCGGTGAAGAAACCGGACGATTAGAGGAAGTATTAGAATCTCTTGCTACATATTATGAACGGGAGGCTGATATCAAGGCTGGTATCCGTCATGCAGTTACCTATCCACTGATTATGACCTGCATGATGCTGGTTGTTATCTTAGTCATCATCACCCAGGTAGTTCCTGTGTTTTCACAGATTTACGAACAGTTAGGAAGTGGTCTTACTGGTACAGCACTTATGCTTATGAATGTCAGTAATTTCCTTAATAAATACATGTTGTTCTTTATCCTTGCAGTTATCATTATTGCATTGGTTGGATTTGCATTTTCTAGAACAGCCGTTGGTAAAACTCTTTTTCAGGGCAGAAGCTTATCCATGTCCATTGCCGCAAGCCGTTTTGCAAACTGCATGTATTTAGCACTTTCCAGTGGACTAGACACAGACCGTAGTCTTGAAATGGCAGAAAAACTTATCGACAATCCTTATATGTTAGAAAAAATAAAGATGTGTAAATCCCACATCAAACACGGAGAGAGCTTTGTAAAATCATTGCTGCTCTCTGGTATTTTCTCAAAGGTATATTCCAGTGTAATCTCTATCGGTTACAAAACAGGCTCCATGGATGATGTTATGAAAAACATCTCTGTTGCCTACGAAGAAGAAACTGATGAACAGCTTCGTCATTTCATCTCTATGCTGGAACCTACTTTGATTATTATTTTGTCCTTCTTCATTGGACTTATTCTGATTTCATTTTTACTTCCATTGCTGGGAATCATGTCTAGCATCGGATAATTAGGAGGCTTTATGAATCTTTTTTCTACAAAAAAAGAAAAATCATCTTTAACTTCATATGCGCCTATTTTGATTCTTGTGGCAGTACTTATCGCTTTTGTTGGATTTTCCAACTCTATGGCTGATTCAAACCTTGCCCGTGAAAAAGAGATTTTGGAAAATGCCATTGACCGTAGCATCACCCAGTGTTATGCACTGGAAGGCGTTTATCCAGATAGTCTCGAATATTTAGAAGAACACTATGGACTTATTTACAACGAAGAACAATTCTTTGTAAATTACCAATATATCGGCAGCAACTTGCGCCCAGATATTACGATTATAGAAAAGGAGTAGCTTAATGTTACAATTGGATAACAGACGTTCCAAAAAAATTGATAGCGTATTTGTTATAGCATTGTTTACTATGTTTGCAATCACTGCTTTTCTCCTTATCTTGATTGGTGCAAAGCAATATCGGCACACAGCTGATGCAATGGATGTAAACTACGAAGTACGAACAGTCAATTCTTATCTGACAGAAAAAATTCGCCAGAACGACTCCGGTAATGGCGCAAACATTTCAGAAATAGAAGGTGTTCCTGCTCTTACTCTCGAAACCACAGAAAATGATGTAACATACATTACATATATTTATTACCACAATAATGCATTACGTGAAATTGTAGTAACTGAATCCTCTGTATTCTCCCTCGACTCTGGTCAGGAGATTATGCAAATCGGCGGATTTAAAGCAGAGTTGACAGATTTAAACCTGTTAAAAATCACAATTACTACGACAGATGAGAAAACCCACACACTTTACCTTCACATCCACAGCAATGCAGGAAAGGAGCACACATGATTCGATACCAACGTACCAAATCCAGTATGTTCCTGATGGAGATATTGATAAACATTCTTCTGTTTAGTGTTTTATGTGTATGTAGCTTGCAATTCTTTATGAAAGCACTGCAGCTTACAGAAGATACTACTACTCTTCACCATGCTGTAACAGCTTGCTCCAATGTAGCTTCTATTTATGAAGCTGGGGACGGTTCTGTCGACAGCATTTTGGAAGCTTATCCACATGCTTTACATACAGCAGAACAGATTATCATTTATTATAATGAGGAGTACATCCAATGTCAGCGAGAAGATGCCACCTATTACCTTCATGTTTCAGGTGACACAGAAAACTCTTCCAAGCTCCTCATAGAATTTTACGCAGAGGAAAACGTAATTTACTCCATTTTAGCTTACAATTACCAACCTCTTACTCCTTCCACTGTAAATGCAGTTGGAGAAAAGGAGGTGCCTTCAAATGAGTAAACGTAATAGAAACAATAGCCCTGGATTTTCTAATTTTGGATTTTCCACCATATTATTGGCTTTTGTTATGATTTGTATCGTAACAATCTCTGCTCTCTCACTAATTACTGCAAACTCTGATTACAAGCTTAGCAAAAAAGTGGCAGAGAAAAATACAGCTTATTATCTAGCAGAGGAACAAGCTTATGATATCTTAGCTCAGGTAGATCAGGCATTGGCAAAGGCATATGTCGAAACGAGCAACGAACATGATTATTACAAAGCCGCAGAAAGCGCCCTTCAATCATTAGGATATGGAACTTATGAAAAAGACACTTCCATCTGCACCTATTCGTATAACATCACGATTGCTGATAATCAATATTTACAGGTGATACTTTTGATTCAATATCCTACAACCGACCAGGATACCTTCTACCTAATTAAAACCTGGCAATCCACATACGAAACAATGGAATTTGAAGAAGAAAATCTAAACCTTTTACAGTAAAGATACACAAGAAAGGACATATGAAAAATGGACGTGAAAAACATATTAGCACAAGCAACAGAACATGGAGCATCGGATATCTTTATCATCGCAGGCCGTCCACTTACCTATAAAAAACGTGGCCAAATGGAAGCTTTAGATGACAACAAAATGTTTGCACCTGAAACTCGTGAATTCGTTACTGGCATCTATGCCTTAGCAGAAAGAGATATTACCAACTTTGACCAAACTGGTGATGATGACTTCTCATTTGCAATTCCTGGTGTATCCAGATTCCGTGTAAGTACTTTCAAACAGCGTGGTTCCTACTCTGCTGTTATCCGCGTAATTGGCTTTAACTTACCAGAACCACACGAGCTTATGATTCCTGATACAGTTATGGATTTAGCAAATACAAGCAATGGCATGGTACTGGTTACTGGTCCTGCTGGAAGCGGTAAATCTACTACCCTTTCTTGTATCATCAATAAAATAAACAAAGAGCGTGAAGAACATATTATTACATTGGAAGACCCATTGGAATTTTTACATCGACATGAAAAATCCATTGTATCTCAGAGAGAAATCTCTACGGATACAGAAAGCTATTTAACAGCCCTTCGTGCCGCACTCCGTCAGAGTCCTGACGTTATTCTCCTGGGAGAAATGCGTGACTACGAAACAATCAATACAGCTGTTACCGCTGCTGAAACTGGACATCTGATTTTCTCATCTCTACATACCCTCGGTGCAGCAAATACCATCGATCGTATTATTGATGCCTTCCCTGCTTCACAGCAGCATCAGATTTGTATCCAGCTGGCTTCTGTACTTCAAGCTGTAGTTAGTCAGAAATTGCTTCCATCTACAAATGGTGGCATCGTTCCAGCATTTGAAATCATGGTTCTTACTCCTGCCATCCGAAACCTTATTCGTGAACGCAAGGTACACCAGATTGATGGTATCATCTATACCTCTGCCAACGAAAACATGATTTCTATGGATACCAGTATTTTCAATCTTTTCAAAGAAGGACTTATTACAAAACATACAGCGATCTCTGAAGCAGTAAACCCAGACCTGATGGAGAAAAAAATAAACCAAGCATAAAAAAATAGCCGCGCTAGCGCGGCTATTTTTTATTTAACTAACAATGATTCCCCTGTCATTTCTGCTGGCTGTTCAAGGCCCATAATTTCGAGAAGTGTTGGAGCGATATCTGCAAGACATCCACCTTCGCGAAGTTTCCAGTTTTCTTCACCGTTTACAAGGATGAATGGAACTGGGTTTGTTGTGTGAGCTGTATGTGGTTTACCTGTTTCGTAGTCTACCATCTTTTCTGCATTACCATGGTCTGCACAAATGAACATTACACCACCAACTTCTTTTACAGCTTCTACTGCATCCCCTACAAGGCTGTCTACACGTTCTACTGCTGCTACAGCTGCAGGAATTACTCCTGTATGGCCTACCATGTCTGGGTTAGCGAAGTTGATAACGATTACATCATATTTATCAGATTTGATAGCTTCTACAAGGTCTACACCTACTTCTGGAGCACTCATTTCTGGTTTTAAGTCATATGTTGCAACTTCTTTTGGTGAGTTTACAAGGAGACGAGCTTCGTCTACGTTTGGTTCTTCGATACCACCATTGAAGAAGAATGTTACGTGTGCGTATTTTTCTGTTTCTGCAAGACGTAACTGTTTCTTACCACATGCAGCAAGATATTCACCAAATGTATTTGTAATAGATTCCTTTTCAAATGCAATGATTTTATTTGGAATTGTTTCATCATAATCTTTGAAACAAACGAATGTAAGTGGAAGGAATCCTGTTTTTCTTTCAAATCCTGTGAAATTATCATCACAGAATGCTCTTGTCATTTCACGTGCGCGGTCTGGACGGAAGTTAAAGAAAATAACAGAGTCGTTTTCTTTTACGATAGCACGTGGTGCGCCATTTTCTGTAATAACAGTTGGAAGAACGAATTCATCTGTTACGCCATTATCATATGATTTCTGCATAGCTTCTACTGCATCAGTTTCTACTACGCCTTCTCCAGCAACAAGTGCATTGTAAGCCTTTTCTACTCTATCCCAGTTATTATCACGGTCCATCGCATAGTAACGTCCTGAAAGAGATGCTACTTTACCTACACCGATTTCTGCCATTTTTTCTTCAAGGTCAGCTACAAATCCTTTTGCAGATGCTGGAGGTGTATCACGACCATCCAAGAAGCAGTGAACATATACATTTTCAAGGCCATTCTTCTTTGCCATCTCTAAGATGCCATATACGTGAGTGTTGTGGCTGTGTACACCACCATCTGAAAGAAGGCCCCATAAATGAAGGTCTGAGTTGTTTTTCTTACAATTTTCCATAGCAGCAAGAAGTGCTTTATTGTCAAAGAATGTACCATCATTGATTTCTTTTGTAATTCTTGTAAGATCCTGATAAATAATACGGCCTGCACCGATATTCATATGTCCTACTTCTGAGTTACCCATCTGTCCATCTGGAAGACCTACTGCAAGACCTGAAGCGTTACCTTTTACAAAAGGACACTCTTTCATTAATTTATCCATTACTGGTGTGTTTGCCATTGCAATGGCGTTTCCTTCTGGATTTTCATTTAATCCATAACCATCAAGTACCATTAATACAACTGGTTTTTTACTCATTTTGTTTTCCTCTTTTCTTAATATTTGTATTGAAACGCTTTCGCGTTATTTTACTCTAAATTACCTACGATATCGATTGGACGACCATCCAGATCAATTCCACCATTATATGTACCATAACTCATTCCTGAGTTGTAATTGATACCGTCTAACAGTTCGCTATTTTGTCCATCTTTCGTATTATAAATATATCCTTCCTGGTCAATAACGATTCCATAAGAAATATCTGCCAAGAACTTATAGAAATCATCAGATTCCTCTTCTGACAACATGGATGTAGTCAAGTCTCTTTGGATACATGGAATCATGCGCAAAGCCAATTCTCCTTCTGTATCAATTTGAACCTGTGCGATTGTTGTATATAGTGTTCCTGTAGAGAACCAGAAATTTCCTAAACTAAATACAACTGGAACATTGTCGATAAACTCAACCCCCTGCATTCTATGAGGATGTCCACCAATTACAATATCTGCCCCAGCATCCACGAAACCAGATGCTAGATTATGCTGTGAGCCTATATAGTTATATGTACCTTCTGTTCCCCAATGCACGCTGGCAATCACATAGTCACTATTCTTATCCGCCTCTGCAATTACTGCGTTGTATATGGTTGGATCTAAGGTTTTTAATACTCCTGCCTCTGTCTCTGTAGCTTCTTTTGTAAACCTATAAAAACGCTCAATCTCTGTCGCTGATACAAAAGCTACTTTCTTGCCATTCATTACATAATACTGAATGGCACTAGCCTCTTTTAGATTTGCCCCAGCGCCCATGGTCTCTATACCATAGCTTTCCAATGTCGTTATAGTATCCATAAGTCCGGATTCTCTATAATCATAAGTATGGTTATTTGCCAAATTGGCTAGGTCTGCACCGAAAGCATCCAGTAAGACAACATTTGTAGTCTGAGCTCCAAAAGTGTAAGCCTTGTTTTCCTGACGGTCACCACCATCTGTGAAAACAAACTCATTATTGATAACTGATAAATCTGCTGACTGTAATTCCGTTACAACTTCTTCAGAAATACAATCATAGATTCCATTTTCTCTATTGGCTGACTCTTGCATGGTATGCCAATCATCTGCCAGATTGATATCCCCTGTGAGGTCAATAGTGGCTACTTCATCACTGGCACATTCTGTCCAATGAACATTTTCTAAATAATAAGTAGCATACTGCATGTCCTGACAATACATAAGCCACAAAACATGCATGGAATTACCTGTATGTTCATACCAGAGTTCTGCATCAACATATCCTTCATACAAACGATATGCAATGTCCATAATAGCAGCATCACCAAAAGTCTTATTCAACCAACGTAAAAAAGACTGGTCTATTGGGTAGCCACCATAAAACTCTCTTGTTCCCTTTTCTAGTATTATGTCATATGCCTTGGTTAAATCTGTAATCTGCTTTTTCTCTGTATCCACTACTGGTTTAGGAATACCTGTTTTATCCAAGAAGCTTTCCACCTTTGCTCCAACTTCTTTTCCAAACACTTTACTCCAGTCAAAACCATTTGCATGTAGCACACACACGCCTAAAACAGCTACCAACAATATGACAACACACGTACCTAATATACGCTTTTTGCTCATATACTCTCCTCTTGTGTTGCTAAATCCTTTATCTAGGGTTCCGCTAAAATACCAGAATATATTATAGTATAAGTTAACTAAAACTGCAATCAAAAAAGCATTCTAAGCCATAGAAAAAGGGAAGCCACTAGTGCTTCCCTCTTTCCATACATTTCTCTATTAGGAATTAGTAATTAACGATTTTTCCAAATTCCGCTTTGAGCGATGCGCCACCAACAAGACCACCGTCAATGTCTGGTTTTGCAAATAATTCTGCAGCATTACCTGCGTTTACAGAACCGCCGTACTGAATACGAACTGCTTCTGCTGTAGCTTCGTCATACATTTCTTTGATGCATTCACGAATAGCTGCACAAACTTCCTGTGCCTGATCAGATGTAGCAGTTTTACCTGTTCCAATAGCCCAGATTGGTTCGTAAGCGATAACCAAAGAAGCTACCTGTTCAGCTGTTACACCATCTAAATCAGATTTAATCTGAAGACGAATCCAATCGAGAGTTACACCCATTTCACGCTGTTCAAGAGATTCACCACAGCAAAGGATTGGAGTAAGACCTGCTTCTAATGCTTTTTTCACTTTTTTGTTCAAAAGCGCATCATCTTCTTTGAAGTATTCTCTTCTTTCAGAATGTCCAAGAACTACATATTTTACACCTGCGTCTACAAGCATTTCTGCTGAGATTTCACCTGTGTATGCCCCCTTGTCTTCAAAGTACATATTTTCTGCACCTACCTGTACGTTTGTGCCTTTTACAGCTTCTACTACAGGAATGATATCAATTGCAGGTACGCAGTATACTACGTCTACTGAATCAGATTCTACTAAAGGTTTTAATTCTTCTACTAATTTTACAGCCTGGCTTGGAGTCATGTTCATTTTCCAGTTGCCGGCTACGATTTTTCTACGAGACATCTTTTTACCTCCAGATATATGTAGCTTCGGGATATGGCGTTAGGACAAGGCAGACGACACGAAGTCGTACGCACTTAGGTACGTCGAGTGTCATCTAACGCCGTCATCACGTCATATACCGGAGCAGTAAATTTTTATATTAACGATTATTAGCTGCAACTACACCTGGAAGTTCCTTACCTTCAAGGAATTCAAGTGAAGCGCCACCACCTGTAGAGATGTGAGACATCTTGTCGCCGTAACCCATCTGGTTAACAGCTGCTGCTGAGTCACCACCACCGATGATTGTTGTAGCATCTGTATCAGCTAAAGCTTTTGCTACAGCAAGTGTACCAGCTGCAAGTGTTGGGTTTTCGAATACACCCATTGGTCCGTTCCATACAACTGTCTTAGCAGATTTAACTGCTTCTGCATAAAGCTGCGCTGTCTTAGGTCCGATATCACAACCTTCACGGTCTGCTGGCATAGCTGTGATGTCATAAACTTCTGTTTCAACTTCTGCATCGATTGGGCTTGGGAAGTCTTTGATTGTTACAACATCAACTGGAAGTAATAATTTCTTACCAAGTTTTTCAGCTTTTTCCATCATTTCTTTACAGTATTCTACTTTGCTATCATCACAAAGTGATTTACCTACTTCGTATCCCTGAGCTTTTGCGAATGTGTAAGCCATACCACCACCGATGATAAGTGTGTCACATTTTTCAAGTAAGTTGTTGATTACGTTAAGTTTGTCAGCAACTTTAGCGCCACCAAGGATTGCTACGAAAGGTCTAACTGGATTTTCTACAGCGTTTCCAAGGAAATCGATTTCTTTCTGCATTAAGTAACCAACTACTGCTGTGTCAACTAATTCAGCAACACCAACGTTTGAGCAGTGAGCTCTGTGAGCTGTACCGAAAGCATCGTTTACGAATACGTCGCAAAGAGAAGCTAATTCTTTAGAGAATGCTTCACCGTTTTTAGTTTCTTCTGCACGATAACGTGTGTTTTCAAGTAAGATAACATCTCCATCGTTCATAGCTGCTACTGCTGCTTTAGCGTTTGGTCCAACAACTTCTGCATCAGCTGCAAATTTAACTTCCTGACCTAATAATTCAGTAAGACGAACTGCTACTGGAGCAAGTGATAATTCTGGCTTTGGTTCTCCCTTTGGTTTACCAAGGTGAGAGCAAAGGATTACTTTACCGCCATCAGCGATAAGTTTTTTAATTGTTGGAAGAGCTGCTACAAGACGGTTTTCGTCTGTGATTTTGCCTTCTTTAAGTGGTACGTTGAAATCGCATCTGCAAAGTACGCGAAGTCCTTTTACGTTGATATCATCAACTGATTTTTTGTTTAATGACATAATAATGTCCTCCTAATAGTTTCTTTTAAAAAATAAAGCCCCGCCCAATCTGGGCAGGGCCTTTTTTATCACATATAATCGAAAAAACAACAAAAGACTATGAATCAAATTACATTTCAGCGAAGTATTTGATTGTCTTAACCATCTGAGTTGTGTAGCTGTTTTCATTGTCATACCAAGAAACAACCTGTACCTGTGTATTGCCATCTTCCATTGGAGCTACCATTGTCTGTGTAGCATCGAATAATGAACCATATGACATACCGATAATATCAGATGAAACGATTGGATCTGTGTTGTATCCGTAAGAATCTGTAGCTGCTGCTTTCATAGCTGCATTGATTTCATCTACTGTAACAGTTCCTTTAACAACTGCAACTAAGATAGTTGTAGAACCTGTTGGAGTTGGAACACGCTGAGCAGATCCGATAAGTTTTCCGTTTAATTCTGGAATAACTAAGCCGATAGCTTTTGCAGCACCTGTGCTGTTTGGTACGATGTTTGCTGCACCTGCACGAGCACGTCTCTTGTCACCTTTTCTGTGTGGTCCGTCAAGGATCATCTGGTCACCTGTGTATGCATGAACTGTTGTCATGATACCAGACTGAATTGGTGCGAAGTCATTTAATGCTTTAGCCATTGGAGCTAAGCAGTTTGTTGTACAAGAAGCTGCAGAAATAATTGTATCTTCTTTTGTTAAGTTTGTGTGGTTTACATTGTAAACGATTGTAGGAAGGTCATTTCCTGCTGGAGCAGAGATAACAACTTTCTTAGCACCTGCATTGATGTGTGCCATTGATTTTTCTTTTGAGCAGTAGAAACCTGTACATTCAAGTACTACGTCTACGTCTAATTCTCCCCATGGAAGTTTGCTAGCATCAGCTTCTTTGTAGATTGTGATTTCTTTTCCATCAACTGTGATAGAAGCTTCACCTGCTTCTACTGTGTGTCCGTGGTATGGACCCTGAGCTGTGTCATATTTTAATAAGTGCGCAAGCATGTCAGGACTTGTTAAATCGTTGATTGCTACGATTTCATATCCTTCTGCGCCAAACATCTGTCTAAATGCAAGACGTCCGATACGGCCAAAGCCATTGATTGCAACTTTAACTGCCATTTTTAATTCCTCCTAGAAATGTAAAATTCTTATTTGTGAGTTATTCCTCACGCTTGTTACATTGTACCTAAAATCTACCTAAAGTTCAAGACTTTTTCATTTCAATTTAGAACTTTGTTATTTTTTTGACAAAATGTTTTTATTTAAGAACAATTTTTGTCATTTTGACCAAAACTTCCCATAAAATAGATAGCCAAAACCCTATTTTATGTAGTACAATTTACTATATTATAAGTAAGAAAGGTGTTTTTTATGCGTTTAGACCAAATGAACTTATACGATATGCACATGCACACTTCTTTTTCAGGGGATAGCAAAGCAAATCCTTATGACATGGCTCAAAAAGCTATTGATTTAGGACTAGAAGGAATCTGTTTTACAGACCATCTGGATTTTGATTACAAAGAATCTCCTGGAATGTTTGATTTGGATATTCCTGCATACCAGAAGAAAATTTTAGAGGTAAAAAACTCTTATTCTGATAAGTTGAATATTGGCTGGGGAATTGAATTGGGTTTACAACCATATTTAGCAGAAAAAAACAATGCTGTAATACAAGAAAATAACTTTGACTTCGTCATTGGTTCTACTCATATGGTAAACCAAGTAGATATCTACTACCCTGCCTTTTATGAAGGACGAAATGAAGATGATTGCTATAGAGAATATTTCGAAGAAACACTGAAAAACGCCCAATCATCTGTAGATTTTGATGTATATGGGCATTTAGATTATATCGTTCGTTACGGCCCAAACAAAAACAAATACTATTCATACGACAAGTATGCAGATATCATTGACGAAATCTTGCGCACACTTATCTCCCGTGGGCGAGGCATCGAACTAAACACTGCCGGCTTTAAATATGGACTTGGTCATGCTCACCCTACTATTGATACCTTAAAACGCTACAAAGAATTAGGTGGAGAAATCATAACCATAGGCTCTGACGCACATGCTCCTGAACAAATTGCCTGGGATTTTGAAAAAGTTCCCTCTATCTTAAAAGAAGCCGGCTTCGAATACTTCACCGTATTTCATAATCGCAAGCCTAAATTCATAAAACTCTTATAACCATAATGTGGGATGTCGCAAAATACAAAGTTGTGGCATCCCTTTTCTTATACTTTGAAGAATGCCTCGGAGTATATGCATCTGCAGTGCACAACGTAATCGAAATGCTTATTTTCTAAGAAACTCCCTTCTGGCTTTTGTGATTATTTATGTCTTTGCAATGTTTTACAATCTGCAAAGTATGTTCGCGTGTAAAAGACACCTTTGAGGAGCTTCGTGTGTATCTTTGCGAGCCGAATTTACAAAATGTCACATGCCGGGAGCAACTGTCCGAGACGCTGTTTTTGCGTCGAGTTTTGCTCCGGCATGTGTAATATCAACTTTGTAAAT
>JAZPYQ010000017.1:0-11282 GCA_045544235.1 Agathobacter sp. | reverse complement strand
CGTTACTTAATGAGTGGTGATTGATAAATCATCACGAATTTAGTAACGCGACGTCACCGCTGAGAGCGAAAGCGTGCGCACATTCAATATATGTCATGGCTCATTTCGTAGTATTTAAAAAGTCTGAGCTATATCGTTATTGTTCAATTGATACGTCCGGATCTTCTTCTAAATTTTGACCCGTAGTGCCACCGCCGGCATCACCTGTTCCAGTATCGCCAGTGCCACCAGTTCCGGAATTGCCTGTATTGCCAGTTCCGGTATTGCCAGTATTTCCGGTTCCTGTACCTGCGTTAGGATCTGTAGTAGTTCCAGTTCCTGCGTTTGGATCAGGAGTTGGCTCGACTACTGGTTGATGTGTACAGATAGTAGCAAGGAATTCTTCCGTAGCAATAAATTCTGCATCTTTGGTTTCTGGGTCACCGCCGATAATAAAGACTTTCTTTACAACTTGATCTGCAGGACAGTTTGCGTTGGCAATCATACCTGTTGCAGAACAAATATCTAATACAACATGGTGATCACAAGTTTCTGTAGGAACGGTTCCCGTAGCGAAGTATTCAGTGTAAACTGCGCTACCCTTTTGACAAAGTTCGCAAACTTCAGCAACTGGCACCTTACCAGATTCTCTACATACAGATGCGGCAGTAATACCACTTGGCATTGGGAATGTCTTGTATTCTAAATCTGCATGAATACGAGACATAGACTCGCGCCAGATGTTTCTAGCATAGGTACAAAGAGAACCAACCTGTGGTGAGTTATCATCATTTCCACCCCAAACAACACATGTGTAATATGGAGTGTATCCTGCGAAGAGTGAGTCACGGTTTAATGTAGTAGTACCAGTTTTACCAGCCTGGTCCATGCCAGCAAAGTAAGCTCTTCCACCAGTACCGCTAGTCATAACGTCTCTCATGGCATCGGTTAATAACCATGCTGTCTGTTCTGAAATTACTTCGTGACGTTCCTGATTTGTGTTATCTAAAATTAAGTTTCCATCATGGTCATATACTGCAGTATAGAAACTTGGTTCAATATATTCACCCTGATTTGCAATAGCAGCATATGCGGCTGTAAGTTCTAAGTTTGTTACACCATAGGAAAGACCACCGAGAGCTAAGCTTAAGCTTCTGTCCATATCGTTTAGTGTAGTAAATCCAAATTTTAAAGCATATTCATATCCGAGGCTTGCGCCGATGTCCTGTAAAGTTTTTACAGTAGTAATGTTGTATGAATGAGTAATACCTTCACGAAGTGTGGTCCAGCCATTGTAACTACCATTTGCATTACGATAATTTTTTCCGCCAGCTTCGAATTTTGCATCGTCTTGAACATCTGCAAGTGTCTTGCCACCTGCATCTAAAGCGGCTGCGTAGCAACCGATAATCTTGAATGTAGAACCAGGCTGACGCTGTGTGTCAGTTGCACGGTTCCAAGTACGGTTACCTACTTTATCACCACGTCCACCAACCATGGCTTTTACTTCGCCAGTAGTGTGGTCAATAACGGTAAGAGCTACCTGTGGCTGTATAGTAATATAAATAGATTCAGAACCTTCTACAATCTTGTCGCCTTCTTCCAATACAGCTTCTTTATAAGCTTCGATGGCTTCATAACAAGCATCTTCCGTAGCATAATTGATAGAAGCTTCTTCGTTGCCAGTGCTTTCTTTCAAATAGGATAGCATGGTTTGATGACTATGGTTTTCTGTAGTGCCATCCGCTTTTTTTACAGAGAAATAAAGGTTGAAGGAATATTCTACATCCATAGGGTAGTTAGATGGGTCATTTGCTTCTTCATCACAGATAGCCTGCATCTCCATGTTCTGTGTAGAAACGATGGTTAAACCACCCTGGTAAATCATCTTATATGCATCAGATTCGGTATAACCTGCTGCAATTAAATCTTCAATAACATCATCAATCAAAGCATCTACAAAATAACTGTTATATGAGTCTGGGTTTTCTATATTGTAAGATGCAATTCTGTCATATACAGGATCTGCCATAGCTTCATCGTACTGTGCCTGATCAATATATTCCAGGCGAAGCATTGCGTCTAATACTCGTTCACGACGTTCTGCATTTGCCTCTGGGAAACGAATAGGATCGTATCCGTAAGGGTTCTGTGTAATACCAGCAATAACAGCACTTTCAGAAAGTGTAAGTTCAGATACATCTTTTCCAAAATATTTATTGGAAGCGGCCTGAACGCCTAAGGTATTGGAACCTAAGTTGATGGTATTTAAGTAGTTTTCCAAAATCCAGTCTTTATCCTGTACCTGTTCTTCTAATTTTAAAGCAAGGTACTGTTCCTGAATTTTACGTTGTAACTTTTCAATGAAAGTGGTTTCACCAGTCCAGTCAGTTAATACGTTGTTCTTAATTAACTGCTGTGTAATGGTACTACCACCCTGCATATTACCTTCGCCAGTGATGAAACTCTTTACTGTAGCTACGCCGGCACGGGCGATACTTTGTAAGTCGATACCATTGTGCTCGTAGAAACGTTCATCTTCGATAGCAACAAATGCCTGTTGCATATGAAGTGGAATCTGATCCAATGTAACATATTCACGGTTTGCACCAGAACCAACCAGAGTGTCAATTTCGGTTACACCGTCATCTGCTAAAATCGTAGTTGAATATCCTGTAGGAACTACGTCCATCTGAGAAATATCTGGAGCAGAATCAATGATGCCTTTTATAACACCAAGTCCAGCAGAGACACCGATTACAGCAACAACAACTACTACAATCATTACAATCTGAAGTGCACTCAGCCCAACCTTGTTTTTGATTTTTGTTCCTTTCGAATCCACGCTGTTCATACGGCGTTTCGTCGAAGTTTTGTTATATTTCATATACATTGCCTCCTAACAAGCATAATAACCTACTATAGTTATAGTTATTCATATTATACCAAAAAACAGTTGTGATAGGAAGAAAAAAATTGAAATAGGGTACCCTGTGTGGTAGGATTAAGAAAGATTTAATAATTTGTTCGATAGAAACGAGGATAAACATGGCTTATCGCGTAATATATGAAGGCGGAGAAGGTGAAATTGTAGAAAAGAAGTCTAGATTCATTGCCACTGTAAAACCAGTGGAATCTGAGGAAGAAGCAACTGCCTTTATTAATGAAATGAAAAAGAAATATTGGGATGCAAGACATAATTGTAGCGCCTTTGTTATTGGGGAAAATCAGGAGTTGACCAGATGCTCGGATGATGGAGAGCCAGCTCAAACCGCAGGACGTCCGATGCTAGATGTGCTTTTAAAAGAGGGGGTTACAAATGTTGCAGTTGTGGTAACCCGTTACTTTGGCGGTGTATTATTGGGAACGGGCGGACTTGTACGTGCATATCAAAAAGCGGTGCAGGAAGGACTTGCAGCATCTAGTATTATAGAAAAAAGAAATGGGTTTCTTCTATATATTAATACAGACTACAATGGAATAGGAAAATTGCAATATCTTTTTGCACAAAAGGAGATTTCTATCTTGGAGAGTGAATATGGCGCAGATGTTCGCATGACCGTACTAGTGCCAATAGAAAGAAAAGAGGAAATCGAAAAAGCTGTAATTGAACAGACCAGTGGAACTGCAAAATTAGAATGGGGCGATGAAGCAATATATGCGGTTATAGATAAGGAAGTGCGCCTTTTTTCATAAGAAAAGTTCTGTCGAAAATTTTTGTAAAAAATTATAAAAAAGTGTTGACACTATGTTTCAATCTATGTATAATACCATTTGTTGAGACAACATTGGCCCATCGCCAAGCGGTAAGGCAACGGACTCTGACTCCGTCATCCAAGGTTCGAATCCTTGTGGGCCAGCTAAAACCTCAGTGAAGAAATTCGCTGAGGTTTTTCTTTTTCTATGATATGCTATAGAAAAATATAGTAGAAAATGGTACACTAAAAAAGTATTTACAGAAGCAGTTGATGCTAAGGATTATAAAGGAAAAAATATGTATCAGTTAAAATCAAAAGTAAGATATAGTGAAGCAAATTCAAAAAGTGAATTAACCTATCATGCATTGCTCAACTATCTGCAAGATAGTAGCACACTACATTCCGAAGAATTGGGTGAAAGTGGAGCTCAGCTTTTAGAACAGAATATGGCATGGATTTTATCCTTCTGGCAGATTTGCATTGAAGATATGCCAAAATCCAGCGAAGATATTACAGTTTCTACTTGGCCTTATAATACAAAAGGATTGTTTGGGCTTAGAAACTTTTGCATAGAAAATGATAAAGGCGAAAAAATTGTAAAGGCGAATTCCATTTGGGTACTTATTGATCCAAGAACAGGAAGACCAATTCGAATCACAGATGAGGTATCTTCTCATTATCCAGATGAGCCAAAACTAGAGATGGATTACTGCGATAGAAAAATCAATGTACCCGATGAATTCGAAGAGAAAGAAGCAATTGTTGTTCCAAAGTATTTTATTGATACAAATAACCATATGAACAATGCAAAATATGTTATGGTAGCGGAAGAATATTTGCCAGAGGATTTTCAAGTAAAAGAAATTCGTGTAGAATACAAAACAGCAGCAGTGTTAGGAGATACGATTGTGCCTCGCGTGACTATAAGAGATAAAGAGGTAACAGTGGTTCTCGTAAACGAAGAAGGGAAAGCGTACGCCACAGTACTTTTCCTCGGAAGAGAATAAAATAGACATTACCATAATATAATAAGAAGAAAGAGGACAAACATGAAGTTAGGTCAATACCAAGAACTTACCTATATTAAAAAAGTAGACTTTGGAATTTATCTTGCAGAAAGCGAGACTTCTGAAGAGCGTGTGCTTTTGCCTGCAAAGCAGGTTCCAGCAGATGCAAAAAGAGGAGACAAAATCAAAGTCTTCTTATATAAAGATTCAAAGGATCGAATGATTGCCACCACAAACGAACCTAAACTTGCTTTGGGAGAATTTGGTGTATTAACTGTAAAAGAGATTGGAAAAATCGGAGCATTTTTGGATTGGGGATTAGAAAAAGACTTATTCCTTCCATTTAAAGAGATGACACAGAAGGTACAGCCAGAAGACGAAGTGCTGGTAACGGTGTATACAGACAAGAGTAATCGTCTATGTGCCAGCATGAAGGGACTTTACAATCTGCTTTCTACAGATTCTCCTTATAATAAGGATGATATGGTAACAGGACGTGTGTATGAGTTCAGTGATAACTTTGGAACATTTGTTGCGGTAGACGATAAATATTCAGCACGTATCCCAAGTCACGAGGATCATAGCTATCTTCGCGTAGGAGATATCATTGATGCAAAAGTTGTTAGTGTAAAACCAGATGGAAAGCTGGATTTGACATTGAGAGAAAAAGCATACATTCAAATGGACGCAGATGCAGAAAAACTTTTGGAGATTATTGAGTCCTATGCAGGTGTACTTCCATTTTCGGAAAAAGCTAGTCCAGAGGTTATTAAAAGAGAAACTGGTTTAAGTAAAAATGCATTTAAACGTGCCGTAGGTCGTTTATATAAAGAAAGAAAAGTTGATATTACAGATGGAAAAATACGTTTAGTAAAATAAAAGACTTTTCAAATAGATAAAAGTTCTTTATTATAGAAGAAACAAAATAAAAACAAAAGGAGATTCTCATATGAAAAACATTATCAGTACAGATAAAGCACCAGCAGCAATTGGACCATACTCACAGGCTATCGAAGTAAATGGCATGGTATATACTTCAGGTGTTATTCCAGTAAATCCAGCTACAGGTGAAATTCCAGAAGGAACAGTAGCTCAGGCAAATCAGGCGCTTAGCAATTTAAAGAACTTATTAGAAGCAGCTGGTACCAGCATGGAAAACGTAATCAAAACAACAGTATTCATTAAAGAAATGAATGAATTTGGAACAATCAATGAAGTATACAAAGAATACTTCACATCTGATTTCCCAGCTAGAAGCTGTGTAGAAGTAGCAAGACTTCCAAAGGATGTATTACTTGAAATTGAAGCAATTGCAGTAAAATAATTGAATAAATGCAACACAAAAGCTCGGAAATTCCGAGCTTTTTCTTTATAAAAACAGCAGATTGTGTACAAAAACACAAAATATTGGTAGAAAATGGCTGAAAAAATGGCTATTTAGGGGGTTGACACTTGTATACAGGGTTGCTATAATGGCATCGTAACATTTGTAACAAATTCGTAACAATTATTAATAAATTATTCGATTTTGGAGGAAACAATGAAAAACAAGGGGTTAAGACTTACAGCAGGAATTTTATCAGCAGTAATTTTACTTAGTGATATACCAGCAATTGCACTTGCAAGCCAGTCTGCTGAAGCTAATTATATAACAGGAACAGCAACAAACTTTACCGCTGGTGCTCATTCAGCAATCAACGATACAGTTGTTTTAGATGATACAACAGCAAACATGTATTACGCAGGTATTACAGGAAACGATGCTCCATTAGTAGCAGAACCTGTAAACGAATATGCTAACATGGCAATCGCAACAGTTGATGCTTCATTAAACATCAGAGCTGAAGCAAACGAAGATGCTGAAGTACTTGGTAAACTTTACAGCAATGGTGCAGCAACAGTTCTTGAAACATTAGATGGTTGGTACAAGATTGAATCTGGTAGCGTAACAGGATATGTATCTGCAGACTACGTAGTAGTAGGTGATGAAGAAGTGTGTAAAGCAGCATCACAGAGAATCGGTACAATTACAACAAATACATTAAGACTTCGTGAAGAAGCTTCTACAGATGCAGGTGTTAAGACATTACTTGGAACTGGAATGAAAGTTACAGTATTAGACGAAAGCATCGAAGGATGGCTCAAAGTTCAGTACAGATCATACACAGGATATGTATCAGCTGATTATGTAACAATCGAAACAATTTACACATATGCAGAATCAAAAGAAGAAGAAGCTGCTCGTCTTGCTGCTGAAGAAGAAGCACGTAGACAGGCTGCTGCTGAAGAAGAAGCTCGCAGACAGCAGGCTGCATCATCTCAGCAGAACACATCATCTTCTAATACTACAACATACAACCCACCAGCAGGTGGCTCAGGACAGGACGTTGCAAATTATGCAGTACAGTTCGTTGGTAACCCATATGTTTGGGGTGGTACAAGCTTAACAAATGGTGCTGACTGTTCAGGTTTCGTAATGAGTGTATACGCAGCATTTGGCGTAAGCCTTCCACGTACTTCATATTCACAGAGAAGTGCAGGATATGCAGTAAGCGTATCAGAAATGCAGCCTGGTGACATCGTATGTTACAGTGGACATGTTGCTATCTACATTGGTAATGGACAGATTGTTCATGCATCAAACAGAAGAGATGGTATCAAGATTTCAAATTATGACTACGCTACAGTAGTTGCAGTAAGAAGAATTTACTAAAAAAATGCTCGGCTTTGCCGAGCTTTTTTTGTGTTTTATTACGAAATAATGTTAAAATGTACAATTTGCACAAATCTACAAAATTCGACAAAAAAGAGTTGCAAAATGAAAAAAACTTGGTCTAAAAGTTATCCACATTTCAAAGCCCGAAAAGCCCGAAAAATCGAGTTATACACGGAGTTATTCACGTTATCCACAAAAAACGACCCCTAAAATGACATATTTTGACATGGAAAAACGAACAGTTGTTTTGTGAACATATCATAAACTTTGCCTAAATTTGGAAAAAAACAAAATTAGAATTGACATTTTAAATGTAAAAAAACAAGGAAAAATGTCGCAAATTGTCGAACAATTTAAAACCTTGCCAAAATTCAAAGCCTTTGTTATACTGAATTGTCATGATTAAAGAAATATTAGTAGCGGGAATAAAACTGAATAACTATACAGCGATAGAAAATCTGCTTAAGATTAATTCGAATCTTGATAATAACCAGTTTACCACTATACAGGAAATCTATATGAAGACCTTGTTATTGGCAAAACAGGATGAGGTGGTAAGGGACGCCATTGAGAATATAGACATCTCGGTTATTTCAGAAATAGATATTTTAGATGCAGTAGGTGAAAATACTGTTCTTCGTAAAAGAGAAATTGATAAAAGAGAATTTTTCTATCGATTAATGAGAATCTTGGAACGAAATGGATATTCTATCTATATACTTGGCGAAACAGGAAAAGAGGTAGAAGAGTCTATAAAAGCCATAACGGAAGAGTTCCCAAGATTAAAGATAGCAGGATTTCATTGGCTGGAGGAATGTGCTGGCGCAGATGAGGGAATTATAAATGATATTAACATGAAATCTCCAGATGTAATCTTAAGCGTGTTGCCATCTCCAATTCAGGAACACTTTTTGATGGAACATAAATCCATGTTGTTGGCAAAATGCTGGTACGGAATTGGACGTGGTCATTTAAACGGAAAACGTCGAAGTATAAAAGGAGCATTACTGAAAATGTTCCGCAGAAAAGAACTTTTAAACTATGAGTCTGATGTGGAAGAATAGGGTGGAAAAAGATGTCTGTTTTTAAAAAACACGGAATTGTATATGAATATTTGATGATTATTCTTGGAACAGGAGTGCTGGCATTTGGTATCGCATGTTTCTATGATCCAAATGGTTTGGTAACAGGTGGATTCACAGGTTTGGCGATTGTTATCAAGAGTGTAACAAGTGCATTTATTGAAGGTGGTATTCCACTTTGGTTTACAAACTTAGCTCTGAACGTTCCAATGTTTATTTTGGCATATTTCTTAAAAGGAAAAAAATTCATTGGAAAATCATTCTTCGGAGCAATGATGTTGTCTGCTTGGTTGGCAGTTATTCCACAGATGAATTTGGCAGGAGACGATATTTTATTGGCCGCTCTTTTCGGTGGATTGTTCTCTGGAGCCGGTATGGGTATTGTGTTCCGTACGGGAACAACGACTGGTGGAACAGACCTTGTGTCCGCTCTTATTCAGTTAAAGGTACGTCATGTATCTATTGTACAGATTTTACAGATTATTGATGCCTTTGTTATTTTGCTAGGTATGTTTGTGTTTGATATTCAGCCTACCATGTACGCGATTATTGCGATTGTAGTTACCACAAACGTATCCGATATGGTATTAGAAGGAACCAACTACTCAAAAGCAGCTTATATTATTACCAATGAGCATGAGCAAGTGGCTCAGCGTCTTATGAAAGAGTTGGATCGTGGTGTAACAGGTCTTCATGCAAAGGGAATGTACACAAACGAAGAAAAATGCATGTTGTATTGTATTGTTTCTCAAAAAGAAATTGTTGTGTTAAAAGATATTGTACATGAGACAGACCCAAAAGCTTTTGTTATCGTGTCAGAAGTTCGTGAGGTTCTTGGAGAAGGTTTCCAGGAGTATAAAAAGGAATTTTAGTTAAAAATTACTAGATTTTACATGAAGTTGAAGAGGAAATGCACAAAAAATGCACATTTCCTCTTTCTTTTTTTGTGTTTATGCATTAAAATAGAGGCAGGTATTTATGCAAAACGCAAATATGGGGATAAGGAGAAAGACTATGATTTCCAATCAGATACTTCAAAATACAATCGATGGATTAAAAACAATTACAAGAACCGATTTGTGTGTAATCGACGTGGAGGGCAAAATTTTAGCTGCCACATTCCAGGATGCGGACAAATTTGTTGCACCTGCTCAGAGCTTTGTGGGGTCTCCAGCAGACAGTCAGGTAGTTGCGGGATGCCAGTTTTTTAAGGTGTTCGATGATCATCAGCTGGAATATATACTCTTGGCTTATGGGGAAAGTGAAGATGTATACATGATTGGTAAAATTGCAAGCTTCCAGATTCAAAATCTTCTGGTGGCTTACAAAGAGCGCTTTGATAAAGATAACTTTATCAAGAACCTCTTATTAGACAATCTCCTTTTAGTAGATATCTATAACCGTGCAAAAAAACTGCACATTGAAACAGAAGTAAAACGTGTCGTATTTATCGTTGAGACAAATCGCGACAAAGATGGAAACGAGTTAGAGAAAATTCGTGGTCTTTTTGGTGGCAAATCAAAGGACTTCGTTACAGCAGTAGATGAGAAAAATATCATAGTTGTAAAAGAATTGTCAGAGAATGAGAAGTATGAGGACCTTGAGAAAACAGCAGAGGTGATTATCAACTTATTCCGTGGAGACCCGAATAACGATGTACATGTATCTTATGGTACCATCGTAAATGAATTAAAAGAAGTATCTCGTTCCTATAAAGAAGCCCGCATGGCTTTAGACGTAGGAAAGATTTTCTTTGAAGAAAGAGATGTAATCGCATATTCGCAGCTTGGAATTGGACGTTTGATTTATCAGCTTCCAATACCACTTTGTAAGATGTTTATCAAAGAGATTTTTGATGGCAGATCACCAGATGATTTTGATGAAGAAATTCTCTCTACCATTCATAAATTCTTTGAAAACAGCTTAAATGTATCGGAAACTTCAAGACAGTTGTATATTCATAGAAACACACTTGTGTATCGATTGGATAAGCTGCAGAAGAGCACAGGTCTTGATTTGCGCGTATTTGAGGATGCAATTACATTTAGAATTGCGCTTATGGTAGTTAAGTACATGAAGTATATGGAGTCACTGGATTATTAGAATAAGGAGACTTAATTTAAATGATTAAACTGGAACATGTCAGCAAGTCATATTCGGCAGGGATACCTGCGCTGAACGATGTTAACCTGGAAATTGAAGATGGAGAATTTGTGTTTATCGTAGGCGACAGCGGATCGGGCAAGTCTACTATGATTAAACTATTATTAAAGGAATTAGAGCCTTCGGAAGGCACCATTATGATTAATGGGAAGAACTTAAGCAAGATAAGAAGAAGACAGATTCCAAAATTCCGCAGAAATATTGGCGTTGTTTTTCAGGATTTCCGTTTGTTAAAGGATAGAAACGTATATGAAAATATTGCCTTTGCGCAAAAGGTAATCGGAGAATCCACCAGAAACATTAAGAAAAAGGTGCCATCTTTCCTCTCTATGGTAGGATTGGCGGCAAAGTACCGTTCTTATCCAAAGGAATTATCTGGTGGCGAGCAGCAGCGTGTAGCCATTGCAAGAGCCCTGATTAATAACCCGAGTATTCTTTTGGCCGATGAACCAACAGGAAACCTCGACAACAATAATGCATGGGAAATCATGAAATTATTAGAAGAAGTCAATGACCGCGGTACAACCGTTATTGTGGTAACACATAACATGGAAATCGTAAAAGTAATGAAAAAGCGTGTCATCACTGTGCAGAAAGGTGTTATCGTAAGTGATAGCAAGACAGGAGGTGCAGTGTA
>JAZPYQ010000016.1:0-38505 GCA_045544235.1 Agathobacter sp. | reverse complement strand
GCGCGCCGCGTGGACTCAACGATTCGAATCATTAATTTCAACTGTGAAGTAATGGATTACGACCGGGTGAAGTCAATAAAACTTTCTTATCACATCGGGGACTTGGTGTGGAGCATGCCAAGGTAGGGGCTAGGTTTCCTTTTCCACTATCTCACACACGACGCCTTGTGGCAGCACGTTTTATTTCTTATTCTTAAAAAATCCAACTGCCCAATCCCAATCAATAATAATTTCATCTTTTCGAATATCAGGCATTTTAGAAATATATTCTTCTACCACGACATCATAAAAATCAAGACGTATTTGACAAGACGCTATAGGACTCCCATCTACAATAAACACGAGACAAATCTCGTCGTTTTCCACTTGTTCAAATCGAATTTCATCTACTCTTATTTCCGGATTCTCCTCTAGCAACTTCTGCGCATAAAACACTTTAATAATTTCTATTGCTCTATCATCAAGTCCTGCATCAAAAATAAACAATTTTTCTATTAATTCATTCTTAGTGCGTACAATACGATACAGGTAATTTTCTTGTTCTTGTTTGAACATTTTTGTAATTTTATTATCTCCCCTGAACATATCATATGCTTTTTCAACTTCAGAAGGTTCTGGAACATAATATATCATCATTCTAGCATCCATTTGATGATATAAGAAACCGTAATCAACGTCTGCCACATTACCACACTCTGGACATGTAAAAGAAAATGCCTCCCTTGTTCTTACCTTATCAAACATCTCTGGATTCAGCACTGTATTAACACTGCTCCAAATCATAAAATCAGTTTCGCATCCACATTTTGGACAAGTTATTTTTTTCATTGAACGACTAGACATATTCTTCCTCCTTTTCTTCTACATCAACATTTGCTTTCAATTCGCACACGACACCTTGTGGCAGCACGAACTTGGCTACTCCATATGCCACTTCACCGATTTGATCATAGAGCCTTCCTGCGCTAACGCTATCGCCTAATACGGTATATGGACTATTGGCTACATAGCCGATTTTACTTAAGCCTTCCATTTCTACTTTGATGGCTTCTTTGTCGAATTCATTGTCTGTTTCTTTTACGAGTTTGACTTCCATTCCTGGCTCGATGAATTCTTTTCCATAATGATGATGGGTTCCTGTGATTGTGAAATACAATTTTTTCATGCGGGGGCTCCTTTCATATATGCGATGTAAATAAAATAGGAATTAGGTGAGATTGGTCTCTTCCTAATTCCTATTATGCATGTTTGGTGTCCAATAAAAGGTGCTTTAAGAATACAATACAATACAATCCAATACAATACAATCTAATTTGGCAGTCTCTATTTTAGCGAATCATAATGCGTAACGTTTTACAAATGCAAACGACGACCTAAGGAATGGAGAATCGCCTTGGCAACTGTATTTTATACTCTATCACTAATCACTCATTTTCCCCATAGACTCTTATGAATCTTTTAAAGTGATTGTCCCCTCACTACATCCATATTTCTGGAATTTGTAGCAAATATAATTAGCAAAAGTGTCTTCATGCGTCGAAAGAATAATTTGTGACTTACCGAATTCTCTTCTAAGTAATTCTACAAAAGAAATCATATTAATATCATCCATACATTGAATTGGATCATCAATCATTATCGTTTGAAAAATGTCACCCGCATATATCTTATTTAATGCCAATGAAAACGCTAATAAAACAGCTGATAATTGTCCCGAACTCATTGTATAAAGAACATCGTGTTCCGAACCTGGCGCTGTAAAACGCACATTCTTACCATCACTTTTTATAAGAACACCTTGACCACCTTGATAAGACTGTAGCAAACGTGAGCTATATAAGAAAAATGGTATTTCAATCTGTCCAATCACAAGATTCTTATATGACCTAATTGCATTTTTCATTGCGTCTAAATAACCCTTCAGTTGCTTAGACAAATCCTTCAGCTCATTTCTTTGCGCTTCAATCATCTGTAATCGTTCTCTAGATTTATCAAAAGAGTGATAATACTGCTTTACAATATATTCTTTTTTCTGTTCAATACTCTCTATAGATAGGCCGTCAAGAACCTGCCGCTCCACAAAGCTTTCCTTATATAATTTACTAAAATTATATTTTTGATTTAGTTCTAAGTATTCTGCTGAAATAGTATCTTTTAATGACTTAATCTGATTCAAGATGAAAATAACAGCCTTATCAACATCTTGCACTGATTTCTCTAGCTGTATCTGACTAGATACAACACCAAGCCTCTTCATTATTGGCGCACACTTGCTTGCACTATTTTGAAACATTTGCCAACTTGAAAATTGTGCAAACACCTTTAACTTCATATTATTTTCAAGGTTACTTATTATCGAATCAAAATGCACCTTACATTGCTTATTGAAAAGTTCCTTACATTGTTCCACTGCAAAAGTATATTCAACAAATTCTCGACCGAGAACTGCATCAATCAATTGCTGTGTCTTAGAGAACTGATTTTCCAGCTCACCGTTATCTTGCCACTTCTGTCCACAATACGGGCATTTTCCATTCTCAAACAATGCCACCGTTTGTTTCTCCTTAGATAACTGTTCTCTCGCTCTCTTTAATGACGAAATAGACTTTTGTAAATCACTTCTATTAGAAGACGCAATTCTAATCTGAGTTACCAAAGCTGAAAACTGCTCATAAAATTCTCTTAAATCAAGTATATTACATAATTGTAACCAATCAACATTTGCAAATTGTTGTTTATCAATCAAATCTCTTTGGGTCAGCAAAAAATCCAACAACGTTTTCTGTTTTTTCAACTCAGTCACCTCATCTGGATTTTCATCCCATACTTTCCACGCTAATATAGCGTGCATCCTTTGACTTTCTGTTATTTCAAAAAACGTTTGCAGATCATAATCTAAATAGAATTCTTCACGATGTATAAACATCTCTTTTATTCCATCTACTTGTGATGTTAGTTGCTCAAATAACACCCTGCTTTTAGCACCATAAAAATCTAAATTTTCATGATCCCACTTTGGCTTAATATCTGATAATGAGGTATATTGTGTCTGTCCTTTACTTCCTTCTGGAACTTTTAGAACTTCTTCAGATAATTGTTCTATTTCCTTGTCTAAAGATTTTATTTTTTGCTGTACATGCTTATGTGTTTGCTCTATTTTAGTTGCTTTAGAAATGTGACTCTGAATTCCAAAAAGGTTTTCAATAGCTGCAGTTCGATCTGCCTCGGACTTTTTAAAGTATGAAAGGCGATCTTCTTGTCGAATATAATGTAACATAGTAAAAAATTCAAGATTTTGCGCTCCAAAATACTTTCTTCGTATATTGTTAGCAACATCTAATTCTACCTTATATTCGTTCCAATTCTCAGGTGCAATATCATACGCTGGCAAAAAGAACGTTTCAACTTGATTGTCTATACTTTTCGGATTGTTTTTTTTGCTATTTGTACCCAACCCTACAGGAATAAGTAATGCAATAACCAAAAGCTCGGATGATTCTTTATTTATAAATTCACCTTTAATCAGAACATCTTTGGTTTGTTCTTTTGCTAAAAAATTTGTCGAAAATCCTAATGTGCCTGAAATAGTTTGATTTTCTTTTATTCTACTAATAGAGCCTGTTATCAAAAATTCTACAGCATCAAATATACTAGTTTTACCATACCCATTAGGTCCGTCAAATACAGACAGATAATTCTCAAATTCAATCGATTTCGATGCAAATAGTTTATAATTCTCCAAATATATTCTTTTTAATTCGATACTCATGAATACCTCCTAATATACACTACTTCGTAGTAATCATTTTCCAGTGCCAAAGAATACTTTCAATACTCTCTTCTTTAAAATCGATTTCTGATTCTAGCAATTGATCCAATGAATCAATATCTATCGAATTTAGTAATTCTAATTCTTCCGTTAAAAAATTAGTTACTGATTTAATTTCATCTACCGCAACAATCTGAAGCGGAAAAATTGGTATTTTAGTAGCCAACTCTGAAAAATATGTATAGGTTGGCTGATTGGAATGATTTGTTTTGTACGAAAGAAATTTATCTGTACTCGACAAATACCTCTGTATTTCTTCCACTATTGAGAAACGTTCTTCAGACTTATTCTTCATATTTTGCATATACTCCTCAGCTCTTTTTTCCTCAAGTATCGAGTATGAAAAAACATATTTTTTAAAATAATAAGGATCATCTTCTATTTGCACTTTTGAACGATGATCTACAACCTCATTTTCTTTACATTCACATTCTAATAAAAGAGTCGTATTTTTATCCATTTCAGCCTGGTGAAATGATTGCTTTCGGAACAATTTTGCTAAAGTTATCAAAAAATCACTATTCAAAATATGTACAAGTTCTGAATTATAAATTTTAACAACAAGATAAACTTGACTAGGATAATTTTCAGAAACAAACGGTATAACTTCATAAGTTTTTTCTGATTCTTTCATAATACATGAAAAGGAAAAAGTTTCTTTGCTTGAATAATTTAATTCATTTAATATTTCATATAAAATTTTCATTCTTTTATAAACTCCTTTTTTCCATAAGTTTTTCTTCAACTTCTGTTAACGGTACTATCTTTACATCTTTACAATGTGCAATATGCTCTGACTTTTGAGCATCATGACGATAACTCTGTGTTATTTCCTCATCCTGGATTGAATCAACGGTAATATCCTTGCTAATGAGACAATCATAGTCCATTAGAAGACCATATACATTTCGATTCTTAATAATTTCAGAGCAAATAATAGCCTTGTCATCATCCGTACCTCTTGGCGCAATCGCAGTTAAAGCATATTGCAAATTCTCAATATCTTGGTACGTTATCGCTATCCTCTCTTGGTTTTGAAGATATTTCTGTGGTATGTCACGCAACCCTGTCAAAAAAGGATTATTAATTCCCAACGTCGACGTATACTCTCCATAAGTTTGCATATTTAAACTCCCAGAAATGTGTGGGTTGGTAATATGTAGAAAGTATTGAAGTTGTTTAAAACTAAACGTTCCTAATTTTTCCTTACAAATTGGAACTTGACATTCTAAACAAAGTTCAGCCCCTCTTTCCGCACACGTCTGACAATAATCATCCATCAATTTAAAAAATCTTTCTTTTATGTGATATAGATAAAATTCATCCCCAAGTCTCTCTATGTCATCTGAAATCAACCAATTAAATATTGTTGAAAATGATATTTGACGTTCTAATTGCCCCTTTTTATATGCTTCATAATTTAGCGATCTGTCTACTATATGCTGATCCAGTTTACCTAATACATACAAATAGCTTTTGTCAACGAAGAACGATTCTTTTTTGTAACTTCCAGGATCTAATTTGCTATAGAAATCCTTTATTTGTCGTTTTAAAAGCAACTCCGCTTGATCTTTTCTACAATAGCTTTGTATGACATCCTCAACAGAGTATTTGCAAATATTTATATTATCTAATTCCGTTTCTGTTATTGTTTTAAGCATACGCTTTCTTTCTTCGATTTCCTCGAGGAGATGATCAAACGCGCTATCAAGATTAGATTCTGTTAATTTTTGTTCTTCGGGTTGTATCTTTAAAAGTGCATGCAACAATTCACTCTTTAACTTTGTCGGTCTACCCTTTTTCCCAATCAGAAATGTATTTCGATATTCTGGAACATCACGATTTGTTGTAATAGTATTTTCAATTTCTAAAAGATGCCTAGGATTCTCAATCATAGAAGCAAGATGCTTTCTTAGTGATTCTTGTCCTAAATCTAAATTTGAGGTTGAATGAAGATACGCTTGAGAGATATTAGGGTCATCTACCATATGTTTCACCAATCCTAATAATGCACTTTCATACTTAGCTATAGAAGTATCTTCACGATCCTTTACTTGATGAACAGAATGATATTTTAAATGTCCATCTATCTTTTCCCCTATCGAAAAATCCTCCATATACTCTATTTCCAAAAAATATTTTTCCAATTCTTCTTGATTAAGCAATTGTGATATCGATGGATTAATCCGCTTACTCATTTCCCCTATGGCATACCATAAAGCGATTTTTCCTTGATGATTATATCCATTCCAACTATTTGTAGCATCAAACATAATACCAGGTTCTTTAATCGACATACTTTCTCCCCTTTATTCGACAAATTTTGATTATCTATATAATAACAGATTATTTTCACAAATCAGTGCCATATATGGTAGTAATTAAAACCCCCACAACACTGCGGTATTGTGGGGTAATGTTAGTGTTTATTTAGTTTTGAACTGTCGCAAATTTTGCGCTTTATTCCATCAGCAAGGGCAAATTTTGCCTACACTGACTTATAACACAAGTTTTCTCAATACAACTAACACATCCTCATATGAAATATCACCCGCATAAGAAAACTTCTTTTGATACTTTTCCCACATATCTTTAAGCTCATCACTCTCAGAAATCTGTTTCAAAATTCCTTCTACATCAGAAATCAATTCTGTGCTTCCACGATGCGCTGCTGTGGCATTTAATGCGTCTTTAAAAATTCCCTTGTCATATTCCTGTATCGTGCCAAGTATGTAAACATCATAATAATCTCTTGGTCTTGTGGTAAACACACCTCTACGCAAAATTGTTTCTACTTTTTCCGCTATAACAGTTTCTATGTTATAACCCCACAAACTAATTCGAACATCTTCATCAAAGATTCCACTAAATTCATATTTCACAGCATCTGGTGTAATCACATCTCCTGTGGAAATATCAATCGACAGCGGCGTAATGATTGTGTCGTATTTTGCATCCAATCGTACACAATACCCACCATAAATATCATCCTTACGAATCTGCTCAATAGCTTTCACTGTAAAGATAACATCATCCTGCATATCAATCTCACAAATTGTATCAATAGCTTCTGTAATCTTTTCTTCTGTCAAAGGAAGGTTACGAAGTGTGGTGTCTAGATCCATTGTCGATCTAGTATCTAAACCAACAATTGCTGCTATCAACATTCCTCCCTTAACCACAAATTTTTCGCTAAACTCGGATGTCGCTAATCTAGCAAGAAAACATTCAAACATATAATTTTGCAGTACTACTTGTGCTGCAATGTCATTACTTTTCGCATAATTTCTAATTCTTCCCTTCAAGCTCATTGCTTTGGAACTCATAGCAGTACCTCCATGTATTGCTTCAGAATTTTGCCTACTCGAAACTTCTCTGCATACGCAGCCAAACGATTTAAATCCTTATCCTTATACGCTGCATAATTCTTTATCGCACTTATTACCGTTTCATCATCCATACGATTTCTAGAACGCAGCAAATCACATATCGTACGTTCTGCATCATAGCATCTAACCTCATTACCAAAGGTCGTCTTTCTCTTTACTATACCCAAATCATACAACTCTGGCTTTATATAATAGCAATTACATTCTTCCGACAATTTCTCTGATAATACAGAATTGCTTGGAATCGTAACTGAATGTTCAAACGGTGTTCTTTCAGACAATCCATTCAAAAACAAAGCTGTATCATGCGAGAAAATGATCTTATCCGATCTAAGCATCATCGTATACATATCGTCATGAACTGAATCTGGCAAAATATATACACCATGACGCCCACGTTCTAACAACCCTGCTTTTACATACTTGGATAATAGTGCTCTAGAAAATCCTAACGCAACCACTTGTGCAGTCGTAATCATATTGTTGTTGTGTTTTATTTCATTCATTATCACATGATTAATATCCATTGCACTCACCTCCGTGGTTAACTTTTGTATAGATATTGTATTTTATTTCCATACGAATGTCAACTATATTAAACAATGCTTAACACACATTTTTTGCACCAATTTAATTTCAACGCACAAAATTTCATTACCCCTTAATCTATTAAAGGTTATCTCATTTTCATCTTGACTATTACACATAAACCCCATATTATAAACTCAAGAAGCGAGTTTTTGACTGAGTAAGGTCTTCGGACTGGAAATGGATACTCGTTTCTTTTTTATGTTCATAATGTCATATAAATACAATCTTATTTTCCTCAATCTTCTACTACATTAACTGTTCTTCACATAAAAATATCCTCCTATCATAGTCCCTTCTCAGGTATGATAAGAGGATGTCATTTGTCAATAGCATTTTCATTGAACGATTAGTCCAAAGCATCTTTCAATATTTTGGTCGCAATATCTGCTAACTTAAACTCATCTTTTTTCATAGCCTCATCAAATTCCTCAAAAGAGAAATTCTCTTTTTCAAACATATGATGAGTGTATTCATAAATACAAAAACACAATCTTCGATAGAAAGATTCTTTATAGTCTAATTCTTTGACACCTTCTAATTTTGTGAATTCCTGGATAAAATTAAGTAAAACTGTTTGTGCTTCAAACACATTTAGTAAATATTGTTTTAGATAAACATCTGAATCTTCCACTAATGCATACGCCTTGGCTGCCACATCAGATGTAAAAAGGTCACTTTCAATTTGATCATATTTCCTTGTAATCACACGTAGCATATCGTAAATACTACGTTCTAAAAATAAATTATTGCATAACTTGCGTGTAAAAATTTTAAAAGCTGATGAACAAATAAAATCATTAATAAATTTCTCATAATCATTCAACTCTATATATGAACTTTTCAAAACATGTTGAAATTGTTCTTCATACTCCTCATCGCCAGGTACTGCTCCAGACCAATACAATACTTCTCTTTGTAAATAATCATCTTCTATTTTTTCTTTGTGTTTCATATATAAATCATGTAGCACTCCAATGCTTTCCTCTGTAAGGCCTAAATAATCGCCAATCATTTTAATATTAGAGTCAACAGTTTTTATATGTGTAACACCTAATAAATAATCCGTACTGGTATTTAGTGCCGAGGCAATTTGTACCAGTTCTTGAAAACCTGGTTGTCTATTTCCGTTTTCGTATTGTGAAAGTGCTGCCTGCGTGCAATGTAATTGATATGCCAATTCTGCTTGGCTTAAACCTAATGATTGACGACGTTCTTTGATTCTATCACCTAATCTGTTATATTTCTCTGACATTTTTTCCTCCATTTAACATTTTGTTATAAGCTCTTGCACCGAATCTCACACAGCAGTATTGTTATATTGCAAACATAAATATAACAATATGTTATCACATATTTATAACCTGTCAACCATTCTTCGAAATTTGTAAAATTCCAATAAAAAGAAACCAGCATCTAATAAATAGAATACTGGTCTCCCATGTACATATGTACTTTCGCAAAAACATTGTACTACAGATTAGTTCCGCAACTCAAGATAAATCTATTCGTTATGGTTTCTCTTTTATTGTTTATATATATTACACAACAAGCCCAATTTATATGGAGGAACAAATATGAAAGCTATTCGAATCAAAATGAAACCTGGTTGTTCTTATTCAAACAAAACAACTGAAATTGACCAAATTTACATTGATGGATGTACTAACCCTGGATATTATCATAAATCAACCATCTATGACCATGTAAAACAGTACCCTAACAGTATCCAAGTAAACATTTATCCTTATCCAAACTTAATCCCAGCCTTAAGTTCAAACGGCGAAAAATATGTCCGTTCTGAACCTAACGACACGCCTTTTGATAACCTTCTAAAGTTACCAAGGAATTAAGATATTAACAATATCATTTTCCATAAATAAATCCTCCTATCATAGCCTTTCACAGGTTATGATAGAAGGATTTCATTTGTCACTAGCATTTTATGCAACAGATTGATATATTCTTCTTTACTAAGAGTTCTTCCATGTGTACATTGAGTAATTTACTAAGCGTATGCAAATATTCTTTAATCATATTAGGAGTATATCCCTTAGATTCAATAATGTGCTTTAATTTTATTCCTATTTGTTTCATGTCTATGTTTTGGTAGGTAATTCTCTTTGACATATTGTCCTCCAAATCATACCTTATCAACATACATATCAAAAACTAAAATATTCAATCTAATTTCTACATTTGTATCTGTCCTATAATATATGCAGTCCCAAACATTCGCTGAAGTGTGCTTACATGATTTCACATTATCTTTTACCCACGCACCGATTTTTTCCAAAATACCGTTAAATGACTGATTTTCTTTATTAAAAATAATCACTGATATCTTGCTATCTCTCCAAGTCGAATAACTTAGAACTTGTTGTATGGCTTGCTCAAATACTTTCATTCCATGCCAAACTTTACACTCTCCAATAAATGCAGCCTTATTTTCAAATTCTATTTTTATATCTGTCTTCCCTGTTTTTCTAAATGTTTCACCGGATGCATTTTTATAATGTGTATTAAGTGTTGCAAGCAAGAAATCTCGTAATTCTTCCTCGTCATTCTTTGTATGTGTCCGAGCAGTATTTTCCATCGCAGTTCCACAAGATAAAATTATATTATTAATATTTTCATAATCAATATCTCTTATTGCATATTCATTTGGAAGTGGTTTCGCATCTGGCTTCTTTACTGGTGTCCTAACAATTCTTTCAAGTGGTATGGGATTAATATTCGGTGCAGTATCACTTCTTTCTAACGGAATTTCCAACATTTGACTGATAAGAGAGAGTGATGCCGCCCGCTTTTTCCTCTCTTCTAAACACTGCAATGCATATTTCCTTAAGTTATTGTTAAATGCATTTACCTCACCATTTACATAACCTATCATTGTTCTAATGCTTCTAAACCTACTCTCAAACCCATTTTTTACAAACGTTGGCATATTCTCCTTCTGATCTTCAAGCTCTTTCTTGGAATACTCAAACTCTAGAATAATACTTCCACAATTATCTTTGTTTGGTGCGTTAAAATCTTCTACCTCAAAACTTGTCAAAATTCCAGTATTAGGTTGTAACCAAAACAAATTATCATCTCCGTCAAACGGAATTTCATATATAATACGTACACCATCAACTTCATAATACTGTTTATCATATGGCAAGCTACCATAAAAATGATTATATTTCTTAATCTTTGTATCTATTAATGATTGCTTAATATTATTTTCATATACTGTTACAGGAATTATCTCATATTTGCTATAAAGATATTCCTGCCACTCTGGAAAATCACATGTAGTAATATCTACATCGCTCATTTTATCCACTTCATCTTTTAATTTTTTTGATATTTTTGCAAAATATACTCTTGTTTCGTCACTAGAAAAGAAATGCATATTACCTCCGCATATTATTTGCTTGTTTATTATGGATTCATTTAGTAACTAAATCACTTATAGTCATTATAGCATATTAAATACTATCCTGCTTAATTTCAAGCCATGCCCCAGCTCATCCACCTCTGGCATAAATCTGGCATAAAACCTCATGCCCTACCTCGCAAACCCTTGATTTCCCTAGCTTTTCTCCCAAAAGGGATAATGTTGCCGTGGCAATATCTCCTACCACCACATTATCACATTCTTGTCCGCAATTGTTTCCATATATGGTAGTAAATAAAAAGAAGTTCTAGTATATCTACTCGTAGAGTGAAATTTTAAATTCCATAAACTTACCTCAAAAATGGAATTTACTCTTGCACACCAACTTTCTACCTTTTATCGTTATATTAGGTTATCTGTCTGTCGGAAAGGACTACTTATGAAACAGAAAAATCATAATCAAAAACACCTTACCTTGTCTGACAGAATTTATATTGAGCAGGAACTTTTACAGGGTAGCTCCTTTGCAAGTATCGCACGAACACTTCGAAAGGATCCAACCACAGTTTCCAAAGAAGTAAGACGTCATCGTGAACTTATTCCGTATGAATATTTCAGAGATAATTGCAAAACTTGTATAAACTATAAAACCTGCAATTACAGACATGTTTGTGGAAATCTATATTGTAATTATCAGTGTCGCTACTGCCATCATCAAAAGGTTATACAAAAATGTGAACACTACATAACCTGGTTCTGCAATAAGCCTTCCAAGGCTCCTTATGTCTGTAATTCCTGCCCCAATATAAAGTCATGCAGTTTAGATAAATACCATTATTCTGCAGCCAAAGCACAAAAGAACTATGAGAAAACATTGTCTCATTCTAGAGAAGGCATTAACATGACCCCTGAAGAACTTCAGGAGCTCAATGACATGATTTCTCCGCTTATACTCAAAGGACAGCCTCTCAGCCACATATTTGCTGTACATGCGGACGAAATCCCTGTATGTAGAAGAACTCTGTATAACTATCTGGATCAGAAAGTTTTTCAGGCACGCAACATTGACCTACCTCGTCGTGTACGCTATAAGAAGCGTAAAACAAGTTCTAAACCACGCACCAAAAGCGAGTCAAATCAAACATACCGTAACAAACGCACATACGTTGATTTTGAACGTTTTATGGCCGGTCATCCAGATATGGATGTTGTTGAAATGGATACCGTAAAAGGCGGTGTTTCTACTGGTAAATGCCTTTTGACACTGCTGTTTCGAAGCTGCAGTTTTATGATTATTATTCTACTTCCTGACTGTACGCAGAAAAGTGTTATCCAAGCAATTAACAACCTAACGGATACACTTGGAATTAGAACCTTTAAAAAATATTTTCCTGTAATACTGACTGACAACGGCTCTGAATTCAAAAACCCTTGGGACATTGAAAAAACAGAAAACGGAACACATCGCACCTATGTCTTTTACTGCGACCCTTATGTTTCCAATCAGAAAGCCCGTCTGGAAAAGAATCACGAATACATCCGCTACGTCATTCCAAAAGGACAAAGTATGCACAAATATACACAGGAAGACATCAATCTATTGGCAAGTCACATAAACTCGACTTCCAGAGACGGCTTAAATGGAGCCTGTCCATTTGACCTTGCTACACTACTTTTGGACAAAAAAATACCGCTCTTAGCAGGACAGTTTAAAGTCTCCCCAGACGAAGTCATGCTAAAACCGGCATTAATTGAAAAGTAGTGTATTACCACTAGATTTTTGAGCAGACAGATAACCACTTTCAGTTCCTAATTTCATCCCAAAATGACATTAAACAGGTGGAATTTACTTTTGCTCAAACTTCTCCAGCTGTCTGTTTGCTATGTAAACAAACAACTTTTGATAAACGAATTATAGCACATTTCAAGGGATATTTACATAGGCTAATCCTCTAAAACTTGCTTAAATTCAAAAATACGAGGTCAATTGATTTCAAAAGTGGAATTTAGTTTTTCATTTGACCTACCGCTGATAGCATGGCTATACCTTGCTCTGTGAAGACGTAGGGTAATTTTCTCTTTCCTCCATGTCCATTTCGTTCTTGCAAACTTGAAGACGCAAATTGCGACTTCAAGTTTAAAAACTCATCCTCGCTCAGTTGAAAACAAAACGTTTCTGGGAATCGTTTTATATTTCTCTTTACGCCTTCATTTACACGTTTAGTTTCCACTTGATAAAGCATAGCTAAATCACTATCCAACATCACCTGCTGCCCTCGAATTACATATATTAAATTTTTAATTGTAGTCTCATTTATAACCACTTCTTCTGATTCTTTTACTGTTATTTCATTTGTTTTTTTACCCATATAACTTTTTCTCCTTTTGATATTCCAATTTGTGACCTCAATCCCACAACGCATAAAAATGTTTCTTTAGCAAATCCATCGCCTCATTTTTGCATCCTAACCTATATGTATCTAATTCCAGTTCTTCTGTATTGTACTTATCCGATATGTCCTTATATTCTGGTATCTCATCCATAAAATGCATCGTGCATCCACCTCCCCGTTTACGGTTCTCCTCCAGTTCTTCTTCCGTCTGCAACTTTTCGCCTAACAGTCCATATTTATCCGTAAACTCTGCATGAGCCTTGTCATACTCCTCCTCATATGGATTCTTCCTTGTACAGGTGTCCTCTGCAGATTCTCTCCACAGAAATATCATGTGATCCAAAAGCTTATCCCACTCATCATGACAGGTATCGTTTACCAGTATTCCGTCTGCGTTTGTATAATTTTCTCCCAAATAACTCGGAGAACCATGTCGATTGTCTCTCATATCCTGAAGCATCTCTGGAATCAGATTTTGCAAGAAACTGTACATATTCCATTTATCATAATCGGAATACCCACGAACTGCTCTTTGATAGCTCCATCGGACACATTTTTTAATGTGTTTGATTTTGGCTATAAGCATGCTTTTCTCACCTAACCCGCACATGAGAAATCCTTCTTCGTTCCAAAGGTTATTTGCTGATGATATTTTCTTTTTACGCATAAAAAATCCTCCTACAAAATGTTATAATTCCATTTTGTAGGAGGTATGTTCTTTTGTCATTCAAGTTGTACTTGAATCTTATGCCGCCTGCATCTCATATAATCTTTTGTAATATGCATACAATCTTCTTTCACCAGGTGTCTTTAATACAATTGGCTCAGGCAAAATTGCTTTACCATTTCCACATATGATTGCATCTATTGGAACATGAAGTAATTGTCCTAGTGCATACAGATTGTCGATTGTGGGCATGTTGGTTCCATTCCACCAATAATACACACTCTGTACACTAGCAAGGTTTAAATATTCTTGTACATCTTTTACCGTGATTCCTCGCTCATCCATGATACGTCTGAGGTTTGCTCCGGTTTCTTTTACATCTATTGTTGGAACCATTCTTTACTCCTCCACAAACGATGCATTTATCTCACTAATCTCCCTTTCCCCATTGATATAATCCCTGTACATATCCCAAAGATCAATATCGCAGTCTTCCATCGCTTCATCCGCTGGCACCCACTGTCGAATCAGTTCGATGCGTTCTTCTTTCGTAGTATCTTTTATTAAATAAGATTTCATCTTTCGTCCTCCTATTTCAGCTTCTCTTCCCACTCTTTTTCCTTAAAACCAGTGAGCACAAAATCTTCTCCGACAACCAATGGTCTTTTTACTAGCATTCCATCAGTTGCTAGAAGCTGTAGCTGTTCATCTTCTGACATCGTAGGAAGTTTATCCTTAAGACCCAAATCTTTGTAGATAAGTCCGCTTGTATTAAAGAACTTCTTTAAAGGCAAACCACTCATCTGATACCAACTTTTAAGTTCTTCGAAAGTAGGATTTTCTTCTTTAATTGGACGCTCTGTAAACTCTACATGATTTTCCTCTAACCATTTAAGTGCTTTCTGACAAGTACTGCACTTTTTATATACTAACACCAACATATTCGTTCCTCCAAAATGATCTCGTTTAATTCTATATACTAGTCCATCCTTTTTGACTCTTTTCTAGTATATCATCATTTCTTGCACAAGTATATTACTCATTTTCTTCTAAATATTCCCAGGCTTCTTCCTCTGTTGGGAAAGCGATATCACAATTTGGTAAGTACCAGTTTTTATATTTCATGTATGGCATATGGACCACCTTTCTGCATTCATCTGCGTAAATCATTTTGCTTACACAAAATATAACGCTATATATGTCCAATAAAACCACCAGTGCTTCTTCAACTAAAATAGAGAAAAATTGTACACGCTTTGTTTTTTATCCCCAAACTTTAAATACATGTTATAATAATACAAGATAAAACATATAAAGGAGTTTAGTTATGAACGAAAAAGAGGGACGTTTATTAACGAAGTACAAAAAAGAACTAAGCCGTATGAACACATCCGGCTACTTGATTTACATGCTATTTATTTTATCGATGGTATACATCATCGATGAAATCACCAGCAACATTTACAACTCACTTCAATCCGATATGATTACAGAATTTTTCGTAAACGGTATGGGACTTGAGTTTAATACAGGACTCGCTACATATTCTGCTATGACAGCACCACTGTATGTGATAATGCTTATCACACCTTTCTACAAATCCCTTGCCGACAAATTCGGCAGAAAATTATTTCTTGCAATCAACACCATTGGTATGGGTGCAGGAATGTTTGTATGTATGATGGCACCAAATCCAGTTGTTTACATTTGTGGTATCGGTATCATCTACTTCCTTATGAACAATGACATGCAGGTGCTCTACGTCATGGAATCTGCGCCAGAAAAACACAGAGCAAAGCTGACAAGTATCACCAAAGCAATTGCGCTTTTGGGTGTGACTTTCATTCCAATCTTAAGAGATGTATTTATGAAAAATGATGGTAGTCAGTGGCAAAAGGTATTTATGATTCCAGCCATCGCAGGCATCATTATCGGTATCGTGGCATACTTTATCATGCCTGAGACACCAGCTTATTTGAAAAGGAAAATCGCTTACCTTGAAATGCCAGAAGAAGAGCGTATAACTCTAGAAGAAAACAAAAAGAAATCTTCTGAAGATGCAGAAGGCGGTGTAGTCGCAGCACTTAAATTCATCTTTGCACACAAACAAATGCGTGCTGTTTTGCTTTGTGCATTTGTATATGTAACCTCCACAGGTGGAACCAGTTACTATGAATCTATTATGAAAACAGGTGGAATGTCCACCAGTGAAATTACAACTGCAATGTATTTCATTCCTATCGTAAATGCCTTGATGACCGCTATGAGTGGTTTTATCACAGACTTTCTTGGGCGTAAAAAATCTACGATTTACCATGCAGGATTTGCACTTATTGGTCTAGTGTCATTTGTATTCTGCGCAAGTTCCGGAGTATCTCCTATTCTTGTGGGCGTAAGCTATGGTTTATTTATCGGAGGACTTTGGTCAGCTGCAGATATTTTATTCATCATGATTCCTGGTGAATCTACCCCTACCAACCTTCGCGTATCGGTTGTAGGTACTATGGGTATTTTGTCAGGTGTCGGAAATGTATTATCCATTACAATTATGACAGTAGGTATGTTGTTCGTGGAATCTATTGGCACACTTTGTTTATGCGTATGTGTACCATTCCTTTTGATTTCCATCATCATCCTCATTACAAAAGTAAATGAAACTAAAGGTATTGATCTTTCAAAAGTTACCGGTTCTGAATGGGACTAAATATAAAGGAGGAACCTTATGAAAATTTGTTCCAAATTTCATAACATTACACAGACAGATACTTACATAGAAATCACCACAAATAGTGCGCCTATTCGAATCTATTATCTCACCGACGAGATTCTTCGAATTCGTGCTGGGTTTGATGGTGATTTCAAAGAGGCATCTTATAGCCTTATGCTAACTGGATGGAAAGATCGTTTGGATTTTCTTTTTGAAGGAAAAAGAACTCGTATTACGCCAACCCTGCCTACCATCGAAGAGCATGAAGACTATATTCTCTTAGTGGGAAATGTTCTTGATGTTTTTATCCAAAAAGAACCTCTAGCTATCCGCATTTTTGACAAGGACAAAACCTTACTTCACGCCGATGTGCCAGAGCTTGCTTACCAGCTGGACGCAAACCAAAGACGTATTCATACAAGTGTAATTTCAGAAGGCGATCACTTCTACGGCTTTGGCGAAAAGTCAGGTAACTTTAATAAAACTGAACAATTTATGTCCATGACCCAGTCGGATTCTCTCGGATATAATCCAAAGGAAACAGACGGTCTATACAAGCACATTCCTTTCTACGTGAAGCTTAATGATAAATCAAAAAAAGCCGTAGGCTATTTCTATCACAACACCTATGAATGTGACTTTGACATGGGTAGAAAAATAAGCAATTACTGGGGCGCCCATAGCAGATATCGCACAGATGGAGGCGACATTGATTTATTCTTTATCGCTGGTCCAAAGATTACGGATATTGTTACTCGCTTCACCGACCTGACTGGAAAATCTGTGATGCTTCCAAAGCACGCCCTTGGCTACCTTGGTTCGTCTATGTACTATGCAGAACTTCCAGTGGATTCTGATGATGCGATTCTCGAATTTATAGATACAGCCAGAGAAGAAGATATTCCTATCTCCGGCTTTCAGCTTTCCAGTGGATACACTGCACAAAACACCGTAGATGGTTCCAAACGCTGTGTCTTTACCTGGAACAACAAACGTTTCAAAGATCCAAAAGACTTTTTTGCACGAATGAAAGAAAAAGGCATCGTAGTTTCTTCCAATGTAAAGCCAGGTATCTTACTCGTGCATCCAGATATCGAGGATTTCAAAAAGGAAGATATGCTTGTAAAAAATGCTGACTCAGATGACCCTTGCGTAGGTAACTGGTGGGGCGGAAAAGGTGTATTTGCAGACTTTACAAATCCACATACACGAGAAGTATGGAAAGAACGTTTAAAAGAAAACTTACTAGACTATGGCACTGCTTCTGTATGGAATGATAACTGCGAATACGACAGCATTGTCGACTTAGACGCTCGCTGCGTCTTTGAAGGAGACGGTGGAACCATCGGTCAGCTAAAATCCATCATGGCAAACCTGATGTGTCTTATTACAGAAGAAGCCATTGCAGAGACTACGCCAAACGAACGACCATTTATTGTATGTCGTGCAGGCCACGCTGGCATCCAACAATATGCTCAGACCTGGTCGGGAGACAACCGCACCTCATGGGACACCTTAAAATACAACATTCCTACCATGCTTGGAATGAGCCTTTGCGGTGTATCAAACTACGGCAGTGATATCGGTGGATTCTTTGGAAATTCACCTGAAGCGGAACTTCTAGTTCGTTGGGTACAAAATGGTATTTTCCATCCAAGATTTTCCATCCACTCTGTAAACGCAGACATCACCGTAACCGAGCCTTGGATGTATCCAGAATATACGAATCTGATTCGCGATGCGATTCACCTTCGCTACAAGCTCATGCCTTACTATTACTCATTAATGTATCGGGCACACTGCACGGGACTTCCTATTATGCAGCCTCTTTGCTGTGCATTTCAGGAAGACGTACGTGCATACGACGAAGCCGAAACTTTTATGATAGGGGATTTACTCGTTGCCACCGTTTTAGAAAAAGGCGCACAAACAAAATCTCTTTACCTTCCAGACGGAAGCAACTTCTATGATTTTTCTACCCATGAATTCTATCCGGGTGGACAAAGCATTGAAGTCCCAGTAGATTTAAGTAGCATTCCATTGTTCTTGAGAAGTGGAGCAATTGTTCCTATGACAAATACCATTGCCCACAACATGACTACAGACGTATGCAAAGATTTGCACATCATCTGTGTCGCGGACAAAAATAACACCTTCGAATTATATGAAGATGATGGCGTTACCAATGACTACAAAAATGGTGTCTACAAAAAGACGCTCATCCAGATGCAGATAGAGCCAAACATCACCATTCGTTTCTCATCGGAAGGCGCTTACGAGACACCAATCGAACAGGTTACCTTAGATGTGGTATATCAAAAGAACTCACCTCTTGCAGTCCTTTTGGATAACCAGCCACTTCCTCATTTCTTATACAACAAAAAGTTCGAAGCAGCGGACTATGGGTGGTACTACAACCTCACCACAAAATCTGTGGAAATAAAATATCCTAATCCAAAGACGGATTATCAAATAACCATCCTAACCAATGCACTCGATTTAATTGGAATGTAAAAAAAGGGTTGTCGCAAAACTTGCGACAACCTCTTTCATTTCACCACCAGTCCCATCGGAACCAATCTTTCTGCATCACTGTTATCCTCTTTATTTCTATCCGATATTCGTAAGGCTCGTGCACCATCTACTAGTATCTGTGCCGAACCACCACCATCTAAATTAATCGCATTCTCTAGTCCCAACTCAGATGCAATTTCTGCCATCTCCGAAAGGCTTGCTCCCGTACTATCTTCACCTAAGGTATATCCCAATTTCCCAGCACCTTCTGCCCAGAACACTACAGGTTTGCCTTCTTTATCAGCACCAAGGGCGATACGTGCTGCTCTTGCTTTTTCAAAATCCATTGGATACAAGCTTGGTGGAAATGGTACTGGCTCCAAGTGATAAAGATTGTAAAAACGAGAGATGAACTCCATCGTTTTTTCACCATCACGGACAATGCTATTTCCTACCTGAATACCAAATGTGATATCTTCAAGACCATGATATACGACCTCATCATCTACCTGTGCATCTACATACTTTATGTCCACTTCACAGAATGGACATTCTTTCATCGGCTGTCCATTTGGCAATGTACGTTTCTGTACGAAACTATCTTTATCGACACGCAGTACAAATCCAGACGCTGGAATCTCTACTGGTCCTTTCTCTTTTACCGCGACCACACGGTTTCCGATAATTACCAGACAGGTGCCATCAATGCTAGGTGTTTTCTTACGCTCTGGTCTTGTATAAATGGTTGCATTTTCACCATGCTTATATCTTACTCCAGCAATCTCGATTTCTAGCTCGCGAATATCCATCTCGCGAATCGAAACTTTTTTCTCTTTATCTACAAGCAAGGCTTCTCTTCCAAAAAGAGGTGGATTTATCACGACACCAGTTTTCACGCAAAGGCCAAATGGTGTTCCTACCTGATCATAAATAGTGGCACAATCAAATGGGTCCATGATAAAAAAGTTTGCATTTACTTTCATTCTGGCATCGGTCTCATTTTCCGATAAGAGTCCTACAAAATTTCCAACTGGAATAATCTTTGTGCTAGGAAGTTTTCCGCATACGATTTTTACACAACCTTTTGCCTCCAGCTTTTCATACAACTGTTTTGCCTCTGCAGTCGCAAACACTGGCTTACCACCACGGAGTTTCACCCCTTCCTTTAAGGTGAGACTAGCAGCTGTGAGGGAATCCGATAACCCTTCCCCTTCTGGCAGACAAAACATTACCATCTGTGGAAAAATCCATGGAAATGTTGGTATGAGAAAGTTCTTGTAAATATCATAAAAACACTTCAGCGTCTTTATCTGCCCTGCCACACTTTCTTGCCGTAGGGGCAAAAAATCAAAGTCTGCCCAATCGTCCCAGCGCACTACCTGCACTCTTTGTATTTCCCCATTTTCTCTGCTAAAAACCCTTACTTCTGAATCCATTATTTTTCTCCTGCTGGACCGTATTTTTCTGCAAGCTTATCTTCTGCCTCTTCACGAGAGATTTCTCCGTTATTGTACAAGGACATTACCTGTACCTCATCGGAACGAAGTTTATAGAATAAAAGTAAAATCACAAGTGCGATAGCAAAACCTGCTGCTGGAAGCAAACAGAAAAGTGCCCACACACCATCGGCTACGCCTGCTGGTTGAACGGCATTTTCACCTTCTACAAAACCAACTGCTGACAAGCTAAATAACACTACGGTACCAATAAGTCCATTCTTGAGTTTCGCTACAAATGTCTGCAAGCTGAAAGAAATACCTGCTGCTCTTGTACCTGTTTTATATGTACCATATTCTACTGTGTCTGCAATGAGCATGTAGATAACTACAGACCAAAATCCCAAACCTGCGCACTTAAGCATTGTCATCACAATGGTCACCACCAGATTATCATAGCCTATAAAATATGCCACAATATTCATCACTACTGTAAAGGCCAAGCCTCCACAAAGCACATAAAATTTGTCCCATTTTCTAGAGAGTTTTGGAACTACTGCAGATACGATGATGACAGATACCGCTGCACCTGCTGCCACAAGTGTTGCTGTGTTTTCCTGTCCCAAACAAATACGTCCCATGTAAATAGCCATCTTCTGTTCCAGGCTGGCAATTCCCAAAAGAAGCATAGCCACCAATGTTACCATCAAATATTTATTGTGTTTCAAATAGTGAATGATTTCCATAAATCCTGGATTTTCTTCTGCTGTGGAAGTTTCACTATGACGTTCCTTTACCGAGAAAATCATTGGCACCATCATTACTACAGATACTGCTACGAAAACTACACAACCTACAAACCATCCTAATTTTGGACGAAGCATTGGCACCAAAACCGTAGCTACTACGCCACCTACCATTGCCCAAAGTTTTCCGCCTGCAATAATGGATGTACGCTCCTGCACATCGGAGGTCATAACTGTGGTTACAGCATATGCTGGCGCATCCAAAATGGTATAGCTAATATCAAATAAAATATAAGCAACTAAAAACCAAACTACTTTCACACTTTGTGAAGCAGATTCTGGAATGGCAAAAAGGGCGATTGTCGTAAGACCAACCGCAGTTACTCCAATTTTTACCCATGGAATGAACTTCTGCCCGTTTTTAAAACGGGTTCTGTCAATAAGATAACCAAACAACATATCATTGATAGCATCCCACAACTTTGGCACCAAAAGTATCACTGCCGCTGTAGCTGCCGCAATTCCCACATCTGTCAAAAATGTCTCCACATATCCCGCATATCCCCAAAGAATATTCTGTCCCAGGAAAAACAGACAATATGCAAAACGCTCCTTTTTACTTGTCACAAACCCCTTCTTTTCGCTCATGAAATTGTCGCTCCTTCTATCTTTTTTATCCTAATCTCTGAACATCTTATTTTCTTTGATTTATATTTTATATTATACCACATAAGATAGCGCTCGAACAACACTACCTATATATACCAACTCCACATACATCCCTCTTTTATATCCAAGTAAAATAAGGTATTTCAATTAACTTCGTTGTTTTGAACACATAAGAAATGAGACGTATTATATATTGACTGAACACCCTCAGCGATAGCGTGTGTAAAGTCAATATATAATACGTCTCATTTCGTAGGCATTTAACAATCCGTTAATTGAAGTACCTTATTTCACGCACTGTGAATACTGTTGTTTCAGCTGCTGCACCTTCTTGTCGTCTGCTTCTGGTGTTGGATACATTCCTTTTTCATGCATCATAACAAACACATCCTGCTGGATCTCATGTTCCTCTTCTAAGATATCAAGAAGAGATTCACGTACACTTTCATGCACACATTCATTTGATGCCTTGTTGAATAATTCTGTACATGCTTTCTGAGCAGACAATGCATCACTTAAAACTTCTTTTTCTGTATAAACTGACATATTTTTTTCCTCCTAAGATAAATGAGAATAAAGCTCGTTTACATGCTTCTGATGTTTGTCAGAAATTTCAAGCATTTTTGTTTTTACTTCTTCCTCTGTGGCATGCTCTGCAAGCATTTTGAATTTCTTTACTAAAAGGTCTTCGTCTGCAAGGAGCTCCTGAATCGAAGCGAGTTCTTTTTCTGATAACTGTGCCATAATGGATACCTCCTAATTTTTTCTACAGTGGAAGTATTTGCAATTAGTGGAAAAATATACTTGTGTATGATAAAATATATGTACTTGATTTTGGAAATTTGAAAACGAAAAAAGGAGAATAAAATAATGGCAAAAACAGCACAAGACATTATGAAATTTATCCAAGAAGAAGGCATCCAGATGGTGGACTTTAAAATCGTTGATATCAACGGTCAGTTTCGCCATGTGACAATTCCTGCTTCTCAGTTCAATGAAGATACTATGAGAGATGGTATCGGTTTTGACGCATCCAACTATGGCTATGCTGTAGTTGAAAAGAGTGACATGGTATTTATCCCAGATTTGGATACAGCTATGATTGACCCATACTGTGATATCCCAACACTTTCTATCACAGGAAATGCCATGGTTATTGATTATCCAAACAACCGTCCATTAGACCAGTACCCAAGAAACATCGTAGCTGCTGCAGAACAGTATATGAAAGATACTGGCATCGCAGATACTATGCTTATCTTACCAGAATTTGAATTCCATATGTTCGACCAGGTAGGTTGGGCAGTACGTCCTGATTCTATCGGTGTAGAACTTGACACTGAACAGGCTTATTGGAACAGTGACACAGAAGGCTTAGGCTGTGTAGTACCTCATCAGAAAAACTACCACATTGCAAAACCTTTTGACCGCACTTATGAAGCACGTGCTGAAATGTGTTTGGAATTAGAAAAAATGGGCATCGCTATCAAATACCATCATCCAGAAGTAGGTGCAGCTGGACAGTTCGAAATCGAACCAATGCTTGGACAGATGTCAAAGATGGCTGACGCTTCTATGATGATTAAATATGTTGTTCACAACACAGCCGCACAGTACGGACAGGTAGCTACATTTATGCCAAAACCTGTTTACGGCGAAGCTGGTAACGGTATGCACGTACACATGCTTTTATTAAAAGACGGCGAACCAGTTTTCTCTGATGACAATGGCTACTCACACTTAAGTGAAACAGCACATTACTTCATGGGCGGACTTTTAAAACATATCGCTTCTTTATGTGCAATCACAAACCCAAGTACAAACTCATTTAAGAGACTTGTTCCTGGCTTTGAAGCACCAGTTACTATCGGATATGCTACTTCAAACCGTAGCGCAGTTATCCGTATTCCTGCTTACGCAAAAACACCAGAGCTTCGTCGTTTCGAAATTCGTAACCCAGACGCAACCTGTAACCCATACCTTTGCTACGCAGCACTTCTTATGGCAGGTCTTGATGGTGTTAAGAATAAAATTGATCCACATGCAAATGGCTGGGGACCATACGACATGAATCTCTTCCATTTACCAGAAGAAGAAAAAGCAAAACTTTCTTCTTTACCAACTCGTTTGGAAGATGCACTTGATGCATTAGAAGCAGACCATGAATACCTCACAGCTGGTGGTGTATTCCCAGAACAGCTTTTAAAGAACTTCATTGCTATGAAGCGTAAAGAATGTGCTGAGATGTCAAAGATTCCACATCCAGCAGAGTTTGATCGTTACTTTAACCTATAAAATATTTAAGGGGGCGCTTAAAGCGCCCCTATTTTTATACGCCTTCATTATTTTTCTATTTCGCTAACGTCATACACCACATTCCCATCAATGATGGTATACAATGTCTTCGTAAACATCTCCATAGGGTTTCCTGAAAATATGGCGATATCCGCGTGCTTACCCTTTTTCAAACTCCCTACCATATCATCCACCCCACAAATACGAGCTGCATTTATAGTGATGGCTTTTAGACCGTCTTCCATAGGTAGTCCTCTTTTCACCGCCAGGCCTGCACATAGAGGCAAATACTGAATCATGGTAACTGGGTGGTCTGTGGTGATGGAAAACAAAACTCCATTTTCACACAAAACCTTATTGGTTTTAAAATTCATATTTTTGACCTCCAGCTTGGAACGGGACGTTAAGTCTGGACCTACAATTACAGGAAAACCAGTTTGTTTTATCAGCTCCACAATGAGATGACTTTCTGTTCCGTGATCTAATGTCATATTTACATCAAATTCTTTCGCGATACGAATAGCCGTTAAAATATCGTCTGCTCGATGGGCATGGGCTTTTAATGGAATCTCTTTATTCAGCACTGGCATCCAAGGTTCCATTTCAAAATCCTCTTGTTCCAAATTGCCTGCATCTTTTTTTGCCTTGTATTGTGTTGCTTGAAATAGTGTTTTTCGAAGGAGCGCCGCCACACCCATTCTGGTAGCAGGATACTCGTCCTTATCTCCATAACATGTCTTTGGATTTTCACCAAATGCTACTTTCATGGCTGCTGGATTTTTCACCACCATCTCATCAATACATCGCCCGTGTGTTTTCATAAATAAAAATTGTCCCCCCACTACATTGGCACTACCAGGGCCTACCATCACGGATGTAATCCCCGCCTCTATGGCATCGTGGAAAGCTGCATCCATGGGATTAACTGCGTCAATCGCACGAAGCGCTGATGTAACAGGTGTGGTTCCTTCATTACAGTCGTCACCAATAACACCTATCTTTTCTTCTGAGATTCCTATATGACAATGAGACTCTATGATACCTGGCAATACCCAAGCCCCACCCACGTCTAGCACTTCTTCTTTATGATGAATTGGACGAAGTTCCGTCATATTCCCTACTTCCAAAATGTATTTTCCCTGGGTTCTTATATAGCCCTTTTCATATATTTTATTTCCACTTTCTTCCATGGTAAAAATCTTTCCATTTACAATTAACATACCAAAATTTCCCTTCTCATAAATTGCAATTTAGTATGTGTCAAAATACACCAGAATATTCCATTGCACTTTCTTACATACTAGATATAATTTTTATTGTTTTAAAAAACTCTTTATGATAATGTGGTGAGCGATAAATTTTTATAGGAGGCAAGAACGAATGAAAAAAATTAAACACTTGGGCCTTTCAACGAAAATCTTTATTGCACTTTTGGCAGGTGCAGTTTTCGGGCTTCTTATCAATTTCTTCTTACCTACGGGAACACTAAAAGATACGATTTTAATCAATGGCATTTTGTATGTGGTTGGAAACGGTTTTATCCGTCTTATGCAGATGCTCGTCATTCCTTTAGTTATCTGTAGTTTGATTTGTGGCACCATGTCCATTGGTGATACAAAAACCATTGGAAAAGTAGGAGTCAAAACCCTTGTTTTTTATGCAGCAACTACAGCATTGGCTATCTCTATCGCTTTGGGAATCGGACTATTGATTCGACCAGGAATTGGCTTAAACATTGCAAGCGTAGAAACCAGTGATATAACTGTTTCTGAAAATGTAAGCATGACGGATACACTACTAAACATTATCCCGAAAAATATCATCGCTTCTATGGCGGAAGGTGATATGCTGCCTATTATTGTATTTTCTGTTTTTGTGGGAATTATGCTGGCGAAACTTGGTAGCAAAGCTACTACCGTTTCTAGATTCTTTTCTGAATTTAATGACGTAATGATGGAAATGACTATCACAGTTATGAAAGCGGCGCCAATCGGCGTATTTTGCATGATTGCTCGCACCATTGCAACGATTGGCTTTGATGCCTTTGTTCCAATGTTAAAATACATGGGCTGTGTCATCTTTGCTTTGGCATTGCAGTGTTTTGGAATTTACCAGCTGTTGCTGTTTGTTTTTACAAAGCTAAATCCATTTACTTTTCTAAAGAAATTTTTCCCTGTTATGGAGTTTGCGTTTTCTACCTCATCTTCCAATGCGACAATCCCATTGTCCATCGAAACATTAAAAGATAGGTTAGGAGTTTCAGAGAAGATTTCTTCATTTACCGTTCCACTGGGTGCTACTGTAAACATGGATGGAACTGCCATCATGCAGGGTGTAGCAGTTGTCTTCGTGGCAGACGCCTACGGTATTGAATTAACAGGAGCTATGCTTGCAACCGTCATATTGACTGCAACCCTGGCTTCCATTGGAACTGCAGGTGTTCCCGGTGTGGGACTGATTACCCTTGCCATGGTGTTTACATCTGCGGGACTCCCTACGGAAGGAATTGCGCTTATCATGGGCATTGACCGAATCGTCGACATGCTACGAACTGCTGTAAATGTTACAGGAGATGCTGTATGCACTACCATTATGGCAAAGCAGGAAGGGCTTCTTGATACGGAATTGTTTCAAAAAGCCGAAACCGAGTAAGAAAATTTTTATCTCCAACTCTGTTGCTTAGAACAATTTAAAAGGGGATGTCGCAAAATACTCATTTGCGGCATCCCCATTCTCATACCTGTTTATTCTTTTAAAAAGGATTTGAAATAAGCGCACTGTTCATCGTTGCACATTTTTCCTGTTTCGTTATACATATTCAGATGGAACACGTGACCTAAGATATTTTCCTCATCTCCATATAATTTATACATATATGGAACTTTACACGCGTCCAATTTTTCTTTGAATGTGTCTGGCTGTGTTCTCAAAAAGTCTTCGTTGGCGGTCATCAAATAGCATGGTGGAAATTGCTCTGTAACGTAAGCAATTGGATTTACCAGTTTCAACATTTCCTCCATGTTTTTCTTTGGCAAAACATCCTTCATCAACTTCATGGTACTTCCTGCCATACCTTCTTTTGCTACGTCTATATCTAACACCGCACAGTTTAATGCAACTGCTCTTGGAACAAATCCTTCTGGAGCTTTAAAATCAAATTTGGAAGCATATTCTGGATTTGTACACATAGCACAAAACAGCGCCAAAATATGTCCGCCAGCAGAATCTCCTACTGCAAATATATTGTCCCTATCCATGCCATATCGAGTGCCATTCTTTTTGACCCAGTCAAAGACCATTGCGGTATCTTCCAAATGACAAGGGAATTTGTTTTCTGGTGAAAGACGATATGTAAAGTTGACTACCACGAATCCTCTCTGTGCCAGACTAACACAATAGTGACTATATAACTCTTTGTCACCATACACCCAACCGCCTCCATGCACACTAACAATAACTGGTAGCTTTGGCTGTGCATAAGCAGGACGATATACATCTAATACGTTCATTTTATGTGGGCCATAAGATATATTTTCTGAACGAATTACATCTTCTGGATAGGTTAAGCCTGCATCTCGTTTTGCATCATTTTTCTTGCAGCCAACACGCATAAAAAAGCTCATTAATGACATAATGGGACCCTTTCTCTTAAATGATTATCTTTTATACAATTCTATCATAGCCCCATGTATTCTGCAATGACGAGAAAAATCACATATGTCCTAAGTATTTTTCTTTGGTGGCAAGACCACCTCGAATATGACGCTCTGCTTTATTAACATCTAGCACTTTTCTTACTTCCGCTGCCAATGTTGGATTTACCTGCGCCAATCGCTCTGCGCAGTCCTTATGTACGGTACTTTTGGATATTCCAAACTGCTTTGCGGCCTGCCTTACTGTAGCATTGTTATCAATAATATAATTTGCTACTTCCACTGCTCTTTCTTCGATATATTTTTTCATGAGAAAACCCCTGCAAATGCTTTTTTAACATTCTATGCAGGGGTTGTGTTATTTATGTTTTAATTTCCGATTGGATTTACTTCTGGAAAATTATCTAAATATTCATCTGTAAGTGCTGGAACATAAAATGCAGAATAACATGTCGTGGTTTCTGACCCACCTTCTGTTTCTACATAAAAGCAATAATAAGGTAAAAAGTATTCACACACCGATCCTGTCATATATATAAGTTCTACCTTGGCTATGTTCTCATCAGAAAATCTTCCACCAATTGTAAATTCTTCTGACTGTATACCATAATACATTCCTTCATATAAACGATTCCTTGCTACTTCTTCTGTCACAACAAGACCTTCGCCGACATATGAAGCTGCTCGTCTTGCATCACTATATAGAATCATTGACAAATTACCATTTTCATCACCTACGAAACTCATTCTTGAGAAGCAATAATCTGCAAGTGGATTGCCTGATAGTGACTGTCCATATACACGATAATGAATCGTTCGGTTTCCTTGTAAATCATAACTCAAATAACAATCTGGCACCAAGGTCTCTGCGTCTAGCAAATCCTTATATTCTTCTATCAAATAATTTGTAGCCGCTTCCGCGTCTATAATATCTTTATCATCCGTAAGCAAATACTCATTTGGCAAAGGAACACTTTCATAAAAGAAAATCTTGATATCTCCATTTCCCCATACTTCAATCGTTGCTATATCTGAGTCTGCTCTAATCAAATATGGATCTCCTAATTTTTCTACCCCGTTTTCTTCAACGTATGAGTATTCCCAATCTGTCAGAGTAGCGCCTAATTTTTCTGCCGCATCTTCTGCCATAGTCAGGAGCTCCACCTCGCTAAAGTAAGCAGGAATTCCCGCAGCGCTTACATATGCCATATTTTTATACAGTGGATATGACAAACTGGTTGCATCCTTATTCCAAGGATTTTTACTGATGAGTTCTGTACCTTTGTTTACAGTAATATCTTCGCTTGAAGATGTTACCACAGAAAACCCCTTATCTCTTTCAATATCTACCACAATATTTTCTTCATTCTCATTTCCTTTGTTCGCATTTTCTTCTTCTGCCACCTCAGTTCCTAAGTCAAAGCGGTCAAATGGTCCAAACACTCTCATGAAGTGCATTCCTCCAAAGACCAGCAAAGCTATGGATGCAGCCAATCCTACCCAGCGAACCCAATATGTTTTCTTTGTTTTATTGGCAATCTGTGGTTGCTCGTTTTCTTCAAAAGATACTTCGTCTATGTATTCCTCTTTCACATCACTGAATGCTTTTAAAAGTTTTTCTTCTTTTCTCATAAAATAATTCCCTCCTTTTCCAGAAGCTCTTTTAGTTTCTGTCTTAAGCGAGACAACGTCATCTTCACGTTGCTTTCACTCATATTGTATTTTGAGGCAATTTCTTTAATGGAAGAAAAATAAAAATATCGCTCCATAAATAGCTTTCTGTGTTGCAAATTTAAGTCCCCGAGAAAAACATTTAAGGCATCTGTTAATACTAACTGATCTACTATATCCTCTGTGTCATTCCTACCAGACACGCACTCATGTAGTTCTTCCAGCACCATAGGTACTGCCCCTTCACCACGTTTTTTTGCATTATAATTTTCCCATTTATGAAGTGCTAAGTTACGTGTGATTTTTCCGATAAATGCCTTTAAACTAATTGGTCTGTGTGGTGGGATTGCATTCCATATATGTAAGTATGTGTCATTCACACATTCATCACTGTCTTCTTTATTTCCTAAAATATGATTTGCAATATAAAAACAAAAGCGACTATATTTTCGCGAGGTTTCTTCTATGGCTGTCTCTAAGCGATTCCAGTATAACTCTATTATCTGCTTATCTTCCATTTGCTTACCTCCTTTCTCTGATAAGGCCTTTCACCTTATTAGACCGAAAAATATAGTCGCGCGTCACAAAATTATTGATTTTCTAATTGATATTTTTGCAGCATATCATACTGCCATTTCCCAGATGTGGACAAATCTTCTTGTGTCCATCCACTGGTCTTTGTACAAGAACTGTTAAAGATGGCTGAAGTTTCTGCTTTGTTGGAAATGTTCCAACCGCAATAGCTTACACCCTTTTCATTTAAAAGTTCTATCCATGCGTTTGCCTGTGCTTCATCTATTGCACCATTTCCAGATGCATCACAAATACCGTATTCTGAAACGAAAATTGGAAGTCCCGCATCAAGAGCACTTACCATATCATTTCTAAGCCAATCCGTATGCGTCGCTGCATAAAAATGAAGTGCATACATAATGTTATCATAACCTGTAATAGGATCTGCTGCTGCATCCTTTACATACTGACACCAGTTTGGTGTACCTACAATGATGATGGCATCGCTGTCGTTTGCACGAATCACCGGAATAATTTCTTCTGCATAGGATTTGATGTCAGCCCAGGTGGTTCCACCATTTGGTTCATTACAGATTTCATAAATTACGTTATCATAACTTGCATAAGTTGCAGACATCTCTTGGAAAAATGCTTTTGCATCTTCCTTATAGGTGTGTGGATTTCCATCTGATAAAATATGCCAATCAATAATCACATACATATCATTCTGTGTGGCATACGAAACTCCATTTTTCACCAGACTTTTCAACCACTCTTTGTCTCCACCACTACAATAGCCATTATACTCTGCAGTATACATAGCAAGGCGAAGTACATTTGCACCCCATTCTTCATGGAATTCTTTTACAGCCGATGCGTTTATATAATCAGGAAACCATGCAATACCATGGGTACTAACTCCACGAAGCATCACTGGATTCCCATTCTCATCACAGAGCTGTGTACCAATAACTTGTAGTGCACCACTGTTGGATGGACATGCCATGCCAGATGGCGATTGATTTTGATTCTGGGTTGTCTGATTCTCACTCTGCTGTGTACTCTCAGATTCATTTGCGCCCGTTTCTGAATTCTGTTCTGTTGTTTGAGCTGTTTCTGTCTCTTGGTTACGGTTTTGTCTATCGTTTCCCTCTGGCTTATTTGTTCCTGCATCTCCACATGCTACCAAGCATGAAATACTTAACAAAATAGCCAAGCTTATTTTTATAAATTTCTTCATAACTCTATTCAATTCCGAGCACTTTGTATCCAGCATCTTCCACAATCTTTGTTAATGCTTCGTCAGAAATTTCAGCTGCAAGTGTAACTACTGCTGTGCCTGTTTCGTGGCTTACTACGGCATTTGCAATTGCGTCATTTGCTTCTAAAGCATCGTGTACTCTGCCACTACAATGTCCACACATCATACCTTCAATTTTAATTGTTTTTTCCATAATTTTTTCCTCTTTTCTTTGTTTTATTTTTTTATCTCTATCTGCTCGATATACCTGAAACAGATTTAATCGTAATGCATTTGTTACTACACAGAAGCTGGATAAACTCATGGCTGCTGCGCCGAACATTGGATTAAGTTCCCACCCAAAAATTGGAATCCACAGTCCTGCTGCCAAAGGAATTCCTATTGCATTGTAGAAAAATGCCCAGAATAAATTCTGATGAATATTGGTAAGGGTTGCGCGAGAAAGTCGAATAGCAGCTGCCACATCCGTGAGTCGACTCTTCATAAGAACTACATCGGCAGCATCAATTGCAACATCTGTTCCCGCACCAATCGCAATTCCGATATCTGCTCTGGTAAGTGCTGGTGCATCATTGATACCATCACCAACCATGGCTACTTTTCCTTTTGTTTTTAGGTCGCGAATAACGGCTTCTTTTCCCTCTGGTAAAACCCCTGCAATAACTTCATCTACCCCCGCCTGGGCACCAATTGCTTTGGCTGTAGTTTCATTATCACCGGTTAACATTACTACATGAATGCCCATGTTGCGAAGTTGTCGGATGGCTTCTGGGCTATCTTCTTTGATGGTATCTGCGACAGCGATGATACCCAGAAGTTCCATTCCTCTTGCAAAGAAAAGCGGCGTTTTTCCTTCTGCAGCAAATTTATCTGCTACCTCTACCATCTCTGGTTTTAATGCTGGTCCCATATAAATATCAGGACTTATCCAGCACAGTTTCTCCAATTTCTCTTCTACAAATTTTCGATTGCCACCATAGACTTCTGCTTCTCCGATGATGGCCTGCAATCCATTTCCTGGTAATATTGTAAAGTCTTTGACCTTCTTTGCAAATACTTTTTCTTCTTTTGCTTTTTCTACGATGGCATGAGCCAGTGGGTGTTCACTTTTTATCTCTAATGAATATGCATAGGATAATAATTCTTTTTCATCTAATCCATTCATTGGATAAATATCCGTTACCTGTGGTTTCCCGCTGGTGATAGTTCCCGTTTTATCCAATGCGATGATCTGTGTCTTTCCTGCTTCTTCCAAAGAAACAGCTGTTTTAAAAAGCACTCCATGTTTTGCCCCCATTCCACTACCTACCATAATAGCAACTGGTGTGGCAAGTCCAAGCGCACATGGGCAACTAATAACCAATACGGAAATGGCTCTGGCAATAGCAAATCCAAAGGTCTCTCCAACCAACATCCAAATGATGAATGTGATGATAGCTATCGTGATTACCACTGGCACAAAAATGCCCGATACCTTATCCGCAATTTTCGCGATTGGAGCCTTTGTTGCTGCAGCATCGGAAACCATTTGAATGATTTGACTAAGTGTGGTGTCCTCTCCAACTCGTGTTGCCTTACAGCGAAGGAATCCTGATTGATTTATTGTAGCTGCACTTACCTTATGTCCTACTTCTTTATCTACCGGAAGGCTTTCTCCTGTAAGAGCTGCTTCGTTTACCGCTCCACTGCCGTCTAGCACAAAGCCGTCTACCGGAATATTTTCGCCCGGACGAACTACAAATTCATCTCCAATTTGCACTTCTTCAATTGGTACCGTTACTTCTTCTCCATCCTTTAATATGGTTGCTGTTTTTGGCGCCAATTCCATCAGACTTTTTAACGCATCCGTAGTCTTTCCTTTGGAACGAGCTTCTAACATTTTTCCTACTGTAATGAGTGTCAAAATCATAGCTGCTGACTCAAAATAGAACTCGTGCATATATTCATGAGCCAACATCATATCTTGTTTTACAACTGCATCTGACATGGCAAAAAGTGCATAGGTACTATATACGAAGGAAGCACCTGAACCTAATGCCACAAGGGTATCCATATTTGGAGCCTTGTGTAAAAGGCTTTTAAAACCGCTGATAAAAAACTTCTGATTAATCACCATAATAATGGCTGACAAAATCAATTGAAGTAACCCCTGGGCAAGCATATTGTGGGCAAAAAATTCTGGCACTGGCCAGCCCCACATCATATGTCCCATGGAAAAGTACATAAGCACTAATAAGAATCCAAGGGATGTAAATAATCGTTTCTTTAATTTTGGTGTTTCATGATCTTCTAATGCTTCACGGGCTTCGGAGTAATCTATGTGATTACTTGATCCACCTGATGGATTACCACCTTTTGATGTACTGTTGGCACCATTTCCAGCTCCACCTTTCACCGTCGCGCCATAACCAGCATCTACTACAGCTTTTATAATTTCGCTTTCTGGTACGTCTCCATCAACACCCATGGAATTCGTCAAAAGATTTACAGAACAAGCCGTTACCCCCGGCACCGCGCCTACTGCTTTTTCCACACGAGCACTGCAGGCCGCACAGCTCATACCCGTTACGTTATATTGCTTCATAATTTATTCCTCACTTTTTATCTTGTTGCGATTTGGTTTTACTTCTTGTCACTTCACGCAACATCATCCTATCTAATTATTTCATCAGCTTCTGTAACGTAGTCACCAACTCGTCCACTGTCTCTTCTTTTCCGTCTTTGATATCCTGCGCCACACAAGTTTTAATATGATTTGCAAGGAGAACCTTATTGAAACTATTTAATGCGGATGTCACTGCTGACACCTGCACCAGAATATCGGTACAGTAACAGTCATTTTCTATCATTCCTTTTATACCACGAATCTGTCCTTCAATGCGTGAAAGACGATTGATTAAGTCCTTGTATTCTTTTTCGGAACGTTCTTTGTGTTTGGCACAGTGAAGACAGGTTATTAATTCATCCTCTTGTTGTATTTGAAGTTTGTTGTTGTTTTCTTCCATGTTATTATTTTCCCTTTATGTATTTCCTGTAATAAAATTTTAAGTTTATAATTTACACTTTATACCCCCAGGGGGTATTTGTCAATTGTTAGATTTTGTCTATTGCGTAATTACGTATAATGTCATATAATAAAAGTAGGGAATGTAGGAAAAATAGGGTTTTGAGAAAGGAGATTAAAACTATGGATGTGATTGTTGATATGGCAAAAGTAATGTCAAAAGGACAAATTACAATCCCAAAAGAAATTCGGAAAAAACTTGGTGTTGATACCGGTGATAAAGTGATGATTATTTGGGATGGTGAAAGGGTTTCTATGATGAACCCTGTAGCATATGCACTTAGAATGATTCAAAACGAGATGGAAGGTGAGGCTGAAAAAGCAGGGCTTACCTCCGAGGAAGATATTATCGCGTTATGTAAAGAAGTAAGAAAAGAACTAGGGGCTAAAAGACGTAATGAAAGTATTGATTGATACTAACATATTAGTTTCTGCGGTGCTTAATCCAACAGGCGCACCGCAGAAAGCTATCGTAGAAGCTACCACTCTTCCCAACAAAGCTATTCTTAGCTTTCAAACCCTTGAAGAGGCAGCAAATACTTTCCAAAAAAAATTTCCATCAAAACTCTTTACATTAACAAAATTTCTAGCTAATATACTTCCTTTTATTGTAATTGTGAATAACGATTATTTATCTCACCCGTTTCAGGGAATTTTTTCATAAACTATTTAATAGCTTTATAAAAACCGCAAGGTATTCTTTTATACTATATTTATCCTATTTTATTTACATACCCTATTTCTACGTTTCAGTAGATAAACTTAAAAATGCCTCGGTTTTACCTATAAACCGAGGCATTTAAACTTTTTTACTGTTCTACCCACTTTACTTTTACTGTATAATTCTCCAAGGTTCCTTCTACACAATACTCAAAGGTTTCGTTATCATAAAACCCATTCATACTATCTTTAAAGTTTCCTGATGCAACACCATCTGCAAAATCTTCTGTAATATCTATCTCTTCCTCAATATTCAAATAGATTCTTCCATCACGTTCATACACTTCCCCTTTGAACTTAATAATTGCTGTTGTTGTTCCTTCTTCATCTTTTCTATTATAATAACAAATGAATATGGGAAAATATCACATCTTTTATAAAAAAACCCTCGACTTTTTCAAGTCGAGGGTTCTTAAAATTTATAATCTTGTATCCCACTTACCACAGAATACGGTATCACTAGCAACACCAGTAAATTCACTCTTACCAGTAATCTTAGCGATTGCTTCTCTGATAGATGTTCTAGTATTGCCGTAAGCGTTTACGAAGCAGTGTACCTGAGGAACATCGATTAAGTGTGTAGTATAGTTCAAGCTGATACCTACTGTTGGTACTTCTGTTAAGTACCATGGTAATTCGCTTGAGTGGTTGCAACTCCAACGAAGTCTTACTTCGTTTTCCTGTGCATAGCCTTTTACGTTAAGTACAAGGAATACTACATCATTAGCGTTGCGGAAATCTTCCATCTTTCCACAATCCATCATCTTAACCATATTCATGAAATTTGCTCCATTTTCTGCTTCTAAATCATGGAAGTTTGGATGTACGTTTACTTCAAATCCTGCTGCTTCTAATTCTTCGATGACTACCTGTTTTACAGGATCGCCCTTATAAGCTACTGTAGTAGGTGTTGAAGACATAAATACCAGGTGTGCACGTTTCTTTTCTTCCGGATTGATTGGAAGATAATTCTTTGTATCTTTTACAAGTGTAATACATCTCTTTGCAGCCTCTTCAGCAAGTTTAAGATGTTCTTCACAACCTACAACCTGATCTTTTACAGATGGATCTGCTACACAGTTTTCTGGTTTGTAAAGTTTAAGTCTAGCTTTAAGACCTAAGATTCTATGAAGGGCATCATCTAATCTTTCTGGAGTGATAGTGCCGTTTTCGATACCAGCCTTCATATATCCCATATCTTCTTCGATATCGTTTGCAAATAAGAACATATCACAACCACTAGCGATAGCTTTTGGAACTGCGATTTCACGTTTTTCCATACAAGCAATACCAGCCATGTGAGATGCATCTGTAATTACAAGACCATTGAATCCCATTTCGTTTCTCAAAAGATCTGTAAGTAACTCTGGAGCAAGTGTTGCTGGCATGATGTCTTCATCTTTGATGCCAGGACGAAGCTTGCGGCTCATTTCTGGAAGGGCAATATGTCCTACCATGATACTTTCCAAGCCTTCGTCAATCATAGTCTGATATACTTTTCTAAATGAGTTGTCCCATTCTTCTACAGATAAATCATTTACACCAAGTACAAGATGCTGGTCACGTTCTTCTACACCATCACCAGGGAAGTGTTTACAGCAAGCAGCTACGTTGCTCTGATGAATACCATTGATATATGCACGAACGTTTTCGATTACTTCCTCTGCATGGTCACCAAATGCTCTTGTGTTTACGATTGTATTTCTCCAGTTCATGAAGATATCTGCACATGGATTGAACATCCAGTTAACACCTACTGCAGAAGCTTCACGACCTGCTACATAACCAATATCGTAAGCGGTCTTTGGATCTTTTCCAGCTGCTGCTTCTGCTGCTGTTGCGATAAATGTTCCGTTAGGCATACATCCGTCACCACCATTGTCACAGTTTGCTGCGATTAAAAGTGGAATACGTGTATTTTCCTGATAAGCTTTATTCTGTTCGTAAACAGCATTAGAATCGCCGCCCTGCCAGCGAACGCCGCCCTGATGATATGTCTTTAAGTTATAAATTGCTTTTTCCATATCTGGGCTGTGTTTTAATAATACGAAAAGTTGTCCAACCTTTTCGTCAAGTGTCATAGAAGCAATCGTGTCTTCTACCCATTTCACGCCTTCATCATCAAGATAAAAAGGCTTTTCGCGTAAATTTACCATCTCTTATTTTCCCCCTTCGATTTTTATTTACTTTCTTTATTTTAACACAGATGATAGCTTTTATGTAAGTGTTCAAATGCACTAAAACTTCTTTTTATCATATCTTCATCTACGCAATAGGAAATGCGCACATAGCCTGGACAGCCAAATCCTTCTCCCGATACAATAAGTAAGTCTTCTGCTTTTGCTCTTTCGCAAAATGCATTTGCATCTTCTTCCAGCGCTTTTACAAACATATAAAATGCACCCTGTGGTTTAAAACATTCGTAACCGATTTTCGTAAGTCCTTCGTATAAAAGGTCACGGTTATTTTTATATAATTCTACATCACCAGTTTCTCCCTGACACAAAGCGATGACTTTTTGCATCATGCTTGGAGCACACACATATCCCAAAGCACGACCTGCTCCAGCTACTGCTGCATAAAGAGCTTTGCTTTCATAGGCTTCCTGTGGCACAAGAATATATCCGATACGTTCTCCTGGCAAAGAAAGAGACTTACTATAAGAGTAACATACCAATGTATTGTTATAATATTTTGTTATAAAAGGAACTTCCACTCCATCATATACGATTTCACGATATGGTTCATCTGCAATGATAAAAATAGGATGACCATACTCTTTTTCTTTTCTACCCAATAGCTCTGCTAATTTTTCAATAGTCTCAACAGAATAAACTGCCCCAGAAGGATTGTTTGGCGAATTAATAATCACCGCTTTGGTATGCTCATTTACCATATTTTCTAATGCAACAAAATCAATCTGGAATGCCTTTGTATCCGCTGGTACCACTTTAAATGTCGCACCTGCAGCCTCCACAAACACCTTATACTCTGGAAAATATGGT
>JAZPYQ010000015.1:0-54741 GCA_045544235.1 Agathobacter sp. | reverse complement strand
GTCGTTACTTAATGAGCAGCAACTTTAGTTGTTGCGAATTTAGTAACGCGACGTCACCGCTGAGAGCGAGAGCGTGTGCGATTTCAATATATATACTAGTCCGTTTCGTAGTCTTTAGAAAAACTCTTTACTGAGCTAGATCGTTATCCCTGTTGTTTTGCTTTGAAGGCGGCGCGTTTTCGAAGTGTTGGATCGAGAATGCGCTTTCTAATACGAAGACTTTCTGGGGTGACTTCAAGGAGTTCGTCTGTGTCGATGAAGTCGAGAGCTTGTTCTAGGCTTAAGATACGAGGTGGAACAAGGGTTAAGGCTTCGTCTGCAGAAGAAGAACGGGTATTGGTAAGATGTTTTTTCTTACATACGTTTAACTCGATGTCTTCTGCTCGTGCACACTGGCCGATAACCATACCGGAATATACTTTTTCGCCAGGTCCAATGAAAAGTGTTCCTCGGTCCTGAGCAGAGAAAAGTCCGTAAGTAACAGATTCACCGTCTTCGAATGCGATAAGAGAACCTGTTGCGCGGTAGTCGATATCTCCACGGTAATAATCATAACCATCGAAGATGGTGTTGATGATACCGTTTCCTTTTGTATCTGTCATAAAGTCTCCGCGGTAACCGATGAGACCACGGGATGGAATGCGGAATTCAATACGGGTGTAGCCTCCAGCGATAGAGCCCATGTTTTGGAGTTCGCCTTTTCGCTGCTGAAGTTTTGAGATGACAGCACCGGTAAATTCATCTGGAACATCTACATAGGCGATTTCCATTGGCTCAAGGCGTTTTCCATTTTCATCTTCCTTATATAATACTTCTGCTTTACTTACAGCAAATTCATAACCTTCACGACGCATGTTTTCAATAAGAACGGATAAATGTAATTCGCCTCGTCCAGATACTTTAAGACTATCTGGAGAGTCGGTATCTTCTACTCGAAGGGATACGTCTGTATTAAGTTCACGGTAAAGTCTTTCACGAATATGACGTGAGGTAACGTATTTTCCTTCCTGACCAGCAAGAGGACTATCGTTTACAATAAAATTCATGGCGATAGTTGGCTCTGAGATTTTCTGGAAAGGGATGGCTTCAGGTGATTCTGGAGCACAGATGGTATCTCCAATATGGATATCTGCGATACCTGAAATGGCTACGATAGAACCAACAGAGGCTTCTGTTACATCTACTTTATTTAATCCATCAAATTCGTAAAGTTTGCTGATACGAACTTTAGTCATTTTATCAGGTTCATGGTGATTTACAACTACTGCATCCTGATTCACCTTAAGTACGCCATTATCTACTTTTCCTACACCGATACGACCTACATATTCATTGTAGTCGATAGTGCTGATAAGTACCTGGGTATTTGCATCTGGGTCACCTGTTGGACCAGGGATATAGTTAATGATGGTTTCGAACAGTGGTGTCATATCTTTTTTCTCATCTTCAAGTTCAAGCATAGCATAACCATTTCTTGCGGATGCAAAAACGAAAGGACATTCTAACTGTTCATCAGAAGCGTCTAAGTCCATGAAAAGTTCCAATACTTCATCAATAACTTCATCTGGTCTTGCTTCAGGACGGTCAATTTTGTTAATGCAGACGATAACTGGTAAGTCTAGAGCCAAGGCTTTCATCAAAACGAATTTGGTCTGTGGCATAGTGCCTTCGAAAGCATCTACTACAAGAACTACACCATTTACCATTTTAAGGACACGTTCTACTTCTCCGCCGAAGTCTGCATGTCCAGGAGTATCGATAATATTTATTTTTACATCTTTATATTGTACTGCGGTATTTTTCGACAAAATGGTAATACCACGTTCACGTTCAATATCGTTGGAGTCCATAACACGTTCCTGAACTTCCTGATTCTCACGGAAGACACCACTCTGTTTTAATAATTCATCTACAAGAGTTGTTTTACCGTGGTCAACGTGAGCAATGATTGCAATGTTTCTAATGTCTTCTCGAGTTGTTTTCATAAGAGACCTTCTTTCTTTATTTATAAACATATATAAACCAAGATAGTACTATAGCACATTCTGTCGATTTCGCAAGTTTTTTTCGACAATATATGACAGTAAATGGATTTTTTTATCGACGTTCTTTTCTGAAATTCTACCTTTCAAAGATGTTAAAAATATATCCGAACAAAACATTTAAGGCACAAAAGGAAGGGAGAAAATTCATGGCAGATAAAATGTTTGAAAACAACCAGGTATCATTAGTAGGAGAAATCGTATCGGATTTTACCTTTAGTCACGAGGTATATGGAGAAGGTTTTTATATGGTGGAGATCTCAGTAAATAGATTATCCAATTTTGTAGATTACATTCCTGTAATGGTATCAGAAAGATTAGTAGATGTGACAGGTGATTATAGAGGAGCATATGTATACATAAATGGACAGTTCCGTTCATTTAACCGTCACGAGGAACAGAAAAATAGATTAGTATTATCTGTGTTTGCAAGAGAATTGGAATTTGTGGAAGATGGAAGTGAAGAAGATGCAAGTAACGAAATTTTCTTAGATGGATATATTTGTAAGGAGGCGGTATATCGTAAAACTCCATTAGGAAGAGAGATCGCAGATTTGCTCGTAGCAGTAAACCGTTCCTATGGAAAATCAGACTATATCCCATGTATTTGTTGGGGAAGAAATGCTCGTTTTGCATCCACTTTTGAAGTGGGAACTCATGTGCAGATTTGGGGTAGAATTCAGAGTAGAGAATATGTGAAAAAGATTAGCGAAACAGAAGTTGAAAATCGCGTAGCGTATGAGGTGTCTGTAAGCAAAATAGAGATATAGTTGCCAAAAAAGGAAAAATATGATATTTTACGAGAAGTGAATAAAACTGATTGTCACATGACGAAAAATGGAGGATGACATGAGTAAAGGCATCGTAAGAGTTTATTATGGTGAAGGCCATGGTAAATCAACAGCTGCGTTAGGTACAGCCATTCGTGAAGTTTCCCATGGGAAAACAGCGACAGTTATTTCATTTTTAAAAGAGAAAAGTGAAGATAGTGAGGAACTATTAAAAAAATTAGAACCAGAACTGAAATTTTTCCGTTTTGAAAAAACAGCGGTTTCTTTTGATGAACTTTCTAAGGAAGAAAAAGAAGAAGAAATCATGAATTTGAAAAATGGATTTAATTATAGTAAAAAAGTGATCACTACAGGTGGTTGCGACTTGGTTGTTTTGGATGAGGTGTTAGGCCTTTTGGATAATGAAATTATTTCAGAAGAACAACTATTGGATTTGGCGGCAGCAGTGCCAGAAGAAATGGTAGTTATTTGCACGGGCAGACGTGTGCCAGATAGTATAAAAGAATGTGCAGATGAACTATACCAGGTAACGTTAGAAAAATAGCACCATGCGTTGACAGACGAAATGGTAAATGATATGATAAAACAAATATGTGAGTTAGATAGAGGTCGCGCAATTTATGAGTAGCTTATGGGATGTAGCAGAGCAGTTGAACATAAGCAAAAGGAGAAAGCGCCGAAGAACATAATTACTGCAGATTGTGATTCTGGGCACAGGGTGAAGAATTCTGTGACTGTCATCGAAAGATGTTGAGCTATCAAGATCAGTTTTGTGTGAGATTTTGACCGGCTCTATAGATTTAGAGCCGGTTTCTTTCGTTTTACAGAAGAATAAAATGCTTATATCCAACTTACGAAACATAGGAGGGAAATACAAATGGCAATTTTTAAAGGTGCAGGTGTAGCTATCGTTACACCAATGTATGAAAATGAAGAAGTAAACTATGACAAATTAGAAGAGATCATCAACTGGCAAATTGATCAGGGGACAGATTCTATCATTATCTGTGGTACTACAGGTGAATCTTCTACGCTATCTATGGAAGAACATAGAGATGTAATCAAAGCTGCGGTTGAATTTACAAAACACCGTGTTCCAGTAGTAGCAGGAACAGGTTCAAACTGTACAAAAACAGCTATCCAGCTTTCACAGGAAGCGGAAGAAGATGGAGCAGATGGTCTTTTAATTGTAACACCATACTATAACAAGGCTTCTCAGGCTGGTTTGGTAAAACATTATTCTCAGATTGCAGATAGTACTAAGTTGCCTATTATTATGTATAACGTACCTGGTAGAACAGGATGTAATTTGCTTCCAGAAACAGTGGCTACACTTTTTAAAGAAAAAGATAATATCGTTGGTTTGAAAGAAGCAACTGGCAATATGGCACAGGCATCTCAGACTATGTATTTAACAGATGGAAAATTAGATCTTTATTCAGGAGAAGATGGACTTGTACTTCCACTTATGTCTATCGGTGCGATTGGTGTAATCTCGGTATGGAGTAACGTAGCTCCTAAACAGGTACACGACCTTTGCGACAGCTTCTTTAAAGGAGATTTAGCTACAGCCCAGAGATTACAGAGAGAAGCATTACCACTTGTAGATGCATTGTTCTCAGATGTAAATCCTATCCCTGTAAAAAATGCTATGAATATGATGGGACTTGAGGTTGGACCACTTCGTGCTCCACTTTGTGACATGAGTGATGAGAAAAAAGCAAAGATGCTTGAAGTAATGAAAAACTATGGCATTAATGTAAAATAAAGAGGAACGAAAATGACAAGAGTAATTATGAATGGTTGTAATGGAAAAATGGGACAATGCATTACAGGTATCTGTAAAGATGACCCAGAGATTTCTATTGTGGCTGGAATCGATGTATATCAGGGAATTGAAAATGAATACCCAGTGTTTGCTTCTATAAAAGAATGTGATGTGGAAGCAGATGTAGTAATTGATTTTTCTAATGCTGCAGCAGTGGACGAGCTATTAGATTTCTGTGAGGAGAAAGAAATGCCAGTGGTACTTTGTACGACAGGACTTTCAGAAGAGCAGATTGCTAGAGTATCAAGAGTAAGCCAGAGTACTGCAGTTTTGAAATCGGCTAATATGTCCTTAGGCGTTAATACACTTATGGAACTTCTGAAAAAAGCAGCATTGGTTTTTGCGCCAGCTGGATTTGATATGGAAATCGTAGAAAAACATCACAATCAGAAAGTAGATGCACCTAGTGGAACAGCTCTTGCATTAGCAGATTCCATGAACGATGCTTTGGATAATGCTTACAATTACAAATATGATAGAAGTAAAGAACGTGTAAAACGAGATAAATTCGAAATTGGTATTTCCGCTGTTCGTGGTGGTAGTATTGTAGGTGAACATGAAGTGATTTTTGCTGGACAGGATGAAGTTATTGAGTTTAAACATACTGCATATTCGAAAGCGGTATTTGCAAAAGGTGCCGTTGAGGCAGCAAAATTCTTAAACGGAAAACCAGCAGGATACTATGGAATGGCAGACGTGATTGCGGCAAAATAGTTAAGAATTAGTAAAAGTTTGTATAAAATTTAATACAATTTTATGAAAAAAAGAGGATTTATGATAAATAAGTCCTTTTTTTGTGTGCCAGAAAACCTTGGATTTATGCGAAAAAACACGAAAAATTGCATAAAATATGTATGTCATTTTGACCAAAAAAGATTGTTAAAAAATTATCAATTTGTATGATTTTTATCTTGAAAATGGATTTTAAAAGGAATAGAATGTTACACGGCTATGAGGCTTTATAAATATTTTATAAATTTTAATATATTTTAAGAGGAGAGAATGATTATGTGGATGATACCTTTCTTAATCTGTTTTCCACTTGTGGTTGCAGCGTTAATGTTTCTAATCCGCGTAAACAAAGTACGTAACGTGATTGCTTATATTAGTGCAGGTACTATTATGGCAGTTACAGGTTTGTTTGTGTTCCAGTGGATTGGACAGGGCTGTCCAGAGATGGATCTTTATTATCACACCCATACAATTGATATGATAATGTTGGGTGCAGTATGGTTATTGATGTTCCTTGTAACTTACTTAAGCTTTAAGTACAAGAAAAAAATCGTTAGCCTTTTATCTATTATTCCAACCATTATGATTACATATTTTGAACTTTTTGGACCAGAAATGGCTGAAATTGCTCATGTACATGTGGATAGATTATCTGTACTTATGTGCATTATTATTGGTGTAATTGGTAGCTTGATTGTTATTTATTCTGTAGGTTATATGCATGGCTATCACCATTTACATACAGAATTCGAAGATAGAAGACATTACTTCTTTATGTTGTTATTTATCTTCTTAGGCTCTATGTTTGGTTTCGTATTATCCGAAAGTTTGCTTTGGATTGATTTGTTTTGGGAAATGACAAGTATTTGTTCTTTCCTTTTGATTGGTTATACAAGAACAAAAGAAGCTATAAACAACTCATTTAGAGCACTTTGGATGAACCTTTTAGGTGGTGCAGGACTTGTAGTTGCAATTATGTATGCAGGATACAAAACGGGAAGTCTTTCACTTAGCAATTTGGTTGAATTAGGTGTAGCAGGAGATGCTGCTGCTGTAATTCCAGTAGCACTTATTGCGGTTGCAGCTCTTACAAAAGCTGCTCAGATGCCATTCTCTACATGGCTCATGGGTGCCATGGTTGCGCCAACACCTTCTTCTGCACTTTTACATAGTGCGACAATGGTTAAAGCTGGTATTTATGTGTTATTCCGTTTGGCTCCAGCTATGAGTGGAACAATGACTGGTCTTATGATTAGCTTTATTGGTGGCTTTACTTTCTTTGCTGCATCTATCATGGCAATTGCTCAGACAGATGGAAAGAAAGTACTGGCTTTCTCAACTGTTTCAAACCTTGGACTTATGGTAGCTTGTGCTGGTGTAGGTACAGCTGAAACAATTTGGGCGGGCGTATTCCTTATGATGTTCCATGCTATTTCAAAATCCCTTTTATTCCAGAATGTGGGTGCTACAGAAAACTCACTTCACAGTCGTGATATCGAAGATATGCATGGTTTAATTTTCCGTCTTCCAAGACTTGGGGCATTTATGTTTATCGGTATTGCTGGTATGTTTTTAGCACCATTTGGTATGTTGATTTCAAAATGGTCAGCGCTTAAGGCATCAGTAGATACAAGTAACATTATGTTGGTGCTCTTTATTGTATACGGTAGTGCTACTACAATGTTCTATTGGACAAAGTGGATGAGTAAAATTATTTCTTATACAGATACAGAAATTAAAGTAAAAGATATTACAAAGAAGGATGAGTTGGTATCCTTAATGATTCATGCGGTACTTATGATTGCTCTTTGTTTATTGTTCCCATTGCTTTCTGTAGTGTATGTAGAACCACTTCTTACAGAAATGTTTGGAACTGCAGCTTCAGTACTTCCACAGGGTGTATTGTTCTTGTTGATTGCAATTGTATGCTTTATCTTCATTGCACCTATTATGGCATTCCGTTATGCAACAACTGCAAAAGTAAGACAGAAACTTTCTTACATGAATGGTATCAATGTTGGTAACAATAAAGAATTCGTTGACTCTATGGGAGAAAACAAGCATTTGTTTATGACAAACTGGTACTTTGCTCATACCTTTGGACAGCGTAAGTTGATGCAGCCATGTGAATGGGTGACGATTGCATTTATGATAGTTATGTTATGTATGATTATAGGAGGTGCATTGTAGTATGGAATATAGAATTCTTGGAATTATTGCATTCTTAGTTTTTGCACCAATTATAGGTGGACTTTTAAGTGGTCTTGATAGAAAAATTTCTGCGCGTATGCAGGGACGTATTGGACCTAGTATTCTGCAGCCGTTTTATGATGTGCGTAAATTGTTATCAAAACAGTTTATCATCGTAAACCCTGCACAGATTTTCCTTGTAATTTCATTTTTAGCAACGATTATTGTGACTGGTATGATGTTCTTTGGTGGAAGTGATATTTTGCTTTGCTTTTTCCTTCTTTCCACAGGAGCAACCTTCCTCATTTTCGCTGCGTGTATTACAAACTCACCATATAGTAACTTAGGTGCTTCTCGTGAGCTTTTACAGATGATGTGTTATGAACCAGCAGTGCTTTTAGCATGTATCGGTTTTTACCTTGCAACAGGATCATTTAATGTGTCTGATATCATTCAGGCAGATTTGCCAGCAATTATTAAGACACCAGGTTTCTTTGTAGCATTTGTATTTATTCTTACAATTAAACTTCGTAAATCACCATTCGACCTTAGTGCTTCTCACCATCCACATCAGGAGTTGGTAAAGGGTATAACCACAGATATGGGCGCTAAAACACTTGCAATTTATGAAATTGCAGAATGGTATGAACATGTATTTTTAATGGGCTTCGTAGGATTGTTCTTCATTTGCAAGAATCCATGGAGCTACCTTGTAGCAGTAATTGCGGTTTTGGGAACCTATTTCTTGGAAATCTTAATCGACAACACTTCGGCTCGTGTAAAATGGCTTACCATGTTTAAGTTTGCTTGGGGAGTAACTCTTCTCATTGCTGGTGTAAACTTAATCATTCTTATGGTATTAGCTTAGAAAGGAAGAAAATATGGGAAACGTAAAAAGATCTCCATGGCTGCTCCATTATGATGGATCAAGCTGTAACGGATGTGATATAGAAGTTTTGGCTTGCCTTACTCCTGTGTATGATGCGGAACGTTTTGGTATCATCAATACAGGTGACCCAATGCAGGCAGATATCTTCCTGATTACAGGAGGAATTAATAAATCAAACCAGGATGTTGTAAGACAGCTTTACGACCAGATGCCTAGACCAAAGGTAGTAGTTGCAGTTGGTGTTTGTGCGTGTACAGGTGGTGTATTTAAAGAGTGTTACAACATTATCGGTGGTGCAGATACAACTATCCCAGTTGATATTTATGTACCAGGTTGTGCAGCAAGACCACAGGCTATTATTGATGGTATTATAAAGGCTATTGATTTATGGCAGCAGAAAGCTGACAAGATGGAAAAAATCCAAAAAGAATTGGATAGATTAGATAAGATAGAAGAGAAGGAGGAGAAGAAGTAATGGAAATTAAGAATCCAGAAAACGTTTTAGTGGAAATTACTCCAGACCAGTTATTGGGTAATGTAATGGCATTAAAAAATAATGGTCTTCGCCTTTCTCAGATTTGTTGTGCATATGTAAATGAAAAGATAGAACTTAGCTATTCCTTTGCAGATGACAATACAAATGAATATATAAATCTTCGAATTGTAATGGGTAAAGATGAAGAAGTATGCAGTATCACAGAGTTTTATCCATATGCATTTCTCTATGAAAATGAAATGAAAGAATTATTTGGTGTAAACATTCACATGATTAATTTGGATTACAATCAGAAATTATATCGTTTGAAAGATGAGACACCATTTATTCAGAAATAGGAGGTAGGAGAGATGGCAAAACAGAGTATTGTACCTTTTGGACCTCAGCATCCAGTTCTTCCAGAACCAATCCATTTGGACTTAGTTCTTGAAGATGAAAAAGTAATAGAAGCAATCCCTTCTATCGGATTTGTACATAGAGGTTTGGAAAGTCTTGTAACAAAAAAAGATTTTAATGAAATGACATATGTTATTGAACGTACATGTGGTATCTGTAGCTTTATGCATGGTATGGGTTATTGTGAATCCATTGAAAAGATTATGCAGGTAGAAGTTCCAGACAGAGGTAAATACCTCCGTACTATTTGGGCAGAAATGTCCCGTGTACACAGTCACTTATTATGGCTCGGTCTTCTTGCTGATGCTTTCGGTTTTGAAAGTTTATTCTATCAGTGTTGGAGAATGAGAGAAAAGGTTCTTGACCTTTTTGAAATGACAACAGGTGGCAGATGTATCTTCTCTGTAAACAAAGTTGGTGGTGTTTTAAAAGACATCGACGACGTTATGTTACAGACCATTAAAGCGACAATGGAGGATATTGCTGCTGATTTAAGAATTATTCGTAAAACATTCATGAAGGATTATACTGTTGAATCACGTCTTCGTGGTGTAGGTATCCTTACAAAAGAACAGGCACATAATCTAGGTACAGCAGGTCCATTTGCACGTGCATCAGGCATCAAAATGGATATGAGAACTACCGGTTATGCAGCTTATGGCGATCTTGATTTCGATATCATCACAAGTGATGAATGTGACTCATATGGTCGTTGTGAAGTTCGTATTAATGAAATCTTCCAGGCAATCGATTTAATCGGTCAGTGTATCGATAAGATGCCTAAGGGTGATATCGCAACTATCGTAAAAGGAAATCCAAACGGAGAAGCATTCGTTCGTATGGAACAGCCTCGTGGCGAAGCTGTTTACTTTAGCAAAGCAAATGGAAGTAAGTTCTTAGAGCGTATGCGTGTTAGAACTCCTACCTTTGCAAATATTCCAGGCCTTCTTGAGACATTAAAAGGCGCAGATTTTGCAGACGTACCATTATTAATCCTTACAATTGATCCATGTATCAGTTGTACAGAAAGATAAGAAAGGAGAGTTTTTGATATGGCAATTATGCAATTTAAAAATGTGGTATTGAAAAATCTCTTTTCAAAACCAGTTACAAAAAATTATCCTGCAGAACCAGCAGTTTATCCAGAAAGAAGCCGCGGACATGTGGAAATCAATATTGATGACTGTATCCTCTGTGGTATCTGTGGTATGAACTGTCCTGCTCGTACAATCAAAGTTGACCGTAAGGCAAGTACCTGGTCTATCGACCGTTTCGATTGTATCCAGTGTGGATATTGTGTAGAAAAATGTCCTAAGAAATGTCTTACTATTGTACCAGGCTACCAGGAACCAGGCGCAGAGAAATTTGTTGCCACATATGAAAAGCCAATCACTGTAAAGAAGATTCCACAGGCAGGTATGGATACATGTGTATTCTGTACACTCTGTGCAAAGAAATGCCCTAAGGAAGCAATCACAGTGGATAGAGCAGAAAAGAAATGGGAGCTTAATGCAGAAGTTTGCGTAAGCTGTGGACTTTGCGAAAGCAGTTGTCCTAAGAAGTCTATTTCTATGGTGGAAGAAGCTTAAGATTTATAGTCAGGGGTTGTCGAAGGACAGCCCTTGTTTTTTAGGAGATTGAATTATGCATGAATATCACGGAGCAGTGCAGATAATTGAGCACGCAGAAGATTTGTGTAGAGAGAGAAAACATAATCAGGTAAATAAAATACAACTTTTGATTGGAGAAGCGTCAGGTTATTCTTTTGATGTAGTAAAAGGCTATTTTGAAGAGGCTTCAGTGGGGACAGTTTGTGAAGGGGCAGAGGTGACTGTGCGAAAAACTGCTCTTATGCTTCGTTGTCCAAATTGTAACGAGCTTTTCCCTAAGAGGCTTCTTCAGTATGATTGTCCAATCTGTGGCACACCAGGAAATCCTACGGACGCGGGAAAAGAGATGACCATCGATTTTATGGAATCGGAATGGGTAGAGGAAAAAGGAGATGTGCTTGCGAGAGTCATTCGAAAACAGGATGTTATCGAATTTTTTGATATGTTAGCACCTAGCTGGGATGATGATTTAGTGCATGATGATGAGAAAATCAATGGAATTTTAGACTATGCTGGTGTTAAGCCTGGCGTAGACGTGCTGGATGTAGCCTGTGGTACAGGTGTCCTTATTCCTGATTATTTAGAGAGAGATGTCAATAAGGTGACTGCTGTAGATATTTCTAGCGAAATGATTCGTATTGCGAAGAGTAAGTTTAATGATGACCGTGTGGCATTTTTCTGTTCTGATATCGAAGAGTTTCGTCTGCCAGATTTGTATGATACTTGTATGATTTATAATGCTTTTCCACATTTTACAAATCCAGCTAGCTTGATTAAGTGTCTTGCAGACAAGCTACGTATGGGAGGACGTCTTACGGTTGCACATAGTATGAGTCGTAAACAGTTGGATTCCCATCATTCTGGGGCTGCCAGAAAAGTATCTATGGGACTTATGCATGAGGATGAGTTGGAGAAACTTTTTGAAGCTTTCTTTGAGGTGGATGTGAAGGTGTCCAATGACCAGATGTATGTGGTGTCTGGAGTGAGAAAAATGCATAATCGCAGAGCATAAATATTTATAATTGAAGAAAACTCCCGACTATTATGATGTGGTCGGGAGTTATATATTAAACACATAAAGTGCAACTAAAAATAGTTGCAAATGTAATATGAATATACTCTTGTAAAAATGTAAAATACTATTGACAAACAGTGTAATGACAGTTATATTAGATGAAGTTAGTTACAACTAACTCAAAAAACAAGGAGTTATTATGTGTCAAGAAGTATTTAAGATCGTGCAGAACATGGATTTATCCCAGGTAGAGGCAAAAATGGCTTTGCAGTGTGCGCCACTCATTAAAGGAATTAAAATGTCAAATTTATTAATTGTTTCTAGTAGTGATGAAGATGCTGTACGTGTAATTTTAAAGAAATCCGGGATTATTCATTATCGTTTGCTTCGACAGGATGATAAAACCACCTTCCTGTTATTTCGTAAAGCACAATTAGTGTCGTATTTACAAGGCTCAGATGTGCAACGTATATTAAAAGCAAGTGGTTATGGGGATTTATCCTTAGGCGGTATCTTAAGAATGTTTCAATATCGCTTTGAGACACATATGAATCAAGGAGAAGGCTTTCCACATGAAGTGGGGCTTCTCCTTGGTTATCCAGTTGAAGATGTAGTAGGCTTTATAGAGAATAGAGGGAAAAACTATCTTTATTCGGGATATTGGAAGGTGTATGCGGATGTTGTGACTAAGGCAAAACTATTCGAAGCATATGAAAGTGCAAAAGAAGAATTGATTGTTTTACTGTCGAAGGGACATGAGATGCGTCACATTATTCAAGTATATAAAAAGGCATGCTAGTTGAACTAACATGCCTTTTTTAGTGTTTGATACATTAGTCGAAAATAAAACCGATATAACTTGGAATGCTGCCAATATCTTTGAACGAAAGATACATTCCAAATGGTTTTTCATTGCCGGTCGTACGGAAGTGACCGCTAGTACATCCCAAATATTTTAATATAGATGGAATCAGAGAAGTATCACCAAGAAATTCAATTCCTTGTAAATGTGATTCTTTTTTCTGTGCAGTTAATAAGAATTTGTTGCCTGTAAAAAAGTCTGCTTGCTTTTCTAGAAAGGCAAGATTTTCTTTTTCTTGTAAAACAGCATCCTTTGGCAAAAAATCACGACGAAGTTTGGCGAATTCTTCTTTTGTAATTTTACGTAGAGAGATATCCTTTTTATCAAAAGCATATAATGAGTCTTCTTTGAAAACAAGTTCGCTAGTATGGGCACAAGTTTTGTATCCCATTTTTTCGTAAAAATCAAAAAGGTGATCATTGGCAGGTGATAATATTGCTCCTACATAACCGTTTTCTTTTAAGTGTTTGTGGGTATCTTTCATAAGTGCATGACAAATACCCTGACCACGAAATTCTTTTTCGGTAGCCACAGCGTAGATGTATGCAATTGTATTTTCTTGAAATTCACAATCAAACCAATATAAAGCTGCAACGACTTTATCATTTATTACAACACAACGACAGCGTTTGGGAGAAAAGGCGGTTTCCTCAAATAAATCTAAAAATGCATCGGAGTCTCCGAAGGTGTCTTTCCAAAGTTTACGAAGTTCACAGATTTGAGAAGGTAGTGGATGACTGATATGAAGTTTAGTTTTTTTAACATGCATGCCTTCGTTATTCATGGATGTCCTCCTTTAAAGTAGCAACAGCCTTTTCCACCATATGGTGAGGGAAATAGCTTTCTTTTGCTTTTCGAAGACCTTCTAGTCCCATGTCTTCTTCGCGGTTTAAAAATTCTACTTCTGGATATTTTTCACGAATAAATTTTGCAAATTCACTATTGATAGCTGTATAGGCGCCTTCTACATCCCAGCGTGCTTTTTCAAAATGCACATCAAAAGTATTTGGTGAGATACGACTTCCCATGGTAAATGCTAGGATTTTTCCATCATGACAAAGAAGTAGGCTTTCCATACCAAGTCTTTCGTAGTTTTCATAGCATTTTAAGAGAGCTGCCTGTTCGCCAGAGTAGTCATTTTCAGGAGATTCTGCTAGTCGGTCGTTGTACCACTGGGTAATGAACGCTTTTGCTTTTTCAATGTTTTTGGAAGAAACTGGCTCTACATAGAAATCAGGCATTCTTTTACAGAAATTATTATAGTGGTTTCGTTTGCGGTGGTATTTACGACCCTTTAAGTCTGCTAATTTGTCGATCTCGTATACATAGTCAAAAGAATCGCGACGGAACTGAATTTTAAATTTCCCAGGAAAAAGTGCTTCTAATATAGCAGCATTTTCTTGCGTGATACTAGTGATAAAACAAGGGATGTCACGTTCTTTTGCATCCTGAAGGATGGCTTCAATCAATTGCTTTTTATCACCTGTACCAAGAGGGAAATGATACATATATTTGTTGTTGTATTTACTAAGTACGATGAGCTGATTGTGCACAATGGCAGCCCAATGTTCGCCCCACATATTAAGATTTGCAAAAGAGAGTGCACAGCATTGTTCTGATTCTGCAAAGAGGTATTTTTCATATAGACTGCGTTCGATTTCTGCAAATGGTTTAAAATCTATCATAAGTACTCCTTTTTAAAAAATATAGAAATAATACAATTTCCAACAGACTTTATAATGCGTAAAACTATGGTTTCTGTCAATACTAGCATGTAAAAAAATATAGTTTCCTATTATGGTAATTTGTGGTGTAGCCGATATATATATCAAATAAAAGAATATTCCACAGGATGTGGTGCAACCAATAGGTTGCGAAAGGAGGTAACAAGGATGTTGCAAAGTATTCAGTTTAATGGCAGTGGACCACCAACTTATGTATATTCTCAGAAAGCTGTTGGAGCAAGCAATGAATATTACCATGTGTTTGCCGCAGAAACAAGGGGATATGATGGCAATCGAGAAAAGAAGCATGGAAACGCAAGGCTGGAGCGAAAAGAGCCTGAAGAAGATAAGCATGAAAATGATGAATTTAGGGTTATAGATAGTAGTAAGCCTAGTCTTCAGGAAGTATATCAAAAAGAATATGGAAGGAGAGAATCATTCTTATGGAAACAGAGATGACAATCTAGAACACCTCGGATGTTTGAGAACTACTGAGGTGTTTTTTTATTGCTGTTTTGTTGATAAAAGGGGAGGAATTCGTTATAATTTTTAGTGTTTAGTAAATAAAAGGATGACCTAAAATGACGAATAAAACATGCAGACTTTTGGTATCGGGTTTGGTACAAGGGATTGGTTTTCGTCCCTTTGTAGCAGAATTGGCAGAAGAACTACATTTGACAGGACAAGTAAAGAATTTAGGAGGCATTGTAGAAATCATTGTCTCTGGGGATATAGAGGCGGTGGATACATTTATCCAGCGTTTAAATTTCGTGGAAAAATCAGGTGACCTACCTGGGTGCAGAATTGATAATTTAGAAATAGAAAATCTGGAGGATTCTTCATGGGAAAAAGATAATATTTCCAAATTTCTTATCGTAGAAAGTGGATTAGGTCGTGAAGAGAAACGTTTTTTACCAGTGGACTTACCTACTTGTGATAGATGTGTAGCAGAAATGCATAATCCTAAGAATCGAAGATACCGTTATCCATTTATCAGTTGTACAGCCTGTGGACCACGTTTTTCTATCCAGAAAAAAGTTCCTTATGATAGAGATACTATTACAATGGATGATTTTCCAATGTGCGAGGAGTGTAGAGAAGAATACACACAAAAGGGAAATATCCGTCGCCATGCGCAGACCATTGCATGTAAGGAGTGTGGTCCAAAACTAAAATATGTGTCCTGTGATAGGAAAGAAGAGACTGAAAGCCTAGTGACAGATTTCTTGCAGATTATGGATGAGCAGCAAGCAATTTCTAAGGCTGTTGAAGAACTAAAACAAGGAAAAATAGGTGCAATAAAAGATATTGGAGGATTTCATTTTGCATTCTCTCCTTTAAATTCAAGGGCTGCAAAGCAGTTAAGGGAATTTAAAAATAGAGATAAAAAGCCATTTGCGGTGATGTTTTTGAACTTGGATGAGGTTCGAGAGTATTGTGAAGTATCTGAGAAAGAGGCTACAATTTTGACATCTTCCGCAAGACCAATTGTACTTTTGAAGAAGAAAAGAGATTTTGTTCCAGAAATTTGCGGGGAAAGTGATAGAATCGGTGCATTGCTTCCATGCAATCCTTTACAGATATTGTTGTTGGAAGAAACTGGTCCTTTGGTTATGACCAGCGGGAATCGTGGAGGCGAGCCAATTATTATTTCTGAGGAAGAAATGAAGCAGCATATTGGAAATGGTATCGATTTTATGCTGACACATGATAGGGAGATTTTGACACCATTGGATGATAGTATTTATCAGGTGGCAGAAATTGAAAGTAAAGATGGCGATGAAGTTAAGACTGAGCATAAGACTCAGTTAATTCGTCGTGCCCGTGGGCTTGCACCAGAACCAATTATTTTAAAGCGCAAGTTGAATAAAGATACTTTTGCTGCAGGCGGAGATTTGAAAGCAGTTTTTGGATTGGGTAGAGATGAATTGGTTTATCTAAGTCAGTATTTTGGAGATTTAGAAGATGTGCGTTGTATGGAAAGTCGTCAGAACGGACGAGCACGCATGGAAAAATTGTTAGAAATTTATCCAGAGATGACGGTGGGGGATTTGCATCCAGCGTATGTATCTGCACAGGAAACAGCACATAAAATACAGCATCATCACGCTCATGTGGCTTCGGTTATTGCAGAGCATGGATTAGAGGGAAAGGTCCTTGGAATTGCTTGTGATGGAACTGGCTTCGGCACAGATGGAACTATTTGGGGGAGTGAATTCCTTTTATGTAAAGAAGAGAAAATGACGCGAGTAGGCCATTTTTCTTCTGTAAAATTAATCGGTGGCGATGCAAGTGCAAAACAAGCAGATTTAACCCTGTATTCGTATATGTTGGAAGCCAAAGAACGTGGATTTGATATGAATGCATTTTTTAATGAATGTGAAAATGCCTGCGTTGACGAGTCTGGCGCGGTGGATGAAAGTGCAAAACAGAAACTCAAACTTCAGGAAATGGCATGGAAGCAGAATATTAACGCAGTGCGTTCTTCTTCTATGGGACGTCTTTTTGATGCTGCAGCGGCACTTCTTGATATATGTCATTTCAACTCTTATGAAGGTGAGTGTGCGATTATGTTGGAGCAGGCAGCACATAGTGGCCTTGAAGAGATTCAGAGAATGGAATTGACAAATATAGATAGTTTAGTGAAACTTTCATGTGAACGCATAGATGGGGTATGGCAGGCGAATAGTGTGAAATTGCTTGTGGATTTGTACCATTTGAGAAAGAAATATTCTAAAGAGGTTATAGCATATTTGTTTCATCATGCAGTGTCTGTTGGTATTGTCGAAATAGCAGATGAGATTTGCAAGGAGCAGGAAGCAAAACAAATAGTACTTAGTGGTGGTACATTCATCAATCGAATCCTTTTGAAAGAAGTTATAGAAGGAGTTGCAGAAAAGAATAAAGCTGTGTTTGTGAATGAAAAAGTTCCTTGCGGTGATGGTGGTATTGCGCTAGGACAGATGTATTTGGCGACATTTTAATGTAGACGTAATGGATAAAAAATATCTAGAGAATTTTTTAATAATAATTCGTGTTGCGCATAATACGTATATATGATATTGTAAAAGAAAAGTTTTTTGCGTGTGTAGTCGGGGAGAAGAAAGGAGGATGAAGAAATGTGTAAAGCAATGGCAGAGATTTTTAAACCAGAAATAGATGCAGCATTTGACGATGGATTTAATAATGGATTCAATAATGGTATAGATGATAAAGGTATTCAAGTATTCAAGAATATGATTAGAAGAGGATTTTCCGTAAAGGAAGCACAATCCTTAGCGGAAATAAGTGATAAACTAGTAGAAAGAGCGTTAGCAGAATGTGAATAAAGAAAAATATGACCATGTCAAAGAATTTTGACATGGTTTTTCTAGTTTTATACAATTTAATTTATGGATATATTTGACATTGGAAATCTATCGTCTTATAATGAGTAGTATATTGTAGAAGAGAGGTGAAAAAATGATCAAATAATATCTTTTGATAACATGAAACAGGTTGTGTTGCAGTGGCTTATCTACGATGGATAAGGGCTGTTTTATTCATGTTGCCAAAAGAGGTTATTTGTTCGTTTGCCTCTCTTTTTTATGTGCATAAAATTGGTCCATTTGAGAGCTTCGAGAAACTCTTTGGCGACATATGGAGGAAATATATGTTGCAAGTAAAGAATTTAACAATTACACATATCAAGGATAACCGTGTCCTATTACAGGATTTAAGTTTTACTTTAAATGCAGGAGAGAAAGCTGCAATTATCGGAGAAGAAGGAAATGGAAAATCTACACTTCTTAAATTGATTTATGATGAATCGTTGGTAGAAGGTTATGCGGAATATACAGGCGATATTATTAAAAACAAAGCAAGAATTGGTTATCTGCCACAGGAACTTTCAATAAAAGATAAAGAAAAATCGGCATATGAATTTATGAGTGAGAGCTTATTATTTTATGAGACAACGCAAGCAGAACTTTCACAAATAAGTCAAAAACTGAAAATTTCACTGGAGTTGTTTTATAGTGAGCAGTTGTTAGGGCAAATGTCTGGTGGAGAAAAGATAAAATTACAGCTAGCACGTATCATTGTAAATAAACCAGATGTATTGTTTTTGGATGAGCCGTCCAATGACTTGGATATGGATACGGTATATTGGTTAGAGGAATTTATCAAAGATAGTTATTTACCAATACTTTACATATCTCATGATGAAGTGTTGTTGGAAAATACAGCAAATAAAATTATTCATTTGGAACAAATAAAACGAAAAATGGAAGCTCGTTCTACGGTCATAAAGTCCAATTACAAAGATTATGTGAATAGACGAAATAGTAGTTTATTACATCAGGAACAAGTAGCACGAAAAGAACGTAGTGAATACCGAAAACAGCAGGAAAAGTTTCGTCAAATTCAGCAGAAGGTAGAGCATCAGCAGAATGTAATTTCCAGACAGGATCCACATGGTGGAGCTTTACTAAAAAAGACAATGCATCGAGTGAAAGCCTACGAAGCACGTTTTGAAATAGAGTTTCAAAACATGACGGAGATTCCTGAAACAGAGGAAGCCATTTTTATCAAGTTTGGAGAAAATGCATGTGTTCCAGCTGGAAAAATAATTTTAGATTATCATTTGTCAGAACTAAAAGTAAATCATTGGCAAGAAGATAGATGTCTTGCAAAAGAGGTAAAACTTTTCATTAGAGGTCCAGAAAAAATATGTATTATTGGTAAGAATGGTTGTGGCAAAACCACTCTATTACGTAAAATTGCAGAAGAACTTTTAAGCAGAAATGATATAAAAGCATCTTATATGCCACAGAATTATGAAGAGTTGCTAGAGATGAAACAGACACCAGTTGATTATTTATCTGTTACAGGTGACAAAGATGAAATATCTAAAATTCGTACGTATTTGGGCAGTATGAAATATACGGCAGACGAAATGAGTCACTGTATTGGTGATTTATCAGGTGGACAAAAGGCAAAATTGTTACTTTTAAAAATGAGTATGGATGGTAGTAACGTGTTAATTTTAGATGAGCCTACCCGTAATTTTTCACCTTTGTCAAATCCTGTGATTCGACAAATGCTGAAAGGTTTTAGAGGAACTATTATTTCTGTTTCTCACGACAGAAAATATATAGAAGAAGTCGCTGACAAAGTTTATGAGTTAACGGAAACAGGACTAGTAATAAAAAAGGAGTAATTTACTATGATTTTTGGAAAGCATATTAACCGCTATTATTTTAAATATGCTGGATTGATTATTTTGGGATTGGCAGCATTGGTTTTAGTAGACTGGTTCCAGCTTGTTATTCCAAATTTGTATCAGCTTTTGATTAATGGTATGAACTATGGAGTAGTCGAAGTAGACGGTGTGATGCGTACCTTTGATGCAGCATTTCTCTTAGATGAAATCTGTATGCCAATGGTTGGTATCGTGCTTGCTATGGTGTTTGGACGTTTTCTTTGGCGTGTAACATTATTTACCGCAGGAGTACGTGTAGAAACAGATTTAAGAAACCGTATGTTTGATCATGCAAAGGATTTAAGCCGTGAATATTATCAGGTAAATAAGGTTGGTAACATGATGAGTTTGTTTACCAATGATTTGGATACGGTGCAGGAATGTTTTGGATGGGGAATCTTGATGTTTTTTGATGCAGCATTTTTAGGAGTGCTTGCTATTATTAAAATGTGGAACATGGACCCAATGTTAACTGGATTTTCTTTGATTCCAATGGCATTTCTTTTGGCAGCTAGTACGGTAGTTGGAAACTGGATGACAAAGAAATGGGATACCAGACAGGAAGCTTTTTCAAAACTTTCTGATTTTTCACAGGAAAGTTTTTCAGGTATTGCAGTTATTAAAGCCTTTGTAAAAGAAGCAAAGGAACTTATGGCATTTAAAAAATTGAATGTAGAAAATGAAGAAGCAAATATTGACTATACTCGTTCCGCAGTATTACTACGTATTTTGGTTACTCTTTTCGTAGAAAGCGTTATCTGTGTTATTTTAGGATACGGCGGTTTTTTGGTTTACAAAGGAGAATTTAACGCAGGTCAGTTAATTGAGTTTATCGGCTATTTCAATACTATTGTATGGCCTATTATGGCAGTATCAGAACTTATCGATATGTCATCTCGTGGTAAAGCATCTTTGAAACGTATTAGTGAACTTTTGGATGCTAAGCAGAATGTAGTTGACCGCGAAGGAGTAAAGGAACTGAAAGATATCAAGGGTGATATTGAATTTAGAAATCTTTCTTTCCAGTATCCAGATGGCGAATATGAAGCATTAGAAGACATTTCCTTCACCATTAAGGCTGGTGAAAATGTTGGTTTAGTTGGAAAAACTGGATCGGGTAAAACTACTTTAGTAGATTTAATTCTTCGTACATATAATGTTCCAGACGGAACTCTATTTATCGATGGAAATGATGTAAATGATGTGGCCATTCGTGATGTGCGTGCAGGCTGTGCTTATGTACCACAGGATAACTTCCTGTTCTCAGATACAATCGAAAATAATATTTCTTTTGGTACAGATGATAAATCAGAGAAAGCGATTGTTGCAGCGGCGGCTTTAGCTGATGTGGATAGCAATATTAAAGAATTTAATGAGGGGTACAAGACCATTCTTGGAGAACGTGGTGTTACGGTTTCTGGTGGACAGAAACAGCGTATTTCTATTGCCCGTGCTCTTATGAAGGATGCTCCAATTTTGATTTTGGATGACTCTGTATCTGCGGTAGATACCAAGACAGAGCGTACCATATTAGGAAACTTGAGAGAAACTCGTGCAGGAAAGACAACCATTCTGATTGCGCATCGTATCTCGACCATTGAACAGATGGATAAAGTCATCTTCATCGATGAAGGTAAATTAGTAGCAGTAGGTACACATCCGGAATTGTACCAGAACTGTCCTGCGTACCAGAAAATGGTTGACCTTCAGAAGTTAGAAGAAGAGGAAGGAGGAAACCAGTAATGAGCGAATTTTTACCAGTACTTATCGTAGGCGCTATTATTGGTGCCTTCGCAGTTGTATTTATTATTGCATATGCTGCTTTAAAAAAGAAAACAGAGGAGCTTCCTGACAATGAGAGAAATATGTCGGATGGGGAATTGGTTAAACGACTTTTGGCATATGCTAAGCCATTTTGGAAAGAATTTTTAGTGGTGCTTTGCCTGATGGCGTTTTCAATTTGTTATGATATCGTGTCACCACTTATTATCGGAAATATTCAGGATTTGGTAAAACAGTCCTTCGTTTTAACAGATTTATATGTTGCAGTAGGCGTTTATGCAGGAATCCTGATAGTTTCTATGATTTGTACTTATTTACAGTCCATTATTTTACAGAAGGTAGGACAAAAAATTCTGTCAGATCTTCGTATGGACATTTTTACACATATTGAGAAACTTTCACATGAACAGCTCAATAATATTCCTGTTGGTAAATTGGTTACTCGTGTTACAAATGATACCAACTCCATCTCCATGATGTTTACCAATGTGCTTGTAAATTTAGTAAAAAATGCCATGGTAATTGTAGGGGTATTAGGTGCAATGCTGATGCTTAACTATGCACTTACACTTATGGTGCTTGCATTTGTTCCGTTTGTGGTTTTATTTACTGTAATTTTCCGTAAGTTTTCTAGACATGTACATCGTAAAGTAAATGATGCGAGAACAGATATAAATACATATCTTTCGGAAAACCTTTCCGGCATTAAAATTACACAGATTTTTAACCGTGAAGAAGAAAAGATGCAGGACTTCTTAAACAGAAGCAATAAACTTCAAAATGCAAAGCAACAGCAGATTTTCGTGTTCGGTATTTTCCGTCCAATGGTATATATGCTTTATATTTCCAGTGTATTATGCCTATTTTACTTTGGTGGAAAAGGATATATCAGCGATACCATATTTATGGGACAGACCATTACTAGTGCAGTAGTTGTTTCGTTCTACATGTATATTTCGAAGTTCTATAACCCAATTCAGACTTTGGCAGAACAGTTTGACGTATTACAAAGATCATTTGCTGCAGCAGAAAAAATCTTTACCATTATGGATATGGTGCCAGAAGTGGTAGACGAACCAGATGCCATCGAATTAGATGAAATTCGTGGAGAAATCGAGTTCAAAGATGTATGGTTTGCTTATAAACCAGGTGAGTGGGTATTAAAAGGAGTTTCCTTCCACGTAGATGCAAAACAGACCGTAGCTTTTGTAGGATCTACAGGCTCGGGTAAATCCACTATTTTATCTCTTATGGTGCGTAATTACGATATTCAAAAAGGACAGATTCTTATTGATGGAATCGATATTAAAAAGATTAAGATTGCTTCTCTTCGTAAGCACTTTGGGCAGATGCTTCAGGATGTATTCTTATTCTCTGGTGATATTCGTAGCAATATTATTCTTCGTGAAGAAGGTATTTCCGATGAAGAAGTTATGGAAGCATGTCGTTATGTAAATGCAGATTCCTTTATCAATAAGTTGGAAAATGGCTTAGATGAAGTGGTACAGGAACGTGGTAACAACTTCTCTGCAGGACAGAGACAGCTTTTGTCTTTTGCAAGAACCATTATTCACAAACCAGCGGTTATGATTTTGGATGAAGCCACAGCCAATATTGATACAGAGACAGAACTTTTGATTCAGGATTCGTTGGAAAAGATGAAGAATATTGGAACCATGCTTGTAGTAGCACATAGACTATCCACCATTCAGCATTCAGATAACATCATTCTTCTTGCTCATGGAGAAATCATTGAGCAGGGAACACATCAAGAACTTTTAGCGTTGAAGGGACAGTATTACCACCTGTATACCTTACAGTTCTCAAAACAGCAGCTAGAAGCAAAATAAAAGAATATAATAGAAGGCGTTGCAGTTGCAACGCCTTTTATATATAGCAAGTTATAAATAAAGATGTAGAGTTTATAGGGAAGAAAGAATATGAATTCTTATCATGTAGTAAGCCTAGAGATGTGATCGGTAATTTTCCAAATGACCCAGTTGTGTTGTCACAAATGTTGCAATCAATTGGAATGAACCGCTTAGCTGAGGTTGTGATTTAAGGATATCTTAAGGTTAAAGTGTTGCGAAGTTAAGAGAAGTTCTGTAAGATATTCTTATAAAGGGAAAAGGAGGATATCGTTATGAGACTCTTAATTAAGCAACGAGTTTTCTCTTGGGGAGATAAATTCGATATTTACGATGAACAGGGGAATGTGAAATATTTTGTAAAAGGAGAGGTGTTCTCTTTTGGACACCAGCTTCATGTGTATGATATGTACGATAGAGAAATTGGCTCCGTACATGAAAAGGTGTTTTCATTTCCAAAACAATTTGAAATCGTCATGGGTGGAGCTACAAGAGGTCATATTACAAAGCAGTTTACCTTCTTCTATCAGAAGTATGATGTGGATTTTAATGGATGGCATGTAGATGGAGATTTCTTAGATTGGAACTATGATGTGTATTCTGGTGGTAGACCAATTATCCATATCAACAAAGAATGGTTAGCTTGGGGCGATACTTATACTATTGACTTCGAAAACCCAGAAGATGAATTGATGGGTCTTATGCTTGTCGTTGCAATTGATGCAGCAAACTGCGACCATAATAACAACTAACGATTTAGCCAAGTAGGACAATAAAAAAGAATGATAGCAAGCTTGCTTGCATATCGTTCTTTTTTGTTGGACGTGTTTGGCGTTTCGCCAAATAGCGAGCGGATTAGTCGCTGTAAAGCGACGGATAAGGTGCAAAGCACCGTAACGCGAGCTTACTTGGCTAAATCGGAGAAAAATCACGCGCGGAGAAGTTTTATAGACTAAATATAGTCTAAATCCGCGCGTCAATTTTCGTAACTAATTACACATGGGCGGAAATCTCATTATTATGGCTGCTCCCGCCCATGCTTTTATAAAATATCAAGAAAAACATTGTTTTTTAATGCCATCAGGCAGATGCATGGGCGGGAGAGTTCCTATTTTATGCGTTTTCCCCCAGCTTTTCAAAAAAAGCGGGCGGTAAAACGGTTGCACAGATAGCATTCCGCCCATACATTAACTATGGGGTAGGATATGTAATTAAAATGGGCGGAACGCATTCAAAATCATGCTTTACCGCCCATTGAAGGTTGAAAATAAAAATTGACGCGCGGATTTAGATTATCAAATATATATAATCTATCTCCGCGCGTAATTTGTTTTAATTATGCTTCTGTTTCTTTTGTTTCTTCTGCAGGAGTTTCTGCTTCTTTCTTCCAAGCAGCGAATTTTTCTTCTACAGCTTCGTAGGTTTTCTTTGAGATGTCTGGGAGGTCTTTGCCCCAAGCACCAGTTGCTTCTTCGTAGCCTTTCTTAAATGCTTCTAAGAGTTCATCTGCTTTGCTTACATCTCCGCCTGAAAGAGCTTTTGCAAAATCAAGGATACGATCAGAGGTCTGTTCTACGCCCCAGTATCCATTTTCTGAAATATCTTCCTGAGCCTGGAGTTTTGCAGCTTCTGTTACTGTATATTCACCGCTTGCAAGGAATTTCCAAATGTCATCATTTCCAGTAGCAAGAGAAAATGCTTTTCCCTGACCAGTCATCATTTCTTTTACAATATTGGTGAGCTGGTTCATACGTGCTTCTGTATCTGCTTTCATCTGAGCAATGATAGCTTCGCGATCAATGCCACTATTTTTATTTGTTACGGAATTTTCTGGTGCTGGTGTTTTTTCATATACTACTGCAGTTTCCTCGAAAGTAGTATTTTCAGCAGCAGTAGTTTTTACTTCTTCAGCTGGTTTTTCGGTTGCTTTGCTTACAGTGTTTACATTTGCTGTAGCAACATTGTTCATAATAGACTGTACACTCATAATAAATCCCTCCTTGGATAAATTAAATTTCTCATTTGTTACAAATGATATCTGTAGACACAGATACTCTTCTAATTCTAGTATCGGACAAATCTTTCAGTTTGTGAAGTCTTTTTTCAAAAATACTTGTAATTTTTCTGACAATTTTATTTTTGTGCGTTGAAAAAAATAAAAAAAGCAAGTATAATGAATATTGTATACAAAATACAGGGGTGATTTTATGGATAACATTACTTTAAAAGCGTTAGCAAAAATCAATTTGGGGTTGGATGTAGTAAGAAGAAGAGAAGATGGATATCACGAAGTGCGTATGGTTATGCAGACAATCCATCTCTATGACAAATTGGATATCGTAAAGACAAAAGAATCAGGAATTGCAATTAAGTCAAATTTGTCTTATGTACCAACAAATGAGAATAATTTGGTGTACAAAGCGGGAAAACTTCTTATGGATGAGTTTGGCATCAAAGAAGGGGTTTCTGTTAATTTACAAAAACGTATTCCTGTGGCAGCAGGCATGGCAGGAGGAAGCTCTGATGCTGCAGCTATGTTATATGGGTTGAATCAGATTTTTGATTTGGGATTGTCCAGACAGGAACTGATGGATAGAGGCGTAAAAATTGGGGCAGATGTTCCATATTGTTTGATGAGAGGCACTGCTTTGGCGGAAGGTATTGGAGAAGAACTTACAAGCTTGCCACCTATGGTAAAATGCCCAGTGCTTATCGCAAAGCCACCAATTTCTGTATCTACAAAATTTGTATATGAGAATTTGAAATTGGATGAAAATACAATTCATCCAGATATCGACCAATTGGTAGAGGATATCAAGGAAAAAGATTTGCATGCAATCGCAGGACATATGGGAAATGTATTAGAGTCTGTAACGATTCCGGAATACCCAGTGATTGCGCAGATTAAAGAGCAGATGATGAAGTCGGGGGCTATCAACTCTATGATGAGTGGAAGTGGTCCTACCGTATTTGGTTTATTTGAAGATGAAGACACTGCCAGAAAGGCTTATGATGATATGGTTGAAGCAGGGCTGGCAAAACAGATATATGTAACAAGTATCTATAACAATCGAAGAAATTAAGCAGGTGAAAATATGACAGAAGATTTGAAGTTGAATATGAATGCATATCTTCCTCTTCGAGATGTAGTGTTTAACACACTCCGTGAGGCAATTTTAAGAGGTGAATTAAAACCAGGAGAACGATTGATGGAGCTGCAGCTTGCATCTCAGCTTGGGGTTAGTCGTACTCCTATTCGTGAGGCAATCCGCATGTTAGAACAGGAAGGTCTTGCAGTTACTATGCCTAGAAAAGGGGCAGAGGTAGCTAAAATGACGCTAAAAGGGATGGAAGATGTTTTGGAAATCCGTGCTGCATTGGATGAGTTGGCATGTCAGTTAGCGTGTCAGCGTATTACAGAAGATCAGTTAAAGCGTCTTGAAACAGCGAAAAAGAATTTTGAAGTCTCTCTGAAGTCAGAAAATGTAAAGACCATAGCGGAAGCGGATATGGGATTCCATGATGTTATTTATGAAGCAACTGGAAATCCAAAACTTGTGAATATGTTGAATAATCTTCGTGAGCAGATTTATCGTTATCGTGTGGAATACTTGAAAAAGGTGGAGAATTATCCGATCTTGATTAAGGAGCATAATGCGATATATCAGTCGTTGGTGGATCGTAATTTACAAGAGGCAACATTGTCTATTCGTGAACATGTAGAAAATCAGGCAATAGCTGTAAAGGAAGTTATTGTAAAACAAGGATAAAAGAATACAAAATACACATACTAAGAACATCGTAGAGAATCTACGGTGTTCTTTTTATTTTGGAGGAGACATGGATATAAACGAAAAAAAGCGTCCTATCACAGGGGATATAGAAGAAAGTGAAAAAAGTATTCGCAAAGCTTTTGCAGGTTGTGATGATTTGAAATTTCGTCAGATGAACATAGGTATAAATCAGGAGATTTCCTGTTTTATTTGCTATATCGAAGTAAACGTAGGCAATGATATGTTAAATGCGTTTGGTCGTCTGATTACCTATTTGCAAAGTATACCAGAGGCAGAAGTGCATAAGGCGTTAGAGGAAAATACCTATGGACTATCAGATGCAAAACCTTATCAATACATGGAAGAGGCCATTCGTGGGATTTTAATTGGGGATGCAGTGGTGTTTGTGCAAGGCTTCGCGGGTGCTTTAAAAATCCCAGATAAAGGTTATCCCAAAATGGGGGTAAGTGAGTCGGATGAAGAAAAAGTGGTGCGTGGTTCTAATGAAAGTTTTACGGAATCGGAAAAAGCCAATACTGCATTGATTCGAAAACGTATTCGAAATACAGGATTAAAGGTAAAAGAGTTTCAAGTAGGCGTGCGTTCGTTTACGAATGTGGCAATTGTGTATATAGAAGATTTGGCAGATCCGGAACTAGTAAAGGAGACCAATAGGCGTCTTACAGAATATGATATTGATGGAGTGATGGATAGCGGAGTCATGGAGCAATTGGCAGAGGAAAAATGGTATTCCCCTTTTCCGCAATTTCAGACAACACGACGTCCGGATAGAGCTGCCATGTCTGTTTTAGAGGGAAAAGTTGTGGTGCTGGTGGATAATTCTCCAGTTGCACTGCTTTTGCCGGCAGATGTGAATTCCTTTTTAAAGACGACCGATGATTATTACAATCGATTTTATATGGCAACTTTTGCTCGTTTAATTAGATATGCTTCTGCTTTTTTCGCATTAGCATTACCCGGTTTGTATCTGGCGGTAACTAACTTTCATACACAGATATTACCTACCCCCTTACTGCTTTCTTTTTGGGAGGCAAGGATAGGGGTGCCTTTTCCTGCGGTGCTAGAAGTGATTTTGATGGAGTTGTCTTTTGAGTTGTTAAGGGAAGCGGGAGTGAGATTGCCAGGTTCTATGGGAAATGCAATTGGAATTGTAGGAGGATTAATTATTGGGCAGTCAGCAGTAGAAGCGAATTTAGTAAGTCCGATTGTAGTTATTGTGGTAGCGTTTACAGCTCTTTGCTCTTTTACGATTCCTAATGAGGAATTTGCATTTTCCTTCCGTATTTTAAAATTTCTATTGATAGGATTGGCAGCCTGGTTAGGCTTTTTTGGATTTTTGATTGGCTTATTTTTGGTGTTAATACACATGGCGAGTCTCAAAAGTTTCAACACGCCATATCTGACACCTTATGTGGGGGCCCAGTTAAATGGATATGAAGATGAAAAGGATGGAATTGTTCGTTTTCCACTTCGTATGTTATGGAAAAGGCCTATATATGCAAATCCAAACGAAAGAACAAAACTAAAAAAGAAAGAAAAATAATATGTATGTAAACAATGGGAAAATATCAAGTAGACAGACGTTTCGTTTATATGTGTTTGATTTGATGGGGATTGCAACTCTTTTGCTTCCACCTTATTTGGCAAGCATATGTGGCATAAATGGCATATTTGCAATCTTACTTGGGACAGGTGCAGGTTTTTTGTACTTGTTTTATTTGGGATGGATTATGAAGAAAATGGGGACAGATTTGAGTTCCTATTTGAAAACGGAAAGTTGGGCCTGGACGGAAAAATTGTTTTTGGGGTTAGTAATGTTTCACAGTATTGTTACGGGGGGATTTTGCGGATATGTGTTTGCAAATCTTATGCAGTACAGTCTGGTGAAGGATAGTGCCTATGAGATTATTTTATTACTTATAGTAGTAGTATCTGCCTATGCTGTCAGTGGAGGAATAGAGAGTAGGGCGAGAGTGTACGAGGTGTTATTTTGGTTTGTATTGATTCCTTATGTAATTATGATGTTGCTTTCTATAAAAGATTTTGAAGTATTGTATATAGAAAACCTGTTTTCCTTTGAGACAGGGGATTTGCTGAGAGGGGCGTTCCTGGTGTTTCTCTTCTTGACACCATTGTTTTTCTCCTTGTTTTTGATTGGAGAAAAGGAAAAAAATTATGGAAGAAATATTGTAAAAACGGTAGCGTCAGCTATCTTTTTGTCTGGGATTATTCTATTAGGTAGTTATTTCTTACTGGTTGCCAATTTCGGAGAGCAGGCTTTGTCTACAATGCGTTTTCCAGTGGTTACACTTATGAGTACCATCCAGTTTAAAGGGAATTTTTTAAAGCGAATGGATGCGCTGATGTTGGCGGTTTGGTTCTTTACTTTATATGCACTTTTAAATTTGCATCTTCATTATGGCGTAAAACTGCTACAGGAATTGACGGGTGGAAAAAAAGAGGAAGAAAGAGGCTCTATGTGGAAGGTGATTTTTCCAGCTCTTGGTGTATGGATAGTGGCTTATGGTTTGCATTTGAATGCTGATTATGTGTACTCATTTTTTGCATATTATGCTTATTTGGCGGTTCCATTTGTGGTGATAGCACCTGGCGTACTTTTGTTGCTTAGGAGGAAAAAAGGATGAAAAAAAGACTTGGTGTTTGTCTGCTTCTTTGCCTTTTAATAGGCTGTAGTGGAGCAGAGCTGGAAGAACGTTGTTTTCCACAAGTGGTGGCAGTGGGGTATGCGGATGGGGAGGTTTTGTATGGAATGGGATTTCCAAGAGTTGGAAGTTCGGGGCAAAAGGATTCTCAGCTTAAGGAGATACAGGTGCCTATAGTAAAAGAGAAAAGTTTTGAAGAAAGCAAACTGGTATATGAGAGTCATTTGAATCAAGATGCTGATTATAATCATTTGAAAGTATTAGTGATGGAAGAGTCCTTTTTAGACGAAAAGTCGGCGTATATGGAAATGTTGGATGTTCTTGCCCAAACAGAGGATTTTCCTAGAAATACCTACGTATGTGTGGTAAGTGACGTGGAAGCCCTTATGGAAATGGAAGAAAATCTACCGCAGGATATTGGCACATATTTGGAAGCATATCTGGATAATCATGAATTAAACAAGGGGTATATGATGACCTTGGGCGATTTAATGGATGAAAAAGAAAATGAGAAAATGGTTATATACCTTCCTTTTTTGAAGGTAGAAGAGAACTATGTGGAATGGGAGGGATATTATCCAGTGGAAAATGATAAATAAAACATGGATATGAATAGAATTGGAAAAACATGGTTAGACTCCGAATAAATAAATTTGTTGGGAGCAAAATGATGAAAAGACGAATGTTGATTTTTTGTGTTATAGTTGTTTTGGGGATATATCTTTTTGGGATGGTTTTTGGAAGTGATTTTTTTCAACCTTCCATTGCTACAAAGATACTTCGATTTCATGTGCTTGCAAATAGTGACAGTAGAGAGGATCAGGCTGTAAAAGAAGAGGTGCGAGATGCAGTGGGAGTTTATTTGCAACCGCTTTTAGAAGATGCAGAAAGTCTGGAAGAGACAAAGCAGATTGTTGGAAGAAATATTGAACCAGTTGTGGAAATTGCAAAAGAAACGTTGGCGGAGCATGGATATGATTATGAGGTGACTGCACGTATTACAAAAACAGAATTTCCCGAAAAAAGATATGGCTCTTATGTGTTTCCAGAGGGAGACTATGAGGCATTACAAATCGTTATAGGGGAAGGAGAAGGTCAAAACTGGTGGTGTGTGCTGTATCCTAATATGTGTTTTAAGGGGAGCGTATTTGAAGTGATAGAAGAGGAAGCGGATGAGGCTTTGAGAGAAGTTTTAAATCCCTGGGAATATGCTAGTGTTTTTGATTCGGGAAAAGTAGAGCTACGCTTTAAATTTCTTGAATATTTTACAGATTAAAGTTATAATGTGAGCACTTAAGGAATATGTAACGAAGGAGAAATCAATGACAAAAGAAGTAATTATTACAATCTGTGGTTTACAAAATGGTCCAGAAACAGATGGGGAACCAATTGAAATGATTACTACAGGTGAGTATTTTTATAAAAATGAAAAACACTATATTCTTTATGAGGAAGTCATGGAGGGTGAAACTAAGACTACCAAGAATCGTATCAAAATAGCGCCTGGTAGTGTAGAACTTACGAAAAATGGTGTGGTAAATGTGCATATGTTGTTTGAAGAAAAACAAAAAAATATTACACATTACTATACACCTTATGGTTGTCTGGATATGGGGATTGATACAAAGAAGGTGCAGATTGAAGAGACAGAAGATGAAATGAAGATTTCTGTAGATTATGCATTGGAAATCAATCAGCAGTTTGCAGCAGATTGTGATATTAAAATTACGGTTCGTTCTAAGGGAGTTGGCGAATTTAAGTTGGTGTAGATAAGAAAAAGGGCAGTTCGTTTTGACTGCCCTTTTGTGTTCTTATTTTTTCTTTTTGTTATTTTTTTCAGCCTGAACTTCTGCGTTTAACTGATTGTATTTTTCAGTCATTTTTGCACGCCAGCTCTTTTTACCAGCTGCTTTTTCGATTGGACCACGAAGACCACGAATTCCTGTAATGTATATACCGCTTACAGTAGCTTTTACTTCTTTCTTTACAGGGATGTCTGCGAAAATAGCTTCGTCAGCAATTAAAGTCATAACCTTTGGACCTACTTTAGCTTTTACAACTGGAAGTTTTGTTAAGCGCATGTATTTAGGTGTCTGATCGATTACTGCCTGTGGAAGACCCGAATCTTTTATACGAAGTTTTTTCTTATCAATAATCAACATGGATACTGTCTGTGCAACAGCAGCCATCTGTGCATCCTGTTCTTCCTTTTTGGTCTGAGCCTTTTTGCCCATGAAATATAATGCAACCATAATTGCGATTAATACAAGTATGATAACGATTGTCACAATAGTGCCTGTACTGATTTGTGGCATGATTTTCCCTCCTTTAATATCGCTAACGAACATTTTAGCAAATAATTTGTGTTTTTGCAAGAAATATGGTATCATTTATCAGTTCTTAAAATTACTAAGCAATATAGGAGAGTAATATTTATGAAAAAGAGATTTTTAGCACTTTTACTTTGTGCAGCAGTTGCGTTATCTGTATGTGCATGTGGAGAGTCAAATGCAGAAAATACTGAAGCAGGAAATGCACAGACAATCGGGCAGCCATCCATTGTTGAATTGGCTTCTTATGATGACTTATCTGTGGTGCTTTCAGGTGATTATGAAATTACAGATGAATATATTAATGCGTACTTTAGCAATGTGCTTTATAATGCAGGCGCAGGTATTATGAAGGTTACGGATAGAGATACAGTACAGGCTGGTGACATTGTAAAAGTAGATTATACAGGATATTTAGATGGAGTAGCATTCAGTGGTGGTGCTGCTACAAACCAGTGGATTGATGTTTCTAACAACTGTGGCATCAATACTGCATCGGGTACTTCCACAGGTGGATACATTGATGGCTTTACAGATGGACTTATTGGTGCAAAAATTGGTGAAAAAACCAGCAGTGAAGTAACATTCCCAGAGGCATATTCCAACACAGATTTGGCTGGTAAGTTAACTACATTTGAATTTACAGTACATGAAATTTACGTTGTGGTTACACCAGAAAATATTACAGACGAATACGTGGTAGAGCATCTTTCAAAAACATATGAGGTGTCAACGGTAGATGAATTTATTGCATTTGTCAAAGAGGAATTGGCTTACAATTTTACAATCGATTATTTGATTGAAAAGAGCCAGTTTGATATTCCAGAAAGTTATTTGAATGCTCGTTTGGAAAGTTATGAAGCATATTTTGAATACATGTATTGTCAGGGAATGACAATTGAAGATTATTTGGCGTATTATGTAGGTATTACAATTGATGCTGCAAGAGCAGAGTGGGCAGAAGCATTAAAAGCACAGATTAAGGCAGAGTTGGTATTTGAAGCTATGGTGGAAAACGGAAGCTTAGAGTTGGATGAGGAAGCTCACAATGCATATCTTCAGAATATCATTTCCGTAAACAGTGCTTATTTCCCAGATGAAGAAAGCATTTACAAATATGCTGGTGCAGGTGATGCAGAAGCTGGTGAAGTATATATGAAAAATCAGGCTGCGGTTAGAGAATATTTAATCGAAAACTACAATGCCTTAAGTGCAGAATAAAGACGTAAAGGAGAATTTGAAAATGGAATTAGTAAACATTAGGGATATATTCCGCGACCAGAAAAAATATGAAAACACAGAAGTAACTATCGGAGGTTGGGTACGTAGCAATCGTAGTTCTAAAAACTTTGGTTTCCTTGTAATCAACGATGGTACATTCTTTGAACCTATCCAGGTGGTATATTCAGATGGTCTTTCTAACTTTGCAGAAATCGAAAAAACAAATGTAGGTGCTGCTCTTATCGTAAAAGGTCAGCTTGTACCTACACCAGAAGCAAAACAGCCATTTGAAATTCAGGCAGCTGAAGTAACAGTAGAAGGTGCTTCTACACCAGACTATCCACTTCAGAAAAAACGCCACACATTTGAATACCTTAGAACAATTTCTCATTTAAGAGCAAGAACAAACACATTTGAAGCTGTATTCCGTGTGCGTTCATTATGCGCATATGCAATCCACAAATTCTTCCAGGAAAGAGATTTTGTATATGTAAACACTCCACTTATTACAGGCAGTGACTGTGAAGGTGCTGGAGAAATGTTCCAGGTAACTACACTTGATTTAAACAATGTGCCTATGACAGAAGATGGCAAAGTAGATTTCTCACAGGACTTCTTCAACAAGCCAACCAACCTTACTGTTTCTGGACAGTTAAATGGTGAAACTTATGCGATGGCGTTCAAGAATATCTACACCTTTGGACCAACCTTCCGTGCAGAAAACTCTAATACACAGAGACATGCGGCTGAATTCTGGATGATTGAACCAGAAATCGCATTTGCTGATTTAGAAGACAACATGATGCTTGCAGAAAGTATGTTAAAATATGTTATTAATTATGTGCTTGAAAATGCTCCAGAAGAAATGGCATTCTTCAACAACTTCGTAGACAAAGGTTTATTAGATCGTCTTGAAAACGTAGTAAGCAATGATTTTGCTCGTGTAACTTATACAGAAGCAATCGATATCCTTTCAAAGAACAACGACAACTTTGATTACAAGGTATCTTGGGGATGCGATTTACAGACAGAACATGAAAGATATTTAACAGAAGTTATCTTTAAACGTCCAGTATTCGTTACAGATTATCCAAAGGATATCAAAGCCTTCTACATGAAACTCAACGAAGATGGAAAAACAGTAGCAGCAGTAGACTGTCTTGTACCTGGTATCGGTGAAATCATCGGTGGTTCTCAGCGTGAAGATGACTATGATAAACTTCTTGCTAGAATTCAGGAAATGGGACTTAATGAAGAAGACTACGGATTCTACCTTGACCTTCGTAAATATGGTTCTGCTAGACATGCAGGATTTGGTCTTGGTTTTGAACGTTGCGTAATGTACTTAACAGGTATGAGCAATATCCGTGACGTAATCCCATTCCCAAGAACAGTTAACAATTGTGAGTTATAATTAATTTATCTAAATACTACGAAAAGAGGCTTGTATATATTTAAAGTTTGGACACGCTCTCGCTCTTAGCGGTGACGTCGCGTTACTAAATTCGTGATGATTTAACAATCACCACTCATTAAGTAACGACTACCGCTAAAGGTCCAATTTTAAATATATACAAGCCTCTTTTCTTAGTTTATGGAAAATATTTAATTTAAACTTGCAGTTGTTAACTTTGAAAGGAATGGGATACGTCACTTGTAGGGGGGAGGGTTGTGTAGGGATGCAAAGCAAGTAATTCAATACATAGATTTCCTCCAATTTTCATAAAATGTCCTATATGGAGGTGCGTTATGAAAAGAATAGGGAAGTGGATGTTGTCGGTATTGGTTATGACATTGGTGTCAGTAATTTGTTTGCTTGTATTAAGTGTCCTTACATACATGTATAAGTGGCAGGCGGATAAGGCGTTAATGGGAATTACTGTGACATATATTTTGGCAGGGTTTATTGGGGGATATGTGCAACATTTTTTAAAGAACAAAGCATGCGATAGGGAAGAGTATAGTATAGGACAGAAGATGCTGGACGGGATAGGTGTCGGTGGCATCTTTTTGTTTTTTATGATTTTAATCTCAATTTTTGTGGTGCAGAATCCATTTGTGATATCGTCTCGATTTTTAATGATTGGGATGTTGCTTATAGGGAGTGCTTGTTTGGGAAGATTGCTATAATATGGAAATAAAATGGAAAGAATATTGACAAATGGAAAGGAAATGGATATCTTAAAATTAAGAGTAAATGATTTGGAAGACTAAGGAGGAGGAAAATATATGACATTATCAGAGATGAAGGAAAAAAAGAAAGAAAGCGGATATTCGTATGAACAGATTGCTCAGATGTCAGGGGTGCCTCTTAGTACAGTGCAAAAGGTTTTTAGTGGTGTGACACAGTCGCCGCGTTATGATACTTTACTGGCAATTGAAAAGGTATTATTGAAGGATGCGCCAACAAGGGTGAGTGAGCGAGCATATGTTTATGGAAGCAGCTCATTAAATAAGCAAGGCGAATATACAATGGAGGATTATTATAATTGGCCAGAAGATGAGAAAATTGAGCTGATAGATGGTGTAATTTATAATATGTCATCACCTAATATAAATCATCAGCGCATTGTCGGTGAGATAGATTTTGCTTTTAAGTCATATGTGAAAAAGAAGAAGGGGAAATGTGAAATATTCGGTGCGGGAATCGATGTTCGATTAGATCGCGATGATAAAACAATTGTGGGACCTGATATTACAGTGGTGTGTGAAAAAGATAATTTAACAAAACAGTATTTGGATGGTGCTCCAGATCTTGTTGTGGAGGTGTTATCTCCAAGCACTCGAAAAAAAGATATGACGATTAAAGCGAGTAAGTACGCAAATGCTGGCGTGAGAGAATACTGGATTGTTGATCCGAAAAAAGAAACAGTTGTCGTATACGAATTTAGTATGGAAGACGAGAATGATGCAGATATACATTTTTATACATTTGAAAACCAAGTTCCTGTTGGAATATGGAATGGTGAATGTATAGTAGACTTTGCAGAGATTAAGGAGTCATTATGAGTGGTGATTTAAAAATAATTTTGATATATATGTTGGTGGCGAGTATAGTTGGTTTTGCTGCAATGGGAGTGGACAAGGCTAAGGCAAAAGTAGGCGCATGGCGTATTCCAGAAAAGACATTGTTTGGGATTGCACTTTTAGGTGGAGGTGTTGGAGTTTGGCTTGGCATGGAAATATTTCACCATAAAACAAAGCATTGGTATTTTAAATATGGAGTGCCAGTAATTGTTATGGCAGAGTTAATTGCAGCGGTTTGTTTTCTGAAGTAAAGAATCTAATTTTAATAGCAAAAAATGCCAATAAAATCATGCTCTTTCTTGATTTTTGGCATACAAAATAGTACAATAGCAGATAATGATTATAAATAACTTGGAGGCAATATGATCGATATTAAATTTTTAAGAGAAAATCCTGAAGTAGTAAAAGAAAATATTCGTAAGAAATTTCAGGAACACAAACTTCCATTAGTAGACGAAGTAATTGAATTAGATGAACAGGCTAGAAAAACTCAGCAGGAAGCTGATGATATCCGTGCTAGTAGAAATAAACTTTCGAAAGAAATCGGTATGTTAATGAGTCAGGGCAAGAAAGAAGAAGCAGAAGCAGTAAAGGCACAGGTTAGTGCAAATGCAGCTCGTCTTGCTGAACTTGAAGTACTTGAAAAAGAATTAAGCGAAAAAGTTACAAAGATTATGATGACAATTCCAAACATCATTGATCCTTCTGTACCTATCGGTCCAGACGATAGCTGTAACGTAGAAATCGAAAAGTTTGGTGAACCAGTAGTTCCAGAATTCGATATTCCATACCATACAGAAATTATGGAAAAATTCAATGGTATCGATATGGAAGCTGCAGGTAAAGTAGCTGGTAACGGTTTCTATTACCTTATGGGAGATATTGCTAGACTTCACTCAGCTGTTATCTCTTACGCTAGAGATTTCATGATTGACCGTGGATTCACATACTGCATTCCACCTTTTATGATTCGTTCTAACGTAGTTACTGGTGTTATGAGCTTTGAAGAAATGGATGCTATGATGTACAAAATTGAAGGTGAAGATCTTTACCTTATCGGTACATCAGAACACTCTATGATTGGTAAATTCATCGATACTTTAAACGATGAAGAAACTTTACCACAGACACTTACAAGCTACTCACCATGTTTCCGTAAAGAAAAAGGTGCTCATGGTATCGAAGAACGTGGTGTATATCGTATCCACCAGTTTGAAAAACAGGAAATGATCGTAGTTTGTAAACCAGAAGAATCACCAAAATACTATGATGTATTATGGAAAAATACAGTGGATTTATTCCGCAGCTTAGATATCCCAGTACGTACACTTGAATGTTGTTCTGGTGACCTTGCAGACCTTAAGGTAAAATCATGCGACGTAGAAGCATGGAGCCCACGTCAGAAGAAATACTTCGAAGTAGGTAGCTGTTCAAACTTAGGTGATGCTCAGGCTAGAAGACTTAAAATCCGTGTAAAAGACAAAGATAACAACAAATACTTTGCTCACACATTAAACAACACAGTAGTTGCTCCTCCACGTATGCTTATTGCATTCCTTGAGAATAACTTAAATGCAGATGGAAGCGTAAATATTCCAGTTGCACTTCGTCCATATATGGGTGGCAAAGAAAAACTTATTCCATGTAAATAATGACAGATTTTCGAGGGACATCGCAGGTCGATGTCCCTTATTTTGTGGTTAAAAACGGAATTGACCACAAGGCTATTTTTTCTTATGCAAATTATGCAAAAAATCCCATAAATTAGGGGGTATAATCAGACAAAATTTCTTGCTCTTTTGTTGGAAAAGCTATATAATATTAGTTAACACGAATAATATGTGAAAACGAAAGGAGATCGTTATTACTATGGAATTAAGTAATGTTGGTTTACAGAACCGTGCAGAGTGGGAAGCAAAAGGATATCAGCTTCCACAGTTTGACAGAGAAGCAGTAACAGCTGCTACAAAAGAAAATCCATTCTGGATTCACTTTGGTGCAGGAAATATCTTCCGTGCATTCCAGGCAAATGATATGCAGAAAATCTTAAACAGTGGCAAAATGGACAGAGGTCTTATCGTTGCTGAAGGTTTCGACTATGAAATCGTACAGAAAATGAACCGTCCACACGATGATTACACAATCCTCGTTACATTAAAAGCAAACGGTACAATCGAAAAAACAGTAGTAGGTGCTGTTGTTGAATCATGTGTACTTGATTCAGAAGACGACGCTGAATACGCAAGATTAAAAGAAATCTTCTGTAAAGATTCTTTACAGATGTGTTCATTCACAATCACAGAAAAAGGTTACAGCCTTGTAGATGGTAAAGGCGAAATGCTTCCAGCAGTAGTAGCTGATATGGCAAACGGCCCTGCAAAACCAGCTAGCTACATTGGTAAAGTTGCTTCTTTATTAGTAACACGTTACCAGAATGGTGCTGCACCAGTTTCTATGGTTTCTATGGACAACTGCTCACACAATGGTGACAAATTATATGCAGCTATCAACGCATTTGCTGAAGGCTGGGCTAAAAACGGCTTAGTAGATCAGGGATTCGTTGATTACATTAACGATAGAAATAAAGTTGCATTCCCATGGTCAATGATCGACAAGATTACACCAAGACCAGATGCTTCTGTAGAAGCTATTCTTAACGAAGATGATATTACAGGTCTTGAACCAGTTATTACTTCTAAGAACACATACGTTGCACCATTCGTTAACGCTGAAGAAACAGAATACCTTGTAATTGAAGACTGGTTCCCTAACGGACGTCCAGCAGAATTAGAAGATGTATTTATCTTCACAGAAAGAGAAACAGTAGACAAAGTAGAAAGAATGAAAGTTTGTACATGTCTTAACCCTCTTCATACAACACTTGCTGTATTTGGTTGCTTACTTGGATACGAAAAGATTTCAGAAGAAATGAAAGATGAAGAACTTAAGAAACTTGTAGAACGTGTTGGATACGTAGAAGGACTTCCAGTAGTAGTTAACCCTGGCATCCTTGATCCAAAAGAATTTATCGATACAGTACTTAACGTACGTATTCCAAACCCATTCATGCCAGATACACCACAGCGTATTGCAACTGACACATCTCAGAAACTTGCAATCCGTTTCGGTGAAACAATTAAGAACTACATCAAAGACGGTAGAGACCTTGGCGAATTAAAATTAATCCCTATGGTATTTGCTGGATGGATGAGATACTTAATGGCTATCGATGACAATGGTGCAGCTTTCGAACTTAGCCCAGATCCATTACTTGATACAGTTTGTCCAATCGTTGCTGGTATCAAACTTGGTGATACAGACGTTGAAGAAACAATCAAACCATTACTTACAAACAAAGCTATCTTTGGTGTAGACCTTTACGAAGTAGGACTTGCTGATTTAACAGTTCAGTACTTCACAGAATTAATCGCTGGTCCTGGCGCAGTAAGAGAAACACTTAAAAAATATGTTTAATATTTAAAAGGAGAGGTATATATTATGAATCCAGTATTAGAGAAAATCCAGAAAACTGGTATTATCCCAGTAGTAGTTATCAACGATGTAAAAGATGCTGAACCATTAGCAAAAGCTCTTATCGAAGGTGGACTTCCATGTGCAGAAGTTACATTCCGTACAGATGCAGCTGAAGAATCAATCCGCATCATGAAAGAAAAATTCCCAGATATGTTACTTGGTGCTGGTACAGTTATTACAACTGAACAGGTTGACCGTGCAGTAGCAGCTGGTGCTGAATTCATCGTAAGCCCAGGCTTAAACCCAAGAATCGTTAAATACTGTGTAGAAAAAGGAATTTGCATTACTCCAGGTACAGCTAACGCTTCTGATATGGAACAGGGTATCGAAAACGGCTTAGAAGTAGTTAAGTTCTTCCCAGCAGAACCAGCAGGCGGACTTAAGATGATCAAAGCTCTTGCAGCTCCATATGTAAGCCTTAAATTCATGCCAACAGGCGGAATCAGCCCATCAAATGTTAGAGATTACTTAGCATATGACAGAATTATCGCTTGTGGTGGTAGCTGGATGTGCTCTGGTGATTTAATTAAAGCTGGTGATTTCGAAAAGATTAAAGAATTAACAGCTGAAGCAGCAGCAATCGTTAAAGAAATGAGAGGCTAATCATAAAATTAATTATAGGCTGTCGAATGAGGGTTTGCGAGAGCGAGCCCTCATATAATCATAGAACGCCTCCATGTTCCACCGAGAAAAGGTTCGCCGGACCTTTTCCTGGATGCTAGGCAAACGTCGGCTTTTCTATGTTATATGAGGACTCGTTATCACATTTTCTCCGACAGCCTATATTACGTTTTATAATTATCCTTATAAGGGATAGGGAGAATAAGGTATGGACAAGAAGTTTGACTTATTAACACTTGGGGAAATTATGCTTCGTCTTTCACCTCAGAACAACGAACGAATTGCGAAATGCAAAATGTTTGAAAAACACATTGGTGGTGCAGAAATGAACGTAGCTTGTGGTGTTTCACTTACAGGACTTCGTACTGGTGTGATTTCAAGGATTCCAGATTCTGCATTGGGTGATTTTGTAAGAAACAAGGTTCGTTTCAATGGTGTCAGCGATGACTATTTAGTATATGATCATAGTAAAAATGCTCGTTTAGGAGTGTACTACTATGAAATGGGAGCTTTCCCAAGAAAACCACAGGTAGTTTATGATAGAGCTGGCTCTTCAATTACTACCATGAAAATAGAAGATTTTCCAGAAGATATGTATGAAAATACAAGATGTTTCCATACATCAGGTATTACATTGGCGCTTAGTCCAGAGAGTCGTGAAACGACAATACAGATGATTAAGAAATTTAAAGAACATGGCGCACTTATTTCGTTTGACGTAAATTTCCGTGGAAATCTTTGGACTGGTGAAGAAGCGAAAGAATGTATCGAAGGAATTTTGCCATATGTAGATATTTTCTTCTGTTCAGAAGATACAGCAAAGCTTACATTTGGAAAAACTGGCGATGTAAGAGAAATCTTAAAGAGCTTCACGAAAGACTATCCAATATCTATTGTTGCAGCAACACAAAGAACTGTACATAGTCCAAAACAGCATAGCTTTGGTTCTGTAATCTATAATGCAAAAGAAGATAAGTATTACGAAGAAGAACCATATAGAAATATTGAGATTATTGACCGTATTGGTAGTGGTGATCAGTATTGTGCAGGTGTTCTTTACGGATTATTATCTTCAGATATGGATTGTCAGAAAGCGTTAGCATATGGTAATGCCCGTAGTGCGGGAAAGAATACGATTCCTGGTGATATGCCATCAATGGATAAGGAAGAAATTGATAATATTATCGCGGATCATAATCACAAGGGTGGTTATGTGAGCGAAATGAAACGTTAGGTAGTTTCAATATAAAATCACATTTAATGAAAGAATGGGGACGATTACAATGAAAAAATTTATGGACAAAGATTTCCTTTTAACAACTGATACAGCAAAACATCTGTATCATGATTACGCAGCTCCAACTGTAACACCAGTTTTGGACTATCACTGCCATATCAACCCACAGGAAATCTACGAAGACAGAAAATTTGAAAACATTACACAGGTTTGGCTTGGTGCTGACCATTATAAATGGCGTCAGATGCGTTCAAACGGTGTAGAAGAAAGATACATCACAGGTGATGCTACTGATAGAGAAAAATTCCAGAAATGGGCTGAAACTCTTGAAATGGCTATCGGAAACCCATTATATCACTGGAGTCACTTAGAACTTCAGAGATACTTCGGATATGAAGGACATCTATGTGGTGAAACAGCAGAAGAAGTATGGAACATCTGTAATGAAAAATTACAGCAGCCAGAATATTCTGCTCGTGGTCTTATCAAAATGTCAAACGTTACATTAGTTTGTACAACAGACGATCCAGTAGATACACTTGAATGGCATCAGAAAATAAAAGCTGATGAAACATTTGATGTACAGGTTGTTCCAGCTTGGAGACCAGAAAAAGCTATGGGTATCAACAAACCAGGTTTCGTTGATTACTGCGCAAAATTATCAGAAGTTTCTGGTGTAACAGTAAACTCATTTGCTACATTAATTGAAGCTTTAAGAGTACGCCTTGACTACTTCAATGAAAACGGATGTACAATCTCTGACCACAGCTTGGATTATGTAATGTACGAACCAGCTACAGCTGAAGAAGTAGAAGCTATCGTTGCAAAACGTCTTGCAGGCGAACTTGTTTCTAAAGTAGAAGTTAAGAAATTCGAAACAGCTTTCATGGTAGAACTCGGAAAAGAATACCACAAGAAAAATTGGGTAATGCAGCTTCACTATGGCGTAAAACGTGATAACAACCAGAGCATCTTCCGTAAGCTCGGACCAGATGCAGGTATCGATTGTATCTCAAACTACACACCATCATCAGAAATGGCTGATTTCTTAAATGCGTTAGCAGAAACAGAACAGTTACCAAAGACTATTCTTTACTCATTAAACCCAATCGACAACGCTGCAATCGGAACAATCCTCGGATGCTTCCAGGATTCTTCTTGTGTAGGCAAAATCCAGCAGGGTTCTGCATGGTGGTTCAATGACAACAAACAGGGTATGATCGACCAGATGGTATCTCTTGCAAACCTTGGATTGCTTGGAAACTTCATTGGTATGTTAACAGACTCTCGTAGCTTCTTATCATACACAAGACATGAATATTTCCGTCGTATCGCTTGTGAACTTATCGGTGGATGGGTAGAAAACGGCGAATATCCAAACGATGAAAAAGCATTAGAAAAGATTGCAAAAGGTCTTGCATACAACAATGCAGTAAGATACTTTGGATTTGATTTAGAAACCAAGTAGTTTTATCTAAATACTACGAAACGAGGCATATGTATATACATATGCCTCGTTTCTTACTTTTGAAGAAACATACTTGGGTTTGGTTTTAAATCAAAAAAGTATCAACTTAATTAGGGTAAGTCTTGTTTAAATATAATTTGCATAAGAATATGCAGTGTGATAACATAATAGTATGGGTATTATGTTTTTACATAGGAGGAAAATATGGGGCTTATAAAGAAGAAAGTGGACAATGATTTAATTGCTTCATTGGTAAATTATCAGGAAGTAGATTACGCAAAGGGTTCACCTGAATTACAGAAAGTATACGAATGTTTAACAGACGCACACGATAGTGTAGAAGATCTTTTTAAGAAAAATTTATCATCTCTATTGTATACCAACGGCCTTGATTTGCAGGTTAATGGTCATATGGGAAAATTAACAGGGATGGCAAATGATGTAAATAATGCAACACAGATTATTTTAGAAGTTGCTAAGAATACATCTGATGTTGCGGAAGAAGTACGAGAACAACAGGAGCAGCTTACCAATACGATTACAGAGACTGCAACTAATAGTGATAGAGTATATGAAAAAATAGAAGAAGGCCAAAATGAGCTAAATAATATTAAAGAACTGTCAGAAGATACAATGACTATCTCAAAACAGACAGAAGCAGATATGAACGAGCTTCTCGAAGTGGTAAACCAGATGAACGAGGTTATTGCTGGAATTAATGCGATTTCAGATCAGACAAATCTCTTAGCATTGAACGCATCTATCGAAGCGGCTAGAGCTGGTGAGGCGGGACGTGGATTCGCAGTAGTTGCAGAAGAAATTCGTAAACTTGCAGAAGAGACACAACAGATGACAGGTACTATGGCGACATTCCTTGAGAATATTCGTATCGCCTCAGAAAAATCTACAAAGAGTGCAACAGATACTGTAAGCTCTTTGAATAGCATGTCTGAAAAGATAAATACTATCTGGGACATTAACGAAGCAAATATGGTGGATATGAAACAGATTGCTTCAAACGTAACTTCCCTTGCAGCAGTTAGTCAGGAAATTAGCAGCTCCATGATAGAACTTGGTAATCAAACTGTGGAAGTATCAGAACAGTGTGAACAACTTTCTGGAACCACAGAACAAATGGGCGGTGTGGCAGAACAGGTAAGTACCACGATTCAGCCTTTCTACAATTTACAGGATGAATTAAATAAGGCAATACATACGGTTCACACATTGGACAAATATCCAGCATTCCGTAGAGATGACCGTACAAAAGTTTTGTACATCACATGGATTAAGAGTGAAGTAGGAAAGTGGGTTCAAAAATTTGGTACTATGCTAGAAACTGGTGAATTGCTTCCAATGGAACTTGACGCGGAGAAGAGTTCATTCGGAAGAATACATCCAGTATTTGAACCATATGAAGAAGAAGCAAAACCTATTTGGAAAAAACTTAGCGAAACTCATAAGAAGATACATGAACTCGGAAAAAAAGCTTACGATGCTATTACTCGTGAAAACTATGATGAAGGTCGCAGACTATATAATGAAATGCAATCCCTCTATAAAGAAATGCAAGCTGATGTGGAAAAAGTTCTGGATATTCGCGTAACAGGTGATATGGGAGAATTTAGAAAACAGATGGCACAGTATTTAGGATAAGAGTAGAAGCGGTACATGGAAACATGTACCGCTTTTTTACATATTGGTGACAGAAATGTCCGTATTCAAAAGAGAGAGTATATGTTAAAATTATGTGGGAAGTGTATATAAATATCAAATTACTAAAGAAGGCTTATCTATGAAATTATATGGAATTGGAAATGCGGTATTGCATTATAGGTTAAAAAATAAATTATCACAGTTACAGGTTTGTGAAGGGATTTGCCCTGAAATGACGCTCTCACGTATTGAAACTGGTGAACGAGAATTTGATTCTTTGATTTCAGAGACGTTGCTAGAACGAGTAGGAAAGACCACAAATCGTTTCGAGTTTGTATTAAATGATGAGGATTATTATTTCTACATCTTGCGAGAAAACATAGCAAAGATGGTAGACGCAGGGGACTTGGAAAGTGCAAAAAAATATATCGCAGAGTATAGAAATAATATGCCAGATACACATGTACTGCACGAACAGTATGTTTTGTATTATGAGGCGCTAATTATGAAGACAGAAAACAAATCAGAAGAAGAGATCGTGAGTAAACTATATGAAGCAATTAATCTTACAAGAGGAGACTTTAAAGAAAGTACAGAAAGATTGCGTTTATATAGTGTGATTGAAATAAAAATCATCTATCAATTGTTCCAATATGAAGAATATTCAGAAAACGTATTTGAATCATTATTTCAATTTGTTGATAAGATGTACGATGAGGAAGACAAAAGGGAATTATTACCTCCTTTTTTATATCATTTAGGGGAAAAGTATGAGAAAGAAGAAAAGTGGTACGAATTAGAGAAAATAGCGAACCAAGCAATTGAGATTTTGCAAGGCGGAAGAAGCTATTTATACTTATTAGAATTTCACTTCATGCAGATGCAGGCATCATTTTACTTACATCAGAATCACCAGAAGTGGGATGTGCAGAAAGAAGAACTGCGACTAAAATGCAATGAAATATATTACATGTCTATGGGGATAGATGATGTAGAAATGATGGGAAAATCAAAATGCTTTTGTGAGGAAAAGTTAGGATGTCAAATTACAATGTAGGGGATATGATAAAGCTAACGAGACAAGCTATCGGGATGAGTCAGGAAGAATTAAGTGATGGGATTTGCTCAGTGCAGACTCTTTCTCGTATAGAGAACGGAAAAGTTAGTGTAAAGAAAAAAGTATATCAACAGTTGATGGAGAGAATGGGACGTGATGGGAATAAAAACTATTCGGTTTTGTCAACGGATGATTTTGATGTGCTGGATATTATGGTGGAAGTGAATAATGCCATATTTTATAAAGAATATGAGCTAGCAGAGAAAAAACTTGAGGTGTTAAAGACATCTTTATCACTGAAAGAGGATATTAATTATATTTTTGTAAAAGAATGTGAAATTATCATTGATGGTGGATTGGGGAGAATTTCGAAGCAGGAAGAATTGGAATATTTAGAAGAGTTAATTTCTATAACTGTACCGAATTATAAAGAATACCTGTATAAAGCATATCCTTTTTTGCATGAAGAGATTATTTTGCTTATGAATATTGGAAATGTGTATGGAAATTTGGGAGAACGTGAAATGGCAATTGATATTTATTATATGCTGATTCGAAGTATGAACACAGGGTATATGAAAAGAGAAGATTCCGTACAGCTTATTACAATATTGATAAGTAATGCGGCACGTTTTTATGGTGGTATGGGACAAAGAGACACTGCGATTGCTATGTGTTGGAATGCTATAAAAAAAGCAAAACAAAACAGACTTTATACGGTTTTACCAAAATGCTATGGTGAAATAGCATGGAATATGATGAAACAGATAGAGGATGGAGTTAGGGAAGCATCGGATAAAGAATTGTGTAGACAATATCTGCGGCAGGGATATGCTACCGCAGTATTATCAAACCAAAAGTGGTTGGCTAATGCTAATGAGAGTATATATAAGAAGTTTTTTGAAGAAGATATTTATTGCTTGTCCCATTCGCCGAATATTGAATCTTTAGGCTCATCCCCAAGTAATTGAATTTGAGAATCATAATTTGAAAATGTTGCGGTAGATATAATTTCTGCGTTGGTACAAGCGATGGTTAACACCATTAATAATGATAATAATAATTTCATAAGTTTGTTTGATTTCATGAGTTTTTCTCCTTTTGTTTAAATAATTATTAAAAATATTTTTGATTTTATATCAGATTGAACAGAAAGACCATACCAGAATTGGTTAGAAAATCTAACCGATTCTGGTATGGTCTTTCTTTAAATTTTACATGATACTGTTTATATCAAAAAGAGAAACAGAGAAGAATCAACGATAGGATATCTAGAACAGTTGAAATGTTTTAGATATTCGTATGAACCAGATGAGTACTTTGTAGTGATAAAAAAGAAAGTGAAAAATTATGAGAGAGACAATGAAGAAAATCCTAGGTAGTATAGGCTGTATTTGGAGAGTGGGGATATATTATGTAATTTTATTTTGCTATTATATAATAGGTGTTTTGGGTGTCGCGTGTTTTTCTATGAAAGAAAATACATCTTTGGTTCAGTTGTTAGAGAAAACAGTTTTGTTTTTTAATGAGAATACTTCATTCTTCTATGTGCTAATTAGTATCTTGTCTATAATTTCGTATTATTTTTTGTTTATTCGAAAAAAAGATAAATTAAATGAAAATTCGGAGAGGGCGAAAACAAAAAAAGATGTTGCTTTACTAGCATTTTCCTTTGGTATGGCAGCAGCAATGATAGTTAATATGGTCTATAATATCATCTATTGGAATGATAATGGAGAAATGATAGAAGTATCGTTGTGTGAGTTTGTAGTATATTTTTTAGGAACAGTGGTGTTAGCGCCTTTTATCGAAGAGTTGCTGTTTCGGAAGATGCTTTTTACGCGACTAAAGAATTATATCAGTGTAAGAAATGCAACTATTGTTAGTAGTCTTTTATTTGGATTGATGCATGGAGAGGTATTTGATTTCATATATACCTTTATAATCGGAATTATATTGAGTATTTTATATGATAGGTTTAGAAAAATAATCTATCCAATGCTTATGCACATAGGATTTAATTTAATGGCAGTCCTTATACAAACAGTTGAAATTTACTCAAGTAGAATTTGCTTGGTGGTTATAGGGATAGGGTTTGTAGTATGTATTTTTACATGGTATAGAATAGCATTAGCTGACAGAGGGAGAAAGGATAATGAAGTACATTGTATGTAATACTGTTAGAAGGATGACTACTGGAGGAGTGCCTGTAGTAGGAAATATTGAAACAGGAAGTTTTATATTGTTGACAAAAGAGGGAAAACAGCTTTTTGATGAAATACAAGAGGGAAAAGAAATTTTTAGGGATGAGTTAAGCTCAAATTTGCAGGAACTATTGGAAGTTGCATTAGAGGAAGAAATACTGGCAACAGAGGAAGTAGAGGAACGTGATAGAAAAATTGTTTCGGCATATTTGCATGTTACGAATTATTGTAACCTACATTGTGTCGGTTGTTATTCAGATGATGCACGACGTAATCGGTGCGAGGACTTGTCATTGTCTCAAATAAAGAAAATTCTTGATGTTTTGCACCAGCAGCAATTACAGACAATATTGATTTCCGGTGGGGAACCGTTTCTTAGAGAGGATATTGTTGAAATATTGAAATATGCAAAAGAAAGAATACCACGAGTAATAGTAGGAACAAATGGCACTAGAATTACTAAAAAAGTAGCGCAAGAAATTAAGGGTTTAGTGGATAATGTGTCTTTGTCTATAGACGGATTTTCTGTTGATAAATCAGACTATATAAGAGACAAAGGAACATTTGAAAAGGTACTTGATACAATAAAATGTTTAAAAGAGGCAGGGGTACCATTTAGTTTACTTCCTACAATTCATAAAAAAACTATAACGATATTAATTCTTTCTTAGAACTAGCGCAAAAAATCGATGTACCTATAGCGTTTAGTTTGTTGACATGTAACACATATGAAAAAGATTTAGCAGACTATGTTTTGACAGAACAGGATTTCCAAGAATTTATTAAGCGAAATAGTGGAAATGATGATGTTCATGTCAACGAATCATCAATAAATATAGAAGATATTGTGTTTAAATCTACATGTGGTGCAGGGAAAAATACTGTTAGCATAGATGCAAGAGGCGTTGTTTATCCATGCCATATGTTACATACAGAAAAGTACAGCATGGGTAATGTTTTGGTGGATTCTTGGGATAGTATACTTGCAAGTAAAAAAATTCGAGATTTAGTGGAGTATGATGTTGATAAAGTTGAGGAATGTTCTAAATGCGAGTATAGATATTTTTGTGGCGGAGGATGTAAGGCAAGAACAATATATGCAAGAAATACTCTGAATGCATCTGATATATATTGTGAGGGGCTAAAGGCAAATTATAAAGAAATGGCTGATTACTTTGCAGAATTAGCTAAAAATAATAATTAAAAGAACGGAGGATAAGCATGATTAAAATTAGAAAAGCAAAAGCGTGTGCACCAGCCGGATGTATTTCGCTACCGATTGTTGTTATTACTGTCGAAGTCGGTATTATAAAAGGCTAAGGAAAAGACATATTTCTTTAGTTAGATTGACAGAGGATGAGCGAAAAGGAGAATAAAAATGTTTAAAGTGAAAAGAGCAAAAACTTGTGCACCATCAGGGTGCTTTACATTAACTATTGTATTTACTAGTATTGGACTTGAAATTGGAATTGTAAAAGGATAAGGAGGATGATAGAATGTTATTTATAAAGAAAGCAAAAACAGCAGAATTGTGTCTAAAAATCCCTCTTAGTAAGAAAAATGCTACTTATTTGCATTTGGGATTAGCATAAAGAATTAAAGCATATGAATGAAGAACACATAGGAATAATCTTTATTCATATGCTTTTTTAGGAGTGAGTAAATTTATGGAATTGCTATTAGAAGGATTACAAAAAAAGTTTGATGATAAAGTTGTATTGGGTCAAGTGGATTTTTCTTTTTCAAAAGGGAAGATTTATAGCATTTTAGGTAGGAATGGCGCTGGAAAAACAACTTTGTTCAGGTGTATTAGCGAAGATTTGATGTATGAAGAAGGTAAGATTTTCTTGGTTGAAGACGGAGAGAAAAGAAAATTATCATTTACTGATGTGGGGATGGTATCTGCGTCGCCGGTTTTACCTGAGTTTCTTACAGGATATGAATTTGTGAATTTTTTTGTTAAGTTGAATGAAGAAGAGCTAAATGGGAAAAGCCTAGATGATTATTTCGAAATGATGAGAATAGAAGAGGCAGATCGTCATAAATTGATAAAGCATTATTCATATGGAATGAAAAATAAACTACAGTTATTGTGCTGTTTAATAAGAAGACCTAAGATCATTTTGCTTGATGAACCGCTTTCGTCATTTGATATCATTGTTTCCCATGAAATGAAAGAGGCTCTGCTTGGGATGAAAGATAATCATATCATCATTATGGCGACTCATATTATGCAGTTAGCGCAGGATATTAGTGATGAGATTGTTTTGCTAAAGCAAGGTAAATTGGAAGAGATGAGTACGATGGGAATTGAAGGAAAAGCATTTGAAGAATACGTAATTGATGCGTTAAGTGAAGAGGAATAAAGTTGTGAAAAAATGGATTACTTTTGGTGAGATATACCTTACCATACAGACGAATGCCTTTCTATATTATCTTAGAAAACTTCCAGTTGTTAAGTACCTGGTTAGCTCGGAATGGTACAGTCGATATGGCTGGAAGCGTTTATTTAGTATTTTTGGAGTGATAGTAGGCTTTTTAAAAGATGCAATAGGTGAAAATATTGGAGTCCTGTTTTGGGTGTATTTACTTCCGTCGCTGATTGCTCCTGATTTTAATATGGGAAGTGTTGATTATTTTTTATTGTTTTTAGGGGTTAAATGTGTAGTTTCCATAATAGATGGTAGTCCTATATTTAATAGTCATTCCGATGATTATACATTTTTATACCATTTCATGGTAAATCCTAAAATATATTATTTATATAAGGCTTTGCGAGAAACTTTCTTTTCAAGTGTCATGTTGCTTCCAGTACTTGCATTTTTACTGAAAGATTTCTTCTTGGTATTGGCAGCTGTAAGCCTTAAAATGATGTGCGAATTGTTGGGGAATGTAGGATATTTACTTTACTATTATCAGAAAAAGAGATTGCCAAAGATAAGGATCAGACAATTGACGACGGCTATTATTACTGTTTTGGCTTATGTTCCTTTGTTTGTACGTTATACACCCGATGTGGTTTTTTCTAGAAGCGCTTTAATTGTTATTACAATAGGAGCTATTATTGTTAGTTGCATCTGTTGGAGATTTCATAATCGTTTCGAAGGGTATAAAGAAATTGCGGTCACTTTTGGAGACCAGTCAATGGTTTCCTTCCACGTTGCAGTAAGAAGTGTGGGAGAAGATGAAAGAGGACTTGTGGAAAGACCATGGGAAGAGAATAAAATGTTTTTCGAAGCTTTTAAAAATCTGACGCCTGTAGAATATTTACACAATGCGTTTTGGGACAGATTTGGCAAGATAATACGTAAAGATAATAGAGCACAAGCGGTTGTGTCGTGTTGCCTTTTGACTATCCTAGGACTTTGTATCAGATTTGGATGGATACCATTAAAAGCAGAAGAGTTGCTGGAATATTCTCCAATTCTTGTGTCGTTGTCAATGAGCTTTTCAACGGCGAACAAAATGACACAAATGTATTTCAGAAATATAGATTTGCATTTACTGTATCATCATATGAGTACGGAAAAATACATAAGAGAAAGTATGACAAAAAGATATTTGCAGATTCTAAGAAGTGATTTTATTTATACTTGTGTCACATTAGTAGGAATATTAGCTTTTTTGTTAGCAGCGGGATTTAGGCTTCCTGTGAAAACAATCATCCAATTGCTGCTTGTTTCTGGAGCGTTTTTGGTAATGTGGGATACATATGAACTGATGCTTTACTATTTCATTCAACCATATACGGTGGATTTGACGGCAAAAAGTCCGCTGTTTTCTTTTCTTCACGTGGTTGAAGGATTATTTGGTGTATTGATTTTATTTGTGAGAAATGATTTAACTTTAGCATTACCGATGATTTTAACAATAATGTTTATCATCGTGTGTATTTGTTTTGTTTCGAGCAGATATGCATATAAGTTTTTTAAATTAAGATTTTAAATGTCAGATCTTATGATTTGTCTGTAAATGACTATGTAAAATAAAGAATTATGTTGCATGAATTTCTTGAGGATAAGAGGATGTTATGCTAAAATGTATAATACGTAATGAAAAATATGGAAAGAAGGATAATAGTATGAAAAATTTGTATGCAAGATTTGATGAAAGACTTATAGAAGAAACTCGAAAATGTATGGCGGAACATCCAACTGCACAACAGGTAATCCTAGTAAAAACTGCAAAAGGCAATATCTATACTTGTGTGAATAATAATTACGTTATCGAAAATGATATGATTATGTCAGTTGGAGATTTTAAAGATGAAACCAACTTTATTCAGATGCTTGTAGATGCAGATGATGTAGAAATCAAATACATTGTTGGTATGTGGAAGAATGGTGGAATTGAAGTACCTTCTATGCACTTTAGAAAAGCTATTTTGGATATCTGTCCTAAAAATGAGGATGCTATTTGCGTAGGACAGGGAGCAGATAAACTGGTCTTTAAAACAATAAAAGAGCGTATGCCATAAATAATTAAGCCCCGTGCTAAGCACGGGGCTTTCATTTTGGATTTTACTTACCATCAAGTTTGTCAAGCATATCCCATACACCGAGCATGTACATGATACCAAGAGCACGGTCATATAAGCCGTATCCTGGACGTACATTACCTGGTTCTTCATCCCAGAGATGACGACCATGGTCTGGACGGATGTATCCTTCGTAACCGCAATCATGGTAAGCTTTCAAGATATCAAGGATTCTTGTGTCACCATCGCAGTCACGGTGAGAAGCTTCTGAGAAGTCACCGTTGTCGAAGTGTTTTACGTTACGGATATGAGCAAATGCGATACGATCGCAATGTTTACGAACGATTGATGGAACATCATTCTTAGGATCTGCATTTAAAGAACCTGAGCATAATGTTAAGCAGTTGTATGGGTTATCAACCATCTTTAAGAAACGGTCAATGTTTTCTTCACATGTTAAGAGACGTGGAAGACCGAAGATATCCCATGGTGGATCGTCCATATGAATAGCCATCTTGATGTCACATTCTTCACATGTAGGCATGATAGCTTCTAAGAAGTATTTAAGGTTAGCCCATAATGCTTCTTTATCTACTGGTCTGTAAGCTTCGAAAAGCTCGTCTAACTTAGCCATACGTTCTGGTTCCCAACCTGGGAATGTCATTCCGCCTAAGTTGTTTAAGATGTAGTCTGCCATTTCCTTAGGATCATCATGGATACGAGCTGCTTCATAGTAAAGAGCTGTAGAGCCATCACCTACTGGATGGAAAAGGTCTGTTCTTGTCCAGTCAAATACTGGCATGAAGTTATAACAAATAACTTTAACGCCGAATTTTGAAAGGTTTTTAATTGTTTCGATGTAGTTTGCGATGTACTGATCACGAGTTGGAAGACCAATCTTGATGTCGTCATGTACGTTTACTGATTCTACAACGTCCATGTTGAAACCGTATTCGTCAAGCTGTTTCTTAACTTCAGCGATTTCTTCTACTGACCAAACTTCACCTGGCATTTTGTGGTGTAAAGACCAAACGATGCTGGTTACACCTGGAATCTGTTTGATATAGTTTAAAGAAATTTTGTCATTTCCTTCACCATACCAACGAAAGCCCATCTGCATTGGCATATAAATACCCTCCTTATATTATACATTTAACATTCTCGATGTTATTAGTAGATTAATTATATCACATGTTTGTACACAAAACCACCAAAAATTGTGAAATTAACAATAAATTTAGTGGAAAAATACGCAATATTTGGAATATTATACAATTAAACTAATACTTTGAAGATACACTTCTTGATAGCTTTATCTTTGCCTGGTGCAGCACATGCTGGTTTGTGTGGTTCATCAAGCATACAGATATAGAAATCATCTGGACTCATATAAGATGAGTTTACGTTTTCACATTCAACGATACCAAAGTCTCTGTTTTCGTCAAAGCTTGTTTCTACGCCTTCGCCACCAGTTTCGATAAGTTCGTTACCTGTAATGTCTACATGGATATCTAAATATTTTTTGTGGATTTCGAATGGAGTAGTAGCAACGTCTTTTCCTTCGATTTCGATAACGCTTACGAAAACGTCTTTTCCAACGATTTCATGTTTTCCAACTGGAAGAGAAGTATATTCACCTTTTTTGATGTAGTCGATGGCTACGTCAAGGTTTGGATAAAGACCTCTGTAAAGGTCGATGTTTTTTAATTTGTCGTAAATCATTTTTAAATCCCCCTTGTAAAAGTATGGAACAAAAGGGCCATCGCCAAATGGCGACAGCCCTAAAATTTTTCATGTATCAACGAAAAGGCCTATGAACCTCTTCGGCAGTAACCTGCAAGAATATTATCTCTGTACACGAGCGCCAGCGCCACCCATAATAGCTTCAACTTCTTTTTTGCTAGCCATTGTTGTGTCACCTGGTGTTGTCATAGCAAGTGCGCCATGAGCTGCACCGTAGTTAACAGCTGTTTCAGCATCACCTG
>JAZPYQ010000014.1:0-11396 GCA_045544235.1 Agathobacter sp. | reverse complement strand
TCTAATCTTTTCCAATACATGTATGACTAAATATTATTAGATTGTACTACAAAAAATACAATCTTGCAACGAAAGACTTATATCAATTATTACTATTTTCGATTAAATTCTTTAATATATTACACTCTGTCTGCAATTAATGTTCCCATCTCTGCAGTGCCAACTTTTGTAATCCCCTCTGTACTTTCACCACTCTGTGGCATGATATCACCTGTACGGTAACCTTCTTTTAATACCTGTTTAACTGCTGCTTCTACTGCATCTGCTTCTTTATCTAAATCAAAGCTATAACGAAGCATCATTGCTGCACTTAAAATAGTTGCAATTGGATTTGCAATTCCCATTCCTGCGATGTCTGGTGCAGAACCACCACTTGGTTCATAAAGACCGAATTTTGTTTCATTCAAGCTAGCGGAAGATAACATTCCGATAGAACCTGTTACCATACTTGCTTCGTCAGATAAAATATCACCAAACATATTCTCTGTCAGAATAACATCAAACTGTGCTGGATTTTTTACCAGCTGCATTGCACAGTTATCAACTAACATATGCTCATAGGATACTTCTGGATAATCCTTTGCAACTTCTTCTACGACTTTTCTCCAAAGTCTAGAAGAATCAAGCACGTTTGCTTTATCTACAGAAGTAACTTTTTTTCTACGCTTCATCGCAATATCAAAACCACGAATTGCAATACGTCTAATTTCATTTTCATTATAGGTAAGAGTATCACAAGCTGTCATCACACCATCTACTTCTTTGGTGCTTCTTTCACCGAAATAAAGACCGCCAGTTAACTCTCTCATAATCATCATATCAAATCCATCACCGATAATATCGTCACGAAGTGGACATGCTGCTTTTAATTCTTCATATAAATAAGCTGGTCTTAAGTTTGCAAAGAGGTTTAACTCCTTACGAATCTTTAATAAACCAGCTTCTGGTCTTAAGTTTGGTGGGAGTTTATACCAAGGTGATGTGGTTGTATTTCCACCAATCGATCCCATAAGTACTGCATCACTTGCTTTTGCTGCTGCAATCGCTTCATCGGTAAGTGGTACTCCTGTTGCATCGATAGAACAGCCTCCCATAAGAATTTCTGTATAATCAAATGTATGGCCATATTTCTGACCAATGGCATCCAATACCTTTGTCGCTTCTGCTGTTACCTCTGGTCCAATTCCGTCTCCTGCAATTACACCAACTTTAAAATTCATATCTATTTACCTCATTTCTATATATTTCACGTAACTTTTATAGATACTATCATAAATCATGGACCTTTTTATTTCAATATAACTAGCCATTTTAGTTTTTCATAAACACCATAACCTTGGTTTATACCATATGCAATTTAAGATTTGCTCTTTCTTACTAGATATGGTATACTTCTAAAAATGAACGAAACAAAATTGGGGGAATATTGATGCATTATAATGAATCTGCTGAGAACTACTTAGAAACTATACTCGTACTTAGCAAGAAACTGCCTGTTGTACGTGCAGTAGACATCGCTAACGAATTGGGATATAAAAAATCAAGTGTAAGCATTGCCATGAAACATCTTCGTGAAAGGGATCACATTACTGTTTCCGACGCTGGCTTTATTACACTTACAAAAAGTGGACTTAATATCGCTGAAATGATTTATGAAAGACATGAAGTCCTTACACAGTTCCTTACTTCTATCGGAGTAGAAGAAGAAATTGCTTCAGAAGATGCATGTCGCATTGAACATGTAATCAGTCAGGAAAGTTTCGAAGCCTTGAAAAAACATTTTGAAAAATAAAAAACAGCTGTTGTGAAATGGTTCTCCATAACACAACAGCTTTTTTTATTTTATAAACAAAACTTTTCCATAAAATCTTTTGCAGGACATGGTCTTCCATAATAGAAGCCCTGAATAAAATCTGGACTTAACGCCCTGATACTAATCAATTCTTCCTCTGTTTCTACACCTTCTACACAAATCTTTAATCCAAGACTATGTACCATCTGAATAATATTCGCCATAAGCTCACGCTCGAACTTATTGTTGATGGCTTTTATGGTAAATCCACGATCCAATTTTACCACGTTTGGAGTCATGTCGCTGATATTCATAAGATTCGAATACCCTGTACCAAAATCATCTAGCGCGATGGAAACACCATTCTCACGTAAATTTTCCCATACCTTTTGAATCTGTGCAGAATCATCCAACTGACCACTTTCCGTCAACTCGATAATGATACTAGATGGTTCTAGTTCATGTCCATTTAACAAACGAAGGAAATCTTCGATAAATGGGCTCTTTAAAACCTGTACATAAGAGACGTTTACGTTTACACGAAAATCCGGAATACTCTTTTGTACGTGCTTACAAAATGTCATAGCTTCATTTAACACCCATTTCCCGACTGGAATAATTAGACCACTTTCTTCTAATACTGGAATAAATTCTATCGGTGAAACTCGGTCTCCATTTGGCAATGTATATCGTAATAATGCTTCTGCTGCATATGGACGTTTGTCATCATTATCACGAACAATCGGCTGAAAATGCAACTCAAAGCCTTCAAACTCTGATGAAATTGTCTCTTTCACAGTACTTAGTATCAATCGATTTCTTAAGAAATTCTCATAGTCTGCTTCCTGGAAAAAATATACTTGGTTTTTGCCAAGACTCTTTGCATGACTAAGTGCAAACTGTGACAATTTAACAAGTTCCTGAAAATCCATTCCTGTTAAAGAACCGCAATCTAAAATTCCACCAGAAATTGTAAATACCGTTTCATAACGATTATCTTCGATAAACCTATCTACACGTTTACGCACTCTGTCGTAGTATTCTTTTCCTTCTTTGATATCATTTGCAAAATAAGACACTACCAAGAATTCATCTGCAACCACACGATACGCTTCTTCTCCAGCTCCAAGTTCTTTCACAATACAATCCGCTACAGAACGAAGAATATAATCACCGTACTCATGCCCAAATCTTTCGTTAATAGCCTTGAAGTCATCAATTCCAATATGAAGCACATATCCACTGCTTGTTACGCTGAAGAAATTATCAAAAGTTTCTGCCATTGCAGAAAACTCTTTCAAACCACTTATATTGTCAGCTCTTTGTCTTACACCAATTTCGTTAACGCAACCAAGCATATAGACAGGTTTCCCCTCTGCATTTTTGATAGAACGTCCACGGCAGTTAATCCAAATTGGTTCTCCATTTTTTCCAAGCCAACGATATTCAATATCATGAGAATCTTTTTCCCCTGAAACCATTTTATTCAAGTCTGCTATAAGCATTTCGATATCTTCTTCATGCACAAATTTTCTGTGATTCTCAGTCACATCTGTAAATTCATTGCTTGGAAGGGCAAATCGCTCCATTGCCTTTTCCGAAATATAATATAAATCCTGTGTAATATCATAAAAATATAAATAGTCGTCCATACATGGGGCGAATTCCTTTATAAAAGTACAATATTCTTCGAAGGAATAATCTACTGCTAGCTTTTTCATAAAGCCCCCCTCTTTTCTTTTGTGCAATTACATTTCTATTTCTGCGTAGATGCGTTTCGCAAGTTCTTGCATCTTTTCTTTATTAACCTTACATACTTGGCGATCATAGGTGTACATTCCATTGATTTCATCTTCTACATCGCTTACCTGTGTATAAACGCATCCGCAAACGCCACCTTTGATTCCAGGAACTACCATCACATTGTACATATCTACGATACGATCTGTTAATTCCTCTGAGTTTTCACACGCTCCATATCCGTAGGATTTTTCTGTATTAAACACATGTCCATCCACCTTATAAGAAAATCCGCCGCATTCCGATAAGAACATAGGTCTTTCTTTCGCATGGAGCTCTTCTGCTCTAAAGTAAATATGCTCGCTGTCTACATCACTCTTAAGCTGTGCAAACCATCCTGATGTAGAATCATAAAATCTGGTAGAGTCAATACGTTTTGCAATATCATACATACGATCACTTTCAAACTGACCCCAGCCTTCATTGAAAATCGTATATCCAATAATACATGGATGATTATATAAATCATGCAAAGTATCTTTCATATGTTGTTCAAAAATACGCTTATGCTCTGGATTCTGATAACGGCCCTTGCAATCGTTACGTTTTTTGAATCCAAAAGTTGGCAACACAGTATCTCTGATATATGCATATCCACCATTATTTACCATATCCTGAAGAACTAACATGCCCAATCTATCACAATCATAATAGAACTGTTCAGGCTCAATTTTAATATGTTTACGAAGCATATTGAAACCTAATTCTTTCATGCGAAGAATATCATTTTCAAACTCCTCTTCTTTTTCAGGCAAATAAATACCGTCTTCAAAATATCCCTGATCCAATAAACCATGCATAAAAATCGGCTTATTGTTTAAACATACACGATTTATACCATCTACTTTTTTAATTTCTACTGTTCGAAGTGCGAAATAAGATTCAATTTCATCTTCTCCGGCTGTGATTTTCACATCATATAAATGTGGATTTTCCACATCCCAAAGAACTGGGTTTGGAATCTCGATTACACCTGTGTTTGTTTCAAACGACTTTTCTGTTACTTTCTTTCCTTTTGAAGAAACCACTGCTTTGAAGCCTTTTACTTCTCCAACAATAGAAATTTCTACATTTTCCATAGATGGAGTAATCTTAATTTCTTCAATATAAGAAGCTGGTACATTTTCCAGCCATACAGTCTGCCAAATTCCACTAATAGGTGTATACCACATACCACCGCGTTTTTTGCACTGTTTTCCATATGGATATTTTCTAGAAAGTGTATCGATTGCCTCTACTCTTAATTGGTTTACATCTTTTCTCTTTACCTCATTTGTAATATCAAAAGAAAAATGTAAGTAGCCTCCCTCATGCTTACCAATTAACACATCATTTACATACACTTCTGCAATTTGATCAACTGCACCAAAGTGTAAAATTACCCTCTCTTGTGTGAAATCCTGTGGTATTTCAAATGTAGTTTTGTAAATCAATTTGTCTGCAACATCACCTTTAAACCCAGACAAAGCACATTGTGGCGCAAATGGAATCTCAATATTTTGTCCATTCAAATCCCATATGCCATTTAAATTCACATAGCTTTTTCTTTTCAATTGTGGTCTTGGATAAGACTGCCATTTTGCTTTACTCATAACTCCCCCGACTCTTTTGTATTTATTTTTTATAATAAGTGAGCTCTAAGCTCTTCATTACTTGCTGGACTTAAGTATGCAGGTGCAACATCAAATACTGTCTTACAACCTTTCATACCTTCTTTACTCATACGATATGCAGCTCTTGCATATGCTACGATAACAGAAGCTGTAAATTCTGGATTGGAATCCAATTTCAGACTGTATTCAATAATATGATTGTGTTCTTCATTCCATCCTGTTTTACCACTGCGAATGACAAATCCACCGTGTGGAATTCCTGCATGATTTGCAGCTAATTCTTCCTCAGTAATAAAGTTTACTGTAGTATCATAGTCAGCAAAATAATTTGGCATATTTTTTATCTCAGTTTCAATCTTAGCTTTATCTGCCCCTTCTTTTGCTACCACATAACATTCTCTCGTATGTTTTTCTCTTGTGGTAAGTTCTGGATTTTCACCACTACGAACCCTTTCTAAAGCAGCTTCAACAGGAACTGTATATTGTTTTCCATTAGCTACGCCTTCTACACGACGAATTGCATCCGAATGTCCCTGGCTTACACCTTTTCCCCAGAATGTATAATCACTACCATTTGGCAAAATAGCATTGGCATATAAACGATTCAATGAGAACATACCTGGATCCCAACCAACAGAAATCATTGCAACATGGTTGTTTTCCATTGCAATTTGATTTACTGCAGCAAAATGCTCAGGAATCTTTGCATGTGTATCAAAACTATCTACCACATTAAAGTACTCCGCATACTCTTTTGTTTGCTGTGGTAAATCCGTTGCACTACCTCCGCACATAATCAAAACATCTATTTCATCCTTCATCTTTGGCGCCTCGTCTGCATGATAGACGTTTACACCCTCGCTTAAAATCTTAACTGTAGATGGGTCTCTTCTGGTAAACACAGCCACAAGTTCCATATCTGCATTCTGTTTCAATGCACATTCAATTCCTCTTCCAAGGTTACCATAACCCATAATTCCTACTCTGATACTCATACAATTCCTCCTGTATCAAACACTTTTATTGTGACATAAAACCACAAATAAATTATAGTGCAGTCGTTTTTTCATTGCAACAAAAAAATACAAATTGGGCGAGCTTTCGCCCGCCCAATTAATTCCTAAATTGTAAACTTATCAATATGCTGTTTCAGCACTTCTGCAGTATTTGCAAGTTCAGATGAATCGTCGCTTACATTTGAGCTGTTTTCTGTAACTGCATTTGCAAGTTCTTGTACACTAAGGGCTGTTGCTTCGATTTCTTCTGCAGATGCAGATTGTTCTTCTGTAATAGCCGCCATATTGGTAGCTACGTCATTTGCATCATAAATCTTAGAAATCATACCCTGAATAATTTCATTTGTACTCTCGATACTTTCAAAAATATTGTTAAACTGGTCAGATGCTGCATATACAAGTTCTGCGCTGGAATTAATCTGATCCATACTATTATGGCTCTGTTCTACAGTTTGATTAATCAAATCGGTAACAGATTCTATAAGACCTGTAATTTCATTTGCTGCTTCTGCAGAAGTATCTGCCAATTTCTTAATTTCAGTAGCAACAACCGCAAAACCTCTACCAGCTTCCCCTGCTCTTGCAGCTTCAATACTTGCATTTAATGCAAGAAGATTGGTTTCTTCTGCGATATTTCGAATGGTTGTTGTAATTTCATTGATTTTAACTGCCGCTGTACCTACATCTGTAATAGCATTTTCCAAAGTTTCCATACTATCTTTCATTTCACCCATAGAAACTGTTACAGAATTCATACTATCACGACCACCAGCCGCTTCTTTCATCGTTTCTTCAATATTTACGATTGCCTGCTGTCCGGATTCACTTGTTTCAGAAACAACAACAGCAAGTGTTGTAGCACTATCCGCAATAACACCAATCGAATCTACTAATTCTTCCAAATTCTGTCGCATCTGGCTCATTGCTTCTGACTGACCAACTGCTGATTCATGAAGCTCACCAGAAATACGATTACTTCCTCTTGCCTGAGTATCAATGGAATCGGATACATTTGCAATGGAACCGATTGTGTCTCTCATTACGGACAAGAACTCTTTTACACTTCTTGCCATAACAGTTACTTCGTCATTTCCCTTTACAACAACATCTGCAGTAAAGTCACCACCAGTAACCGCTACAATGGTATTGGTTAGATTATGTAATGGTTTTGTAATTCGTCTAATTAAAATTACGAGAACAACACTCATTAAAATAGTAACACCAGCACCTACTCCACTAAGCAAGAGAGTTAATGTAGACAATTCTCCATATACACTATCTGTAGTGGTATATGTTACCAAGTACCAACTTGTACCTTCTAAGAAGTCGAGTACAACTACATACTCTTCCCCATTAATCTCTATATTTTGTAAGCCAATCTTATAAGCTTGCACTAAAGATCCAAGTTTCTTATATAAGGCATCATTTTGTTCATTAGCATTTACACCTACTAAAGATGCATCGTTTTTATCAGCCACAATTACACCTGTCGAAGTATCAATGATAGCAGCTCCACCCTGTCCTACGACATCCATTTTAGACACTTCGTCTGCAACAGCAGCTAAACTAAGATCGACAGAAACAACTGCTTTTCTGCCATTAAAATTCTCCAACAAACGTGTAACGGAAACTACCTGCGCTCCTGTAAGCTCATCATGATATGGCTTACCCATTTGAAATTCTTCGTGATTCAAACCTTCCAAATACCATTCTGATTCACGCAAGTCCCCTTCTGGCTCCCAACCTGAGGCATCAATCAGCTCATTGTATTCGGTTGCAAGATAGAAACCATTTGGATAATCATCAGATACATTGAAATAATGTGAAAAATATTCCAATGTTTCTTCATCCGTCATCTGCATATCAACAATAGTGTCTCCTACTGTTTCAAAAACCTTTTGGTTTTTTAATACCCAGTTTACAATATCGCTAGATGCAACAGAAGTTTGAGTTCGAATCAAATCCTCAGTTTTTGATACGATACTATCCTTTGCAGTGTTATAAGCAATAGCTGTTAAAAGCACAAATGACACAATCATCAGTGGAATGATAAATATCATAAGTTTCGCCTGAATACCAAACTTCGCTTTCCTTTTCGCTTTCACTTTTGGCATTTTTTTCTCAGCATTCTTTTCTGCTTTCTTCGCTGCCTTCTCTGCTTTCTTTTTTGCTACAAGTGCCTGTTTTTCTTCTTTTGACATCTTCTCTTTTTTCATAGAGTCTTCTCCCCTTTGTCAGTATTTGCAGCTTCTTATTTTCCTTTAAAGTATAAAAACACATTATATAGAGTTATTATATCATATGCTTTGTGGAAAGTCACAACAATATTTCTATTTTTACTAAAAATATACCTAATTTGCACAAATAACATATTCTTTTATTTTTTCATATTGATTTCTCACCCTTAAAATGGTATATTATGCAAAGAAGTTGCATAATTATGCATTGTATACATAGTTTTATGCATAAAACAATATGAAATATACCGGAGGAAAGAAAAATGAAAAAGATTATGGCATTGGCACTTGCACTTATGATGGTGCTTGGTACATTAACAGCATGTGGTAGCTCTGCTACAGGCGCAAAAGTAATTAAAATCAACCTTACAGAAGAACAATACGCATTTGGTGTAGACAAAAATCAGCCTGAATTATTAGCTGATGTAAATGAATTTATTGCAAAAATTAAAGAAGATGGTACTTTCGATGAGGTTTGTAACAAATACTTCGGCGATGGAACTCCTGAAGCAGTTATCTCTGCTGAACTTGATGAATCAAAAGATCAGTTGGTTGTAGCAACAAATGCAGCATTTGCTCCATTCGAATACACAGAAGACGGTGGAAAAACATATTATGGTATCGATATGGAAATTGCAAAATTACTTGCTGACGAACTTGGTATGGAACTTGTTATTGTGGATATGGATTTTGATGCAGTATGCTTAAACGTACAGCAGCAGAAATGTGATATCGCTATGGCAGGTCTTACTATTACAGAAGACAGAAAAGAACTTGTAAACTTCTCAGATCCATATTACAACGCATCACAACAGCTCGTAGTTTTAGCTGACAACACAGAATTTGATGCATGCAAAACAGCCGCTGATGTAGAAAAAATCTTAAACGAAAAAGACGCTTCATGTAAAGTTGGTGTACAGAGAGGAACTACTGGACAGCTTTATACGGAAGGCGATGCAGATTGGGGATTTGATGGATACGACGTAACTTGTGTCCCATATGCAAATGGTTCATTAGCTGTTCAGGACTTATTGAATGGTGGTGTTGATTATGTTATAATCGACTCTGCACCTGCAGCAAATATTGTAAATGCAATTAATGAAGTACAGTAATTATGATTTGGGGGCTTTTTAAGCCCCCGATTTTATGGAGAAAATGATATGGGAAATTTTGACGTTAAAGTAGCTCGATTCCTTGAAATATTCATTGATAACAAAGGCTACTTACAAGTCCTAGAAGGACTTCAAAACACATTGATTATTGCAGTAACTGGTCTTGTTATTGGTATTCTCATTGGTACCTTAATCGCGACCGTACGCGTAATTCCAAAATATAAAATGTTACCACGTATCTTAAATGGTATTTGTAGTTTTTACGTGGAATTATTCCGAGGAACACCAATCGTAGTACAGCTTCTTATCTTTTATTACGTACTCTTCCCTCTTATGGGAATCCGTATGACGGGACTAGAAGTATCCATGCTGGTATTTGGTTTAAACAGTGGTGCGTATATCTCTGAAATTATGCGAAGTGGTATTCTCTCTGTTGATCCAGGGCAGATGGAAGCCGGTCGCGCGGTAGGTTTAAGTTTTAGTACCACAATGATAAGAATCGTTATTCCACAGGCAATTAAGAACATTTTACCAACACTTGGTAATGAATTTATTGCATTGGTAAAAGAAACCTCCGTAGTAAGTTTCGTAGGTGCTACTGACCTTTACCTTGCATTCAACCGTATCGGTTCAAATAGTTATGAATTTATGGTTCCATACATTGTTATGGCGTTTATCTATATTATCCTTGTACTTATTATCAGTGCAGGAATTAAACTTATGGAAAGGAGCTTGAGAAAGAGTGATCGACGTAATTAATCTTGAAAAACACTTTGGTGACAAAAATGTCCTAGATGGTATTAGCACCAAAATCAATAAAGGCGATATCGTATGCATCATCGGACCTTCTGGCTCTGGAAAAAGCACCTTCCTCCGTTGTTTAAATTGTATGGAAGATCCTACTGGTGGACAGATTATTTTTAATGGTGTAGATATTGCAGATTTTAGTGTAGATATCAACATTCATCGTAGAAAAATGGGCATGGTATTCCAGCACTTTAACCTCTTTAACAACAAGACAGTTATTGAAAACATCATGCTAGCTCCTGTCCTTGTACAAAACCAGCAACTCCGTCAGATAAAACGAGCAAACACTATTACTGCTCTTAAAAACATATTTAAAAGCGCAAAGAAGAAAGAAGCGCTTCTTCCAATCACTACATCCAAAGCGCAGATTAAATCCGAAGCCAAAGAACAAGCAATGGAACTATTGAAGCGCATTGGTTTGGAAGACAAGGCTGATGTATATCCATCTACCCTTTCTGGTGGTCAAAAACAGCGAGTAGCGATTGTTCGTTCCCTTGCTATGAACCCTGATGTAATTCTCTTCGATGAACCAACGAGTGCTTTAGACCCTGAAATGGTTGGAGAAGTATTAGACCTTATGAAATCCCTTGCAAACGAGGGCCTTACCATGGTAATCGTTACACACGAAATGGGCTTTGCAAAAGAGGTTGCAAACCGCATTCTCTTCCTAGACGAAGGAAAAATCTTAGAAGAAGCATCACCTTCAGAGTTTTTCTCAAACCCAAAAACGGACCGCGCTAAGGAGTTTCTCTCCAAGGTATTATAACTAAATAAACAGAACTTGAACTGGGGCTATCACAAAACGATGGCCCCTTTTTTGTTGTTCTTTTTAGCAAACGAATGCTCTATACTACGTCGTCGTTAACATAGAAAAATGTTCGTATTTCCAACAAAAGAGCTCTCTGATGTTGTCTATTATTTATGTCTTTCAAAGGTTCGAGCGATCCGCGACAGTATGTTCGTGGGTGTCTAAAACACATTCGAAGACTTTTGTCAGTTTCTCTTACGCGGGCAAACGA
>JAZPYQ010000013.1:0-59260 GCA_045544235.1 Agathobacter sp. | reverse complement strand
TAGGAGGTCATTAATTATGATGAGATCACTTTACTCTGCTGTGTCAGGTCTTAAGACACATCAGACAAGAATGGACGTTATCGGTAACAATATCGCCAACGTTAACACAGAAGCATTCAAATCATCACGTGTAACATTTTCAGAAATTATGTACCAGACCACATCTCAGGCATCTGGTGGTAATGCTGCAACTGGCGTTGGTGGTGTTAATGCAAAGCAGATCGGTCTCGGTGTTGCAACAGGTGCAACATCTATCAGTATTACTACAGCAGGTGCTGCTGAAACTACTGGTAACCCATTCGACTTAAAACTTACAGATAGCCAGACAACCAACTTCTTTATCGTAAGTGACGGAACAAGCAATTTCTTTACACGTTCTGGTTCTTACTACGTAGATGGTAATGGTTTCCTTTGTATGACTTCAACTGGTTATACACTTATGGGATGGCAGGTGGATGAAACCACAGGCGAAATTAAAAAAGATACTGTATCAGCTTTACAGGTTATGTCTGCAAAGAATCAGACATCTTCTCCAGAAGCTACTACATTGGCTGAAGTATCAGGTATTCTTGATAAAAACGATGCTAACCTTAGAAGTAGTGAAGATGGTTATGTTATGACACTTAACTTCTACGATGATTTAGGTTATTCTTATACAGCACGTTTCTCTGTAAAACCTATCGGTACAGGAGAAGGTGATGATGCTGGTAAGTATACTGTAAAATTAACAGACGTATTAGACCAGTGGGGCGAAAGTATTGTCTATGATGAATTAGGTAATGAGCTTACACCAGGTGTTACTACTGATTCCTTATTCTCACAGGAAATTTTACGTCAGGCTGTAAATGCAGACGCTGAGCCATTGTATTATGAAGATACAAATGCAGACGGTATTCCAGATGTAGATGTAAATGGTGATTACATTTACACAACTACAGCAAATGATCTTCCTGTATATCAGGATGAAGCATTTAATAACTTGGTTCCACTTGCTGTTGGTACACAGGTAGTAAATGGTCAGACTATTTCTACACACTTTACATTTAATGACAATGGAAAGACTGTTATTTATCAGTATCCAAATGATATTCAGACTCCTGTTGTTAATGCAGATGGAACAGTTACAGATGCGAATGGACGTATCTTAGAGCCACTTGAAGCTGGGGATTATTATTATTATGATTATTCTTACGAAGATGCTAATTCTGGTCAAACAGTTGAACAGAAGGTTCTTTCTAAACAGCACTATGAACAGTATCAGCTTATTTTTGATACAAACGAAGGTAACTTTGTTTCTATCAACAATGCAGATGCTGTAACACTTAAGATGTCTCAGATTTTATCAAATTATGAAAATGAAATTACAGGTAGAGACAGTAACTTTATGGATATCAGTGTAGATTTCTCATCTGCATTGAACTTAAATAACGGTGGAACATCTACTCTTGGTGCGTTAAAAGGTATCGATGGTGATGGGGCTGGTAAAAAACTTGGTGCATTAACAGGTCTTTCTGTAGATGCAACTGGTAGAGTATATGGTTCTTATGACAACGGTAATACAATTCTTCTTTGCCAGGTAGCAGTAGCGCAGTTCTCAAATGCTTCTGGTCTTGAAAAGATTGGTGATAACTGTTATCAGACCACACTTAACTCAGGTGATTTCGATGGTATCGGTGTTGAAATTTCAGCAGATGGTAGTTCTATCTCAACTGGTGAATTAGAAATGTCAAACGTTGACCTTTCTGCTCAGTTTACAGATATGATTATTACACAGCGTGGTTTCCAGGCAAACTCACGAGTTATTACAACTTCCGATACGCTTTTGGAAGAACTTATTAACCTTAAGAGATAGTAATTTGAGGATGTAAATTTTACATAAAATGCTAAAAAAAGGGAAACGATTTTGGTCGTTTCCCTTTTTCGTTATAAAAGTAGAAAATTTGTGTTAATTTTTTGCCAAAAATCGACTTTTTTAGACAAAAGTAAGTAGACATTTGCTATAAAGTTTAGTAAAATCATATAAAGGGTTATTCTATGTATTGGGTCGAAGTATGCCCATACGAGAAAAAGAAACACAATATTTAGTGTTTGAAAAAAATGAAAACCCAAATAACGTAATGGAAGGTGTATAGCATGGATATAGCATCTCTTGCCGGTATTGTAATCGGTGTGGTAATGGTAATTTTCGGTATTTTCTCCAGTGGTGGGATAGCTGCGTTTGGTAACTTTATTGATCCAGCATCCATACTTATTACCATTGGTGGTTCTATTAGTTCGGTTTTAACTGCACACAAATTACCAGACTTTATTAATGGATTTAAGTCAATTTCACTTCCTTTCCAAAATAAAGTAATCGATCCAGGTCAGGTTATTACACAGATTATTGAATTATCAAATATTGGACGTAAGGAAGGTCTTCTTGCTTTGGAAGAAGCTGCCAATAGTATAGAGGATGATTTCTTGAAAAAAGGAATCATGCTTGTAGTAGATGGTACAGATCCAGAACTTGTACGAGGAATCTTAGAAACAGATTTGTATTGTATTCAAGATCGTCATGGTAAAGTTATTGGTTTCTGGGAAAAATGGGCAGAGATGGGTCCTGCTTGGGGTATGATTGGTACTCTGATTGGTTTGGTAAATATGTTAAAAACGTTAGATGATCCAAACTCTATCGGACCTAATATGGCGGTTGCTCTTCTTACTACATTGTACGGTTCTTTGATTGCAAACTGGTTGTGTACACCTGTTGCAAACAAGTTGAAAGTAAATAATGATATGGAAGTTATCATGAAAGAGATTACAATTGAAGGTCTTCTTTCAATTCAGGCAGGTGAAAACCCACGTGTTATTGAGGAAAAATTAAAATCCTTCCTTGCACCTGCTGTTCGTGAAGCTTTAATGGGTAAACAGGACGGCTTCGGAGGTGACGAATAGTGGCAAAGAAAAAGAAAGAAGAAGGCGCAAAAGGGTCGCCTGCATGGATGTCCACGTTCTCGGATCTGATGAATTTGCTTCTTTGCTTTTTCGTGCTTTTGTTCTCAATGTCAACAGTTAGTGAAGAGAAGTTTGAGATGGTAATTGCTTCGCTACAGTCCAAAATTAGTATTTTTGAACAAGGTGGCTTAAATATTGGTGAGGGCGAGATGATTGGTGGAGGTATTCGTCAGTTAGAGTTTTTGGACTCATACTACAATGAACTTGCAAACTCAGCTAGTGAAGAAGAACATGAAGAGGAAGGCGACGTTAAATCAGAATACGAAGAAGAAGCCTTAGCGGAATCAGAAGAAATGGCAGAGAATGTTCAAGAAGCAATCGATGAATTGGGTATTTCTGATGCGGTTGAAGTAGAGTTTGATGAACAATATGTGCTGCTTAATATGAGTGGAGCAATTCTTTTTGAATCTGGTAAGTCAGAGGTGCTTCCAGAAGCAAAATTGGTTTTAGATAAAATTGCTATTGTGCTAGAGAGATATGATCAAAATATTATCGAGATTGAAGGTCATACAGATAATGTTCCTATTTCTTCTAGTAGTAAGTACGAAAGCAATGACGTCTTATCTATGTATCGTGCTCTTGCAGTAGCAGATTATATTCGTGAAATCACAGATTTAAATGATGGATATATAAAATCTTCTGGTAGAGGGGAATATGATCCAATAGCAGACAATTCTACATCAGAAGGAAGAGCAAGAAACAGACGAGTTGTGATTAAGATTTATAACTCATATAGTTCAAATATCGAAGAATAAAGGGGAAGTATCATGAAAAAGAATTTGATGACAGTAATTATTTTGGCGTTGGTTTTTGCGAACTTCGTATTAACAGCAATTATGATGTTTTCTGTTTTACCACAGACACAGAAAGCAAATGAAATGATTACAAAGGTATGTGAAGCAATCGACTTAGAACTAAATAGTGGTGCAGCTACAGGGTTATCTAATTTGCCAATCTCTCAGATTGAAACGTATGATGTTGCGTCAGGTGAAAGCATGACAATCAATTTAAAAGATGGTGGATATGCAGTGGTTTCTGTATCTATTTCCGTAAATAACGAAAGTGACACATACAAGGATAACGAAGGAACTGCTTATTTGGCAGCAAAAGAATCGATTATTAAGGATTCTATTAACAAGATTATTGGTCAGTATACAAAAGATGAATTGAACTCAAATAAAGAAGCTGTTCAGTCTGAAATTTGCAAAAATCTCCAGAAGACATTTGGTGCTGACTATGTTGTAGGAGTAAGCTTCCCTAAGATTGTTGTTGAATAATTAGGGTTATAAATTTACGTTACAGGTGGTGAGTAGAGAATGGGTGATGTTTTATCTCAAAATGAGATAGACGCGTTGCTAAATGCGCTCAGTAGTGGCGAGTTAGACGTAGACGAAATTAAAGATAATGGCGAAAAGCAAGTAAAAGATTATGACTTTGCGCGACCATCCAAATTCTCGAAGGAACATCTTCGAACTCTGGAGATTATTTTTGAGCATTATGGAAGACTTTTATCCACAAACCTTCCAGTATACTTGAGAAAAAATGTTCAGATTGAAGTTATGAATTCGGAAGCGGTTACATATCAGGAATTTTCCAATGCGCTTTCAAATCCGGTTCTTCTTGGAATTATTAATTTTGCGCCTTTGCAGGGCAGTATTATTATAGAGATGGCAAACACGCTTGGGTACGCAATCGTTGACCGTATGCTTGGCGGAAAAGGTGAACCAATGGATAAGATTCGAGAGTTTTCCGAAATCGAGCTTTTGATTATCGAGCGAATCTTTGTTGTGTGTGTAAATCTTTTGCATGAACCATGGCAGAATGTATTGGATATACATCCAAGATTAGAGCGTATTGAGACCAATTCGCAGTATGCACAGATCATTTCTCCTAGTGAAATGATTGCGATTATTACAATTAATGTGAAAATTGGTGATGTGGAAGGTCTTATGAATATCTGTCTACCATATCTTACGGTGGAAGATGTTATTGATAAATTGAACACAAAGTACTGGTACGCAAACATGCAGCAATATGACGAGACAGATTATGCAGATGCAATTGAGGTCTTGATTCGTAAAGCGCAGATTCCGGTAAAAGCGGTTTTGGGTAACAGTTCTATTTCTGTCAGTGACTTTTCAATGCTTCAGGTGGGAGATATTATCCGACTGGATCGAAAAGCAGAAGAGGAACTGGATGTATATGTGGGAAATATTAAGAAATTCACTGCGCTACCAGGTGCATCTGGTGATAATTACGCAGTAAGAGTCACAGAAGTGATTAGAGAGGAGCAATAGGGGTATGGACGGAGTATTATCTCAAGAAGAAATCAGCGCATTACTTGACAATCCAGGCAATGCAGTGCCAGATGATAGATTAACAGATGCTGAAAAAGATGCGATTGGTGAAATCTCCAATATTAGTATGGGTACAGCTGCAACAACACTGTTCTCATTAGTTAATAGAAAAGTAGAAATTTCAACACCAGTTGTATCTTATGCTACATGGGAAGATTTATCTCAGGCATATGAAAAACCATGCGTATTTATTCGAATTGCATATACCGTTGGTCTTGACGGAAGTAATATCTTAGTTTTAAAAGAAAACGATGTTAAGATTATTACTGATCTTATGATGGGCGGAGATGGTACAAATACAGATGGCGAGTTAGGTGAATTACACTTAAGTGCAATCAGTGAAGCGATGAATCAGATGATGGGTTCATCTGCCACATCACTTTCATCTATGTTAAATAAAACTATCGATATTAGCCCACCTATGGCGGATTTGATTGACTTAAAAGATCAGATTGACGAGACTGCAATTGATGAGTTTTTGTCAAAAGAATTTGTTCGTATTACTTTCCGTATGGAAATTGGCGATTTGGTTGATAGTGAAATTATGCAGTTATATCCTATTTCTTTTGCAAGAGAGATGTGTGAAGGTGTAACTCGTACTATGGAAATGGACACACAGAGTGTACGTGAGCCAGAACCAGCACCAGCACCAGCAGCTGCTCCAACTCCAGCGCCAACACCAGCTGCTGCGCCAGCACCAACTCCAACTATGGATATGGGTGCGCAGCCAATGATGGGACAGCCAATGATGATGCAACAGCCAATGATGGGACAACCAATGATGATGCAGCAACCAATGATGCAACAGCCGGTAAATGTACAGCCTGCACAGTTTGGTGCATTTGGAAATGTTCCAGTAGGTGTATATCAGCCTGAGAACATCAATTTAATTATGGATGTTCCTTTGGAAGTTACGGTTGAATTGGGTAGAACTAGCAAGTCTATTTCTGATATTTTAGATTTTGGACCAGGTAAGATTATTGAACTTAATAAAATTGCTGGTGAACCAATTGACGTGCTTGTAAATGGTAAGTATGTTGCAAAAGGTGAAGTAGTAGTTATTGAAGAAAGTTTTGGTGTGCGAATTACTGAAATAGTAAATTCAGCACCATTGCCACAACAGTAAGATAGAGGAGTATAAGGAGATTATTAAATCATGGGAAAAAATATTTTAATTTGTGACGATGCAGCTTTTATGAGAATGATGATTAAAGATATCCTCACAAAAAATGGCTACAATGTAGTAGGTGAAGCAGAAAACGGCGCGATTGCTGTAGAAAAGTTTGCAGAATTAAAACCAGATTTAGCACTTATGGATATTACAATGCCAGAAATGGATGGTATTCAGGCTTTAAAACAAATTAGAGCAAATGATTCCACTGCAAATGTTATTATGTGTTCTGCTATGGGACAGCAGGCTATGGTTATCGAAGCAATTCAGGCTGGTGCAAAGGATTTTATTGTAAAACCTTTCCAGGCAGACAGAGTTTTAGAAGCAGTTAAAAAAGTAGTAGGTTAGTATGGGATATTTGATGTTATTATCATCTTCTGTAGAAAGCTTTCTGAAATTAATTAGCGTGCTTTTTGTATTCGTCATAGTTCTTGCTATTACATATGTAGCAACCCGATGGATGGGCGGATATCAAAAAATACGTATGAAGAGCAAAAATCTTCAGGTGATTGAGACGATTCCTGCAGGAAACAATAAGATGATTGCTTTAATTAAGGCGGGAACACAGTATCTTGTTGTTTCAGTAGGAAAGGATGAAATACATCATCTGGCGACATTAGAAGAAGACCAGCTTACGGATTTCTCTTTTATGATGGAAAGTGAAAATACGGGAGCAGGAGCAGAATCTTTTCAGGAGATTTTCGGACAGTTAAAGGAAAAGTTGTCCAAAAAGTAGAGATTTATGAGTAAATTTAAAAAAGGATACTGCATTTTTTCGTTTATATTTGCAGTATGTGTGTTAGTTTTTACAATTACATATACTTTTGCCAGTCCTTCTACGGTGGTATATGCTGCCGAATCCGGTGATGCAAACTATAGGGATGATGTAAATGGTATTCATGTTTCGTGGGATAATGATGAGGGGTCTATGTCTGCTCCAATTCGTATTCTGCTGTTATTGACAATTATTACCCTGGCACCTTCGATTTTGGTAATGCTTACGTCATATACCAGAATAATAGTAGTGCTACATTTCCTTCGAACGGCGATTGGTACGCAAACCGCTCCACCAAACCAGGTGTTGATTGGGTTGGCTTTGTTCTTGACATTTTTTATTATGTGGCCAACACTGGCTGAACTAAATACAGCAGTGATTGAACCATTGGATGCTGGAACAATCACAATGGAAGAGGCTTTTGATGCAGCAGAAGATCCAATTCGAGATTTTATGAAGAAGTATACACAGGAAAGTGATTTAGCTTTGTTCATAGATATTTCTGGAGAGTCATACGAAAGCTATGATGAAGTTCCTCTTACTACATATATTCCAGCATTTATAATTAGTGAACTTAGAACGGCGTTTATTATTGGATTTTTGATTTATATCCCATTCATTGTTGTTGATATGGTTGTTTCTTCCGTATTGATGTCCATGGGTATGATGATGTTGCCGCCAACCACCATTTCACTTCCGTTTAAAATATTATTATTTGTATTAGCGGATGGATGGAATCTAGTTATAGGCAATCTAGTCCAAAGCTTTTACTAACTAAGGAGAGATGATAGATGATTACACAGGACGCGGTCTTAGATATTGCGCGTGATGCTATATATACAATTGTAATTGTGGCTGCACCATTGTTATTGGTTTCTTTAATTGTAGGGTTAATCATTAGTATTTTCCAGACAGTAACTTCCATTCAGGAACAGACTTTGACATTTGTTCCAAAGATATTGGCTGTTTTTTTAACAATGATGCTAGCTGGGTCTTGGATGATGAATACACTAATTGAACTCGTGCAAGAATTGTGGTCCAATTTCAGCTATTATACGAGTATGTGATAGACGATGGTAGACGTTAGTTTTTCTTTATTAGATTTTGAATATTTTTTATTAATATTAGTAAGAATCGCTTCCTTTGTCTTTGTGGCACCTTTCTTTGGACAAGGTGGGGTGCCTGCACAGGTAAAGATTGGGCTTTCTGCTTTTATAGCGATTATATTGTTCGGCGTTATACCACACCCTGAACTAAACTATGGCGATGTTTTAGGGTATGGTGTTGCTGTACTTACAGAAGGAATTACAGGGTTGCTGATTGGATTTGCTGCAAGTATCTGTAATTCTATTGTTGTTTATGCCGGAAATGTTATCGATATGGATATCGGACTTTCTATGGCGCAGGAATTCAATCGAGATGTGAGTATGCAGACTACGGTAACTGGTAACTTGTATTACTATTTGGTTTTTGCAATGCTGCTTGCGACAAATATGCACCATTATATTTTAGAGGCGGTATGTGATTCCTTTTATGTGGTGCCAGTTGGTGGAGCAGTGCTAAAATGGAATGCGCTGTTGGATGCTATGATTACATATATGACAGATTTGTTTGTTATAGGTTTCCGTATTTTCTTGCCATTTTTTGCTGTGCTGATGATAGTAAATAGTATCCTAGGAATTATGGCAAAGGTAGCTCCACAGATGAATATGTTTTCGGTTGGTATCCAGATTAAGATTTTAGTTGGGTTTATCGTATTGTTTTTAACAATCTTTTTATTCCCAAATGTATCTAATATGGTGTTTGATGAAATTAAGAAAATGGTGGTCATGATTGTTGAAGGTTTATACTGACGAAGAGCGTTCAAAAAATCTTATATTGCCATATAACCTGCAATGGTTTGCAGACGGAGAAGGTGGCGAGAAAACAGAGCCAGCGACTCAAAAAAAATTAGATGATGCACGAAAAGAAGGTAAAGTTGCAAAAAGCAAGGACCTGACAGAGGCGTTTGATTTAGTTGTGTTGTTTTTGTGTCTGCGTATATTCATGGAGTATGTGGGTGGACGTATGATTGGTATCTTTGATACCACTATAGGTCGGATGGATGAATTCCTTGAGGTAAATGCAGCTGGATTATCTACGGTTGCTGTTGTGGGATTATTGAATAATGCAATTATAGAACTGTTCTTGATTGTTTGGCCGTTCTTTTTGTTTGGTTTTGTAATTACTTTTTTAATAAGTGTGTACCAGGTGGGATGGAAGGTTTCCACCAAAACCATGGAACCTAAATTGTCAAAATTTAATCCTATTAATGGATTCAAACGTATTTTTTCGAAAGATTCAATTTTCGAGTTGATAAAAGCAATTGCAAAAATTTCGTTGATTTTTTATGTGGCTTATACGGATATAAAAGATAAAGCAGATTATTTGTTTATTTTATATGAAATTGATTTAAATCAGGCGATTGCGCTGGTTGGAGAAATTATTTTAGATGTAGGATTAAAAATCAGTATTGTGTTAGTTGTAATCGGTTTGGTGGATTATCTTTATCAAAAATGGAAATTCAACGATGAGATGAAAATGACCAAACAGGAAGTAAAAGACGAGTACAAGAATACAGAAGGTGATCCTCAAATTAAGGGACGTATCAGACAGAAAATGAGAGAAGCATCTCAAAGACGTATGATGCAGGATGTTCCAAAAGCAGACGTTGTAATTACCAACCCTACACATTTTGCAGTAGCGGTAAAATACGATGCAGAAGTAAGTAAAGCGCCAGTTGTTGTGGCGAAGGGTGAAGATTTCCTAGCACAGAAGATTAAAGAGGTTGCTAGGGAGAATCATGTAGAAATAGTAGAAAACAAACCATTGGCTCGAATGTTATACCATAATGTTGATATAGGTGCGGAGATTCCGCCTGAATTATATCAGTCTGTGGCGGAAGTTCTGGCAATGGTATATCATATGAAGAATCCATAAACAATGGATGGATAAGAAAAAATAAAACTAGATTTAATAATGAAGGAAGGAGGAAAATAACATATGGGCAAGATGTTTAGAAGTGCAGATATGGGAGTTGCAATTTATTTGCTTGCTGCAGTTATTTTCTTTATCATACCTATTCCTTCTTTGTTATTGGATGTGATGCTGGCCATCAATATCGGTATCGCATTGGTTATTTTATTTAATGTTTTGATTGTAAAAGAAGTGTTGGATATGTCTTATTTTCCAACCCTTCTGTTATTTACCACAATTTTTAGAATTTCACTTAACGTTTCCTCTACTCGTTTGATTCTTTTAACTGGTGACCCAGGTAACGTAGTTGTTACATTCGGTGAATTCGTTGGTGGTAATGATATGGTTGTTGGTGTCATTGTTTTTATCGTCTTAATTTTGATTCAGTTCATGGTTATCAACAAAGGTACAGAACGTATTGCAGAAGTAACAGCACGATTCACATTGGATGCTATGCCTGGTAAACAGATGGCGATTGATGCGGATTTAAATACAGGTGCCATTACCGAAAAAGAGGCACGTGAACGTCGTAATAAGATTCAGGAAGAATCGAACTTTTTCGGCGCTATGGACGGTGCTACGAAATACGTTAAAGGAGATGCGACAGCAGGTCTTATCATCACTGTAATCAACTTGGTTGGTGGTACTCTTATGGGCGTAATGAACCAGGGGATGGAATTTGGTGATGCGATTATGCAGTTTGGTATCCTTACCATCGGTGATGGTTTGGTATCACAGGTGCCATCTCTTTTGATTTCTTTATCAACAGGTATCCTGGTAACCAAAGGCTCAAAAGAAGCTGATTTTAGTGAATCAGTTGTTAAGCAGCTGTTTGGTATTCCAAAGGTTTTATATATAGTTGGTTTCGTTATGGTGTTCCTTGGAATATTCACGCCATTACAATGGTGGCTTTTCTGTGGAATGGGAGTTTTGTTTGTTCTTGCAGCTAGAAAACTGGAAGAGCAGATTGGAGAAGAGGCTATCGAAAGCGAAGTGGCGACGCCAGAAACAGAGGCGGAAGAAATACGAAGACCGGAAAATGTGGTTTCCCTTTTACAGGTGGATCCAATCGAGTTGGAATTCGGTTATGGTATTATTCCACTTGCGGATGTTAATCAAGGCGGAGACCTTCTTGACCGTGTGGTTATGATTCGCCGACAGATTGCGCTTGAGCTTGGTACGGTTGTTCCAATTATCCGACTTCGTGATAATATTCAGCTAAATCCAAACCAATATATTATTAAGATTAAAGGTATTCAGGTTACAGAGGGTGAAATTTTATTTGATCACTACATGGCTATGAATCCTGGATATGTAGAAGAAGAAATTACAGGTATTCCTACCTTTGAACCTTCTTTCCATTTGCCAGCTATCTGGATTACAGAAAGCCAGCGTGAAAGAGCAGAAAGCTTTGGTTATACCGTAGTAGACGCGCCTTCTATTATAGCGACACATCTTACAGAGATTATTCGTTCGCATATTGCAGAACTTCTTACCAGACAGGATACTCAGAATCTTGTTAACAACCTTAAAGAGTCAAATCCAGTACTTGTGGATGAATTGGTGCCAAAGATGCTTGGACTTGGAGATGTGCAAAAAGTGTTACAAAACCTGCTTTCAGAAGGTATTTCTATCCGAGATTTGCTTACAATTTTTGAAACGTTGGCAGATCATGCAACAGGTACAAGGGACACAGATGTGTTAACAGAATATGTGCGTCAGGCATTGAAACGCGCAATTTCAAACAAATATTTCCCTGCGAATGAAGTGACTAGTGTGGTCACATTAGATCCAAAGATAGAGCAGGAAATTATGTCTTCTGTAAAACAGACAGAACAGGGTGCATATTTAACATTGGACCCTGAAAAAACAAGAGCGATTATGAATTCTGTGGAAACAGAAATTAATAAATTGGAAAGCTTGGGCAAGAGCGCGATTATTATTACATCGCCAATTGTTCGTATGTATTTTAAGAAGCTTACCGAGGATTATTTTAAAGACTTGATTGTTATTTCGTACAACGAAGTAGAATCAAACGTAGAACTACAATCAGTTGGGATGGTGACAGTGTAAATGACGATTAACAAATTCCAGGGAAAAACAAAAGAAGAAGCAATTGAAAAAGCCAAAGCGGAATTTGGACCAAATGCCGTTATTATGAATGTAAAAGAGGTAAAGCCAAAGGGGTTGTTTGGGATTTTTGCATCTTCTACATTTGAAGTAACAGCTGCAATAGAAGAAAAAGAAACTTTCACAAGTGCAATTAGTGCTCTAGCTGCACATGCAAAACAGCGTGAAAACATCAATCTGGCTGCAGATGAAGAAATTGCAATTCCTCAGCCTATGAGAACACCTGCACGTGAGGAGAAGAGTGTTGAAATGCCAAAGGCAAAACCTGTTTCAGAAATCGTTCCATCTATGAAAGAAGAAAATATAGCAGAGCAGACGTATTCTACAGAAAAGCAGTTTAAAGAAAGATTGGATAACCTTTCTGAATTGTTGGAGCAAAAACTATCTACTACAACACAACAGGAAGATTCTTTTAAAAAGAACTCTTCAGAGGAATTAAATTTTGTTCGAATGATATACACTACACTTTTGAGAAATGATGTACATGAAAAATATGTAAATCAGATTATCGATGAAGTAGAGAAGTTTATTCGACCAGGTAATAATGTAGATTTGATTTTACCAAACATCTATCAGAAACTTGTTTTAAAATTTGGTCAACCTAAAACCATTGAATTATCAGGAAAGAAACCAAATGTAATTTTCTTTATTGGACCAACTGGTGTAGGTAAGACAACTACAATTGCAAAAATTGCTTCCAAATATAAAGTAGAATATAACCGTAAAGTTGCTTTTATTACAGCGGATACTTATCGTATTGCTGCTACAGAACAGTTGAAAGTATACGCAAATATTTTGGATGCGCCAATGTCAATTGTGTATTCAGTTGATGAAATCAATGAAGCAATTGAAAAATATTTGGATTATGATTTGATTTTTGTTGATACTGCAGGATTCTCTCATAAGAATGAACAGCAGAGACATGATATGAAGAGACTTTTGGAAGCAGTAAATGAAGAGTATCGTAAAGAAGTATACTTGGTTTTAAGTGCAACTACTAAGTATAACGATTTAATGGATATTGTAGATATTTACAACGAAATTTCAGATTATAAATTGATTTACACAAAGTTGGATGAGACAAGTTCATATGGTAACTTGCTTAATATTAAACTGTATGCAGATGCAGATTTATCCTATGTAACGACTGGTCAGAATGTACCAGATGATATTGAAGTGTTTGACACACAGAAAATCGTGAAGCAGTTATTGGGAGGCAAATAAGTATGGATCAGGCACAGCAGCTTAGAAATGTCATTAAAGCAAAGAATCAAAATAATATAAAAGCTGCCCGTGTTATTACAATTACAAGTGGAAAAGGTGGAGTTGGAAAGTCAAATGTAGCTGTAAATTTGGCGGTTCAATTCCGAAAGCAAGGAAAAAGAGTTATTATTTTAGATGCAGATTTTGGCCTTGCAAATATTGAGGTTATGTTTGGGGTTGTGCCAAAACATAATCTGTCCAGTTTGCTTTATCACGGGAAAAGTATAAAAGAAATCATTTCAGAAGGACCAATGGGGATTGGGTTTATTTCTGGTGGAAATGGTGTTCTTGGATTGAACAATCTGTATAGAGAGCAGATTATGTATCTTGTAAAATGTATAGGTGAATTAAATGAGTTGGCAGATGTCATCATTATTGATACGGGAGCAGGAGTATCTGACCAGGTGTTGGAGTTTGTTCTTGCTAGTCCAGAGGTGTTGCTTGTTACTACACCGGAGCCAAGTTCTTTGACAGATTCCTATTCGGTTTTAAAAGCTTTGTATCGTAATCCAAACTTTATTGAAGGTGGAACTACGATTCATGTTGTGGCAAATAGAGTGCATTCCGTTGAAGACGGAGAAATGGTATATGGAAAATTAAAGTCCGTAGTGGAACAGTTCTTAAATGGAAATATCAATTATTTAGGAATGATACCACAGGATTTAGCATTAGAAAAATCTGTTAGACAGCAGAAAATTGTTTCTATTAACGAACCAAATTCAGATTCTGCAAAAGCATTTGAGGTGTTAACCACAAATTTAATCGAAGGAACACATCATTTAGCACCGATGCGTCGTGGGATTGCACAGATTTTTTCGCAATTATTAAATCAACGAAAATAACCAGAGGAGATTATCATGATTTCAGATTTCGTGAAACCAGGGGATAAGATAGACATCACCTATCTTCATCAAAGTAATGGAAAAACCTATAAGAGTAGCGTATTTGATTTTCTTGGAGAGAATGAATTGGAAATCGGTATGCCTACAGATGAAGGAAAGATGGTTCTTTTCCAAATTGGATTTGAATGTCAGTTCTTTTTCTACACATCAAGGGGGTTATATACATGTGAGGCAGTGATTAAAGAACGTTATAAAAAGGATAATTTCTACCTGCTTGCTGCGAAAATTAAAACAGGATTAAAGAAATATCAAAGACGTGAGTACTATCGTGTTGAATGTGCGATTGATTTTTCTTATTACAAGATTTCAAATGAAGTGGCAAAACTAGAAACCACGGAAGAATTATTTGAAGAAATTGCAAACCCTGATTATATCGAAACAAAGAGATTGGCTCGTACAAGAGATTTAAGTGGAGGAGGAGTTCGATTTACAGCCACAGAACCATTAGAGGTTGGGGAAAAACTTTTGTCTGTAATTCGTTTATCGAATGATAAGTTAGATCATATGTTTTATCTTGTTACTGAGGTGATTTCTTGTGCTACTATTGAAAATGTTCCAGATCGTTGGGACATAAGAGCAAAGTGGGAGTTTAAAAACATAAAGGACCGTGATTTAATCGTTCGCTATGTGTTTGAGGAAGATAGAATGATTCGTAAAAAGGAGAATGGCTAACTATGAAGAAAAATATTTTGGTTGTCGATGACTCTGCACTCATGAGAAGAGTTATCTGTGATATAATCAATTCAGATAGTAATTTTCAGGCAAAAGATACTTGTAGAGATGGCCTCGAAGCATACGAAAAATTAAAGACTACTTCATATGATGGAGTAGTACTTGATGTAAATATGCCTCGCATGGACGGTCTCCAGTTACTGGAAAAATTACAAGAAGAGAACATTCAGGCCAATGTTATTATGGTAAGTACTCTTACTACAAAAGATGCAGAAGTTACCATTCTTGCATTGGAACGAGGTGCAATCGACTTTGTAACAAAACCAACTGCTATCGCAGAAGCAAAGGGAGAGGATTTTAAGCGTAAACTTCTCGAAGTGCTTACAGCAGTGTTGAATAGCCGTGCGTTTGTTAGAACATCTGCTAGAACAACATCTAGAACATCAGGTGTGACTAGTACAAGAACAACTACGACTACAGCGACATCATCAGCTGCAGGCTCTTCTTCGAAGAGTACAGTAAAACCAACCGTTGCATCGAATTTTACTAGACTAAAAGCAACCGGAAAGAACAAACTAATTGCCTTGGCTTGTTCTACTGGCGGACCAAAAGCTTTACAGAGCGTGATTCCATTCCTTCCAGCGAATTTGGATGCTCCTATGGTTTTGGTACAGCATATGCCAGCTGGATTTACAAAGTCCATGGCTGACCGTTTGAATGAAGTTAGTAAGATTGCGGTAAAAGAAGCAGAAGATGGCGACAAGCTTGAAAAAGGACATATCTATGTAGCACCTGGTGGAAAACATATGGAAGTTGTGAAATGTCCAGATGGAAGTCACAAAATTGCGCTTAATAATATGCCTGCAATTGGCGGACTTAGACCATGTGCAAACATTACATATGATTCTCTTTCAAAATGCGGCTATGATGAAGTGGTTTGCGTAGTTTTAACTGGTATGGGGGCAGACGGAACCAATGGTATTTTATCACTTGGCCATCATAAACCAATTCATGTTATCTCACAAAGTGCAGAAACATGTGTTGTATATGGTATGCCAAAAGCGATAGAAGAATCAGGGGTTGTTGATGAGGTTGTACCGCTTGAGAAAGTTGCTGAAACAATCACAAAGAACGTGGGGGTAAAGTAGAATGGATGTAAGTCAGTATCTCGAGATTTTTATTGATGAAAGTAGTGAACATTTACAGTCTTTAAGTGACTGTATCATGACTCTTGAAAAAGAGCCGGACAACAAGGACACAATTAATGAAGTGTTCCGTGCAGCACACTCATTAAAGAGTATGGCTGGTACTATGGGCTTTAAAAGAATGCAGCATTTAACACACGATATGGAAAATGTATTCCAGGAAGTTCGTAGTGAAAAGATTTCGGTTGATAGTGCAATGATCGATTTGTTATTCAAATGTTTGGATGCATTAGATCAGTATTTAGATAATGTAAAATCTTCATCTGATGAAGGAACAGAAGACAATGAAATCATTATCAAAGAGTTGAATGATTTTATTGCAAAAGCAAATGGTGCATCTGTAGCAGAAGTAGAAGCAGCGCCTGCTGAAACACCAGCAGAAGCAGCACCTGCCGCATCAGATAATGTAGTAAAATTAGAACTTACAGATGTTGAAAAAGATGAAGTGGCTCAGGCGAAAGCAGATGGTAAAAAAGTATACGGTGTTACTGTATATGTAAATTCAGATTGTTTATTAAAAGCTGCAAGAGCATTCCTTGTTTTCCGTGCAGTAGAAGGTTTGGGTGAGATTTTTGCTAATCATCCAAGTTCTCAGGATATTGAAGATGAAAAATTTGATTTAGATTTTAGTTTCTGTGTTGCAACAAATGAAGATTTAGATAAAATTATTGCTGCAGCAAAGGATGTATCTGAAATTGACGATGTAGTAGGGGAAGAAATTTCAGATGCTGCAATAGAAGAAAAACCAGTCGAAACAGCTCAGGTTGCTCAGGCTGAACCAGTAGCGCAGGCAGCACCAGCAGCACCTGCAGCACCAGCACCAGCACCAGCACCAAAAGCAGCGCCAGCAGCTCCTGCAGCAGCTCAGGCACAGAAAAAACAGACACCTGCAAAATCTGCTACAAACCGTACAATTCGTGTTGATATCGAAAAATTAGACAACCTTATGAATCAGGTTTCAGAGCTTTTGATTGCAAAGAACTCACTTGTTTCAATTAGCTCATCAGAAGGTGGTAATTTTGCAAATCAGGGATTCCGTGAAAATGTTGAATCCTTAGAAAGAATCACAACAAATCTTCATGAATCAGTTATGAAGGTTCGAATGGTTCCAATTGAAAGTGTTGTAAACAAATTCCCAAGAATGATTCGTGATTTATCACGTACATTAAACAAGAAAATGGAACTTTACATGACTGGTGAAGAGACAGAACTTGACCGTACTGTAGTTGACCAGATTGGTGATCCATTGCAGCATTTACTTCGTAACTCTGCTGACCATGGTTTGGAAAGCGCAGAGCTTCGTAAAGAAAGAGGTAAGCCAGAAACTGGTACTATCTTCTTAAACGCATACCAGGAAGGTAACAACGTTATCATTCAGGTAGGTGACGATGGTAACGGTATTGACGTAGAAGCCGTAAAAGCAAAAGCTGTAGAACGTGGCGTTATTACACAGGAACAGGCAGATGTAATGACACAGAAAGAAGCTGTAAACCTATTATTTATGCCAAGTTTCTCAATGGCAAAACAGATTACAGACATTTCTGGACGTGGTGTAGGTCTTGACGTTGTTAAATCAAATATCGAAGCACTTGGCGGTGATGTAGAAGTTAAGACAACATTAGGTGAAGGCTCTACATTTACAGTTAGACTTCCACTTACACTTGCGATTATTCAGGCATTGCTTGTTAAGATTAGAGAAGAACAGTATGCAATTGCACTTGGTTCTATTACAAGTATCGAAGATATTTCTGTAACAGATATCAAGTATGTTGAAGCAAAAGAAGTAATTCACCTTCGTGATACAGTTATCCCATTGGTACGTTTAGACCGCGTATTAGACGTAGAACCACAGGATGACCCAGAACACCTTACAGTAGTTATCGTAAAACGTGGCGATCAGCAGGCTGGCCTTGTAGTAGATGATTTAATTGGACAGCAAGAAATCGTTATTAAATCACTTGGTAAATACATTAACGGCAATAAGTTAATCAGTGGTGCTACTATTTTAGGTGATGGTGAAGTTGCATTAATTATTGATGCAAACACATTAATGTAATTTGGAGGTGATTGAAATGGCTGATTATTTAGTTGAAGGACAAGAAATAGAAACAAAACAGTATATTGTTGTTCGCATTGGAAATGAAAAGTACGGAATTGATATCAAATATATTGATAATATTGTTCGTATGCAGAAAATCACAAGAGTACCAAAAGCACAGAGTTATTTTAAAGGTGTAATCAATCTTCGTGGTGAAATCGTTCCAGTTATGAGTATTCGTAAAAAAATGGGCTTAGATGACGATGTGATTACAGATGCTTCTCGTATTATTATCATCAAATTAGAAGATAAAGGATCTATTGGTGTAATTGTTGACGAGGTTCGTGAGGTTATTACACTTGATATGGCAGAAGTGGAAAAAGTAACTGCTAAAGATAGCTTTATCAATGGTATTGGTAAGAATGGGGATGAATTAATTTCCTTATTCGAAATTAGTGCAATTGTAGAAGAAAAAGAAGCAAATTAAGCGAATAGATTGTATAGTGGGGCGACGGCCTCACTATACATGATTTTGGAGGGATTATGGGACAGTTTTCCTTAGATCATGTCAATGACATGTACATAGATGTGTTACGAGAAATCGGAAACATTGGAGCAGGAAATGCCACAACAGCAATTTCTCAGATGATTGGTTCAAGGCTCAATATGGAAGTGCCAAAAGTTCAGTTGATGGAAGCTTCCGAGCTTGGTGGAGCAATTTGTGACGAAGAAGAGACTATAGTGGGTATTTTCCTAGAAGTATTAGATGACATAAATGGCAGTATGATGTTTCTTATGAAAATGGAGTCTGCACATGTAATCGTAAATAAATTAATGATGCGTGACCCAAGTTATAATGAACCATTCGATGAAATGGATTTATCTGCTTTAAAAGAAATTGGAAACATTATTGCATCTTCTTATTTGTCAGCATTATCAACTCTGACAAATATGAGAATTCAGCCATCGGTGCCATATATTGCAGTAGATATGGCTGCAGCAATTTTAAGTGTACCAGCTATCCAGTTTGGACAGTACGGTGACAACGCTTTGTTTATTGAAACTGAATTTGGTGATGACAAAGAAATGCAGGGTTACTTCATTTTAATGCCAGAGCAGGATTCTTATGGGAAAATTTTAACAGCTTTAGGTATTATGAACTAAGAATAGAGGAACATTATGGGGAATGTGATTAAAGTCGGCATGGCAGACTTAAAGGTAGCCAAAGCGCCTGATTCACTTATCACTCTGGGGCTCGGTTCTTGTATTGGATTAACATTATACGATCCTGCTTTAAAACTTGGGGGTATGGTTCACTACATGCTTCCAGATAGTACCAAATTAAAAAACAATCAGAATATTGCAAAATTTGGTGACACTGGAATCAAAGAATTATATCGTTTGATGATAGAGCAAGGCGCATCTCCTAGACGTATGGTTGCAAAAATTGCCGGGGGAGCTAAGATGTTCGAGGTTAGTGGTTTGTCAAACGTAGGACATGTTGGGGAGCGCAATGCAGAAGAAGCAAAGATAATGTTAAAGGAATTGAAGATTCCGTTGGTTGCAGAGGATACAGGTCTTAATTATGGACGTACCGTTGAATTGAATTGTGAAAATGGTGACTTCTTTATTAAGGCAGTAGGAAAATCAAGCAAGACTATTTAAAGAGAGAGATACAATATGAAAACAAAAGATGTGCCTGCTATTGTTATGCTTTTAGCAGGTGGAATATATTGTGTGATCGGAATACTCTACAGAATTCCACTTATGGATTTCATGGTGCAATTACTTATTGTTTTACTTATTTTTTGGATGTTAGGTGGAATTGCGAAATCAGTATTGGACCATTTTATGGGTGAAATAGAGGAAAAAACCGAAGAAGAGGAAGAAGACGAAGAAACTGAAGAATCAGACGAAAAAGAAACAGACGAAACTGATTCTGAGGAATCTCAGGAAGAGAACACATCGGAAGAAGATGAGTAATCTTAAACGTTGGGGCGATTTAGATGAAAACAGTAGATACGGATAAGCTATGGAGTGAATATCAAAAAAAACCTACACAAGAGATTCGTGAACAATTAATCCTTGCCTATGCGCAGTTGGTAAAATTGGTTGCGGGTCGTCTTAGCATGTATTTAGGTCATAATGTAGAATATGATGATTTGGTCAGCTATGGTATCTTTGGTTTGATCGATGCAATTGACAAATTTGACATGACTAAGAATGTTAAATTTGAAACCTATGCAAGTCTTCGTATTCGTGGCGCTATTTTAGATCAGATTCGTAAGATGGACTGGATTCCACGTACCGTACGTCAGCGTCAGAGAAAGATTGACGAAGCGATAAAACAGGTCGAGATGCGCACTGGAAAAACTGCTACAGATGAGGAAATTGCTTTGGAATTGGGCGTTTCAGAGGATGAACTTGTAAGTTGGCAGTCGCAGCTTAAGGTTACAAATGTAGTATCTCTTAGCGAATTTGAAGAGCAGGGGCAAGAACCTGCCATGGAAAATGTTAACAAGAATCGTTTTTCACAGCCGGAAGATGTTGTGGAAGAAAAAGAGTTAAAACAAAAACTCGTAGAATCATTAGAACTGTTAACAGAAAAAGAAAGAAGGGTTATTGAGTTGTATTATTATGAAGATTTAACCCTTAAAGAAATTAGCCTTGTACTTGAGGTATCAGAATCCCGCGTATCTCAGTTGCATACAAAGGCACTTTTAAAAATGCGTAAAAAAATGGGCGCATATATGGACATTTTAGTAGATTAGTGATGGGGATTTAGGAAAAGATGAAAAACCAATACTTCCAACTTGAGTTTAGAGACACCAATGCATGCCTTCATATCTTTCCACCAGTAGATGGAGGAGAGATGCTCAGTATCTCAGAAGTAACTGAGTACTTAGCTGCGAAGAAATTGGATAAGTATGATTTAAAAGAATTGAATGCTGCAATAACCAACAAAGAAGAAGAGGCTATGATTTTTGTTGGCGACTGGAATGGGATTCCAGAACGTGAAATGATGAATGTCAAAATCTCTTTAGATAAGATGAAAGTTACTTGCAGATTTTATGCGCCATCAACCAGCGGTGGTAAATTAATGGATGCCAAGGATATTATCAGTGACTTGGCATTTCGTAAAGTAAAATATGGTGTAGATGAAAATGTGATTGCAGATTTTCTAGCGGATAGAAAGTACTGTACAGACTATGTAATGGCAGTAGGAACTCAGCCTGTTCATGGAAAAGATGCAAAGATAGAATACTATTTCAATACAAATAAAAATTTACAGCCAAAACGAAATGAAGACGGTAGTGTAGATTATAAAGAGCTAAACACAATCAGTCATATTCAAAAAGGTGACTTATTAGCTCGCTTGTATAAAGAAGACCCTGGCCAATCTGGTAGAAATGTATTTGGGGAAGAGATTAAACCTCGTACTGTCCGCAGTGCCAGATTAGAATTTGGAAATAATATCACTGCAAATGAAGATCGAACCGAAATCTATTCGGATGTTACTGGGCATGCAAACTTTATCAATGATAAAGTATTTGTTTCAGATATTTTTCAGGTGCCAGCTGACGTAGACAATTCCGTTGGTAACATCGAATATGATGGTAGTGTAGAGATAAAAGGAAATGTAAAAAGCGGATTCTCTGTTCGTGCGACAGGAGATATTATTATTGAAGGTGTAGTAGAAAATGCCTTTGTAGAATCTGGTGGACAGATTATCGTAAAACGAGGCATCCACGGTATGCATAAGGGTGTGTTAAAAGCATCTACCAATGTAATGGCAAAGTATATCGAAAATGCAAAAGTATACGCTGGAGGATTCGTAGAAGCGGAGGCTATTTTAAATAGCGATGTATCTGCCACAGGTGAAGTTCGTGTACATGGCAGAAAAGGTCTTATCAATGGTGGAACAGTTCGTGCAGGAAAGAGTATTGAAACAGAGTATGCTGGTACAGAAATGGGTACGTTTACTACCATGGAGGTAGGTATCGATCCAGCGAAAAAAGAACGATATATCGAGCTGAACAAGGATGTTGTGCGACGTAGTAAAGATATGGAAGATATGAAAGTGATTATCGACAACTATGCAGGTATGTTGAAAAAAGGTGAGGTTCTTCCAAAGGACAAGTTGCTCTACGTGCAAAATTTAGCCCTTGAATACAAGATGAAAAAAGAAGAAATAGAGCCATTACGTGAAGAAATGCGTAAGATTCATATAGAAATGATGGAGTCAGATCGCTCTTATATTGCAGTAACAAGAACTGCCTTTCCAGGTGTGTCTATTTGTATTTCAGATTTGGGATACAATGTAAAAGACAAGATGAATTACTGTAAATTCAAAAAAGTTGATGGAGCAATCAAAACCGTTCCTTTCTAAAAGTGGGAGGTGTCAGATATGGCAATTTCACCGGTGTTAGTAAGTGGAATGATTCAAAGAACCGATGACATAGGTGCGATAAAGCATCAACAAGATGCAAAGCCTGCAATAGAACAGCAAAACGCACAGGTGCAGGTGGCAAAGAAAACAGAAGAAATACGTCGTCAGGTTATCACTTCCGAAGATACCAATAAAACAGATACGCATGCAGATGCGAGAGAAGAAGGGAAGAACAAGTATTTCTTTCGAAAAAAAGATTCTGAAAATAAGAAAGAAGTACAGTCAGAGGATCGTGTGATTAAAAAAACGATGACTGGCGGAAGCTTTGATATAAAAGTGTAAAGGAAATTGAAATGGTAGCAGTAGAAATTGTACTTATTATTATAGGTGTTGTGTTTGTAATAGGAAGTTTCTTTGTAACAGAAAAACTTTCACAAAAAGATATTGAACAAATTACCTTAATGAGTGAAGCAGATTTAAAACATATTGCTGAAAAACAGGTAAATGATGTAAAGAATCAGGTGGAAAATTCGGTTGAAGAGATTATTGATGAATCTTTAGAAGTCACCAAACGTGGTTTGGAAAAAGAAACCAATAATAAAATCATGGCTGTTAGTGAATATTCAGATACAGTTATGGAAACTATGAACAAAACACACAATGAAATTATGTTCCTTTACAGCATGTTAAATGACAAACAGACAGAAACAGCTGAAATGGTGGGCGACTTACAAAGATACGCGAAACAGATTCGTGAGTTTAACATGGAAGAAGCTCTAGAAAAAATGGAAGCAGCAGCAAATGTGGTTGCTACAAATGCTGTTATGACGAAACCAGAAAAAGAAGTTGTACAGTCTGTGTCAGAAGAAACCCATGTCGAAGATGCAGTTGATACTGTAGAAGGAGATGGGGTTGACTTACATTCGCTCAATAAAAATGAGCAGATTCTTCTATTATATAAGGAAGGAAAAGACGAAGTTCAGATTGCTAAAGAGCTTGATTGCGGTTTAGGTGAAGTCAGACTTGTCTTAGGATTATATAATGAAGCTTAAATACTATTTACGTGGATTGGGCATGGGAATATTATTTGCTACCATTATCATGACCATATCCAGTGTGATCCACAATAACAATTTGACAGATGAATATATTATAAAAGAAGCTAAAAAACTTGGAATGGTTATGGCTAATGAAACGGAGTCAGAAGGACTCTTTGGCGGAACAGAGAATTCTGATTCAACAGAAGAGGATTCTGATGGTGCCCAAAGTACAGAAAATGTGCAAAATACAGAAGGCACTTTATCCACAGAAAGTATTGAAGATTACGAATTCACACAGACAGATGAAGAGTTAAATGTTGGGCAGACAGGAACTATCACAGTTATCGATGGTGTAGAGTATGTAACCATAGAGGTTGTGCTTGGGGATAATGCTAGACAGGTGGCAGAAAGAATGTATGTCCACGGTCTTGTGGATCATCCAGAAACATTCCGAGAGTATATAGGACAGGTAAGAGGTGGAAGACATCTAAGTGTTGGTACATATAGTTTCCCTAAAGGAGCAACCTATGATGAACTAATTGATATCCTCTTTCCATACTAATAAAGAATAAGCCCAGAAAAATATAGCAAAAAAATAAAAGAAAATACTTGCAAGCAAGCCTTTGGTATGTTATGATACCAAAGGCTATTTTTGTAATAGTCAGTAACAATAAACACGCATATGGATGTCAAAGCCGGTGCCGATTACGCTTGTCGGTTACTTTGGCGAAAGAAGTATGCGGAAGAATTTAACCAATGGAGGTAAAGAAAATGAGCGTAATTTCAATGAAACAGTTACTCGAAGCAGGTGTTCATTTCGGACATCAGACAAGAAGATGGAACCCAAAAATGGCTCCATACATCTACACAGAAAGAAATGGTATCCACATCATCGACTTACAGAAATCTGTAGGTAAAGTAGATGAAGCTTACGATGCAATCTCAGATATCGCAGCACAGGGTGGAACAATCCTTTTTGTAGGTACAAAGAAACAGGCACAGGATGCTGTTAAATCAGAAGCAGAACGTTGTGGTATGTACTTTGTAAACGAAAGATGGTTAGGCGGTATGCTTACAAACTTCAAAACAGTACAGAAACGTATTGCTAGATTAAAAGAAATCGAAGTTATGGCAGAAGACGGAACATTTGACGTTCTTCCAAAGAAAGAAGTTATCGCAATTAAGAAAGAATGGGAAAAACTTGAAAAGAACCTTGGCGGTATCAAAGAAATGAAACGTATCCCAGATGCTATTTTCGTAGTAGATCCTAAGAAAGAAAGAATCTGTATCCAGGAAGCTCACTCTCTTGGAATCACACTTATCGGTATCGCTGATACAAACTGTGATCCAGAAGAATTAGATTACGTTATCCCAGGTAACGATGATGCTATCCGTGCAGTTAAATTAATCGTTGGCAAGATGGCAGATGCTGTTATCGAAGCAAAACAGGGCGAAGAAGCTGTTGCTGTAGAAGAAGTTGCTACAGAAGAAGTAGAAGAAACAGTAGAAGCTTAAGATTCAAACAAATTGAACATTCAGAAGGGTAAGCTGGATGGTTTACCCTTCTATTAAATTAAAAATATTTATATTTTGGAGGACAATAAAATGGCAATTACAGCAGCTATGGTAAAAGAATTGCGTGAAATGACAGGCGCAGGTATGATGGACTGTAAAAAAGCATTAGCTGAAACAAACGGAGATATGGAAGCAGCTGTTGATGTATTAAAGAAAAGCGGTGCAGCTAAGATGGAAAAGAAAGCTTCTAGAATCGCAGCTGAAGGAATCGCTCGTGTTGCGTTAAGTGGCAATGAAGCAGTTGTTGCTGAAGTAAACTCTGAAACAGACTTCGTAGCAAAGAACGAAACATTCCAGGAATTTGTACAGTTAGTAGCTGACAATGCACTTGCTTCTGGTTTAAACGGTGGTAACAATGGTGAAGATGTAGAAGCACTTCTTGAAATGAACGGTCTTAAAGAAGTATTAATCGAAAAAACAGCTACAATCGGAGAAAAATTATCTGTACGTAGATTTGCTAAAGTTACTGGTGAATGTGTAGCAAGCTACATTCATGCAGGTGGTAAGATTGGTGTACTTGTAGCAGCTGATGGTGCATCTGATGTACAGGAAGCTCTTACAAATATCGCTATGCAGATTGCTGCTATGAACCCACAGTACATTAGCAGAGATGATATCGCTGCAGAAGAAATCGAAAAAATGAGAGAAATCATCGTTGATTCTTCATTAAATGATCCAGCATCTCTTCCAAAACCAATCTTAAACGACTTAATCGCAAAAGCTTGTGCTGGCGTTTGGACAGCTGAAGATGTTGCAATTTACGAAGAAAAGAAGAGCAACATGAACTATTTATTCAACTTCCTTTCAAAAGAAGCAAAAGCTGCTCTTGTAGCTTTAGCTATGGAAGACAAAGCAAATATCGTAGCAAACAAGATTTTCAACGGCGCAATCGAAGGTCGTGTATCTAAACAGTTAAAAGATATCTGCTTATTAGACCAGACATATGTAAAAGCAGAAGATGGAAAACAGACTGTTGCTGCATACCTTAAGTCTGTAAATAGCGCTCTTGTTATCAAGAACGTAGTTCGTTTCGAAGTAGGCGAAGGTATGGAAAAGAAAAATGAAGACTTCGCAGCAGAAGTAGCAGCTCAGATGGCTAACGTTTAATTAGTTTTCGCTCATATATTTAATATAAATAGAAAGGCGGTTGTGAATTTTCACGACCGCCTTTTTATATTTTTCAACAGTTTGTATAATTATAAGTTTGTTGAATACAATATATATGAAATAATTATGAATAAACTGTGTACAAAAACAATAAAAATCATTGACTTTTTTGTCGGTTAGTGTATAATTAATACATGTTTTGTGTTCGCCGGGGGCGAACAGTTGTCTTTTTGTTTTTAGAAAAAAACAAAAAATGGAAACGTATTTTTCCGCGCAACGCGGATAAAATAGATAATATTAAGGAGGAAAAATATTATGAAAAAGACACTCAAAAGAGTTCTTGTTCTCGCTATGGCAGCTGCTATGACACTTTCAATGGTAGCTTGTGGCGGAAAAGAAGGAGCAACTGACAATGCTACTTATACATATAATACAGCATTATCAGTATTCCCAACAAACTGGAATCCTCATACATATCAGACAGCAACTGATGCAGAGATTCTGGACTACATTTCAGAAGGTTTCTATTCCTTCGACTACAATGAAACAAAAGATGGTTACAAACTTGTACCTCAGATGGCGACAGCTGAACCTGTTGACGTAACAGCTGACTATGTTGGTCAGTTCGGTATCGAAGAAGGTGACACAGCAAAAGCTTGGAAAATCCAGTTAAGAGACGATCTTTGCTGGGAAGATGGCACAGCTATCAAAGCACAGGATTTCGTAACAAGTGCTGAGCTCTTATTAAACCCAGAAGCTGGTAACTACAGAGCTGATACACTTTACTCTGGTAACCTTAAAATCGTTAATGCTAAAAACTTCCTTTACAATGGACAGTATGCATACGAAACAGACATGGCTGCAAATGGTTTCATCGATGTTGTAAAAGATGCTGATGGATACTACACAACAACAGATGGAAATGCAATCGCTATTAAACTTAACTCTGGTTGTTTATGGACAGGATCTGATACATTAGCAGATTACGGCGCAGCTGGATACTTCGTATTTGATGGCGAAAATGATTCATATGCTGTTCTTGAAGCTGCAGCAGATGCAAACGGCGTTGTTAAAGTTAACGATGAAGTTCTTGCAGTTCTTGAAATGATGTGTGCTACATATGGTGGCGGATATGAAAATGAATGGCAGGAATTCTGTTTCATCGGTGAACAGTTCCCAGAAATGGACTTCTCTGAAGTTGGTATCATTGCTGAATCAGATACAGACTTAGTATTAGTACTTGAAAACCCACTTGAAGGTTTCTACCTTCTTTACTCTTTAACATCTTCATGGTTAGTAAATGAAGAACTTTACAAAGAATGTGAATCAGTTACAGATGGCGTATACAACAATACATATGGTACATCTGCTGAAACAACAATTTCTTACGGACCATACACACTTGAATCTTATCAGGCTGACAAACAGTATGTTCTTCAGAGAAATGAAAATCACTATGATGTAAAAGCTGGTTTCTACAAAACAACTACATGGCAGGTTGACTGTGTAGCTGAAGCTTCTACAAGATTAGAATACTTCTTAAAGGGTGACTTAGACTCTTATGGATTACAGGCAGAAGATATGGCTACATATCAGCAGTCTGACTACACATACTACACAGATGGTGAATCAACATACTTCGTAGCATTAAACCCTGATATGGCTGGTTTAACAGCTTCTCAGGCAGCTGCAGGTGAAAACATTAACAAAACAATCCTTACAGTACCTGAATTCCGTATGGCATTATCATTCGCTTTAAACCGTGAAGAATTTGCATTAGCAACAATGCCTACATTAAGCCCAGCTTTCGGTGTATTCTCTAACTTAATTATCTGTGATCCAGAAAATGGTACAGGTTACAGAAGCACAGAAGAAGCTAAATGGGTATTAGCTGAATTCTGGGGTGTTGCAGATGAAATCGGTGAAGGCAAACTTTATGCTGATATCGATGAAGCTGTAGAAAGCATCACAGGCTACAACTTAGAAAAAGCTCAGCAGCTTTTCAATGAAGCATATGATATTGCTATCGCTGAAGGTTTAATGGATGAAGATGATGTAATCGAAATCAAGATTGGTCTTCCTTCAACATCTTCAACATACACAAACGGTTATGAATTCCTTTCAAACTGCTACACAGAAGCTGTTAAAGGAACTAGCCTTGAAGGTAAATTAACATTCTCTAAAGATGATACAATTGGTAATGCATTCTCAGATGCATTAAAATCTAACCAGGTTGACTTATTATTCTACGTTGGTTGGTCAGGATCAGCTCTTGATCCATACGGATTAATGGAAGCTTATACTTCAGCTGATTATCAGTACGACCCAGCTTGGGATACAACAACAGCTATGTGGGATATTACACTTTCTGATGGTGTAACATATACAGCATCTGTTTGGGATTGGACAATGTGTATGTCAGGTACACCAATTACAATCACAGCTGCTGATGGAACTACAAAAGAATACTCATGTGGTACAGCTGATGATCTTCCAGAAGATCGTTTCGCTATCCTTACAGGACTTGAAGGAGCAATCCTTAGCACATATGACATGATTCCATTAACAGGTGATGCATCTGCTTCACTTAAAGGTATGCAGATTAAATACTACACAGAAAACTATGTTTACGGTGTAGGCCGTGGTGGACTTAAATACATGGATTACAACTATACAGACGCTGAATGGGCTGACTATGTTGCAGAACAGGGCGGAAAATTAGTATACAACTAAAAAACACTTGATACAGACCGAACCCTGAGAGGAATCTCTCTCAGGGTTATGGTTTTGTATTTATACAGCTTCTGTAATGCGTACAAGTGCTTTTTAGATTACAAAAGCTGTACAAATATAGAACTATAAAAATGGAGGCAAATATTATGAATATGTTCAAATACGCTTTGAAGCGAATTGCACTGATGTTTTTCGTGCTTTTTGTTATTCTGACCATGTGTTTTATACTGGTTAAACTTCTCCCAGTTACAGATGCAGCTCAGTTCGGTAAAGATATGAACTTAATTCTTCAAAGAAGAGAAGCCCTTGGATATAACAAACCATTATTAGAGCAGTTGGTTATCTTTTTCCAGCGAAGTGTGTTCGGTGGAGACTGGGGTATTAGTGAGGCTCTTTATCGAGGACAGGATGTATGGGCTGTGTTTACATCAAAACTTCCTGCAACTATTATGGTAAATATTTATTCTATGTTATTTAGTGTACCTACAGGTCTTTGCTTAGGTATCTATGCAGCATTGAAGAAAAACAAATGGCAGGATCATTTGATTTCTACATTAGTAGTTGTATTTATTTCAGTACCAAGCTATGTATATGCATTCTTAGTACAGTACTTACTTTGCTTTAAGTTGGATTTATTCCCATTACAGATGAACAGTGGTACAGACTATTTTAGTCTTTCTATGTTCTTGTCCGTAGTACCAGCCGTATTATCACTTGCATTTGGTAGTATTGCAGGACTTGCTCGTTATGTACGTGCGGAACTTTCCGAGGTACTTACCAGCGATTTTATGCTTTTGGCTCGTACCAAAGGTTTAACTCGCTCAGAGGCTACAGTAAGACATGCACTTCGTAATTCGATGGTGCCTGTATTCCCTATGATTTTAGGTGAATTCGTAGCTATCCTTTCTGGTTCACTTATTATTGAAAAAATCTTTGGTGTACCAGGTGTAGGTCAGTTATATGTAAACTCAATCACAGCGTTAGACTATAACTTCTTTATGTTATTGTCTGCATTCTACACATTAGTAGGTCTTGCGGCAGGTATTGTAGTAGATATTAGTTATGGTATCATTGACCCAAGAATTAGAATGGGGGAACGATAATATGGCACAGAATAATATGGATTATACAAACATTCCAAAAGAGAAATTTGTCTTTTGTAATGACAATAAAGAATTACATGACAAAAAATTGGAAACAAAACCAGTTGGTTATTTCCAGGACGCTATGATGCGTTTTGCAAGAAATAAGAGTTCTGTAACTGCAGCGGTTATTATCTTGTTATTAGTTTTATTCGCATTATTTGCTCCTATTATTGGAAGCACAAAATATACAGAAAATCCTACAGATACCATGTACTTACAGTACAGCAAATTACTTCCTAAGTGGGATTTGTTTGAATGGGCAGGCTGGGATGGCTGTAAGGATGAAACTATCAGTAAAAAGGTTTATCTTGCATATCAGGCAATTACAGCTGAAACAGGTATGAACCCAATCACTGAAGTATATAGAGAAGATTATGTAAGTGATAATAAGAGTGCGACAGGTACTTACTATGATGTTAGAGTTGATTCTTATATCGCAAACGGTATGATGTACCTTACACTTACACCAGCTCAGTATGAAGCATTGCAGGATTGGCAGGATGAAACTGGTATCCAGGTTATTTATCCAGCAGTAGATGCATCCCTCATTCCACAAAACTCATTAAAGAGTGATGCAAATATCTGGTTCGAATGTGATCAGAAAGGTGCACCTATTACAAAGAACGGACAGTATGTAAATATTTATAAGACAAAAGGTAATGATGGAGATTATGACAGTCTTCGTGTAGCAGGAGATGATGGTTCTTATAAATATGCTCAGGTTACTGGTGATTCTAGTGCACTTTCATACAAAGTTCGTGTATTTAAATACACCTTCTTCCAGTACCGTTATGGATATGAACCAAGCTTTATCTTTGGAACAAACTCACTTGGACAGGATATCTTTACTCGTTTAGGTGGTGGTGCAAGATTTAGTTTTATCTTTGCAATTTGTATTTCAGTTATCAACTTGCTTATTGGTGCTATTTATGGTGCTATTGAAGGTTACTACGGTGGTGTTATTGACTTAGCAATGGAACGTGTTTCCGATATCTTAAGTGGTATTCCATTTATCGTAGTTACTACCTTGTTCCAGCTGCATTTGGCAGGTAAAGTTGGTGTTATACCATCTCTGTTATTTGCATTCGTATTAACAGGTTGGATTGGAACTGCTAGTAAAACTCGTATGCAGTTCTATCGTTTCAAAAATCAGGAATATGTATTGGCAGCTCGTACTTTAGGTGCTAGTGACTTTAGAATTATGTTTAAACACATTTTCCCTAATGCCATTGGTACTTTAGTTACAGGTTCCGTACTTGTTATTCCATCGGTTATCTTCTCAGAAGGTAACTTAACATACTTGGGTATTGTTAACTTAGACTCTTCAACAATGACATCCGTTGGTAGTATGTTGTCAAAGGGACAGCCATTCCTTACAACACATCCACATATTATTTTATTCCCAGCGATTTTCATTTCATTGTTGATGATCTCATTTAACTTGTTCGGTAATGGTTTAAGAGATGCATTTAACCCATCACTTAGAGGAACGGAGGATTAATAGAAGATGAAGAAGAAATTATCTGTAAACAATCTTGTAGTTTCCTTCCGTACACCGGCAGGTAAAGTACAAGCGGTTAGAAATATTAGTTTCGATTTACATGAAGGTGAAACACTTGCAGTAGTAGGTGAATCTGGTTCTGGTAAATCCGTTACTTCAAAAGCGATCCTTGGTATCTTAGCAGGTAACTCTATTATCGAAGGTGGTTCTATCATTTATGATGGTATGGACTTACTTAAGATTACAGAAGATGATTTCTATCGTATTCGTGGTGATAAGATAGCTATGATTTTCCAGGATCCATTGTCAAGCTTAAACCCAATCATGCGTATTGGTAACCAGCTTACAGAAGCTATGTTATTAAAGGGTGAAGCACGTCAGAAATCTTGTAAAGATGCATTTAACAGCACACTTGCATTACTTGGTGATGAAATGGTAGCTGTAGAAAATAATGCGGTTTTAAAAGATGTATGTGCTAACTTTGATAAATTTGAATTTAAACACATCGAATTAGAATCTGCATACAACACAGCAAAAGAATCTGCTGTAGAAGTAGTAGATGAAATCGAAGACGTTTTATTCTATATTGAAAAAGATGCTTTCAAAGATCCAAAATATACTTTGGAAGAGATTGCTCGTTTATCAGCTGCTACAGTAAACGAATATGTTGTAACTGGAGCTGATGCTGATAAAGTAAAATTATTCTCTGCAGAATTAAAGAATGCAGCAAAATCTGATGTACGTGCAAAAGATTATACAAATTCAGCACGCATCATGAAAGAAATTCAGGAAATCGTAAAACCTGCTCTTGAGAAAACTATGCCAGACTTCTTTAGTATGGGATACTTCCTTACATTCTCAGGACAGACACTTCCTGATATGCCTGTAGAAGAACTTAATGAATATATGCTTAACTATATGAATGAGCACTATATGAATGAGTTCAAGAGCCATGTTGTAAAAGCATTGGAAAACAGTGCGAAGAGACATATGGAATTAAAAGCAGAAGCAGTAAAAGTAGTGGAAGCAAACCGTGGAACACTTACAGCAGAAAACATGGATAAGAAAGCTTGCGATGCAGCAATCGATGCTATGGTAAAAGCAGTAGAAGCTTCTATCGACAGACTTGAAATTAGAAAAGACGGTGTAGCTTATACATTTGCTAGTACAATCAAAGCTGCTGTAAACACATACTTTGATGGTATTCCAAAGAATGCAAAAGCTGCAAAACTTCATGCAAAACAGCAGAAAAAATATGATGCTCTTGTTGCAAAAGGAAAAACTCCTACATGGAAGGTTACACCTTCTACAGCAGTTGACCTTGATGTTGCAAAAGAAACTATCGTTGCAACTTTAGATCGTTTAGTAACACATTACAATGAATTACTTGAAGGTGGCGTAACACGCGACTTCGTAGCAGAAACAGATGAATTAATTACATTCTTCAAAGAAAATGCTTCAGGTAGTGTTCATAAAGTAACAAAAGAAATGGCAAAACATAGAGCTATTAAGCTTATGGAAGAAGTAGGTATCTCTGATGCAAGAACACGTTACATGCAGTATCCATTTGAATTCTCAGGTGGTATGAGACAGCGTATCGTTATTGCCATTGCATTAGCTGCTGACCCAGATATCCTTATCTGTGACGAACCTACAACAGCTCTTGACGTTACAATCCAGGCTCAGATTCTGGAACTTATTAATAAGTTAAAGAAAGATAGAAACTTATCTATCATTTTCATTACACATGACTTAGGTGTAGTTGCTAACATGGCAGACCGTATTGCAGTTATGTATGCTGGTAAGATTGTTGAAACTGGTACAAGTGAAGACGTATTCTATTCACCAGCTCACCCATATACATGGGCACTCCTTTCTGCAATGCCAGATTTGGAAACAGAAGAGCGTTTGGAAGCAATTCCAGGTACTCCTCCAAATATGATTTATCCACCAGTTGGTGACGCTTTTGCAGATCGTAACAAATATGCTATGCAGATTGATTTCGAAATGCAGCCACCTGAATTTAAGATTAGTGATACACATTCAGCATCTACATGGTTACTCCATCCAGATGCACCAAAGGTAGAAATGCCACAGATTATTCAGAATCGTATTGCTAGAATGAAAGCTAAGGGAGGTGCTTCAAATGAATAATGGAGAAACTTTATTAAGCGTTGAGCATCTCTGTCAGTACTTTGGAAAAAACAAAGCGGTAGACGATGTTAGTTTCGAAGTAAAAAAAGGTGAAGTATTTGGTTTAGTAGGCGAGTCAGGTTGTGGTAAAACCACAACTGGCCGTTCTATCATCAAATTATATGATATTACATCTGGTAACATTTTCTATAAGGGTGAAAGAATCGCTGCTGGTACTTTATCTTATAGAGAAGAAATCAAAGCTGCAAAAGAAGAATACAAAGCAGCAAAGAAAAACGGTACAGATAGTGTAAAATTAGCGGAAATCAAAGCGGACACAGATGCTCGTATTGCGAAAGCAAAAGAAGAGATGAAAGCTGCGATGAAAGATCACAAAAAGCACAAAACTGTTACTGATATCCAGATGATTTTCCAGGATCCAATTGCTTCTCTTGACCCACGTATGACAGTAGGTCAGATTATTGCAGAAGGTCTTGTAATCAATGGAGAAAAAGACAAGAAGAAGATTGATGAAAAGGTATATGAAGCTCTTGAAATGGTTGGTTTGGTTCGCGAACATGCAGGCCGTTATCCACACGAATTCTCTGGCGGACAGCGTCAGCGTATCGGTGTAGCTCGTGCCGTAGTTATGAATCCAGAAATCATCATTGCTGACGAACCAGTTTCAGCTCTTGACGTTTCTATTCAGGCTCAGGTTATCAACCTTTTAGATGACTTACGTCATAAAATGGGCTTAACAGTACTTTTCATTGCTCATGACTTGTCTGTAGTAAAATACTTCTCTGACAGAATTGGTGTTATGTATTTTGGTAAATTAGTAGAATTAGCAGACGCTGATGAATTGTTTGCACATCCATTGCATCCATATACAAAATCATTGTTATCTGCAATTCCTATGCCAGACCCAGAATATGAAAAACAGAGACAGCGTATTACTTATGTTCCATTAAAAGAACATGATTACAGCGTTGATTTACCTTCATTACGCGAAGTGTCTCCAGGACATTTTGTTCATTGTAATGATGCAGAGTTTGAAAAGTATAGTGCACAGGTGAATAAATAATGAATAAAAAGAAAGTAATTGTCCAGGTTGTATTTGGACTTGTACTTGCCTTCGCTGCCATGGTTATTAGAGGATTGTTTGCAGACAACTCCCTTGCAGATAAGATTATGGCAATAGGAGATGGCTTTACAGTTGCTGCAGTTTTATATCTAGGATTTGGAGCACTTATGTGGGTGTCTTCTACAGGATTCTTTGATATATTTGGATATGCAGTAAAGAAAGCAGCTCATGCGATTGTGCCTGGTATGGTGGAAGATGATGCAGGCAGATATTATGAATATAAAATCAAGCACGAAGAAAAACGTAAAGGTTTTTCAGAGAACTTAACATTAAAATTAGGTGTAGTGTTTTTGATTTGCAGTGCAATTTTCCTGTTTGTTTGGTATCAGGTAGTATAAAAAATAAAGAGAAGTTGTTAACAAGTAAGCTTGTACAACTTCTCTTTTTTATTTGTTTGGCTAAATATTTGTTACAGATTGTTCACACTTTGTATTCTTGCGTAAGTGATTCTTTCATGTTAGAATGATAGATGGAGTTTATAAATTTTTAATAATTTGAATGAGGAAATTTATGAAAAAAGTTACAACAGTTAGCAGAGATAAAGTAAAGAGTTTTGATTTTGCAAAAAAACCACATAAACCAGGCTTTTTATTTCCAGTGGCAAGAGAGATTATTTCTAAGCCTATATTAAATGGTCGTAATTTTAAAATAACAAAGACCAATATGGAATCTATAAAAGGTCCATATTTGATGCTTGTTACCCATTCTTCCATGATTGACTTCATGGTTATGACAGTTGCGGTTCAGCCATACAGAGCAAACAATGTTATGACTCTAGAAGGCTTTAATACCTATACAGAACCACTTATGCGTTCTTTAGGTGTATTAGGTACTCGTAAGTATGTTAGTGATTTGAATTTAATAAAAAATATTAGATATTGTATTGAGAAGTTAAAAAATCCATTTGTTTTATTCCCTGAAGCGAGATATTCCTTAGATGGATGTACTTCCTATATTCCTGAATCAACAGGTAAACTGATTCGTTTACTTCGTGTGCCAGTAGTAGTTCTTTGTATTCATGGAAACTTTATTACACAGCCACAGTGGAATAAGATTGATAAGGGGAATCATGTGGAAGCAGAGATGTACCAGCTCTTTTCACCAGAAGATATCAAAAAAATGCCAGTAGATGAAATCAACAGACGTGTAAAAGAAGCCTTCCAGTATGATGATTTCAAATGGCAGTATGATAATAAAATCAAAATTGACCATCCAAAACGTGCAGAAGGTTTACATGCACTCTTATATAAATGTCCAGCTTGTAATACAGAATATGAAATGGATTCAGAAGGGGTTACTCTTTGGTGTAATCATTGTGGCAAGAGATGGCGTATGGATGAATATGGACGTTTGGAAGCAATGAAGGGTGAAACAGAATTTCCACATATTCCAGATTGGAGTAACTGGGAAAGAGAATGTGTTCGTAAAGAAATCGAAGACGGTACTTACTACTTTGAAGACACCGTTCGTGTTGAAACATTGCCAGGTTCTTTGAAATTCTATCATCAGGGACAGGGTAAATTAATTCAAACTCCTACAGAAACACGTGTTGAATGTAATTACCATGGCGAACCATATGTGCTTACACGTTCTGCTATGGATCTTGAAAGTATGCATATCGAATATGACTATTTAGGAAGAGGGGATTGCGTAGATATTTCTATTCCTAGCGATAGCTTTTGGTGTTACTTATCCAAACGTGATGCCATTACAAAGATTTCTTTTGCAACAGAAGAAATGCATCTTGTTGCCGTAAGAAAAGCGGCGGAAGAGAAAGAAGCATAAAAGAATATAATAACATGGTTGAAAGAACTTCCTGTAAACAGCAGGAGGTTCTTTTTTATTGCAAGAAATAATTAAGGGGCATCTAATATTTATTGGTTGACAAAAAATAAAACTGATGATATATTGAACATATGAACAGATATTCATATGTTCAAATGAGTGCAAGGAGGGAATTATGGCAATACATGATGTAGAGCACTGTGAATGTCATGAAGTGCATAAGGATTTAATTGATCAAGTAATGAATCGTATGCCGGACGAAGATGAATTATATGATTTAGCAGAGCTATTTAAAGTGTTTGGGGATTCTACCAGAATTCGTATTTTAACAGTTCTATTTGGAGAGGAAATGTGCGTGTGCGATATCGCAGAAGCATTACAGATGAATCAGTCTGCAGTTTCTCACCAGCTTCGTGTGTTGAAAAATGCAAAATTGATTAAGAATCGTAAAGAAGGCAAGCAGGTATTTTATTCCCTTGCGGATGACCATGTAAGGACTATTCTTGCAATGGGACTTGAACATATAGAAGAACAATAAATGCTTAGATTTATAATGGAGGATGAGAATATGAAAAAGAAATTTAATGTAGAAAATTTAGACTGTGCACATTGTGCTGCAAAAATGGAAGAAGCAATTAAGAAGATTCCTGGTGTAACTGATGCTACTATGAACTTTATGACACAGAAACTTACTCTTGAAATGGAAGATGATGTGGATTTAGAAGAAATCGTAAATAAAGCACAGGAAGAAATTACAAAAGTAAGTATTGTTTGTGAAATCGTAAGAAAGTAACGGTTCTAAGAGGTGATGGCTTTGACAAAGAGACAGAAAAAGGATTTGTATCGAATTATAATAGCCGGCGTTTTATTTGTGCCATTATTTGTAGTGGAACATATGGGCTTGCTAGAACAACTACCATTTCCATGGTTGTCTTTAGTGCTTTGTTTGATTCCATATCTTATCGTTGGTTTAGATGTTATTAAGAAAGCATGGCACAATATCAAAAATGGTCAGGTGTTTGATGAAAACTTCCTGATGATGATTGCAACCTTTGGTGCATTTGTGGTTTCCGAATACATAGAAGCGGTTGCAGTTATGCTGTTTTATCAGGTAGGAGAACTGTTCCAAAGTTATGCAGTTGGAAAATCTCGTGAATCTATTACAGAACTTATGAATATTTGCCCAGAATATGCCAACTTAGAAATGGATGGACAAATTGAAGAAGTAGATCCTGATGATGTGGAAATAGATAGTGTTATAGTAGTAAAACCAGGAGAAAAGGTTCCACTAGATGGTATAGTATTAGAAGGGGAATCTTTTTTAGATACTTCTGCATTGACAGGAGAATCCGTACCTAGAAAGGTTTCTGCAGGAGAAGATATCATCAGCGGATGTATCAATGGAAACGGAACTCTTCGAGTACGTGTTACGAAAGAGTTTGATGATTCTACGGTTTCGAAGATTTTGGAATTAGTAGAAAATGCTACCAACAAAAAAGCAAAAGTAGAAAACTTTATTACTCGTTTTGCAAAATACTATACACCTTTTGTAACCATTTCTGCTTTGATTTTAGCAGTAATTCCACCAATTATTTTACAGGATAACTGGTTAATCTGGCTTGAAAGAGCATGTACTTTCTTAGTTGTTTCCTGTCCATGCGCCTTGGTTATTTCTGTGCCACTTGGATTTTTCGGTGGTATTGGTGCAGCTTCAAAAGAAGGCGTGTTGGTAAAGGGAAGCAATTACCTGGAGTTATTATCTGAAATGGATACCATTGTATTTGATAAGACAGGTACGCTGACAAATGGTGTGTTTGAAGTAACAGAAGTTATTTCTGATGGATTGAGAAAAGAAGATGTGTTGTCTATGGCTGCTGCGGTAGAACAGTTTTCCACCCATCCTATAGCGGAGTCGATTGTAAAGGCTTTTGAAAAAGAAAATGCTACAACAAAAGTAGCAAAAGATGTGGAAGAAATTGCTGGTCATGGAATCAAAGGTGTAGTTGACGACGCAGAAGTGCTTGCAGGTAATTACAAGCTGATGCAGATGCAGAATATTTCCTGCCATGAATATGAAGGAGATGGAACTGTAGTTTATGTTGCTATTGATGGAAAATATGCAGGCTGTATCATTATTTCCGATACCATTAAGACAGGAGTAAAAGATGCAATTTCTACATTGAAACGTGTAGGTGTTTCCAAAACTGTTATGCTGACAGGAGACAGAAAAGAGGCTGCACTTTCTGTTGCAAAAGAAGTTGGTATTGATGAAGTGTGTTACGAACTTTTACCAGCAGATAAAGTAGAAAAAGTAGAAGAATTGTTAGGACAGACATCCCAGAAGAAACGCTTGGCATTTGTAGGAGATGGCATCAATGATGCACCAGTACTTGCTAGAGCAGATATTGGAATTGCCATGGGAAGTCTTGGTTCTGATGCAGCTATTGAGGCGGCAGATATTGTTATCATGGACGATGATATCAGAAAAATCTCTAAGGTAATGAAGATTTCCAGAAAAACTATGGTAATAGTAAAGCAGAATATCGTCTTTGCACTTGGAGTGAAAGGATTGGTGCTTGTTTTAGGTGCTTTTGGAATTGCAAATATGTGGGCAGCTGTGTTTGCTGATGTAGGTGTAGCAGTGATTGCAATCCTAAATTCTATGAGAACTCTTCGAAAATAATAATATTTTCAGAAAACACAAGAAGTTGTTATTGTTTTTATTTTAATACACAAGAAAAAGTAGGAGGTTTCTCCTACTTTTTTATTTACAAGAGAAAAAAATGTGTTAAAATAGTAATGATATTATACGTTGGAGGAGTATGCATGGCAAACAATGACTCAGAATTACTGAGAGAGCAGCGTCAGCGACGAAAACGCATAAATCGAATGAAAACTGGAATTATCATGACAATTGCTATTTGGATGTTAGGATCTTTTTTAGCAATTATTATTTTGTCAGTACAAGTGTTTCAGCTGAATAAGCAGGTATCTGCTTTAACACAAACTGGAACAATTCCTGGCAATGTTACACAGGATACACAGCAGTCAACAGGTCCAGTACTTACAGAAGACCAGTATGCAAATGTAGTCACTGGAATTGATACAGAAGACAACTTTGCACAGGAAGGGGATACACATAATGTATATCTGACTTTCAACAGTGTACCTGGAGATAACACAGAGGCAATTCTCGATGTACTTGCCCAGTACAATGTTAAAGCCACATTCTTTGTTACAGGTAGCGAAGAAGAGGGAACTGCTGAGGTTTATCAGAGAATTGTAAATGAAGGACATACCATTGGTATGCATTCATATTCAAATCAGTACAGTTTGATTTATTCGTCCACAGATGCATTCAAAGAAGATTATTTGAAACTTTCGGATTATCTGTATGAATTGACAGGTACCAGAAGTGTATATTATCGTTTTCCAGGTGGAAGTGGTAATGAAATCAGTAATGTAAATATGGCGGAATTTGTACATATCTTGAATGAAGAACAGATTACATACTATGACTGGAATGTATCCGCAGGTGATGCAGCCAATAGTTATACAGTTGAAGATGTTCAAAACAATGTATTGGAAGGCGTTTCCAAATACAAAACCTCTGTTGTGTTATTACACGACGGACCTAACAAGTCAACAACGGTGGAAGCACTTGGACCATTGATTGAAAGCTTACAAGCGCAGGGTGCTGTTATTTTACCGATTGATGAAAATACAAATGTAATTCAATATATCAAGGCGTACAGCGTTGAGTAACACATTGAATAGAAAACATGGAGGAAGAAAATGGGACTTTTTAAAGATTTCAAAGAAGATTTATCACAGGCAGCAAAAGAACTTTTGCCAGGTGAAGAAATGTTAGAAGACGAAGACGTAGTCGTTGATACATTAGGCGAAGACGTTGATGTTAAATCTGAACTTTCTAAATTAGATGGACTTTTAGAACAGGTGAAAGAAGAACCAGTAAAACCTGTAGTAAAAGAAGAAAAAGTTGAAAAAGTTGAAACAAAAGCAAAGGCAGCGGTTGTTGAACCAGTTGTACCAGTGAAAGAGGAGAATTTAGTAATGGAAACAGTAGTAACACCAGTAGAAAACAATGTAATTTTAGATGAAACATCAGTAATCACAGCAAGCACAACATTAACAGGTAACCTTGCATCAGCAGGTTCATTTGATATTCAGGGTACAGTAAACGGTAACGTATCTTGTAACGGTAAATTAGTTGTTACAGGTGTAATCAATGGTAACAGCACATCTTCAGAATTCTTTGCAGACGTTGCAAAAGTAGAAGGTGAAGTAGTAAGTACAGGTACAGTTAAAATCGGTGCTGGATCAGTTATCGTAGGTAACATCACAGCTGCATCAGCAGTTATCGCTGGTGCTGTTAAAGGTGATATCGATGTTCAGGGACCAGTAGTTGTAGATACATCTGCAGTTATCATGGGTAACATCAAATCTCGTTCAGTACAGATTAACAACGGTGCTATTATCGAAGGTTTCTGTTCACAGTGCTACGCTGACGTAGATGTTCAGGGATTATTCGGAACAAAATAAGAAAAATAAAATATAAATAATGATTGGGAAAGGGTGATCGTCTTATGAAGCGTGTTTTATTAAAACTCAGTGGGGAAGCATTAGCAGGAGACAAACATCAAGGTTTTGACGAACCAACCGTTACCGTAGTTGCAAATCAGGTAAAGAAGTTGGTAGACAAAGGGGTAGAAGTAGGTATCGTTATCGGTGGAGGAAACTTCTGGCGTGGACGTTCTAGCGAGACAATCGATAGAACAAAAGCAGACCAGATTGGTATGCTTGCAACAGTTATGAACTGTATCTATGTATCAGAAATTTTCCGTTCTGTAGGTATGAAAACTGCGGTAATGACTCCGTTTGAATGTGGCTCTATGACAAAGCTTTTCTCAAAGGATCGTGCAAACAAATACTTTGGAAAAGGAATGGTGTGCTTCTTTGCAGGCGGAACAGGACACCCTTATTTCTCAACAGATACAGCCACTGTACTTCGCGCTATCGAAATTGAAGCAGAAGGAATTCTTCTTGCAAAAGCGATTGATGGCGTATATGACAGTGACCCTAAGACAAATCCAGCAGCAAAGAAATACGATGAAGTTTCTATTCAGGAAGTTATCGATAAAAAACTTGCTGTTGTGGATTTAACTGCATCTATTATGTGCATGGAAAATAAAATGCCTATGTACGTATTTGGATTAAATGAAGAAGACTCCATCGTAAAAGCTATGAGTGGAGAGTTTAACGGAACAGTAGTTACCGTATAATAAGGAGGAGAAACATGGACGCAAGATTAAATTCTTATGAAGAAAAAATGACAAAAACAATGCATAACTTGGAGGAAGAATTTGGTTCAATTCGTGCTGGCCGTGCGAACCCTCACGTATTAGACAAAATTCGTGTAGATTACTACGGTACACCATCTCCACTTCAGAGTGTGGCAAACGTAAGTGTTCCAGAACCAAGAATGATTCAGATTCAGCCTTGGGAAGCATCACTTGTAAAAGAAATCGAAAAAGCTATCCTTGTATCAGACCTTGGAATTAATCCAACAAATGATGGCAAAATCATTCGTCTTGTATTCCCAGAATTAACAGAAGAAAGACGTAAAGAATTAGCAAAAGATGTTAAGAAAAAAGGTGAAAATGCAAAAGTAGCTATTCGTAACATCAGACGTGATGCAATTGATCATATCAAAAAAGCTGGTAAAACAGAAGATTGGTCAGAAGATGAAGTAAAAGATTTAGAAGATGGCATCCAGAAGCTTACAGATAAATACGTTGCAAACGTAGATAAAGCAGTAGATGTTAAAACAAAAGAAATTCTTACTGTATAGTTATAAAAGGGTTGTTTCGACAACCCTTTTTTCATGCAAAAAACACACTTTTATCTTTGAAGAAAATGAATTGTGTAGTATAATGTTTATAAGTGAGCTTATGCCATTATGGAGGGTTTGATGATGAAGATACCACAGCATGTAGCCATTATTTTAGATGGCAATGGAAGATGGGCAAAAAGTAAAGGATTGCCACGAAATGCAGGACATACTGCAGGTGCAAAAAATGTAGAAGTTATTTGTGAAGAAGCCTATAAAATGGGGATAAAATATTTAACATTATACGCATTTTCAACAGAGAACTGGAATCGTCCAGAATCAGAAGTAAATGCACTTATGGGCTTGTTGGAAAACTACCTAAAGAACTGCTTGAAGACAGCAGATAAGAATAATATTCGTGTTCGTGTTATTGGCGAAATTGGTAGGCTTTCTGAGAAATTTCAAGAGAAAATTAGAGAGTTAGAAGAAAAATCAAGTGTAAATACAGGTCTTAATCTTACAATTGCAATTAACTACGGTAGTCGTGATGAGATGGTTCGTGCAATAAAAAATATGATGGAAGACCATGATGCAGGTAAACTTCCAATTGATGCAATTACACAGGAGTGTTTTTCGGGCTATTTAGATACAAAAGATTTGCCAGATCCAGATCTTATGATTCGTACAAGCGGAGAGCAGCGTTTGTCAAATTATCTGTTATGGCAGTTGGCTTATAGTGAGTTTTATTTTGCAGAAGTTCCTTGGCCAGATTTTGATAAAAAAGAATTGGAACTTGCAATTGAAGCATATAATAAACGTGACCGTAGATTTGGCGGATTAACAGAAGAATAAATTGGGAGGCTTACAATGTTTAAGACAAGATTATTAAGTGGAATCGTATTAGTGATTCTTGCGTTATTTATCATTATCAGCGGAGGATATGTGACATTATTCTCATTGCTTGGTATTTCATTAATCGGAATGTACGAGTTATATCGTGTGTTTCAGATTGAAAAGACACCAATGGCAGTGATTTCATATTTGATGACCGTATTGTTTTATTGTAATTTAAACTGGCAGTGGATTACTGATCCATTTTTATTTGTAATGGCATTGCTTATATTACTTATGTTTGTTTATGTGTTTTCATATCCAAAATATGAAGCAAAGCATGTTATGGCAATTTTCTTCGGATTATTTTATGTAGCGGTTATGCTTTCTTATGTATACCAGATTCGTATGCTTGAAAGCGGACTATATCTAGCATTCCTTATCTTTATTTGTTCTTGGGGATGCGATACATGTGCTTACTGTGTAGGTGTGTTAATCGGAAAACATAAAATGGCTCCAGTGTTAAGCCCTAAGAAATCCATTGAAGGTGCAGTAGGTGGTGTAGTTGGTACAGCGTTACTTACAGTTATTTATTGTTCTGTATTTAAGGCACAGATGGGCTTGGATACAAGAAGTATTGCAATCTTAGCTGCTATTTCGGCAGTAGCTGCACTCATCTCTATGGTTGGAGATTTAACGGCATCAGCTATTAAACGTAATTATGATATCAAAGATTATGGTACATTAATTCCTGGACATGGCGGAATTATGGATAGATTTGACTCCATGATGATTACCGCTCCAATTATCTATTATCTTGCAGTTTATTTCTTATAAAAGCGAGTGCGCAGGAATTTCGCGAGCGAAATTCATTCACCATGGTGTATAGGAGGAATATAGATAATGAGAAAAGTTGCTGTATTGGGTTCAACTGGGTCTATTGGGACACAGACATTAGAAGTAGCAAGAGAGCAGGGAGATTTAGAAATTGTTGCTCTGTCTTGCGGTGGGAATACAAAATTAATGGAAGCACAAATGCGTGAATTTCGTCCAAAACTAGTAAGTGTATGGTCGGAAGAAGATGCCAAGTCGCTTCGAGAAAATACAAAGGATTTGAATATTCCTGTTATGGCAGGTATGGATGGATTACTTGCAGTAGCGACTATTCCAGAATCAGAAATATTGGTAACAGCGATTGTAGGGATGCTTGGCATACGTCCTACGATTGCAGCTATTGAAGCAGGAAAAAATATTGCATTGGCAAATAAAGAAACATTGGTTACTGCTGGACATATTATTATGCCACTGGCGAAAAAACATAATGTATCTATTTTGCCAGTAGATAGCGAACATAGTGCCATTTTCCAGTCCTTACAAGGTGAAACAGGAAATAAGATTAGTAAAATTCTTCTTACAGCTTCTGGCGGACCTTTCCGTGGTAGAAAACGAGAAGAGTTGGTAAATATCCAGGTTGAGGATGCTTTAAAACATCCAAACTGGGCAATGGGTAAAAAGATTACCATTGATTCTTCCACACTTGTAAACAAAGGCTTGGAAGTAATGGAGGCAAAATGGTTGTTTGATGTAGATTTGGATCGCATTCAGGTAGTGGTTCATCCACAGAGTGTGATTCACTCTGCAGTTGAATATGAAGATGGAGCAGTAATTGCGCAACTTGGTACACCAGATATGCGTTTACCAATCCAGTATGCTCTTTACTATCCAGAGAGAAGACCGCTTTCTGGAAAGAGATTGGATTTGTTTGCTCTTTCAAATTTGACATTTGAAGAACCAGATATTGAGACCTTCAAGGGATTAAAACTAGCGTTTGAAGCTATGCAGCGCGGTGGAAATATTCCAGTAGCTTATAATGCTGCAAATGAAAAAGCAGTGGCTCTTTTCTTAAATCGACAGATAAAATATTTGGAAATTACAGATATTATTGAAGAGACCATGAATCATGTAGGATTTGTAGATAATCCTACATTTGAACAAATTTTAGCAACAGAACAGGAAGCCTATGAATTCATAGGTAGTAGGTGGTAGTTTGAACATTTTAATTGCAATTTTAGTATTTAGTTTACTTGTTCTTTTTCATGAATTAGGACATTTTACATTGGCAAAATTAAATGGAATTCGAGTAAATGAGTTTTCTTTGGGATTAGGACCAACGATTGTCGGATTTACAATTGGTGAAACCAAATATTCATTAAAACTTCTTCCATTTGGTGGTGCATGTATGATGGAAGGAGAAGATGAAAACTCAGATGATGAGCGTGCGTTTAATAAAAAAGGAGTATGGGCTCGTATCAGCGTAGTCGCTGCAGGACCACTCTTTAACTTTATTATGGCATTTGTGTTTTCCATAGTATTATTAGGCTTTGCAGGCGTGGATAAGCCAGTACTGTCTGATGTCATTGATGGCTATGCAGCACAGGAGGCTGGACTTCAGGCTGGTGATACTTTGCTTAAGATGAATGGAAAGGATATTCATTTTTATAGAGAAGTCAGCGCTTTTGCTACATTTCATGTAGGAGAACCTGTAGAGCTTACCTACGAAAGAGGTGGCAAAGAATATACAACTACTTTAGTACCAAAATTTGACGAAGAGACAGGTCGTTATTTGTATGGCTTTATCTCGGGTATGAGAGAAAAAGTTGGTGCTATGGATTTAGTGGGATATGCCTTTTGTGAAGTAGGATATTATATTGATACTACAATTGAAAGCCTGAAAATGTTAGTAACTGGTGGTGTTGGTGTAGATGATTTAAGCGGACCTGTAGGTATCGTTCAGAATATGGGGCAGGTTTATGAAGAATCAGTAAATACAGATGGTTATTTCTACGCATTTTTAAATATGATGAACTGGATGATTATGTTATCTGCCAATTTAGGGGTTATGAATCTTTTGCCTATTCCAGCTTTAGACGGTGGAAGACTTGTGTTTTTAATTATTGAAGCCATTCGAGGAAAGGCAATAAGCCCTGAAAAAGAAGGTATGGTTCATATGATTGGCATCATCCTTTTATTTATTCTAATGTTTGTTGTTATGTTTAATGATATTGCAAAAATCATTGGATAACAGTTGGGGAGGTTACAAAATGGAAAAGAGACTTACAAAAGAAGTTCATATTGGCAATCGTGTCATTGGTGGAGCAAATCCTATTTTAATCCAGTCCATGACAAATACAAAGACAGAAGATGTGGCAGCTACCGTTGCCCAGATTCAGAAATTAACCAAAGCTGGATGTGATATTATTCGCTGTGCAGTACCTACTATGGAAGCTGCAAAGGCGCTTGGTGAAATCAAGAAACAGATTGAAATTCCAGTGGTTGCTGACATCCATTTTGATTATAAATTAGCAATAACGGCAATGGAAAACGGTGCAGATAAAATCCGTATCAATCCAGGTAACATCGGTAGTGTAGACCGTGTAAAGGCAGTTGTTGATGTGGCAAAAGAGCGCAACATTCCAATTCGTGTAGGTGTAAACAGCGGTTCTTTGGAAAAGAATCTAGTGGAAAAATATGGTGGCGTTACTGCGGAAGGAATTGTAGAAAGCGCCCTTGATAAAGTGAAAATTATTGAGGATATGGGATATGACAATTTGGTTGTAAGCATCAAGTCCTCAGATGTTATGATGTGCGTAAAAGCCCATGAACTTATTGCAGATAAAACCAATCACCCACTTCATGTAGGAATTACAGAAGCTGGTACCATTATCAGTGGTAATATCAAATCTTCCATTGGACTTGGTTTGATTTTAAGTCAGGGTATAGGTGATACCATTCGTGTGTCTCTTACAGGTGATCCAGTAGAAGAAATTAAGTCGGCAAAGCTAATTTTACGTACACTAGGTTTAAGAAAAGGTGGAATCGAAGTGGTTTCATGTCCAACTTGTGGACGTACACAGATTGATTTGATTGGTCTTGCAAATCAAGTTGAAACTATGGTAGCTGAATTTCCATTAGATATTAAGGTGGCTGTTATGGGTTGTGTTGTAAATGGCCCTGGTGAAGCCAAAGAAGCGGACCTTGGCGTGGCAGGTGGTATTGGCGAAGGCCTTATCATCAAAAAAGGCGAAGTGTTCAAAAAAGTTCCAGAAGGAGAGCTTCTGGACGCATTAAGATACGAATTAGAAAATTGGGGTAAATAAATGTCAAAGACATTTTTGGAAGTGTTCCCTACCTTACAGGTAGATAAGGGACTCGTAGGTTTATTGGAAAAAGCAGAAGTAACAAAAATAAGTGCGAATCATGATAAAAGTCATATTCGCATTTATTTGCATGCAGAAAGACTGATTCCGAAAAATATCATATGGCTTCTTGAAAAAGAAATTAAGAATCAGCTTTTTCCAAACAAAGATGTCATAATAAAAATTTTGGAAAGTTTCAAACTTTCAGAGCAGTATAGTGCTCAATCATTAATAAAAGAATATAAAGATAGTATGATGGACGAGTTAAATGAGCATAGCATGCTTTTAGGAAACGTTTTTCGTACAGCAGAAATGAACTTTGAATCGCCAAGTAAGATGACATTGATAATGGATGAAACCATCATTGCCAAAACCAGAGGCGAGGAAGTCGTTCAATATTTAGAAAAAGTGGTTTGTGAAAGATGCGGAATGGATTTAGCCATTACTGTAGAATATCGCCAGCCAAAGGAAAGTAAATATCGCAAGAATTCCAATGAACAGATTCGCCAACAGGTACAGGCAATCGTTGCACGTACAAATTTTGGAAAAGATTCGGAAGAGGAAAAACCACAGGAAGATGGTTTGTTACTTGGAGAAAAAACTTCGAAAGATGCGGATTCCAAGAGCGAAAAAGCAAGTGCACCAAAAACTGCCAAGGCTGCACCTGCCGCAGATTCGAAGAAACCATTTGAAAAGAAAGGGGAATTCCGAAAACGCTATGAACCAGGTAGCAAAAAGTCGGATAACCCGGATGTTATCTACGGACGCGATATTGAAGAAGAACCAATGGAAATCTGTAAAATTGATGGTCCAATTGGTGAAGTGGTTATTCATGGTAAAGTGCTTTCTTTGGATATGCGTGAAATTCGTAATGAAAAGACCATCCTCATTTTTTCTGTAACAGACTTTACAGATACAATTGTTTTAAAAGCTTTTGCAAAGAATGAAGATGTGCCAGAACTTTCAGGTGGCATTAAACCAGGTGCCTTTATTAAAGTGCGTGGTGTAGCAAATATTGACCAGTTTGATGGTGAACTTACCATCGGTTCTATTACAGGTATCAAAAAGATTCCTGATTTTACAACGGTTCGTATGGATACAAGTCCTGAGAAACGTGTTGAGCTTCATTGTCATACAAAGATGAGTGATATGGATGGTGTATCAGACGCATCAGCTATTATTAAACGTGCCATGAAATGGGGACACAAAGCTATCGCCATTACAGATCATGGTGATGTACAGGGATTTACAGAAGCTAGTCACACCATCAAAGGACCAGATGATATTAAAATTATCTATGGTGTAGAGGCGTATATTGTAGACGACTTAAAAGGAATTGTAACGGATAGTCAGAATCAGTCTTTACAGGATACCTATGTAGTATTTGATATTGAGACCACAGGTTTTAGTCCTGAAGTGAACAAGATTATAGAAATTGGTGCTGTTAAGGTTTCCGAAGGAAAAATCGTAGATCGTTTTTCTGCTTTTGTAAATCCAGAAGAACCAATTCCATACCGTATTGAAGAATTGACCCATATTAGCGATGATATGGTCATGGATGCCCCAACGATTGATGTGGTACTTCCAGAATTTTTACAGTTCTGTAGTGAGTGTATCATGGTTGCTCACAATGCGGATTTTGATATGAGTTTTATTAAGAAAAAAGCGTTGGATTTGGAAATTGAGTTTAATCCAACTTATATTGATACAGTAGCTTTATCACGTTTCTTGCTTCCAAGCTTGAATCGATTTAAGTTAGATACAGTAGCAAAAGCAGTAGGTGTCGTATTAGGAAATCATCACCGTGCTGTGGATGATGCAGCTTGTACAGCAGAGATTTTTGTGAAGTTTATTCCTATGCTCATGGACCGCGGAATTGAGACCTTGGATCAGATTAATGAGCAGGGAAATGCATCGGTTTCTAATATTATGAAGATGCCTACCTATCATGCGATTATTTTAGCTACATGCGATCAGGGTAGAACAAATCTATATAATTTGGTGTCATTGTCACACATTACATATTTCAATAGACGACCACGTATTCCAAAATCAGAGTTTATGAAATATCGTGATGGCTTACTCTTAGGTTCTGCCTGTGAAGCAGGCGAACTGTATCGTGCAATTTTAAATGGTAGACCAGAAGAAGAGATTGCGCGAATTGTTGAGTTCTATGATTATTTAGAAATTCAGCCTCTTGGTAACAATGCGTTTATGCTTCGCGATGAAGATTCTCCGATTGAGACAGAAGAAGATATTATCAATATCAATAAACGAATTGTAAAACTAGGAGAGGACTTTGGAAAACTGGTGGTTGCTACATGTGACGTACATTTCCTTGATCCAGAAGATGAAATCTATCGTCGTATTATTATGGCGGGCAAAGGTTTTAAGGATGCTGATGATCAGGCACCACTTTATCTTCGAACCACAGAAGAAATGCTGGCTGAGTTTGCATACTTAGGTAGTGCAAAAGCAGAAGAAGTAGTTATTACCAATACAAATAAAATAGCAGACATGTGCGAATGGATTTCGCCAGTTCGTCCAGACAAATGTCCTCCAGTCATCGAAAATTCCGATCAGATGCTTAGAGATATTTGTTATAACAAGGCATATAAAATGTATGGAGATCCATTGCCGGAGGTAGTACATGCCAGATTGGAACGAGAGTTAAACTCTATTATTTCCAATGGATATGCCGTAATGTATATTATTGCGCAGAAACTAGTATGGAAGTCCAATGAAGACGGATATTTGGTAGGTTCCAGAGGTTCTGTAGGAAGTTCCTTCGTAGCCACCATGTCAGGTATTACAGAAGTAAATCCACTGCAGGCTCATTATTTATGTGAAAACTGTAAATACGTGGATTTTGATTCTGATGTAGTTAAATCTTATGCAGGCCGATGTGGTTGTGATATGCCAGATGCCATTTGTCCAAATTGCGGTAAACCACTTAAAAAAGAAGGTTTTGATATTCCGTTTGAAACATTCCTTGGATTTAAAGGAGATAAAGAACCGGATATCGACTTAAACTTCTCCAATGAATATCAGAGTAAGGCACACAAATATACAGAGGTTATCTTCGGAGAGGGACAGACTTTTAAGGCGGGTACAGTAGGTACTCTTGCAGATAAGACAGCCTATGGTTATGTAAAGAATTATTACGAAGAACGCGGTGTGAAAAAACGTCGTTGTGAAATAGAACGAATTGCAGAAGGGTGTACCGGTATCCACCGTACCACAGGACAGCATCCGGGTGGTATCATCGTTCTTCCTGTAGGTGAAAACATCAATACCTTTACACCTGTACAGCATCCAGCTAACGATATGACAGTTGATATCACAACAACACATTTCGATTATCATTCTATCGACCATAACTTGTTGAAACTGGATATCTTAGGTCACGTTGACCCTACCATGATTCGAATGCTTCAGGATTTGACAGGTCTTGATCCAACCAGTATTCCATTGGACGATAAGGCAGTTATGTCTTTGTTTGCAAATACCGAAGCTCTTGGTATCACTCCAGATGATATCGGCGGAACAAAACTTGGAGCATTGGGAATTCCTGAGTTTGGTACAGACTTTGCCATTGGTCTTGTAGAAGAAGCAAAACCTACGCAGTTCATTGACTTGGTTAACATTGCTGGACTTTCTCATGGTACAGATGTATGGCTTGGAAATGCGCAGACTCTGATTCAGAATGGAACAGCCACCATTTCTACCTGTATCTGTACCCGAGATGATATTATGACTTATCTGATTAATAAAGGTCTTGAAGCAGATACAGCATTCAAAATTATGGAATCGGTACGAAAAGGTATCGTTGCAAAAGGGAAAGCCGATAAATGGCCAGAGTGGAAACAGGATATGTTAGATCACGGTGTTCCAGATTGGTATATCTGGTCCTGTGAAAAGATTAAATACATGTTCCCGAAAGCCCATGCCGCAGCTTATGTTATGATGGGCTGGCGTATTGCTTATTGTAAGGTGTTTTATCCATTGGCTTACTATGCAGCATATTTCTCTGTACGTGCTACAGGTTTTAGCTATGAACTAATGGCTTTAGGAAAAGAACGACTGGACCGTTATTTGAAAGAGTTGCGTAGCAATAAAGATTCCCTTTCAAATAAAGAGCAGGATATGCTTCGAGATGGTCGAATTGTTCAGGAAATGTATGCGCGTGGTTTTGAGTTTATGCCAATTGACCTTTACCGAGCAGAACCACATCGTTTCCAGATTATAGATGGAAAATTGATGCCATCTTTCAACTCTATTGAAGGATTGGGTGATAATGCAGCTATAGCCATAGCAGAAGCTGCAAAGAATGGACCATTCCTTTCAAAGGATGACTTCCGTGAACGTACGAAAGCATCCAAAACTGTAATTGAACTTATGAGTGACTTGGGACTTTTTGGCGACTTGCCAGATTCCAACCAGCTGAGCTTGTTTGATTTATAGTGGATGTTATGAAATAAATACTAAGCCCCTAGATGCTAAGAAAAGCATTTAGGGGTGTTTTTTGTCGAAAATCGCAAAAATTTATAAAAATTTTAGATTTGGTGACAGAAATGTCCTATTTTGTCGAATTGAAAATTCCCTCATAATAGTAATAATAAGTAGATGGGGAGAGAATATGAAGAAGTTTTTACAACTAATCGCATTAATAATTGCATATCCAATATGTGCGATTCTTTTATCGCTATGTTATGGAATGATTGCGTCGGAATTGTATTACTTGTTAAAAGGAGTTTTAGAATTTGACAAAATTAAGATGATTGTGGACGTAGTATCTACCTCAATTACAATTCTTGTATTGCCGTTTTTTATTTACGGATTCTGGAAAATCATAAAATCCTTAAAGCGACTTAATTTCAAAACGTATGCATTACTCTTATCGGTGCTGGTTGCTTTTTACTGCCTAGGAATGGTCTTTACGATTGTGTCACATACAATGCCAAATGTAACTATTCCTACTGTAGTGAAAGGAATTGCAGTGCTTGCCTTTGTAATCGCTAATTTTTGTATAACGGGAAAAGTCTGCATAGAAGGAGGGAAACAGTCATGAGAAAAATCCTTCAAAGACTTTTGTGTATGTTATTGGTAGCATCTATATGTATTACAAGCTGCCCAATTACCATACTAGCAGATGAAGAAGAAAGCACAGAAGAAGTGCTTAATACAGAGTTTGAGCAAAGTGAGGCGGAAAACGAATGGGAAGAAATCGAAGAGAATACCGAGGTTGTACTTCGTGATCCAAACCTTTATGAGGAGGTAGAAGGAATCGACCAAAGTGCGGCAGAGGTGTCCAGTGATGAGAGTAGTCGAACCTACCTCTTAGAAGATGGCACTTATGTTACTCGAATTTACGATGAAGCCATCATGTACGAAAATGAAGAAGGCGAACTAGTAGATATCGACAATACTTTGGTAGAAGAAGGGGATGTGTACACCAACAGCGAGAATTCCTATAACCTGGAATTAGAAAAAACAGGAGAAGGAATCACGATTGAAAACAAGGGGTATACTTTACAGTTAAAGCCAAAGTTCGGTACACTTTCTAATGCAGTTGTAGTGGAAAATGCCATTCGATACAACAATGTGGCAGAAGGAATTGATATTCAATACACTGCAAATGGTAGTAGCGTAAAAGAAGATATCATCGTAAATCAGCCAACTACACAGACAGAGTTTGCTTACGATATCATTTGCTTCGGCTTGAGTTTAGAAGTAGTAGATGGTGTATTGTATGCTTATGAAGAGGGGAATGAAGAACCAATCTTTAAGATTGCTGCTCCATATATGACAGATAATGCGGGGGTAATGTCACCAGCAGTTACGCTTTCTTTAGAGGAAGGTGTATTAACTGTGCACGTAGACTCTGAATGGTTAAATGCAGAGGATAGAGCTTATCCCGTTATTATCGACCCTGTTATTGCATTAGGGCCAGATAACTTGGAGAGTGGGTTTATCGACAATGGTAGTGGTGGTGTAAAATACAACGGTGCCTATTATTCGGGAGGGCCAAATGCAGTACACAGTAGCGGTTCTTTCCTTTATGTGGGTTTTGAAGATGGTAGCCTCACAGGCGTGCCAGGACTTGTATATGGCACAACTGCATCCTACTTAAAGATTAATTATGACTTCTCGCAAATACCAGATTATGCCATTATCACGGCATATCTACAAGGATGGAAATATGTAGGCGAACCAGCTTCGGGTTCCAAAGTATATGCAGCCATGATTACCAGTGATTGGAAAGGGGAGAAAAAGACCTGGAACAATCAGCCAGAATACAGCATCTTTGAAAGTGGTGCAGATGTGTCGGGGGATGACCATTGGTGTACCTGGGACATCTCCTATGCAGTGCAACAGTGGAGAAATGATCCATCAACGAACCGAGGAATTATGCTCGTGCCAGAAAATATCTCACAGGACGCGGTATGTTTCTCAGGGCCAGGAAATGGATTCGGACAGCAGGCTATGTACTTTGATATTTCATGGACGGTAGAAAATCCAGTAGATGAGAACCTGCCACTTACAGCGCCAAATGTAAACTTACGACCTCTTACGCAGACACACTCATCAGGTCTTCAGACCTTAAACGGAGTGTTTGCAGATGGTATCGTTCGTCCTACATTTAATGTAAACTATAGCTTGAACAACGTAGACTATGGAACTTTTGCGAATGCTCCATATGGAAAATTTTATCCGGATACAGACCTACTCAAAGATCAAGTAAACTTCACCACGGGTTATGTGCAGATGTTCCAAAGCAACTGGCAAAGTAAGGTCTTTACGAACTTCCAGTATAATACGCTGTATCGAATCTATGCGGTAGCTACGAATGGAACGGAAAGTACCCCACAGGGCCAGAGTGATAGCTTTATCGTATACAAATTCACAGAGCAGGACACGATTCCTTATGTAGCGAATTTTTATGGTGTTACGGTAGAACAGCTTATTGCGGATAACAAACCGAGGGATTACTTGGCGTTCCCGGGAAATACATTTTTCATTCGAAATCCGACCAAGAACGTGACAATCCCATATACAAGGGACGATAACCTAACGAACCAGCATAAGCAGGATTTAATCTATGCAAATCTAGGGCGTGGTATGCACTCTGAGTTTGACCTCGACCCTATCAATGTCAATACAGGAAATTATTATTTTGAGAGTACAGATGCCACATCTTCGGAATACAATGGAACTTTTAGCCTGACTAGAACCTACAATTCCATCGGGGATAAAACCTATGGTGTGTTCGGAAAAGGCTGGAGCTTTGCGTATGACGAAAGACTCTCCAATCGTGCAGATGGTGGCATGACTTATTCCACGGGAGATGGAAAGAAACTTATTTTCACCAAGAGTGGAAATAATTATGTGTCGCCAGCAGGGTATTATCTTACATTAAAGAAGATAACAGGTGCAGATGCAGCCAGTACTTACTATACCATCACAGAAACAGATGGAACGGTAAGAAAATTCAACTGTTATGGTCTCCTTGTAAGTGTTACAGACCGAAATGGCTTTGCCACAACCATCTCTTATGATAATAATTCACACATTAGCAGCATCACTACTGCCAGTGGAAGAAGATATAGCTTTACCACCAATACAGAAGGTCAGATTACAAAAGTAACATTGCCAAATGGCGGTGTGCTAAAGTATGAATATAGCAATGGTAACTTAATTAAGTATACAAATGCCGACAACAATGTGGTACAATATGCCTATAATGCAAACAGTCTTATGACCGAATGGTACGACGGAAATGGTAATCGTGTGGTGAAAAATACCTACGATTCACAAGGTCGTATCACAAAGCAGATAGATGCATTGGGTAATAGTAGCACCTTGACTTATTCCAACGGAAAAACAGTAGTTAAGTCCGGAGAGGAAACCATCACATACTATTATGATGAGAACTATCGCACCACAAAAGTAGAAGGCGGAGATGAGGACAAGAGTGCTACCTATGATGCAAACAATAATTTAGCATCTACCACAGAGGATGGAAGTACTGTTTCCTATACTTATGATAGTAAAGGAAATATTACAAAGAAAACCCGTTCTGATGGTAGCTATCAGGAGATGACATATGATAGCTATGGCAATGCCTTGACGGTCAGAGACTATGATGGTGCGATTACTACAAACACTTACGACGCAAAAGGTAATCTTACATCTGTTAAAAAAGCAGATGGCTCCATTGTAAAATACACTTATGACCGTTATGGACAGGTCACATCTATTACAGACGAAAATGGCAACAAGACATCCTTCGTCTATGAAGGACTTACCAAGATGACTATGACAGATCCAAAAGGCAATAAAACCGTATGCTATTATGATGCTTTAGGTCAGCTCATCAATGAAGTAGATGCTTTGGGAAATGAATCTAAAACCATCTATTCGAAACAAGGCAAGGTCACAGGTACATGGAAGACAGGAGATATCTCCACACAGTATCTCTATGACGGAAATGGCAACTGTGTCGCATCCATAGATGAAGAAGGAAACAAATCCACCTACACCTATGATGCCAATAATCAGATGCTTACTGCTACCAATCCATTGGGTGGCACCATTACCTATGCTTATGATGCAAATGGAAACAAGATTCAGGAGACAGATTCCTTAGGAAATGTCACCAAATATAGATATACAGAAGATGGTCTACTGGCAGGCACCATCAACGCCGCAGGAGGACAGACCACTTATACTTACTATGCAAGTGGAAGATTAAAAGACTTCACGGATGTAGATGGTTCTGTAACTACCTACACCTACAATGATGTGCTAGGAGTGGTAAGTTCTGTGACAGATAAAATGGGAACTACCAGCTATACCCATGACAGTATGGGCAGAGTGACCCAGACGACCTATCCAGATGGTTCTACTGTAAGCTATACCTATGATGTGGTAGGAAATATTTCCACCACCACAGACAAGAATGGTTTAGTCACCACCTATACCTATGACAAAGTGGGTAATATCATAGAAATCAGTGATAGTGCAGGTGGAAAGACCAGCTATTCATATGATGCTTTGGGTAATGTAACTAGCGCTACGGATGTATATGGAAATACTACCACTTACACTTACGACAGCCTAAACAGAAAGACTTCCCAGACAGATGCATTAGACGGAGTTACAACCTATACTTACGACAATGCAGGAAATGTTACAGAAGTAAAAAATCCAAATGGCGTTACGATAGGTTACACCTATGATAAATGTGGCAGACTTACCAGCACTACAGACGGTAATGGTAATGTCACCGAATACAAATACAACGCTACAGGAGATTTGATAGCAGAAATTGATGCTTTAGGTGGTACGACTACCTACACATACAATACAGCTCAGCAGTTAATCTCTTATACAAATCCAGTAAACGTAAGCGCAAGCTTTACCTATGATGCATTGGGACAGGTAATAAGTACTACCGATGCAGATGGATATATTACAAAAACAGAGTATGATGCATCTGGAAACGTGATAAGTATCACGGCTCCAAATGATAGCAAAACACTCTATACATACAATGAAAAAGGACTGCTTGTAAAAGCAGAAACTGCCGATGGTCTCATCACAGAATACGAATACGACACCATGGGTCGTATCACAAAAGAATGGGACAATACAGGAAATGAAAAGGTAAATACCTACGATGCCAGTGGACGTCTCATTACACAGACGGACGCTACAGGCAGAGTGGCAGAATATACTTATGATTTATATGGCAATGTCACACAGGTCAAAGATTTCAATGGTGACATCTATACATATGAATATGACCTTCTCTCACGTGTTATTGCAGAGACAGATGCAAATGGCAGAAAAACGACCTACACCTATGATGCGTTGGGCAATCTGACAGAAGTAATCGATGAAGAAGGAAATGTTACTGCTTATGCGTATGATGCCTTGTCACAGCTAGTACAGGTGACGAATCCATTGGGAGAAAGTATCAGTTATACCTATGACGCTGCGGGAAATATCCTTACGGAAACAGACCCAAAAGGGCAAGAAACTCAGTATACCTATTCTGCAACTAATCAGGTAGTAGAAATCGTGGATGCCAATGGAAACGCTCAAAGTTATGAATATGATGCGGCGGGGCAGGTGATCTCCTACACCACAGCAGAAGGCAGTACCACAGAATATGCCTACGATGGAAGAGGAAATGTGACACAGGTCAAAGATGCACTCGGATATGTTACCACTTACGAGTATGATGACAGTTCGAATCTGGTACTTGTCACATCACCAAGAGGAGCAGAGACCTCATATACATATAACAACACAGGCTTGCAGTTATCTGTAACGGATGCCAACGGCAATAGTATTACCAGTGAATACGACGTAGCAGGCAAGCTGTTAAAACAGACACAGGCAAATGGACTGTCCCATAGCTATAGCTATGATGTCTTGGGAAGAGTAGTAACGATCACAGAAAGCACGGGGCTTACCTCGGAACTTACCTATGATGAAAAAGGTAATATAGCTACTCAGACAGATCAGGATGGAAACACGTATTCTTATGTATATAATGAGCAGAATCTGTTAGCAAGTGTAGAAGACCCAAGTGGTGCAGTAACAAAATATACCTATGATGAAAGAGGCAATTTACTTACTGTCCTCTCACCAGCAGGAGCAGAAACTGCTTATACTTACGATATATTGGATCGTGTCACCACAGTAGACCAATCCTTGACTGCGCAGCTTACCTATACTTACGATGCCAATAGTCAGCTGACAGTACTTACACAAGGGGAAAAAGAAATCACGACTACCTATGATGCAGTAGGCAATACGATTTCTGTTACAAATCCACTTGGAGATGTACAAAGCTATACCTATGATAAGGACAATCGACTGGTTAGCACGAAAGATTACCAAGGCAACGAGACCTCGGTAACCTATGATGCAGTAGGAAATACTGTGTCCATGACAAATGCGCTAGGAGATACAATATATTTAGAATACGATGCAGATGGTAACACCACCAGTATCACAGATGCCTTAGGCAATAAGACAGAATATCGCTATGATATGTTAGGAAATCTAACCGGTGTAACCTCAGCAAAGGGGGCCACGACAGAGTACACATATGATGCTCTAGGCAACCCAACAAGCAAAATCGCAGCAGACGGTAGCGAGACTACCTATGCTTACGATATACATGGAAATCTGACTTCTATCACCTCACCAGATGGTACGGTAGAGCAGTTTATCTATGACAACTCTTCTCGTCTCGTAGAAGCCATCAAACCAGACGGAAGAACTATAAAC
>JAZPYQ010000012.1:0-2786 GCA_045544235.1 Agathobacter sp. | reverse complement strand
AAACCGATACCTGTATTTACTTTTGCACTACCTGTTCCATCTACAGAAAAAGTAAGTTCTATATCTGTTTCTCTTGTTTTTCTACTTACATTTGAAATTCTATCTGCCATAAAGTTTCCTCCATTTGTCTATTATAGCCTTATTTTGTATAAAAGACAAATAACATTTCTATCAACAATTTCTATCTTTTCTATAAAATACCAATTAGTCCTCAAATCTTACTCGAATCGAATTTGCATGAGCAGTCAACTGCTCTGCTTCTGCAAAATCTACAATATCTTTATAAACCGCCTGTAATGCCTCTTTTGAATAATTAATAATACTTGATTTCTTTACAAAATCATCTACGCTAAGAGGCGAGAAGAATTTTGCAGTTCCATTTGTAGGTAGTACATGATTTGGTCCAGCAAAATAATCACCAAGTGGTTCTGATGAGTATTCGCCAAGGAAAATCGCACCTGCATTACGAATCTTGGTCATAACCTCAAATGGGTTCTTTGTCACTACCTCTAAATGTTCAGAAGCAATTTCATTTGTAGCATCAATGGCATCTTCCATGTTTTCTGCTACTAAAATATATCCATAATTGTCTAATGATTTCTGAATAATTTCTTTTCTAGATAATACAGCCACAAATTTGTCCACTTCTACTGAAACTTGTTCTGCTAATTCTTTGCTTGTAGTAATTAAAATCGCAGATGCAAGTTCATCATGTTCTGCTTGTGAAAGTAAGTCTGCAGCTACAAATTTAGGATTTGCTGTTTCGTCTGCAAGCACAAGAATTTCACTTGGTCCAGCAATTGAATCAATGCTTACATAACCAAATACAGCCTTTTTCGCTAACGCCACATAAATGTTTCCTGGTCCAACGATTTTATCAACCTTAGGAACACTTTCTGTACCAAAAGCCATAGCTGCCACAGCCTGTGCTCCACCAACCTTGTAGATTTCATCTACACCAGCTTCTTTTGCAGCTACAAGAGTTGTTGCATATACTTTTCCATCTTTTCCAGGTGGTGTTGTCATAATAATCTTACGAACACCTGCCACTTTAGCTGGCATTACATTCATTAGTACAGAAGATGGATAAACTGCTTTTCCACCTGGTACATAAACACCCGCAACATCAAGTGGTGTTACCTTCTGTCCAAGAATAATACCCTCTTCAGTAGTAAACCAAGAGTTCTGAAGCTGTTTTGCATGGTATTTTTCGATATTTACTTTTGATTTACGGATGATTTCTAAAAGCTTTGCATCCACCTGCTCATATGCTTCTGCTATTTCCTCTTCTGTAACCAAAATTGAATCGGCATCAATTTTTGCACCATCAAATTTTTCTGTATATTCGAAAAGAGCCGCGTCTTTTCTTTCTCTAACATTATTTACGATTTCATTTACTCTACCTTCAAATTCACCGTAGTGATTTGGACTTCTTTTTAGTAAACTCTCTAACAAATCGTTTTTTGTATCTTTATTTAATGCAAATATTCTCATTCTAAAAACCTCTTATAAAACATTTTTTAAATCACGAATCAGCTTTGTAATTCGTTCGTTTTCCATCTTCATACTCACTTCATTTACTACCATGCGAGCAGATAATGGACAAACCTCTTCTAAAACCTGTAGTCCATTTTCTCTAAGTGTTGCACCAGTCTCTACAATGTCACAAATGACATCAGACAAACCAACGATAGGCGCTAGTTCAATAGAACCATTTAACTTAATAATCTCTACCGTCTGATGCTTCTCGTTGTAGAAATAATCCTTAGCAATCTGAGGATATTTGGTAGCTACACAAATCTGCTCCTGATGCTTTAAAAGCTCTTTCGCAGATTCTGGTCCACAAATGCACATCTTACATTTGCCAAATCCTAGGTCTAAGACTTCATAAATATTTCTACCTTCTTCTAAAATGGTATCTTTACCCACAATTCCAATATCAGCCGCACCATGTTCTACATAAGTAGGAACATCTGGGCCTTTTGATAAGAAAAAGCGAAGTTTTAACTCTTCATTTACAAAAATAAGTTTACGTGTGTTTGGATCAAAGATTTCTTCACAGCGGATACCTATCTGCTCAAACAACTGCAAAGTCTTCTTAGCCAAACGACCTTTTCCTAATGCAAATGTTAAATAATGTTCGTTACATTCTTTATCCTTTGTGGCAATTTTATTGAGTGCGGTCAAAAGCTGATCTACTACAAAAGCAAAACCAATGGCTGGTGCATCATTATCAAAGTTGCTAAGCAAGGTATCATAACGACCACCTTTTACAATTGGTTCCCCTAAGCCATAGGTATAACCTGCAAAAATAATACCTGTATAGTATTCATAATTACTAATCATACCAAATTCAAAAGTAATATTTTTTTCAATTCCTTTTTCCTTGATATTGATTTTCAATTCATTTAATGAAGCCATCGCTTCTGCAATTTTAGGATAGTTTGCAGACCATTTCAATGCATTTTGAAAATCTTCTTCTGTAATATCAAAATCAGCTAATAAACGGAATAACTGTTTTAAATCATCTTCTACATCAAGTGCTTCTGCAAATTCTTCCACGCCTAAGAAATTCTTATTATCTAAAAGGCGACGAAGTTTTTTCGCTGATTTTTTATCGACTTTAGCTTCCGTAAGTAATGCATCAAAAAATCCAGCGTGTCCAACGGAAATCTTTGCATCTTCAATTCCAATCGCTTTTACAGAATCTACTACCATGGCAAGCATTTGTGCATCTGCAGACGCAGAATCATCACCGATAAATTCTACACCACATTGAGTAGATT
>JAZPYQ010000011.1:0-18170 GCA_045544235.1 Agathobacter sp. | reverse complement strand
GTCTGGAAGCTCGTCGGGCTCATAACCCGAAGGTCATAGGTTCAAATCCTATTCCCGCAACTCAATGCCCAGATAGCTCAGTTGGTAGAGCAAAGGACTGAAAATCCTTGTGTCGCTGGTTCGATTCCGGCTCTGGGCATTTAAAAAACTTAATAAGTTTTTATGGGATATTAGCTCAGTTGGTAGAGCACTTGACTTTTAATCAAGTTGTCCGGGGTTCGAATCCCCGATGTCTCATTAAAAAGAAAAGAGTATCGCGGATTGCGATACTCTTTTTCATTTTCATTTAAACATTATGGATTTGCGGAGGATATAATGAGATTAAAAAACATTTTGATTGTTGTAAAAGATATTGAAAAATCAAAGCAGTTTTACCATGATTTATTTGGCTTAAATGTGGTGCTGGATAATGATGGTAATATGATCTTGACAGAAGGTCTTGTCCTTCAGGATGAGAAAATTTGGAGAGAGTTTCTTGGAAAAGATATTATTCCAGAAAATAATTCGTGTGAACTGTATTTTGAAGAAACGGATATAGAAGTGTTTGTTGAGAAATTGGAAAGATTATATCCTTCCATTCAATATGTAAATAAACTTATGACTCATAGCTGGGGTCAAAAAGTAATCCGCTTTTATGATTTGGACGGAAATCTAATTGAGGTGGGAACACCGATGTAAAGTGTTGTATGGATTATAGAAGATGGATATAGAAAAGGATAAGCCGAAGATAGAGGTGAAAAATGTATAAATATATTTTATTTGATCTGGATGGAACTTTGACAAATCCGGAAGTAGGAATTACAACTAGTGTGATGTATGCATTAGAAAAGTTTAATATCAAAGTGCAGGATAGGAAAGAACTGCATCCATTTATAGGACCACCGCTTAAGTATTCATTTCAGGAGTTTTATGGATTGTCTGAAGCGGATAGCGAGTTGGCGGTGAAGTACTATCGTGAAAGATTTTCTGTGAAAGGACTTTATGAAAATGAAGTATATGATGGTGTGGAAAAGCTTTTACAACAGCTAAAAGAAAGTGGAAAAGCAATTGTTTTGGCTACGTCAAAACCAGAAGAGTTTGCGATAAAAATCTTAAAACATTTTGATTTATATAAATATTTTGACTTTGTGGCAGGTGCTACCATGGATGGAAGTCGTGGGGAAAAGTCAGATGTAATTCGATATGCCCTTCAGATAAGTGGAATAAGCGATAAATCGCAGGCGATTATGATAGGAGACAGAAACTATGATATTCTTGGTGCAAAAGAGAATGGAATGGATTCTATCGGAGTATTGTTTGGTTTTGGAGATTATGAGGAGTTGTCAGAGGCGGGAGCGAATTATATTGCAGAAAGTGTAGAAGATATTGTAAAGTATATTTTATAGTAAGAAAGAAACAATGAGGAGTAGATAATGAAGGTATTATTAATTAATGGTAGCCCAAATGTAAATGGGAATACAGCGCGTTCCTTAGAGGAAATGAGGAAAATTTTTGAGGAAGAAAATATCGAAACAGAAGTAATTCAGGTAGGAAATCAGCAAGTGCGAGGTTGCTGTGCTTGCCAGTCTTGTTATAAAACAAAACAATGTGTATTTGATGATATGGTAAATGAAGTGGCAAAGAAGTTTGAAGAATGCGATGGTATGGTAGTGGGAAGTCCTGTATACTATGCTTCTGCAAATGGAACACTGACCGCATTTTTGGATAGATTATTCTATAGTACTAGATTTGATAAACGTATGAAAGTTGGCGCTAGTATTGCGGTAGCTAGACGTGGTGGATGTTCTGCTACGTTTGATCAGCTGAATAAATATTTTACCATTAGTGGTATGCCAGTGGCTTCTAGTCAGTATTGGAACAGTGTGCATGGTTCACTTCCAGGACAGGTAGAACAGGACGCGGAAGGTATGCAGACGATGCGTACTCTTGCAAGAAATATGAGTTTCCTCATGAAAAGTATTGCACTTGGAAAAGAGCGGTTTGGTTTACCTGAAAAAGAAAAAGGTCAGTATACGAATTTTGTTCGATAATGAATATGAGTTGAAAATTTTAATCAAGAAAATGAAAAGTTCTGTGGGAGCACTATGATACGTTCTCACAGAACTTTTTTAAAAAAGTTAGCCCTTAGTGTTAGAAGAGGCTTCTGATTCGGCAATAGAAGGAAGATTGCTTAGATTGTTTGATTCTGTACCATCAGGGAGTGATTTTAAATATTCAGAGTCTTTTCGATGAGCAACACCTACACCTTTGATGTCACCAGCTTTTGCCATGGATACACCTTCTTCTTTCGTGACGGTAGTACCATCGGAAAGCTGGTATCCTGCTATTTTACCACTCGATTTTACCAACCCTACAATTTCTTTGGCATCGGATTTTGGATTTGGAACTTCATCCAATGCTGCGTATGGTAATAGTGTACCTATTTCTGTTTTATCTGTATTCATATTGTTCTCCATTTCAACTATAATCTACGGTTAGTATTTGAATTTAGATGCTTTTTATGTAAAATAATAAAGAAATATTGAAAAAGTCTTGACCTTCCACAAGGTGTAACCTTTATATTCAGGTCAGGAGGGAAGAAACTATGAACGAAAAATTAAGTATTAATCAAGTAGAAAAAATGACAGGCGTGTCTAAACGTAATATTCGTTTCTATGAAAAGGAAGGATTACTTCTTCCAAAGAGAAATAAAGAAAATGGATATCGAGTGTATGATGAGAGCGATATCTGGAGAATCAAGGTTATTAAGATGTTACGCATGCTGGATATGCCATTGGAGGAGATTCAATGTGTTCTCGAAGGTGATAGACCGCTAAGTGAAGCGATTGTAGAACAGCAGGCTGATCTGGAACGTAAAGCGAAGGAATTACAGGCTGCAATTCATTTTTGTGAAGAAATGAAGGAAGTGGAATTGAATACACTAGATGTCGATAGATGTCTAAACCACATGGAAAGTGAAAACGGCGAAGGATTTTTTAAACTTTGGGTAGACGATTATAAGCGTGTAAAAGAAGCAAACCGCAATATGGATTTTACATTTGAAGCAGATAATCTTATTACAACTGCGAGAGATTTTACGGATGCATTGTGTGCATATGCAAATAAGGAAAATGTGAACCTCGTGATTACAAAAGAATCATTGCATCCAGAATTTACAATCGATGGCGTGGAATATACAGCGATGCGTTATTATGGAAGATATGGAGTGATTTGGGTTCGTTGTGAACGTAAAAATCGTGAAATCAAGGGCGAAGGTGTGATAGAAGAAAGAAAAATTCTTCAGTGGATACTCCATAAGTATAGGTGGGGGATTGGAGGCTTTGTTTTGTATTGTATTTTGGGAGTTCCAGCTATGTCCGCAGATGGATTATGGCTTGAAAGTCTGATTCTATTGCTGGCACTGCTTGCGTTAATCGGAATTATGATATACAGAGATATTGTCCTTCATTATAACGATAAAACAAGATAGAAAGAATGTGAAAGGCTACCATGTCAAAAAAGACGTGGTAGTTTTTGTTTATGCAAGATATAGCGGAGTAGATTTTTTCATATAATGAAAGAAAATAGTTTTGAGATAATATGAAAAGTAATGTTTTAATAGGAATAATGACGGTGATTTGGTTGGCATTAATGGCAAATATTATCTGGCAAGGGACAGACAGAAAATGGCATGTGGAGGATTGTGAAAAAATTGCTCAGTTAGAGGTAGCGAAATATACAGATCAAATTGTTGTGGTTGCAGTGTCAGATGATGGAACGAGCTTATGTTTTTATGAACGAGTAACGGAGAAGGATGAGGACACGGATAATGCATCACCACGTGGAGAGATGGATGAAACGTGGGAATTAGTATTGGAGACAGAGGCGGTGATAGGACAGAATGGATTAGGAAAAACGAAAGAAGGAGATGGGAAAACGCCCGTTGGTGTATTTCTGTTCACTAAGGTATTTGGGATTTTAGAGAATCCTGGAACAAAGATGGAATATACACAGATAGATAAAAAACATTATTGGGTTGATGATAGTGCCTCGGAATATTATAATCAATTTATATCTATCGATGAGGTTGAGCCAGATTGGGAGTCGGCAGAGCATATTTGTGAATATGGAGAAAGCTATCATTATGTATTGGCGATTAGCTACAACAGCGAAAGTATTCCTGGTGTTGGTTCGGCGGTGTTTTTGCATTGTTTATCGGAGGGGGCAGAATCCACGGCTGGGTGTGTTGCGATACCAGAGGTATATATGAGAGAGATACTCAAACAATTAGAGCCACAGTGCATTGTGATAATTGATGAAAAGGATAACATTTTAAAATACTGAATGTAAGAAAGCTTTCTATTTTGTCGAGTGCGAATGAGTACTTGGGAGAAAAGAGCATATTATTAAAAAAGAGTGTGTTTAAGGAAGTAGATTTATGGCACGAATGATAAAGAGTAAGAAAGAAAATTCTATATTGGAGGATGGTAAGCGAAATGTGTTGCAGGTCATTTTCAGCAGAACCATGTTGATGATGATTTTGATTGTTTTACAGTTTGCGTATATTATAGCAAGAATGTATGCATTTGCAGAGCATTTGCCTATTTTATTGGGTGGAGAGTTGTTGATTGTGGCGACTATGATGATGTTCATTTTGAACTCCAAAGAGAATCCTGCAATCAAATTATCTTGGTGTTTTCTAGTAGGCATTTTCCCAATCTTTGGAAGTATCGTTTATCTTGTGGTGCGTTATGATTTGGGATATCGTTTGCAACAAAAACGTATTTCAATGACAGAGGCACAGAGTAGAAAAGACTTGCCAAAACAGGATGAGGTGATGGATGAGTTAAAACAACGAGATATGCAAACTTATAACATTGCCACGTATTTAAGAGAACAGGCGGGAAGTATGGTAAATACGAATACGAAAGTAACGTATTTTCCAATTGGCGAAAAGCAGTTTGAGGAGATGATAAAGCAGCTAGAGTCTGCAAAGGATTATATCTTCTTGGAATATTTTATGATTGCCCATGGAAAAATGTGGAATACGATCTTGAAAATATTGGAACGAAAAGCAAAAGAAGGCGTAGATGTTCGCTTGTTGTATGATGGTTCTTGCGCAGTATATTTGCTCCCTTATAAGTATCCACAAAAGATTGAAAAAATGGGAATAAAGTGTCGTATGTTTTCACCACCAATTCCATTTTTGTCTACCCATTATAATAATCGAGATCATAGAAAAATTTTGGTTATCGATGGAAAAGTAGCATTTACTGGTGGAGTAAATCTATGCGATGAGTACATAAATATCAATAGCCCATGTGGTCATTGGAAAGATGTCGGAATTATGCTGGAGGGTGATGCAGTATATGATTTTACAGTCATGTTTATGCAGATGTGGACAGCAACAGAACGTAGACCAATCACGGAAGTTCATCTTCCAGATATGCAACAGTATAAGGTGAAGGACTTCGTATATAATGCGGATGACACTGAGAAATCTGGTTATGTTATTCCTTATGGGGATAGTCCCGTGGACACAGAGAATGTGGGGGAAATGGTTTACATAGATATTTTAAATCAGGCAAAGAACTATGTATATATCATGACTCCGTATCTGATTTTAGATCACGAGATGCTGACTGCAATTACCTTTGCAGCGAAACGTGGAGTAGATGTGCGTATTATTTTGCCTCATATACCAGATAAAAAATATGCTTTTGTGTTGGCGCAAGCGAATTATAAAGATATGCTGGCAGCTGGTGTGAAAGTATATGAATATACACCGGGCTTTGTTCATGCAAAGATATTTGTCAGTGATAATGAAAGAGCAGTTGTGGGCACGGTGAATTTGGATTACAGAAGTCTCTATTGGCATTATGAGTGTTCAGCTTATTTGTATCAAGTTTCTGCGATTAAGGATATCGTAACAGACTTTTTAGATACACAGGAAAAAAGTCAGTTGGTGACGTATGAAACTGTAAAACATATAGGAAAATTTTCAAAGATTGCAGCCTATATTTTAAAATTGGTTGCGCCTTTGATGTAAAGGATTACAAAAGAGGAATGAAAGAAAAGATAGTAGAGTTTGTAAAAAAGGAAGTTGTTTTGGTGGTAGCAACCATACTTGCTATAGCATCAGCATTTGTTGTGCCACCAAGCATGAAATACTTTGGGTATATCGACTGGCATGTGTTAGAGCTTTTGTTTTGCCTTATGGTGATTATGGCTGGATTGCAGGGCTCTGGATTGTTTGATTGGTTGGGTGAAGCGTTGTTAAAGAAAACAAGTAAGGTATGGCAGTTGTGTTTGGTGCTAATCATGCTTTGTTTCTTTCTTAGCATGATTATAACCAATGATGTAGCATTGATTACTTTTGTACCATTTGCACTTGTAACTTTAGAGAAGTGCAAACATGAAAAACTCGTAATTCCTGTAGTTGTGCTTCAAACGATTGCGGCAAACTTGGGAAGTATGCTTACACCAATTGGAAATCCACAGAATCTGTATTTGTACAACTTATCAGGGATGGATTTGTTGGAGTTTATTCTTTGTATGCTACCAAATACACTGTTGTCATTTGCATTAATTGTTATTTCCCTTGTTTTTATTAAAGGGAAAAATGAAAAGATTACAATGCGAGAAATGGTATATGAGCAAACACCTAGTGAAAGAGGTCTAATGGATAAGAAGCAGACGCTTGTATATTTGTGTTTATTTGTATTATCTCTTTTGGTAGTGGCAAAGGTGATGGCTGTGGAAATAGTGTTAGCAATTGTATTGGTTGTGGTGATGTGCTTGGATAAGTCAGTGTTAAAGAAAGTGGATTATTGTTTGTTGCTAACCTTTATTAGTTTCTTTGTTTTTACGGGAAATTTGGGAAACATTTCTGTTGTAAAAGATACTTTGCAGCAGTTGGTAGAAGGAAGGGAATTGATAGTAGGGGTGATTGCAAGTCAGGCTATCAGTAATGTTCCCGCTGCGCTATTGTTATCGGGATTTACTTCTGATTACCGAGCACTGTTGGCAGGAGTAAACATTGGTGGTCTTGGAACATTAATTGCTTCTATGGCGAGTTTAATATCTTATAAGATTTTGGCGAATAAATACAATGAGAAAAAAGGTGTTTATTTTAAGTGGTTCACGATAGTAAATCTAGTTTTCCTTGTGATACTTTTACTTTTTAATTAAAATTTTTTGGATGAAATTTCTTAAGAAAAGAGCTATAATGAACTTATCTTAAAATCACCTACGGAGGTAAATAAAATGGCAAACAAATATGCAGGAACAAAAACAGAAAAAAACTTATGGGAGGCTTTTGCTGGAGAATCTCAGGCAAGAAATAAATATACATATTTTGCATCTGTAGCAAAGAAAAATGGATATGAACAGATTGCAGAACTTTTCTTAAAGACAGCAGAAAATGAAAAAGAACATGCAAAACTTTGGTTCAAAGCACTTGGCGAAATCGGAACTACAGAAGAAAATTTACTTCATGCAGCAGAAGGTGAAAATGCTGAATGGACAGATATGTATGATAGAATGGCACGTGAAGCTGAAGAAGAAGGATTCCCTGAATTGGCAGCACAGTTTAGAGGAGTAGCGGCAATTGAAAAAGCACATGAAGAAAGATATCGTGCGTTACTTCACAATGTAGAAGCAAAAGAAGTATTTGAAAAGAGTGGAGTTATGGTTTGGGAATGCCGTAACTGTGGACATGTAGTAGTTGGAACAAACGCTCCAGAAGTATGTCCAGTATGTTTCCATCCACAGGCTTACTTTGAACTTCGCAAAGAAAATTACTAAAATTAGTCAAAGACGTATGCCCTTGCGACTCTTGTCGCGAGGGTGTTTTTTGTATATAATAAAAGCAAGTATATTGGGAGGGACTTGTTATGGAATTATTAACGAAAGCTAGTTATTCACCAGAAGTATCAGAAAGAGAAAAAAGAAACTTGGAAGTGGCCTATAGAGCTGCTTGTGAAAGTATTGTTTTATTAAAAAATGAAAATGTATTGCCACTGAAAACAAAAAAAGTAGCAATGTATGGACCAGGTGTAACAAGAACAATTAAAGGTGGTACAGGTTCAGGAGAAGTAAACGAACGTCACAGTGTAACTATTTTAGAAGGGATGGAAAACCGTGGTTTTGAGATAGCTACAAAGCAATGGCTTGATGATTATGAAGAGGCATATGAAGCAGGGGAGATTGCTCATAAAAAGGCGCAGAGAGATATCATTAAGCTTATTACGTCAAAGTCTTTTATGGAGATGATGTTCAAGGGATATACACCACCTGCAGGAAGAGAAATTACGCAAAAGGACATTGAGGATAGTGATACAGATACAGCGATTTATGTTCTTAGTCGTCAAGCTGGTGAGGGTGGAGACCGCAAGGCAGAAAAAGGCGATTTGTTTATTACAGATGAAGAAAGAACTGCTATCGAGACTTGTGTTAAAAATTACAAAAACTTTGTGTTGGTTATTAATAGCGGATGCTCTATTGACATGTCGTTTGTAGATGAAATCCCAGGAATTGGAGCAATTCTCTTTATTTGTCAGCTTGGAACAGAAGGTGGAAATGCTTTTGCAGATACGCTTTTAGGTAAGGTGACACCATCTGGAAAACTTACAGATACATGGGCAAGGAAATATGCAGATATTCCATATCATGATGAGTTTAGTTATTTGAATGGCAATGTGACGGAAGAATATTATAAAGAGGGGATCTATGTAGGCTATCGTTATTTTGATAGCTTTGGTGTAGAGCCATGTTATCCATTTGGATATGGATTAAGTTATACAGATTTTTCAGTTTATGGTGCAGGTGTAAAGGTAGAAGGAACAAAAGTACACTTAAACGCAACCGTTACCAATACTGGGGATACATATTCTGGAAAAGAAGTTGTGCAGGTATATCTTAGCGCGCCAGCAGGAAAAGTGGATAAGGAATATCAGAGTTTAGTCGCTTTTGCAAAAACAAAATTATTAGCACCAGGAGAAAGTGAAACTCTTGAACTGGTATTTGACATGGCAGAAAATGGTTATTATGATGAGGTTTCTGCAAGTTATATGTTAGATGCAGGTGAATACATTCTTCGTATGGGTAATTCGTCTAGAAATACAGTTCCTGTAGCAGTTGTGATTTTGGATGAGACAGTAGTAGTTTCAAAACACTGTAATATTTGTCCTGTAGTGGAAGCTTTTGAACAGTTGAAATCAGACCCACGTCAAGCAGAAGAAGTAAATCCAGGTGTGCCACGTGTAAATATAAATGCAGCAGATTTCAAAACTGTAACTTATACTTACGAAATACCAGAAGTATATAGTGATGAACGTGTAGATAAGTTCATGAATACATTAACTTTAAAAGAAATGGTGGACATCGTAGTTGGTATTGGTATGTTTGGTGGAGAAACCAGATTTAACATGCCAGGATCTGTAGGAAATACCACATCTAAATTCTGGGATAGAGGATTGGCAAATGTAACACTTTGTGATGGACCAGCTGGACTTCGAATCACAAAATGTTCTGTTGTGGATAAAAAAGGAAATGTAAAACCATTGGATTTACCAATCTCTGTGTTTGAGATGTTCCCAGATTTTGTTCAGAATATTATTAAGGGAAATCCAGATAAAGGTGAGCTTCTTTATCAATACACAACAGCATTTCCTGTAACAGCTGCTATTTCGCAGTCATGGAACACAGCGCTTTTGGAAGAAGTAGGAAATGCCATCTATGTAGAAATGAAAGAATATGGTTGTACTTTCTGGTTGGCGCCAGCAGTAAATATCCATAGAAATCCACTTTGTGGAAGAAACTTCGAATACGTTTCGGAAGATCCATTCCTTACTGGTGAAGTGGCAGCAGCACTTTCAAAAGGCGTACAACAGGAAGATGGATATTATGTAACAGTAAAACATTTTGCATGTAACAACATGGAAGATAATCGTAATAAAGTTTCAAGTAACTTAAGTGAAAGAGCACTTCGTGAAATTTATCTTCGTGGCTTTGAAAGAGCGGTTCGTAAGGGAAATGCAAAAGCTATTATGACATCTTACAATAGAGTAAATAGTGTATATTCACCAAATAGTCACGACCTTTGCACAAAGGTGCTGCGCAACGAGTGGGGATTTGATGGTGTAGTTATGACAGACTGGTTCTCAACCAATAAGGGATTAGGTCATAATGCATTGGCAATGAAAGCTGGAAACGATTTGATTATGCCAGGTGGAGATAGTTACAAGAAAGAAATTTTGGCTGGTGTGAAATCTGGTATGATTTCTGAAAAAGACGTAAGAAGATGTTGTGCAAATGTGGTTCGTGCTATTATGGATAGTGCAACACAGAAAGAGTATATTGATAGATAAACAGAATCAATTTGACGATATAAAAATATAGGGTTAAAATATTGGTAAATTGAGAGAAAGAGTGGAGGCTTATATGGGGGATAATGATATCAGATATTTGAAATGTTTGGCAAAGAGATATCCAACGATTGCAGATACTGCAACGGAGATTATCAATTTGCAGTCGATTCTTAGCTTGCCTAAAGGAACCGAGCATTTCATAACAGATATTCACGGAGAGTATGATCAGTTCCAGCACATCATTAAGAATGCTTCTGGTGCTATCAAACAAAAGATAGAAGAAGAATTTGGAAGTACCATTAGTCAAAAAGAAAAACGTACGCTGGCTACTTTGATATACTATCCAAAAGAAAAACTGACACAGATTATTGAGACAGAAAAATATATCGAAGACTGGTATGCAGTAAATTTATATCGTTTGGTATGTATTTGTAAGAGAACTTCTTCAAAATATAGCCGTTCAAAAGTAAGAAAGGCTATGCCAGCGGAATTTGCATACATTATTGAAGAGTTATTGAATGGCCGTCAGGATTTGGTAGACCAGGAGGATTATTATTTCGAAATTATTCATTCTGTCATCCGTACAGGTAGAGCGCCTGAACTTGTAGTTGCACTGTGTGATTTGATTCGTCACTTAATCGTAGATCATCTCCACGTAGTAGGAGATATCTTTGACAGAGGTCCATATCCACATTTGGTAATGGATGATTTGATGAAGCACCATTCTGTAGATATTCAATGGGGCAATCATGATGTTTCTTGGATGGGTGCAGCAGCAGGAAATCCAGCGCTCATTTGTACAGTGCTTCGTATTTCTGCGCGTTATGGAAATTTAAGCTCCATCGAGGACGGTTACGGAATCAACCTGATTCCATTGGTTCGTTTTGCCATGGAACAGTATGAAAACGATCCTTGTGAACGTTTCCATGTAAACTTCCGTGAAGATGCTTATGATGTGCGTGATATTGCAATCGATGAAAAGATTCATAAAGCAGTTACTATTATGCAGTTAAAATTAGAAGGTCAAATTATTAAACGTAATCCAGACTTCAAAATGGATGACCGTCTTTTGTTGGATAAGATAGATATCGAAAAAGGTATTGTAAATATCGCAGGAACAGAATATCCACTTTTGGATACAAACTTCCCAACTGTAGACTGGAAAGATCCATTTGCACTTAGTCCTGAGGAGCAAGTGGTTATGGATCGTTTGGTGTTTGCTTTCCGTAACAGCGAAAAACTTCAGAAACATGTAAAGTTTTTATATACAAAAGGAAATATGTATACGGTACACAATGGTAATTTGTTGTTCCATGGTTGCGTACCTTTAAACGATGATGGAACCTTTAAAAAGGTATCTGTATTTGGAAAAGAATATGCAGGTAAAGAACTTTATGATGTATTAGAAGAGTATGCACGCAAAGGTTACTATGCAGTAGATCCAGAAGAAAAGCAAAAAGGTTTGGATATCCTTTGGTATTTATGGCTTAATAAAAACTCACCAGTTTATGGTAAAGATAGAATGACCACATTTGAAAGACAATTTGTGGCAGATAAGAATACATATAAAGAGCCAAAAAATCCATACTATAAATTGATTGAAAAAGAAGAAGTGGCTGATCGTATCTTAGAAGAATTTGGTCTTTCTGGAAACGAATCTCACATTATTAACGGACACATTCCAGTACTTGTAAAAGAGGGACAGTCACCAATCCATTGTAATGGTAAAGTGCTTATTATTGATGGTGGATTCTCGAAAGCATATCAGGAAAAAACTGGTATTGCCGGATATACACTTATTTACAATTCCTATGGACTTAGCTTGGCTGAGCATGAACCATTTGAATCTGTTGCGAAGGCGGTTCAGGACGGAAATGACGTTGTATCACACAAGACATTGGTACAGCGTGTTATGAAACGTAAAACAGTTGCAGACACAGATCTTGGAAAGAGCATGAAAGAAGAGATTGCTGATTTGGAAATGCTTCTGAAGGCTTACCGAGAAGGTGTTATTGAAGAAGATTTATAAAAGTATAAGACATGCAGGCATGATATGTGCCTGCATGTATGTTTTGAAAGAAGGTATCTTGTGGCAGAAAGATTTGATCGCACAAAACGTTTGCTAGGAGCAGACGCAATGGAGAAATTAAAAAATGCGCGTGTGGCAGTGTTTGGAATAGGTGGAGTTGGTGGACATGCTGTAGACGCACTGGTTCGTAGTGGTGTTGGAGCTGTGGATATCATCGATAGTGACGAGGTTGCAGTAAGCAATATCAATCGACAGCTGATTGCTACTAGCCGTACTGTGGGACAGAAAAAAGTAGATGTTATGGAACAGCATCTTTTGGAAATTAATCCCGATGTAAAAGTGAAAAAACATGATTGTTTTTTCTTGCCAGAGACAAAAGAACAGTTTGATTTTTCCCAGTACGATTACGTTATTGATGCAGTGGATACCGTAACTGCAAAACTGGCACTTGTTGAAGCGTGTCAGGAAGCAGCAGTACCAATCATTAGTAGTATGGGAGCGGGAAATAAATTGGATCCTACCGCATTTGAAGTCACGGATATTTATAAAACTTCTGTATGCCCATTAGCAAAGGTGATGCGAAAGGAATTAAAGGCAAGAAATATTAAAAAGCTAAAGGTGGTTTATTCCAGAGAAATCCCATTGGAACAAAAAGAAGATGGAGAATTTGTTAGTGATGAAAAACGTAGTCGTAGGGCAACTCCGGGGTCTGTTGCATTTGTTCCATCCGTTGCAGGCTTAATTCTAGCAGGTGAAGTGGTGAAAGATTTGGTTGGATAAATTTTCCAAAAATGTAGCAAGAGGAAACAATTTGTTTCTTTGGGGGATAGAATGTAAAATTTGTATGTTTTAAAAATAAAAATAATGATTATAATGAGGGTAAGCGGGTTTGTTTAAAACTCCTTATTTTCCTTTAAAAACGGGACGTCTCCTTAGCAGGCGTCCCGTTTTGTGTTTGTTTATAGCGGTGGTGCAGGTTTTGCAACACTTCTTTTCTTCAGGAGTTTTCTTAATTCTTCATCATCTGCTGCGCCGATAAGTCGAAGAATAACGGAAATAAATACATCATGCATATATTCAAATGCAAAGGTATCGTTATCGGGTGTAGCTATTTGAAATGCAGTAACAGCTTGGGCAAAAATTTCTGCTTCCACATCAGGATGAGCTCCCGTAATACCGTTAAGATAGTATTCTTTAGATTGATCTGCCATAGCTTGACGTAAGTCTACATTTTCCGTATGTATTTTTAGTAAAGCGTCCATAAGTTCACGGTTTTGTTGGTTAACTTTTAATAGGGATGCAGTTAAAGCAGTTGGGTTTTCATGTGCTGCCTTTCGAAGTGCCATCTGAGACGCAAAATAATCTTCCTGCATTTTTTCTGCAATTTCGTATTTATCATGATAATGCTTATAAAAAGTCGAACGTGTAACAGGGGTTTCATCTAAAATGTCCTGTACTGTAATTTTCTCAAAAGGCTTAGTTCTTAAAAGAGAAATAAGTGCCTGTTTGATAGCCTTGTCTGTTCGTACAAATTGTGGATTTTCCTGCATAATTGCGCTCCTTTCTAAAATAAAGTAAATGACCGGTAAAATACAGATTTACAATAATATACCATTTGTAGTTTAAGTATACACTTTGTTCGATTATAAAATCAATAAGAAATAATGTTTCTTTTGAATGTTGGGCAAATAGTGTATAATAATTACACTCTAGAACTATTTTTTGGTTGATTTGACGAAAAGGTTCAAAAGATTTTGGGGAAAGGAAAGAAAAGACATGAAAAAAGACAAGAAGAAACATGGTATTGGTAAATGGATCGTTACTTCTGTCATCTCGATTGTGTTAATTATTGCTATGATCGTAGCAAATATTATGACAATTGCGTATGAAGGTGTAATCAATCTTGCTCTTGGAACACAGACAACAGCAATTGAAGTGGATCCTAACGATACTACAGACACAAATTATTTCGTTAGTGCTTATACAGATGAAAATGGTAATGGCACAAATACTGACGAAATTAAAGCTGCAGGTATGGAAATTGCAGAACAGCTTACAGAAGAAGGTGCTGTATTACTTAAAAATGATGGCGCAGTACTTCCAATTGCTGAAACTGCAAAAGTTTCTGTATTTGGACATTCAAGCGTAAATGAAATCGTTTGTGGTACAGGTTCGGCAGATATCGATGCTACAGATGCTCCAACATTCAAAGAAGCTTTAGAAGAAGTTGGTGTATCAGTAAACCCATCTCTTTGGGCTTTCTATGAAGAAAACATCGAAAACTATCAGACAAACCCTAAAAAAGGTGATAACAGTATTCGTACTGGTGATGCAGGTAAAGTTGGTGAATTTACTGTAAATGAAATTCCTTGGGCTGATTATACAGATGAAGCTAAATCTGAATTTGCTTCTTACAATGATGCAGCTATCGTGGTTATTTCTCGTCTTGGCGGTGAAATGTGGGATCTTCCATCAAGTACACTTGTAGATGACCCAGTAGAAGATAGAGGTACAGGTCTTGGAGAAAACAAACAGCAGGGTAATGCATCAGAAACCGTAAATGGTTCTGGTAACTCTCTTGAACTTACTATCCAGGAAAGAGAAATGTTAAAAGAAATCCAGGCGGCTGGTTTTGATAACGTTATTGTATTATTAAACTCTACAAACCCAATCGAATGTGATTTTGCAGATGATCCAGAACTTGGCGTTGACGCTGTAATGTGGATTGGATTTACAGGTGTAAATGGTTTAAGAGGTGTTTCTGATTTATTAGTAGGTAATACAACTCCTTCTGGTAGATTGGTAGATACATACTGTGTAGACAATACAACAAACCCAGCTATGGAAAACTTCTATGGTGCATTCTGGGCAAATGCTAGTGACTATACAGACTTTGATCCAATGAGTGATTCTCCAAACTTGGATGGTCAGAAATATTACAACGTATACCAGGAAGGTATCTATGTTGGATATAGATATTATGAAACACGTTATGAAGACTTTGTATTAGGTCAGGGTAACGCTGGAGATTACAACTACGCAGCTGATGTAAAATATCCATTCGGCTATGGTTTATCTTATACAACATTTGAATACTCTAACTTCAGTGTTGTTGAAGATGGAGATAACTTCGTTGTAACAGTAACAGTAACAAATACTGGTGATACATACTCAGGTAAAGAAGTAGTAGAAGTTTACTTCCAGTCACCATATACAGAATATGATAAAGAAAACGGAATTGAAAAGGCTGCTATTGAATTATGTGGATTTGCTAAAACAGATGAATTAGCACCTGGCGCATCAGAAGATGTAGAAATCATTGTTTCTAAGAAAGAATTAAGAGCATATGATTCAGAAGGTTATGGCACATATATCCTTGACGCAGGTGATTACTACTTTACAGTTGGTAGAGATGCACACGATGCTCTTAACAATGTATTAGCAAAGAAAGCTGAAAGCACAACTGTTGATACAACTAAGATGGTAGCAGTAGGAGACGCTGGCAATTCAGCAGCTGGAGATGCAACATTCGTATATGTATGGAACAATCCAGAACTTGATGCTACAACATATGCAGTATCTGAAGTAACAGGTGGAGAAATTGTAAACCAGTTAGAAACAGCTGATATCAACAAATTAAATGAAGCTGGTTTCACAGACCAGACTATTACATATCTTTCACGTAGTGATTGGGCAGGTACATGGCCAGAAGGTACATATGTAATGAACTTATCTCAGGAATTACATGATGAAATTACTGGTCTTAAAGAATATGTAAAAACAGAAACAGATGCAGCATTACCTACTATGGGTGCTGAAGGCGATATGACTCTTGCGCAGATGATCGGAAAAGAATATGACGATCCAGCTTGGGAACAGTTATTAGATCAGGTAACATACGAAGAAATGGTTATGCTTATTGGTGTAGGTTACCATGGTACATATGCAGTTCCATCTGTAGCAAAACCAACTACAGTTGACGAAAATGGTCCACAGGGCTTTACTATGAAATTAACAGATATTACAGGTAATGCTCAAACAATGACAGCTTATAGTGATGAAAACATTATGGCTGCTACATGGAATACAGAATTCATGTACAAAGTAGGTGAGTCTATCGGTGAAGATGGTCTTGCACTTGGTATGGCTGGTTTATATGGACCTGCTATGAATACACATCGTACTGCTTATGCAGGACGTAACTTTGAATACTATTCAGAAGATGGTTTCTTAGGTGGTAAGATTGCTGCTGCAGAAGTAGCTGGTATCCAGAGTAAAGGTGTTTATGTATACATCAAACACTTTGCATTCAATGATCAGGAAACTATGACACGTTGCTACAGCATCTTTGCTAACGAACAGGCAATGCGTGAAGTTTACTTAGAACCATTTGAACACGCTATCGTAGAAGGTGGCGCAATGAACGTTATGAACTCATTTGGTCGTGTAGGTGTAGTTTGGACAGGTGCTCATGAAGGACTTATGACAAACATCTTACGTGGTGAATGGGGAATGAATGGTTTCGCATTAACTGACTATTCTAACACAGGTGATACTTATGATATCTTCTTAGGAATCATGGCTGGTACAGATTCTTGGGATAACTCATCAGGTGGACCTGGAACACGAGTAGATAAATTGAAAAAATATGATATTACACAGGATCCAGCATTAGCAATCCGTATGAGAGAAGCAACACATCGTATCCTTTACACAGTTGCAAACTCATCAGCTATGAATGGTATGGCTCCATCAAGTAAGATTGTAAGCGTAATCCCATGGTGGAGAGCTACTATCTACGGAGTAGGTGCAGTATCAGTTCTTGGTCTTGCAGCAAGCGTATTTATGATTGTAAAAACCAAGAAGAAAGCAAAAGAAGAAGCATAATATATAGAATATTTCTATTATTATAAAATCATTGGTAATAAAATTTTTTAATAAGATTTATATGAAAATATGGAGGAAAACAAACATGATGAAGAAATTTTTAGTTCTCGTTGCTGCTTTAGCAATGGTATTTAGCCTTACAGCATGTGGCGAATCATATCCACAGGAATATACATATACAGAACCACGTGGAGAAGGTGAATCAACAGCTGTTTTAAAATTAACAGATGACAAAACATATGAATATACATTCACATCAACAAACAGTAATGGTGATGGCGGTATCGCTATGACATTAACATTTACAGGTAACTACACAAAAGATGGTGACACAGTTACATTTGAAACAATGGAAGGTGAAGGATACTACATGGTAGGTTCTGAACAGACAGACTTCTCAATCACTAAAGAAGAAGTAGGTATGTACAAAATGGCATATGGCCAGGGCGCAATGTCTTACACATTAGATGGAGATACATTCGTACCTGCAGAATAATTAATAGCTTATTAACTATTACCAATGAATGAGGATAACTAATTAAAAGGGGTGTCGCAAAATAGATTTGTGGCATCCCTTTTTTGTGTACATTAAAATGCCTCGGAGTATATGCATCTGCAGTGCACAACATTAAGAGAAATGCGTAAATTTTCTTGAAACTCCCTTCTAGCTTAAGTTTTGTGTCTTTGCACGCTTTTACCATCTGCTAGTATGTCCGCGTGTAAAAGAAACCTGCTCGTTCCTTCTAGTGTATCTAAGCGAGCCAATTTACAAAGTTGATATTACACATGCCGGAGCAAAACTCGACGCAAAAACAGCGTCTCGGACAGTTGCTCCCGGCATGTGACATTTTGTAAATTCGGCTCGCAAAGATACACACGAAGCTCCTCAAAGGTGTCTTTTACAC
>JAZPYQ010000010.1:0-32318 GCA_045544235.1 Agathobacter sp. | reverse complement strand
AGCGGTAGTCGTTACTTAATGAGTGGTGATTGATAAATCATCACGAATTTAGTAACGCGACGTCACCGCTGAGAGCGAAAGCGTGCGCACATTCAATATATGTCATGGCTCATTTCGTAGTATTTAAAAAGTCTGAGCTAGGTCGTTATTCGTAACGTAATGCGTCAATTGGATTCATCTTCGCAGCTTTATTTGCTGGGAAGTATCCAAAGAACAATCCAATTCCCATAGAGAACACAAGGGAAATCACGATACCGCCAATAGAAGGCATTGCTGGATAGCCCAAATAATTAGAAAGTGCAACACCTGCGGTAATTCCCAGTATTAATCCCAAGATTCCACCGATTAAACAAATAATAATTGCTTCTACAATAAACTGTGCACGAATTGATGAGTTCTTCGCTCCTAGTGCCTTTCGTGTACCAATTTCTCTAGTTCGCTCCGTAACGGATACGAGCATGATATTCATTACACCAATACCACCTACCAGCAGAGCAATGCCCGCTACAATGGATATCGCCATAGTAATGGTATCTAATAAACTTGTAAGCATAGCAATCATGCTTTCTAGTGTCATAACAGTTACTTCATAATCTAAGTTGTTACGGTAATATGGTTCAAAGAAACTCTTTATATTTTTTGAAAGCTGCTCTGTATCTACACCTACTGCGGAACTAACCCTAAGAATAGAATACTGGTCTTTAGAATGTGTAATAGACATAGCAGTTTGAAGTGGAAGATACACGGTACTTCCTCCAAAACCAAACATACTCATACCACCCATACCAGATGCACTAGTACTTTCATATACGCCAATAATTGTAAGTGTAACGTTTGTCTCATCCAATTCTACATCAATCGTATTACCTACCGCTTTATTTACATCACCATCAAACAAATCATCTACCAATCCCTGCGCTACCAGGCATGTCATTCTTTGCCCATCGTAGTCCTGCTGGGAGAACATGGTGCCTGCAACTATGTCAATTGGTGAAGTAATAAAATATCCTACACTGGTTCCTGTTAAAGAAACGCGTGCTGTTTTGTCTTCATTTTCTGCTACACCACTGCCTGCGGAATGAGAAATATTGATAGCGTAGATATCTTCTTCGAAGCGCTCGTACATTTCATGTATCATATCACCTGTAATATAATCTGCATCTGTCATTTCTGCATCAGAATCAGAAACTTCATACTCTACACCATCTAAAATAGCACTGTAGTCGTGATCTTGGCTTCGTTCGCTTACAGTAACATATACATCGTTGGATCCCATAGACTGTAAACTTTCTTCAACAGAAATCGTCAATGAATTACCTACTGTAAAAATTGCAATTACGGCTCCAATACCGATGATAATCCCCAACATCGTCAGAAGAGCTCTCATCTTATTGGATTTTAAGCTGGTAATTGCAAGAATTATATTTTCGCCTAATAACATCCTTACAACACCTGCCCTTCTATTTCAATTTTTTGTTTCGAAGCTACATCTCTTTTTACCACTTCACTTACGATATTGCCATCTCGAATTGAAATAATTCTATCTGTTTCTTCTGCTAATTCTGGCGAGTGCGTAATAAGCACAATCGTCTTATGTTGTTCTTCATTTAATTTATGGAACAAATCCATTACCAATCGTCCTGTTTTTGTATCCAATGCACCAGTTGGCTCATCTGCTAAAATGATAGCAGGATCATTCGCCATGGCTCTAGCAATAGCAACACGCTGTTTCTGACCACCAGAAAGTTCTTCTGGTAAATGATTTGCACGTTCTGACATTTCTACCAATTCCAGCAATTCCTTTGCTCGTTTTCTACGTTCCGCCTTTGGCATGCCTGCATATAGCATAGGCAGTTCTACATTTCGAAGTGCATTTGTTTTTGGAATTAGATTGTAGGTCTGAAATACAAAACCAATTTTCTGATTTCGAATATCTGACAACTCGTTGTCATGGGCTTTTTCCACATCTATCCCATCCAGATAATAATTACCTGAGGTAGGACGATCCAATACGCCAATCAAATTCATAAGGGTAGATTTACCTGAGCCTGAAGGACCTACGATAGACAGGAATTCACCTTCTTTTACTTCCAGTGAAACTCCATGTAAAATCTCAAGCTCATTTGGTTCACCAATATAGAATTTCTTGACGATATTTTCCAGCCTAATAATAGCGCTCATAATTTTCGTCCTTTCTCAACTAGATCCCTGCATCTGCACCCATCATGTTCAATAATTCTTCAATAGAACTATTTCCCTGTGCATCTGGAACTAAAATCTGTGTATCATCTGTAATATCATCCGAAATTACTTCTACATAGTAGGTACCCTGAAGCCCTACTTCAATATCCATTTCTTCTGTAATAAGATTACCATCTTCATCTTTTCCAGTTACTTTTTCCACATAAGTTGTTCCATCTGTTCTGGTATATACTGCATCATAAGGAACTGTCCATACATCTACGCGTTCTTCTGTGATAATGCTTGTTTTTGCATTCATACCAAGACGGAGACGATCATGCTGTTCATTTAATTCGATTTTTACTAAATAGGTTGCACTACCACTGCTTGTCATGCTACTGGTATCCATACCCCCCATAAGGCTTGCCAATCCACTAGAAGAACCACCACTGTTAGTAGCACGTGGAGCCACATATGTAACCACACCTTCTAATTCTTCATCGCGAGTAGCGTCTGTTTTTATAAGCACTTTCATTCCTACTTCAATATCTGGAATATCATATTCTTCAATCTGTGCTTCTACGATAAAACGATCCACACCTTCGATACTTGCAATGGTTCCACCATTAAATGAAGCACCCTCTGTTACATATAATCCAGTAATTGTGCCTGAGATACCTGCTGTGATAGTTGCATCTTCTCTCTGCTCTCTTAATGCTTCCAACTGTTCTTCTAAATTTTCAATAGATGTATCCATCTGATCTTCATAGTTTTCTTTCGCATCTTCTAAAGCTGAGGTATCGCTTTCTTCTAATGAAGTAATCTGTGCATCATAACTGTCCACTCTTGCCTGTGCACTATCCACTACCATTTCCTGGGAACTAATCTGTGATAACAAGTCTGTTTCATCTGCGATAGATAAGCCACCTGCTGCCACAGCCTCATCGTATCTTGTTTGACGAGCTACAAGTTCTGCTTCCGCTTCTGCAAGTTCTACTTCTGCTTCTGCAAGATTCGCTTTTGCTTCCTCTAACTGCTCTGCTGTAGAATCCTTAGATTCAGAAATCTGCTCATCATAATCTGCCAACTGAGATGTTTTATTGCTCTTATATTCAGCAATCTGTTCTTCTAAATTTTCAATTTGTTCATCTATGTTGGAAGTATCGAAAACGCAGATAATGTCCCCTGCATTGACCATATCACCTTCTGCTACATTTACAGACTCAACAGTCATACCATAAGAGCCACCTGTCACATCTTCCTGATTCGCGGCTTCAATAGTTCCATTTCCGCTAATACTATTTGCGATTGTTCTCTTTGTAATAAATTCGACAGTTCCTTGTGCTGTAGCATTCGAATTTTTAGCACCACCAGATACTGTCACACCAATAACAATTACCACAATCACAACTACCGCAATCGCTATCATAATCCATTTTTTCTTTCCTTCTTTTAGGGACATTTTCTTATTTTCCTTTCCGCTATCTTAATGTTAAAAAATTACATTTTCCATTATACTCTTTTTAATAGATATGAACATATCATATTTCTTAAATTTTTATAAAAAATTTTATGCAATTTATTTCTATCTGTTTATTTTTGACAACCCCACCACTACCTCTGTGTGATTGGTAAATGGAAACATATCATAAGGCGTTGCCTCTTCTACTTTATATCCTTTTTTCACTAAGTATTTTAAATCTCTCGCCAAACTATCTGGTCCACAAGATACATATACCACTCTCTTTGGAGCCAACTTCACCACTGAAGATAAAAACGCTTCATCACTTCCACTTCGAGGAGGATCCATAATCACCACATCTACGTTTTCTTTTTTCTCAGCCAAAGATACCATATATTTTCCTGCATCATCGTTAATAAAACGGATGTTTTTTATCTCATTTCTTTTTGCATTGGTAATAGCATCACGAATCGCATCCTTGTTCAATTCTACACCCCAGACCTCTTTTGCATACTTGGAAGCAATAATGCCAATGGTACCTGTTCCGCAATATGCATCGATTACTTTTTCTTTCCCTGTAAGCTGCGCACACTGAATCGCCTTTTCATATAACAGTTCAGTCTGAGCAGGATTCACCTGATAGAAAGAATTTGGAGAAATGCGGAAAGTACAGCCACAAAGTTTATCTTCTATAAATCCCTTCCCAAATACAGTAATATTTCTTTCTCCCAATACCATACTGGTCTTTTTATCATTGACATTAATCACCACCGTGCTAATGTTTGGATGATTTTTTCGTAAAGCTTTTACGAAATTATTTTTAGACGGAAGAATCGGTGATGCCAATACCAATATCACCATGATTTCACCAGAATGATATCCCTTTCGCACCATCACATGACGAAGCAGTCCATAGCCCGTGTCCTCATCATAGGTCTTTATCTTAAATGACTTTAGCAGACCTTTTACATCTCGAATAATAGCATCTGCTTCCTGGTCCTCTATCTGACAACTTTCAATATCTACTACGTCATGGGAGTTTTTTTTGTATACACCTGCCACCACCTGACCACGTGCCACACAATCAAACACTGCATGTACTTTGTGACGATAATGATATGGGTTGTCCATTCCAACAATAGGCGAGACCTTCACAAAGTCCTTCAACAGTTTCTTTACGTTGGTCTCTTTCGTCTCTAGCTGTTTCTTATATTCAATTCCCTGAAAATCGCATCCGCCACATTTTTTTGCATAAGGGCAAATACCGCTTTTATCTTTTTTCTTTTCCATGTTTTCTCACCTCATAAAAGTTGTGCATATTATACCATAATCATCCTGTAACTTTCTACGTTATTTCTTATTATAATATATTGTCTTTCACACCTAAAAAGTGGTAAAATTAATTAAGTATGTACACCGGAGGTAATTCATGAACTTCATCGACGAATATAACCAGAAAAAAGTTTCTGCCGACGAAGCTGTTAAAGTCATCAAATCCGGCGATTGGGTAGATTACGGTTTTTCTGTAACTACTGTAGATGCACTTGACAAGGCTCTTGCCAAACGCACCGATGAATTAACAAATATTAATCTACGAGGCGCTATCTTACCGAAGATGCCAGCTGTCTTTGAAAGAGAGGATGCAGGAGAACATTTCACTTGGAACTCTTGGCATTTCAGTGGCATTGAACGTCAGCTCGCTAGCCGAGGCCTAGCCTATTATGCTTCAATTACTTACTCGGAGCTACCGCGCTATTATCGCGACATAGATACTCCTAGCAATGTAGTTATGATGCAGGTAGCCCCTCTTGACGAAAATGGATACTTTAATTTTGGACCAAGCGCCTCTCACTTAGCTGCTGCATGTGAAAGAGCAGATTATGTTATCGTAGAGGTAAACAAAAATGTCCCTTATTGTATGGGCGATCCAGAAGCTGGCATTCACATTTCCAAGGTTGACTTTATTGTAGAAGGGGAACATCCTCCAATTAGTCCTTTTGGTACTGGTGCACCTCCTTCTGAAGTGGACAAATCTATTGCTCGTCAAATTGTAAATCAGATTCCAAATGGTGCCTGCTTGCAGCTAGGCATAGGTGGCATGCCTAATGCTGTTGGTTCTCTTATCGCAGAATCTGATTTAAAAGAACTTGGCGTACATACAGAAATATATTCCGACGGATTTGTAGACATCGCAAAAGCTGGGAAAATCACAGGACAACATAAAAACATTGATCCTGGTAAACAAACCTTTGTTTTTGCAGCAGGAACGCAAAAAGTATATGACTATATTCATAATAATCCTGATATACTCAGTGCACCTGCAGATTATGTAAATGATGTTCGACGCATTGCTTCCTTGGACAATCTTATTTCCATAAACAATTGTGTAGACATCGATTTATTTGGACAAGTTAGCTCTGAAAGTTCCGGTTTCAAACAAATTACCGGCGCCGGAGGACAGTTAGACTTTGTATTGGGGGCCTATCTCTCCAAGGGTGGAAAAAGCTTTATTTGCTGTTCATCTACCTATCAGGATCGTAACGGAAATCTTCATTCCCGTATTCGTCCTACATTGGCAAGTGGCTCAATTGTAACTGCTACTCGTGCATGTGTACAGTATTTGGCAACGGAACAAGGCATGGTAAATGTAAAGGGACTTAGCGCGTGGCAAAGAGCTGAGGCAATTATTTCCATTGCACATCCAAATTTTAGAGAAGAGTTAATTAAAGAAGCTGAAAACATGGGCATTTGGAGAAATTCTAACAAAAGACAATAAAATCTTAAGAATTTTTTATAAAAGTTTGCTCTTGTTTTTCTATCGTATTTTCTTTAATGTATACATTGGAAGATACAGAGGAGGTTATCATGAAAAAGGTATTGAGTTTTCTCAAAGAAAAGTTGTACACCAAAAAACAGGTGGAACACTCGGAACGCTATTATAAGACAATCGATATTTTAAACAAATATTCATTTATATTCCAAGCTCTACTTTCTATGTTTGTAGTATTTTTAGTAGAAGTTGCATCAAGATGGAGCCTTATAGAAGCATTTGGATTTATTTTCAAATCACCACTTGCTTATATCTACAATTCTTTTATTGTATTTGCTTCATTGACTTTGGTGTATTTGTTTAGAAGAAGAGCTTTTGCTCGTATGCTTATCAGCTCTTTCTGGGTCATCCTCGGTATTATTAATGGTATCGTACTTGCAAACCGTGTAACACCATTTGGTTTTGCAGATTTAACCGTAGTATCCGACTTAATGACTATGTTAAAAACATATATTTCACCAACCATGATGGTGGTAATCGTAATTGGAGTTATTTTATTTATTTTCCTATGCTCACTGATTTATGTACATGGACCAGTGTTTAAAGGAAAACAGAGACGTTTTGTTTCTCTTCTCTCTATTTTGGCAGTTGTATTTATCGCAGTTCCTGCTACCACTACTGTGGCTCAGGAGAACAACATTGTAGCTAGCTATTTCCATAATATTGCACAGGGTTATGAAGATTACGGTTTTGTATATTCATTCTCATCTGGTGTAGTTAACTGGGGAATGGACGAGCCTGACGACTATAGCGAAGAAGTTGTAAATGCACTCATGGCTGCTGTTGAAAGTGAAAAAGCAGTAACTACTGTTACTACCGAAAATGGACCAAACATTATTACCGTTTTGTTAGAGTCCTTCGTTGATCCATATGAATATAACTTTATGACATATAGTCAGGACCCAACACCATACTTCCATTACTTAGAAGAAAACTTTACATCAGGTTATCTTGAAATGCCTGTAGTAGGTGCTGGTACTGCAAATGCTGAATTTGAAATTCTTACAGGTATGAAGCTTCAGTACTTTGGTACTGGAGAATATCCATACAAGACAATCTTAAAAGAAGTACCAAACTGTGAAAGTATTGCATCTGACTTAAAAGCTATTGGATATGGTACACATGCAGTTCACAATAACGGTGGTAACTTCTACAGCCGTGTAAATGCTTTTGCTATGATGGGATTTGATTCCTTCACAAGTAAAGAATTAATGGATATTACAGAATTTACTCCTAACGAAGGTTGGGCAGAAGATTCTATCCTTGCAAGCGAAGTTATGAAAACCCTTACTTCTACTGAAGGTCCAGACTTAACATATGTAATCACAGTTGGACAACATGGTGTTTACCCAACAGAACCGGTTATTGAAGAACCTTACGCAGAAGTATATGGACTTGATTCTGAAGAAGAAACAAACCAGTGGGAATACTACATGCATCAGGCTCACAAAACAGATATGTTTATGGAAGAGTTATGTACAGCTCTTGAAGCTTTAGACGAAGATACTATCGTAGTATTCTGGGGTGATCATCTCCCTACAATGGGACTTGAAGATTCCGAAATGGTTTCAGGAAACATCTTCAAAACCAAATATGTTACTTGGAACAACTTTGGTTTAGAGAAACAGGATAAAGACCTTTACGCTTACCAGTTGATGGCTGACATCTTAGGTCAGGTAGGATTCCATGATGGAACTATGGTAGCTTACCACCAGACACAGGCGGACAATCCTGATCAGCAGGCTTACATCGATGGTATCGAACAGTTACAGTACGATATCCTTTATGGAGAACGCTACTGTTATGATGGCGAAATAGATAAATACCCGGCAACAGACATTGTGATGGGTATAGATGAAGTAATTATTACAAACGCATATCTGTCTCCAACTATTGAAAACCGCATCGTCCTTAGAGGTGAAGGTTTCACACAATGGAGTCGTGTATATGTAAATGGAGAAAAGGTTGGAACAGAATATGTTTCCGGCAATGAAATTATGATTAGTACTACTCGTGGTGAAGATGGAGATGTCTTTGTGGTAAACCAGCTTGGTTCTAAGAGCACCATCTTTAGAAGCTCAAACGAATGGACCTACGACGCATCTACTCCACCAGAAGTATCCACCGAGTCTACTGAAGACCCTGGCACATCAGAAGCATCTGAAGACGCCGAAAATACAGACGGTGATACCCCTGCCGAAACTCCAGACGACGCAGACACCACCGACCAAACCAACAACAATCAATAATAAAACTTATGGGCTATCGCAAACCTATTGGCACTGCGGTGGCCCTTTTTTAGTTGTTCTTTTAGCAAACGAATGCTCTATACTACTTCGTCGTTAATATAGAAAAATGTTCGTATTTCCAACAAAAGAGCTCTCTGATGTTGTCTATTATTTATATCTTTCAAAGGTTCGAGCAATCCGCGACAGTATGTTCGTGGGTGTCTAAAACACATTCGAAGACTTTTGCCAGTTTCTCTTATGCGGGCAAACGACATAAATAAATCATGCTACGTGCATACTGTCTGAGCCGCTGCACTTGCGACGAGTTTATGCACGCAGCATGAAATCAAAATTTATGGAGTGCCCGCTTAGAGAAACTCGAAAGTCGGAGAGTGTTTTAACACCACGGACATACTGCGTGGATTGTCGAACACTTGAAAGACACAAAAACATCCATCAGAGAGCCTTTTGGGAAATATGACATTTTTCTATAAATCACTCCATCAAAGTATAGAGCACTCCGTTTGTATTAAACAATGCAAAGATATAAAAAAGGGGCCCCGCAAGCAAGATATGCTGCGGAAGCCCCTTGATATGTTTTAAATAATTTTGGTAATATGTAAATCTTTTGCGGTAGAGAGGTCGAGGCATTCGCCATCGTCAAACTGTACTACTGGTTTTGATAAGTAGTTTTTGTTTAACATAACGATTTGTGCGCCGCGGCCATCATTTAACATAACACGGTTGTTTTGGTATGTTGTAGCAATACGGTTCAAGAAAATGTAAATGTATTTTGTGTGGTATTTCTGGAAACCATCTTTTTCAAAGTTCTCGATTACCTGGAATGGGCAAAGTGGAACTCGATAAGAACGAGCAGCTGTCATAGCATCATAAACATCGGCAATGGCTACAATCATAGCATAGTCTACTAGGAACTCACTAGCAAGTCCGTTTGGATAACCAGATCCATCATATCTCTCATGGTGCATCAAAGCAGTTTGCTTGATACGGTTGTCGATGTCTTTATTGCGGAGCATCTCATAACCAGCCTTTGGATGGCCTTTAATCATAGCGAATTCTTCATCTGTTAATTTTCCAGGTTTGTTTAATACTTCTTCTGGAATGTCTATTTTCCCGATATCATGAAGCAGACCACAACAGGTAAGTACATCTAAATCATGCTGGTCAAAATGTAACCATCTACCAATCATACGGGAGATAAGAGCTACGTTGATGCAGTGTGCATATACCGTATCATCAAGTGCATGCATATGATGGAGCATGTCAAATACTTCTGTAATTGTTGTTCTTGAAACAAAGAGAGGTGCTATACTTTCAACTAAGGCTTTCTCGTCAATGCGATATCCTTTGTTTTCTTTTATACTATGGAATACATCTTTTAAATATTCGAGAGCCTTAAAGTAGTCCAACTGAAATCCTTTAAATTCAGCAGATTCCATAATTTTCTGATAGTGAGTTTTTGTTTCCTCAATATGTGTTTTTTGTTCTTCTGCCTTAGGTGGTTCTTTTGGTTCTTCCTTTACAGGTTCAACCACTGGGGTTGGAACTGGCACTGGAATGTAAATTACCTGAGGTGCTTGCTGAATTGGTTCAGGGGCAGCTACAGGAGTAGGCATTAGGTCTTCCAATGTTTCTGGAACATCTACGACGATGTATTCTACATTATATAATTTGCTTTTATTGATGATTTGGCGAGTGAGTTCATCTCCGGCCTGAGCAAGTCGCTGGCCTTGAGGGGTCACTACTGGTTCCAAAGCAATCATACCAATTTTTACTTCTCGTGGTGGTAATCTCTTAATCATTTGTCTCTCCTAAAAATACTTATACACAACTAGTATAAATTTTGAGGAAATAAAAGTCAACTAAATAAGGGTTGACAGACTATAAAAATTATAGTACTTTATCTACGTAAGATATGAAAATTCAATATTGTAACTTTTCTCTTATTCAGAGTGATGGAGATACATAGGATCAATGAAGTCACGGCAACCCCAGTAGTTTGGAAGGTGCCCACCTGAGCGAGTTAAACTTGAGCAATAAGAGGATTTCCGCGAATAAGTAGAGTCAGGTGAAAAGGGATGTAGAGATGAAAAGTTGTTTTATCTCTACATCCCTTTTCATTTGACGAGCAACGCGAGTCTCAAAATTGTGTGCAATTTTGAGACCTACTTATTCGCAAACACACAAATAAAGGAGAACAAAATGGAAAAATTATTATTCACATCAGAATCCGTAACTGAAGGACATCCAGACAAAATGTGTGATGCTGTATCAGATGCCATCTTAGATGCATGTTTAGAACAGGATCCAATGAGCCGTGTAGCTTGTGAAGCTGCAGCATGTACAGGCTTTGTTTTAGTAACAGGTGAAATCACAACAAAAGCTCAGCTCGATATTCCAGGAATCGTTAGAAAAACAGTAAACGAAATCGGATATGATGATGCAAAGACAGGTTTTGATGGACATACATGTGCTGTTATGGTAGCACTTGACCAGCAGTCAGCAGACATCGCTATGGGTGTTGACAAAGCTTTAGAAGCAAAAGAAGGAAGTCTTGTAGATGATTTAGATACAGGTGCTGGAGACCAGGGTATGATGTTTGGTTATGCAACAGATGAGACAGAAGAACTCATGCCATATCCAATCTCACTTGCTCACAAATTAGCTCTTCAGCTTACAAAAGTTCGTAAGGATGGTACACTTTCATACCTTCGTCCAGATGGTAAGACACAGGTATCTGTAGAATACGATGAAAACGGTGCACCAAAACGTTTGGAAGCAGTAGTACTTTCTACACAGCATGATGAAGATGTTACACAGGAACAGATTCATGCAGATATCAAGAAATATGTATTTGATGAAATTCTTCCAACAGAGTTAATTGATAACGAAACAAAATTCTTCATTAACCCAACAGGTCGTTTCGTAATCGGTGGACCACACGGTGATGCAGGTCTTACAGGACGTAAAATTATCGTAGATACTTATGGTGGAATGGCTCGTCACGGTGTCGGTGCATTCTCTGGAAAAGACTGTACAAAGGTAGACCGTTCAGCAGCTTATGCAGCACGTTATGTGGCTAAGAATATCGTAGCAGCTGGTCTTGCAAAGAGATGTGAAATCCAGCTTTCTTATGCAATCGGTGTAGCAAAACCTACTTCTATCATGGTAGACACATTTGGTACAGGCGTTCTTTCAGATGAAGCATTGGTAGAAATCGTTCGTAAAGAATTTGACCTTCGTCCAGCAGGTATCATCAAGATGCTCGACCTTAGAAGACCAATCTACCGCGGAACAGCAGCATATGGTCACTTCGGTAGAACAGACCTTGATCTTCCATGGGAAAAGACAGACAAAGTGGATGCATTAAAAGTTTATAATAATTAATAGAAATTTCATAAGTTTGCAAAAGAAACATGGTATAATGGTAAAAGATTATACCATGTTTTTTATTGGAGAAAAGTTATGAAACTAAAGTCAAAGCTTATTATTTCATTTTGTATTATTATGTTTGTGCCAATTTTGTTGGCACTTCTAATTATAGCTGCCTTTTTCCGTGTGCAGTGGCAGATGATTGCGGAGAATATGGTAGTCATGCCAGATGTGAGAGGCCTGTTTTTTGATATTGTATTTGCAGTTCTCCTGGTGCTTTTTTTGACCGCGGGCATGTTAATGATTTGGATTTACCAGAGTATGGTTAACCCTATTCGTAAGTTGCAGAAAGCTGCTGAAAACATCAAAGATGGCAATTTGGATTTTGCTATTGATACAGATGGCACAGAGCAGGATGAAATGAATGAGCTGTGTGTCACATTCGAAGAAATGCGCCGCCGTTTAAAAGAAAATGCGGAAGAAAAAATTGCTACAGAACAAGAAAATAAGGATTTGATTAGTAATATTGCCCATGACCTAAAGACACCTATTACTGCGGTAAAAGGGTACGCAGAGGGGATTATAGATGGGGTAGCAAATACGCCAGAAAAAATTGATAAATATGTGCGTACTATTTATAGTAAAGCAAATGAGATGGATACGTTGATTAATGAGCTGACATTGTATTCGAAGATTGATACAAACAAGATTCCGTATAATTTTGCCAAGATTAATGTAGAAGAATATTTCAAAGATTGTATAGAAGAAATTGGAATAGACCTAGAGACAAAAAATATAGGATTAGCTTACTACAATTACACAGAGCGAGATGTGGTTATCATAGCTGACCCAGAACAGATTAGACGAGTAGTAAATAATATAGTGGGAAATTCCACAAAATATATGAATAAATCCAATGGCTTTATCAATATTCGTATCAAGGATGTAGGAGATTTCATCCAGGTAGAAATAGAGGATAATGGTCGAGGGATTCCAGCAAAGGATTTGCCATACATATTTGATCGATTTTATCGAGGTGATGTATCCAGAAATTCTGCTACAGGTGGTAGTGGTATCGGTCTTTCCATTGTTAAGAAAATTATTGAAGACCATGGCGGAAAAATATGGGCAACAAGTAAAGAGGATACAGGGACAGTTATGTACTTTGTAATTCGCAAATATCAGGAGGTGCCAAATGAGTAAAATTTTAATTATTGAAGATGAGGTAGCAATTGCAGAATTAGAAAAAGACTACTTGGAGTTAAGTGGTTTTGAAGTAGAAGTAGAAAATGATGGAATGACAGGCTTGGCAAGAGCGTTGGCAGAAGAGTTTGATTTGTACATCCTAGACTTGATGCTTCCAGGCACAGATGGATTTGAAATTTGTAAACAGATTCGTGAAAGAAAAAATGCACCAATTCTTATGGTGTCAGCAAAGAAAGATGACATTGATAAGATTAGGGGGCTTGGACTTGGTGCAGATGACTACGTGACAAAACCTTTTTCGCCAAGTGAATTGGTAGCTCGTGTAAAAGCGCACTTGGCTCGTTATGAAAGACTTATCGGAAGTAATGTGGTAGAAAACGACGTAATCGAAATTCGAGGCATCAAAATTGATAAAACTGCTAGACGAGTATGGATTAATGGGGAAGAAAAACAGTTCACCACAAAGGAATATGACCTGCTTACATTCTTGGCAGAAAATCCAAACCATGTATATACAAAGGAAGAACTTTTCCGCGAAATATGGGACATGGAATCCATTGGTGATATTGCAACCGTAACCGTACATATTAAAAAGATTCGTGAAAAAATCGAAATGGATACTTCCAAACCACAGTATATTGAAACTATCTGGGGTGTTGGCTACCGCTTTAAATTGTAATAGAAAGAGAATAAAGCGACAGACTAGCTCTGTCGCTTTTGTGTTGTTAGAGGCCTCGAAATCGGGTATAATAATATTAGTATTATTTAAAAGGAGTGGCAAATGGGTTACATTCATTCAATACAAACCTTCGGAACAGTAGATGGTCCAGGGGTGAGATTTGTAGTGTTTTTCCAGGGATGCCCGATGCGATGTCAGTATTGTCACAATCCTGACACGTGGGACATGGGTGATGGAAAAGAAAAAACTGTAGATGAAATATTAGAGATGTTTGAGCGCAATCGCACGTTCTATAAGACGGGGGGCATTACCGCCACAGGTGGTGAACCCATGGCGCAGATGGATTTTCTAATCGAACTTTTTACAAAAGCAAAAGGGATGGGTGTTCATACCTGTTTAGATACATCTGGATTTTTATTCCAAGAGAATGAAAGAACAGAAAAACTGATGTCAGTGACTGATTTGGTAATGCTAGATATTAAACATGTGGATGAGGATGCCCATATTGATCTGACGGCATGTTCGAATTATAACATTTTGGCGTTTGCAAGATATTTGGATAAAATCCAAAAGCCAATATGGATTCGTCATGTAGTAGTGCCAGGTATCACGTTTGAAGAAAAGTCACTTACGCAATTTGGAGAGTTTTTAAAAACACTATCCAATGTGGAAAAACTCGAGGTGCTTGGATATCATACTTTAGGTGAAAATAAGTACGAAAATCTTGGGTTAGAATATCCACTCAAAGGTGTGCCACAGCTTACCCAAGAAGAAAAAGAAGAAGCAGAAAATATTATTCGAAAAGCATGGGGCAAAGAGCCACTTGCAAAGAGCGAAGATAATAATTCAACAAAGGATAAAGCGGAGGGAATCGTATGCAGAACGTGTTAGTTGTAGTAGATATGCAGAATGATTTTATCGATGGAGCACTTGGAACCAAAGAAGCAGTAGCTATTGTTCCAAATGTATTAGAAAAAATCAAGAACTTTGATGGAACAGTTCTCTTTACCAGAGATACACACAAAGACAATTATATGGAAACACAGGAAGGAAAAAATCTTCCGGTTCCACATTGTATCAAAGGTAGCAATGGTTGGCAGATTCGTTCTGAATTAGATGTGCTTCGCAATACGCCAGCAATCGATAAGGTGACTTTTGGTTCATCTCTTTTGCCAGAAAAACTGTTAGCATTAAATGCAGTAGATCCAATCGAAAGCATTACTTTTGTAGGTCTTTGTACAGATATATGTGTAATCTCAAATGTAATGATTACAAAAGCATTTTTACCAGAAGTGCCAATTATCGTTGACGCGGCTTGTTGTGCTGGCGTTACACCAGAGAGCCATAAAAATGCATTGGAAGCTATGAAGGTTTGCCAAGTTCAGGTAGTGTAAATAGTAAGAAGGTGTTAAGTATAGCACCTTCTTTTATAATAAAATAAAGAGAGAATGAAAATGTTAAAAGAACCAGAAATTATATTTGAAGACAAAGATATTCTTGTTTGTCGTAAACCTGCAGGTGTGGCGACTCAGACCAAGAGACTTGGTCAGCAGGATATGGAAAGTCTGTTAAAGAACTATAGGGTAAAAAAAGGTGAGCCGCCGTATATCGGAATCGTGCATCGACTTGACCAGCCGGTGGAAGGTATTATGGTGTTTGCGAAGAATCAGAAGGCTGCAGCGCATTTGTCTAAGCAGGTGCAGGAACGTGTAATCGGAAAGTATTATTATGCAGTGTCTGCAAACGCGCCTGTCGAAAAAGAAGGTGTGCTAGAGAATTATCTTCTGACAGATAAGAAGACTAACTTTACACAGGTGGTAAGCACAGAAACAAAAGATGCAAAGAATGCAAAACTAGAGTATAAAGTTGTGGATACAAAAGATGGTAAAATACTTTTTGATATAAAACTTCATACAGGCAGACAGCATCAGATTCGTGTACAGATGGCACATATGGGATGTCCTTTAATTGGAGATAATAAATATGGAGATGAAGCAAGTAAGGAGGGGCTCGCCTTATGCTCATATAAATTAGAATTTCAGCATCCTATGGATAAAAGAAAAATGGTCTTTGAGATAGAGCCTCAAGGAACCGCCTTTTATGGGTTTTCGCCCCATGTATCTTGACAATTTAGCCTATTTTTACTATCATTAATTAATACGAATTTTATAATTTTGGTTGTTTGTTTTTATGAAGTTTCGAACATCTGTGATATATTTGTATGAACAATGAAATCTCATTTAAGGGTTTTCGTGTTTCTCTTATATAGGTGAATTTAAAATTATATGCGTGACACAACTGTTTGAACGAAGTGAGTTTTGTGTCACGCATAGTTTTTAAAATTTTAAATTTACCTATTTAGAGAAACTAGAAAATCATTACCGAGATTCATGTTCATACAAATATATCACAGATGATGACTAGTTTATAAAACAATCAAAAATAGAAAAGAGGAGATTTGTTATGGCAAATGACAAGAAATTAGTAGAAGCCATTACTTCGAGAGAAGAAGACTTCACACAATGGTATACAGACGTTGTGAAAAAAGCAGAACTTATGGATTATTCATCTGTAAAAGGATGTATGATTTTTAAACCAAACGGCTATGCCATTTGGGAGAATATTCAAAGACAGTTAGACGCTAGATTTAAAGAAACAGGCGTAGAGAATGTTTACATGCCAATGTTCATTCCAGAAAGCCTTCTTCAGAAAGAAAAAGATCATGTAGAAGGTTTTGCACCAGAAGTAGCTTGGGTTACACATGGTGGTTTAGAAGAACTTCAGGAAAGACTTTGTGTACGTCCTACATCAGAAACACTTTTCTGTGAACTTTTTGCAAAGACAGTTCAGTCACACAGAGATTTACCAAAGGTGTATAACCAGTGGTGTTCTGTAGTACGTTGGGAAAAGACAACAAGACCATTCCTTCGTTCTTCAGAATTCTTATGGCAGGAAGGACATACTGTTCATGCAACTGCAGAAGAAGCAGAAGAAAGAACAGTACAGATGTTAAACCTTTATGCAGACTTCTTAGAAGAAGTTCTTGCTATTCCAGTTGTAAAAGGTCGTAAAACAGACAAAGAAAAATTTGCAGGTGCAGAAGCTACTTATACGATCGAAGCACTTATGCACGATGGTAAGGCTTTACAGTCAGGTACATCACACAACTTCGGTGATGGTTTTGCAAAAGCTTTTGGAATTCAGTATACAGACAAAGAAAACAAATTACAGTACTGTCATGAAACATCATGGGGTATGTCTACTCGTTTAATTGGTGCTATCATCATGGTACATGGTGATGATTCAGGTCTTGTACTTCCACCAAGAGTTGCACCTACACAGGTAATGGTAGTTCCAATTCAGCAGAAAAAAGAAGGTGTTCTTGATAAAGCATATGATATAAAAGAAGCACTTGCAAAAGACTTCCGTGTAAAAATCGATGCAACAGACAAGAGTCCAGGATGGAAATTTGCGGAACAGGAAATTCAGGGTATCCCAGTTCGTGTAGAACTTGGACCAAAAGATATCGAAAACAATCAGTGTGTAGTAGTTCGTCGTGACACTAGAGAAAAGACAGTAGTTTCATTAGATGAATTAAATACAAAACTCGGTGAAATTTTAGAAAATATGCAGGCAGATATGCTTGCAAGAGCAAAAGAATTTTTAAACACACATATTACAGATGCCCATACTTATGCAGAATTTGTACAGAAAGCAGAAAGCAAAACTGGTTTCATTCGTGGTATGTGGTGTGAAAGCTTAGAGTGTGAACTTAAGATTAAAGAGGATACGGGTGTAACAAGCCGCTGTATGCCATTTAATGATCAGGAACAAATTTCGAATGTATGTGTTTGCTGTGGAAAGCCAGCACACAAATTAGTATATTGGGGTAAAGCATACTAATCAACGTAAACCTAGGGAGAAGACATGTTCGAAAAATATTTTGATAGTGTAATTGAACAGGGATATGACAGAGTCACAAAGGTGGAAAAGAATATTGTTATGGCTTGCTATAACAATTCTTTTTCCCTGGAAGGACTAGAAACTATAAAGCGTTATTCTGAAAATGGGGATAACGTTTTTTTTACATGGAAAGAATATACATCAGATGATATTGTGGGAGCATATGATCCATTTTTAGATGTAATTTGCCAGATGCATCGTGAGTATGTGAAAGGTGACTTCGATGAATTCCTTACCCAGTGTCAGGTGTACGAACTTCATCGTGATGTTTTAAAGGCATACTATGATACAGGTATCTGTAAACGTCAGGAAAATGTGCTTTTAGACGAAGTGGAATATGAGCAGTTTCGTATGAAAAAGACCATCTGTCTTATGCTTAAAAAAGTAGCTGAGCATAAACCAGTGATGATGGTTATTAATCGTTTCCAGATGGCGAGTAAGAGTACTATTGAACTTATACGTCAGTTACTTTTGGAACCATCGAAACAGATTTCTATCGTGTTGGGTGTAAACGAAGCACGAATCCGTAAAGATAGTCGTTCTTTTGCCTGGGGACAGTTGGTAGAAGAGCTTGGTGATTTAGGTCAGGTGTATCATATTGGTAGTAGTGGTCGTGCCCGTACATCAAGCTATCAGGCTGTTTCAAAACAGTATCAGGATTATGAAAAATTGTTCAACCAATTAAATAATGTTATTGAATTATTAGATTTTGAGCAGGCAAACAATTACTTTTTAGATATAGAAAGACAGGTTAAATTTGAAGAAGCCAAAATGCCGGATAGTGTAAAACTATCTATGTATTTCATGCATACAAAAGTGGCAATACTTCTAGGAGATTTACCAAAGGCATTGGATATTATAGAGGATATCTCTAGATTGGATGTTCCGGGAAGAGAGAGCATTATAATTATCGTAATCATTTGGCACATATTTATATTTTTGCTTATGACAACAGACCAGAAACTGTAGCAAAGGCATATCGTTCCGAATCTGCTTTGATACATTTTACAAAAGGTATCAAATTGGCAAAGGAAATTGGAAACGAAAGACTAGTATGTAATGCGTACCAGAAGAATGCCATGATTGCATCAACGAATGGTATGAATGAAATTGCATTGTTATATTCTATTCGTACTTACCAGTTCATTCAGGATCACAATTCCTTGGAGGCAGGCCGTATGTTTTCTGCAATAGGATATAACTTAAGTGCCCTAGGACATATGGATAAATCAGGCTGGTTTTATGGTCAGGCTATTAGTTTGTTTTATCAGTTACAATTGCCAGAGGATATTGCAGAAGTATGCTATAACTATGCTTTGACCTGTATCGCTCAGTCGAAATATAAAGATGCAGAGGCATCCCTACAGATTGCTATCAAGACCGTAGATAAATTGCATTTAAACAGTTTGCGAGTATGTAATCTGGCGAAGCTTTATGCGATACAAGCACTTCTTAGTACAATGCAGGGAAATCGCTTTGACAGTGAACGATATCTTCTTAGTTGTGCGCAGTTTTTGAATTACTTACTGGAAAAACAGGAAGAAGATGTGGTGCACGATTTTGCACGTAGTGATGATGATATTTGCTTGTATCATTTTGCCAAAGCGATGCATGAAGTAAGCCTTGGAGATGATGAGGCTGCTTTGCAGGATTTGGAAAAGACAGATAAATATTTTGAAAAGGCAGAAGGAAATCTATTCTATATTCATTCTCTTTATAGAAAAACACGTATGGAATTGTTTAAGAGAGTGGGCAGAATGGAATTGTATGAAATGGAACGCACCAGCTTGCTACAGTACGAGGAGGTGCTTGCGCAGATATCTGCGGGTGTACCAGAAGAACTTTTGGAAGAAGTTCGAAAGGAAGCAGGAAAATTAGATGCAGTTCCTAAAGGTCCTATTGAAGAATTATTAAAGCAGACCGCTCTTGCGAAGGAAAACAAACAAAACAAACGACAGTTAGAATTTATTTCTACATGGCAAAATCTTTTGGATAAATCTGAGGTGCGTGCCTATGAAATCGTGAAAAATTCCATTCGTTTGTTTTTGAATCACTTTAATAATGATTGTGCAATGTATGTGCGTTATGATGAGGATGTACCTCGTGTATTGTATAACGATACAGGTGTTATCTTTACAGAAGAGAAATTGGGAGAGCTAGAGTCCAGACTCAGTGAATACCCAGGTGGTGTCGCCGTGTCAAAGATTAGTCATACGTTCTTCGAGCATAGAGATATGATTCAGTTCTTTGATGTGGATGAGGTATGTTCTTTTGTGGCGATTCCATTCTTTAAAGATGGTAAAATGGAAAGCTACTTTATCACATATATAAAAATGAAAGACAACTGGCACGATTCTGTAAATCGTTATCTATTAAATGAAGATGATTTAAAGATTTACCAGTTGCTCATGCGAGAATTAGGTCACGCGATTCATCGATTGGAATCTTATGATAAGATATTCCAGATGAATAAACGTTTACAGGAAGCTGCTACCACGGATGCGCTTACGGGAGTAACCAACCGTATGGGTATGTATGAAAGATTAGAAGACAAGCTTGCTGTGGATAAGATAGTCGTGGATGTAGGGGTAATGTTTATTGATTTAGATAACTTTAAACCTTATAATGATACATATGGACATGAAATTGGAGACATTGTGCTTCAAGGCATGGCACACATATTTGAAGAAGCGGTGGGAGATAAAGGCTTTGTAAGCCGCTATGGTGGAGATGAATTTATTATCATTACTTTTGATGCATCAAAAGATGATATGGAGAATATCGCAAAAGATATTTACGCAAGAATTGAAACTGTAGATGGATTTAAAGATGCTATCGCAAATGTTTTAGAAACAGACGTGGAGATTCAGCAAAAACAAAAAATCAGTTGTTCGATTGGTATCACCACCAGAGAGTTCTTTGCGAAAGTAGATGAACTTGATGAACTGATTAAGGTTGCGGATGATTCACTGTATACCGTAAAAGCAGAAGGAAAAGGAAAGTACGTTTTTGCATGAAAGTAGAGTTACCAATTGATGTGAAAAAAATCATAGAAACTCTAGAAGCCCATGGATATGAGGCTTTTGCAGTAGGAGGGTGTGTAAGAGACACACTCCTTCTTCGCGTGCCTGGCGATTGGGATGTAACTACTTCTGCAAAGCCTGAGGAAGTAAAGGCATTATTTGACCACACCATTGATACAGGTATTCAGCATGGAACGGTTACTGTTATGATGAATCATGTGGGATATGAGGTTACCACCTATCGTATTGATGGGGAATATGAAGATGCCAGACATCCAAAAGAAGTTACTTTCACTTCCAATTTGGTAGAAGATTTAAAGCGTAGAGATTTTACAATAAACGCCATGGCTTACAATGAAAGAGCGGGGCTCGTAGATAAATTCGATGGTATTTCAGATTTAGAAAACAAGGTGATTCGTTGTGTGGGAGACCCAATGGAACGCTTTTCTGAGGATGCGCTTCGTATGTTGCGAGCAATTCGTTTTGCTGCCCAATTAGGATTTTCAATTGAAGAAAAGACAAAAGAAGCCATTCGAGCACTAGCACCAACTTTGGAAAAGGTAAGCGCAGAGCGTATAGCTACAGAGCTGGTAAAAATTTTGGTATCGAATCACCCAGAAGAAATCAGGACTGCGTATGAATTGGGATTGACAAAGGTATTTATACCAGAATTTGATGTGGCTATGGAGACCATCCAGAACAACCATCATCATATGTATACGGTAGGAGAGCATAGTATTGTTGCTATGCAAAATGTTCCGCCGGAAAGAATTATTCGTATTATTATGCTTTTACATGACTTGGCAAAACCAGTTGTTTTGACCACAGATGATAAAGGATATGATCACTTTGTTGGACATACACAGGCTGGTGCGGATATGGCAAGAGGTATCCTTCGCCGTTTGAAATTTGATAACGATACCATTGATATTGTGTATCGTATGATCAAACATCATGATGACCGTCCACCGATGGACAATAAAGCGCTGGTTCGCCGACGCATCAGCGAAATCGGTTTGGAAAATATGCCAATGATGATAACCATTAAACGTGCGGATATCATGGGGCAGAGCAAATATAATTTTGAATCCAAAATGGAATATGTAGATGAATTAGAAAAATTCTATTTGGAAGTAAAGGAACAAGGCCATTGCGTAGATAAAAAGAATCTTGCTATTAATGGAAAAGATTTAATCGAACTTGGTATGAAACCAGGAAAGGAAATGGGCATCGTCTTAGATTTATTATTTGAAGTGGTGCTAAATGATCCGGGATTAAACCAACGTGAAAAGTTAATAGAACGAGCGAATAAGTTAATAACCCCTTTCATAAGATAAAGAGATTAAATGAGTCTTATGGAGGGGTTTTTTGTATAATCAGATAGAAGCGGTTTTGTCGCAATATGAGTTGAAGATAAAAAGTGTCGAAAAAGGAAGAGGTACATATATTTGTGAGACAGACAAAGGTATGAAGCTGCTGGTGCCATTTCGTGGTTCGAAGGAAAAGGGAGCCTTTTTAAAGTGTTACCTTGAGGCGGTAAAAAATCAGGGATTCTTTGTAGAGCAAATAGAGATAAATAAAAACATGGAAGCGGTTACGGAGGATGAGGTAACTGGAGAAAGGTTCGTAATAAAAGATTTTCTTGCAGGAACAGAATTAAATACGGGAAGGCAAGAGGAAATAAAAGAGGCAACGTTATTACTGGGAAGATATCATGAAGTAGCTGCTGGTGTAAGTATGGATGTGCCAGAGTTTTTTTGTAAAAATATGTCGGATATTGTCGAAATAAAACGCAGACATTGCCGAGAGATTACAAAGGTAAAGAATTATATCCGTGGTCGAAAAAAGAAAAATGAATTTGAGCAGATTTTTATGAGAAATTACGAGGATATGTTGGCTTCAGGTAAGGAGTCGTTGGCTATATTGGAACAACAAAATCAGGAAATATCTTTTTGTCTGTTTTGCCATGGAGATTATAATCAACACAATGTAGTTTGGGCAGAAAACCAATGGCGCATGGTAAATTTTGAGAATTTTTGTTATGGATGGCCGATGTTGGATTTAAGTAATTTCTTGCGCAAAATGATGGAGAAGCATGATTGGGATGAAGGTCTTGGAATGGAAATGATACTCCAATATCAAAAGGCGTATACCTTATCGGAAGAAGAACACCGACTGCTCTATGGGCTTTTGCTTTTCCCAGAAAAATTCTGGAAAGTGGTTAATCATTATATGAGCTCTCGAAAAAGTTGGATTTCGGAAAAGGATATCGATAAGCTAAAAAAAGTGATTGAACAAGAGCAGAAAAGAAGAAGTTTTTTGGAAAAATTATTTTTATAATTTATTTTCATTTTCAACATAATCATGTATACTTGACCTATGATGAAGATGAGATTAAATAAACGAATTACATATGTGCTAGTGCTAGTATTAGCAGTGATGTGTCTGGTCGCATGCGGCAAGGAGAATGCTACAAAAGAAACGGAAAGCCAAAACACCCAGATGACATCCGAAGATACTCAGTCGCTATATTTGATTATGGAAAACAATACTGCAGAAGAATCACTAACCTTATATTCTTATGGGACAGAGATGGAACATTATTTTTCTTATGCATTTTTCACCCAGTTTAAGGATAAATATGGCAATTATACTTCTGCAATTGATTTTGTTCCGGGAAGAGTGGTTACAATAGGTGATAGAGATGCTGATGGTTACTTGACCTGGGTGCAGCTATCGGACCAAGTGTGGGAGTATGAGGATATTAAACGATTTTCCATTGATGAAGAGTCAGGTGTGTTTACCATCGCAGATAGTAAGTACTCTATTCAAGATAAAGTCTATGTATTTTCCAATGGAGAACGGTCTTTTCTAGGTGCGATAGGGCCTGATGATATTTTAACGGTAGTTGGTATGGATAAAAAGATTCTGTCTGTAGTGATTACTACCGGACATGGAACATTGTCACTTAGCAATACCGAATTGTTTGAAGATAGCTATTTGCAGTTAAACAATAATATTTTTGCGATTATTACAGAAAATATGAATATGGAACTTCCAGAAGGGACATATACCCTGAAGGTGGCAAACGATGGATGGGGTGGAAGCACAGAAATAGAAATTATTAGAGGCCAAACCACAGAAATTGATTTGGATACGTTAAAGGGTGAAGGAAAAAAGACTGGTGTCGTATCCTTTAAAATTGATATTGAGAATGTTAAGGTATATATCGATTATGAACTGGTGGATCATACACAACCATTAGAACTTACTTACGGAACCCACGTGTTGGAGGTTGAAGCAGATGGATATACGGGTTGGAGAAAATATTTGTCTGTAAACTCAGAAGAAGCGACTCTGGTGATTGAGTTGGAGGAAGATGGCTCAGAAGATACGGATAATACAGAGGAGGAAGAGACAGAGGAAGTCGAAAATACGGAATTAGAGACAGAAACAGAGTCCCAAACGGAAAATGAGACACAAACTGAAACAGAAACTGAAATTTCGCAATAGTCAATAATCATTTTTGACAAAAATAGACCTTATTTTTTGTGAGAAATATTAGCCGAAAAAGCCCGAAAACAGTGGATTTTTCCTTGACAAAGGGTGAAAAAACAAGTATATATATAAATACAGGTAATTTGGGACACGAACTCGAATTATATAAATGAAATATCCAGAGGAGGAATATTAACATGAACAAAACAGAATTAGTTGCAGCTATGGCTGAAAAAGCACAGCTCTCTAAAAAAGATGCTGAAGCAGCATTAAAAGCATTCACAGATGTTGTTGCTGAAGAATTAAAGAAAGGTGAAAAAATCCAGTTAGTAGGATTTGGTACTTTCGAAGTTTCTGAAAGAGCAGCTAGAACTGGTAGAAACCCACAGACAGGTGCAGAAATGACAATTCCAGCTTCTAAAGCTCCAAAATTCAAAGCTGGTAAAGCTTTAAAAGATTCTGTAAACTAATTTCAAGTTAATAGAAAAAATGACTGCCGTACTTTGAGTACGGCAGTTTTTTTAAAGAGGTAAGGAATGAGATTAGACAAGTTTTTAAAAGTATCAAGATTAATTAAAAGAAGAACCGTTGCAAACGAAGCTTGCGATGCAGGTCGTGTCAGTGTAAACGGAAAAGAAGCAAAGGCTTCTGTCAATGTAAAAGTTGGTGATATTATTGAAATTGCATTTGGACAAAAAACAGTAAAGGTAAGAGTTTTGGCAATTGCGGATACCACTAAAAAAGAAGAAGCAAAAGATTTATTTGAATATGTATCATAAATAAAGGGACCTCCTAATATAGTAATTATATAGGAGGTTTTTTGTATGGAAGAAAATAGAACGGTAAAATCCCATAAAATAGTATTGAACAATCGAAAATCAGGTAGCTTTACAGGGGTATTGGATGTTATTTCTTTTGATATTTCCGAAATTCTTTTAGAGACGGAGCAAGGTATGCTTAACGTCAAAGGAAAGGATCTTCACGTGAATCGATTGAATTTAGAAAAAGGAGAAGTAGACATTGAGGGGAACATTGATGCATTTTCCTATTCACAAATTCCGGTAGGCGTAAAGAAGACAGAAGGGATCCTTGGAAAAATATTCAAGTAGGTTGAAAATGTGTGGTAAAAAAGCTATAATGTTCCAATGAGAAAGAAATAGATATGAGGTACCCGAATGCGTGAAAAGCGAAGAAAAAGTGGTCGTAATGCAGGTACGGTAAGTATTGTCTTTATCGTATTGGTTTTTCTGATAGTTATGTCCATTCAGATTTTTAAGTTAAAGGAAAAAGATGATTTATTAAGAGAACGTGAAGAAAATCTGGAGCAGCAGCTGGCAGCTGAAGAAGAACGTGCAACAGAGCTGGAAGAGTTGGATTTGTATACAAAAACAACGGAATACATAAAGGATATGGCGAACAAGTTGGGACTTGTATTCGAAAATGAAATTATTTTTAAGGAAAGCGACGAATAATGTATATTCGGCGCTTTTTTTGATGGAAAAAAGGAAGCCTGCCCTGACAGAATGTGACAAAGTTTTTAAAAATAAATCTCTATAATGTGCAAAGAAACCTATACGGGAATAAGTAACACATAATTGGAGGTTTGTATGAAAGAAAAACATGGGATAAGAAAAGTAGGAAAAGAAATTATAAAAGGGATATTGGCATTTTTATGTGGAAATGTATGTTTTTTGGAGAGCTATCCGTTGTTGCCAGCGTACTTTGCGGTATGTAGCATGGAAGGACAAGTATCGCTTTGGGTAATTATAGGAGCCCTTGCCAGCATGGTTTTAAGAATGTCCTTTGATGGAATAATCAAATATGTTTTTGTATTATTAGTTGTTGGTATTGGTATTCGTTTTTATATATGGGCAAATCGATATTGTAGCAATTGGGCGGCAGCAACCATAGCAGGTATTGCGGTGATAGCAATGAATTGGTCGGGCAATGCACTGGGTATGGAAATTGAAAAGATGTTATGGGCAGGTTTTTTTGAGGGAGTTATGGTGTTTGGTCTTACTCTATGCATACATTATCTGTTTCGTATTCCATTTCGAGTGGAATATCTTTGGGATATGGCTATGCGAAAATCTCCCCTTCGAGTGGTTCCGGTAAAAGGTTTTCAGACGGAACGAATGGAGTCTTTTGCTTACGCAGTAAATGGATTATCAGATGCGTTTATGGCTATGAGTCAACCAAGAGAAAAGATGGCAAATGAAGAGGTTAGCGTTTTAGAACAGGAACTTACCGGAAAACTTTGTGCTAGTTGTGATAGCTGTGCAATCTGCTGGAACGAAAATCGAATGCGTTGTCAGGGCGGAATTCGAGCTCTTTTGTATGCAGTCATGAATCACAGCTCAAAAGAAGAATTGCTTCTGCAGCCATATGTAGAAAATTGCCATAGATATGAAGGGATGGTAGAGGAAGCATTACAGGCATTTAGCAGAGTGGAACTTAACTACGCATGGTACAATCGTTTGCAGGAAAACAGATATGTTATTGCACAGCAATTGGATGCCATGGCCGATCTTATGGAAGAATGGGCTAAGGCTAGAACAAACGTGGACAAGCATCATAAGATGCTCTTGTCAAGGATTGCTTATGAGGTAAAAGAAAAAGGTCTTATAGTAGAAGATTTGCATGTTTTCGAAGAAAACAAAAGGCTGTGTGTGGAAGGATATGTATCCAGTAAGTGGAATGGGGGAATTCCTGTAAAACAGTATTTGGGAGCTGTTGAGAATGCAGTTCGCAAACCTATGAGATTTGGGAAGGATACAAAAACCATATTAACGCAGGAACCTATTCTTATGACATTGTATGAAGATACTGTATTTTATGGATTGCAGGGGATTGCCACAGAAAAGAAAAATGGCTCTATGATTAGTGGAGATAGCTTTTCTTTCTTTGCTATGGATGACGGTGTATATCATGTTTGTTTATCGGATGGTATGGGGTCTGGCAGTAGGGCAAACCAAGAGAGTGAAATGGTGGTGGATTTATTACAGAAATTTTTAGAAGCAGGATTTCGAAAAGAAACTGCTATTAAACTCATGAATTCAGCAATGGTATTGCAGGGTGAGGAGAATTCCTATTCTACATTGGATTATGCAACTATTGATTTGTATACTGGACAGATGGAACTTATTAAAATAGGTGGTGCGGTTACCTTTATCAAAAGAGGAGAAGAGGTAGAGTGTATTGAGGATGGAACATTGCCTGCGGGCGCAGATGTGCGCATGGAAGTAGAAAGTGTAAAAAAACAATTGGGAAATGGTGAATTCCTTGTAATGGTTACAGATGGTGTGATAGAATATCTTCATGTGAGAAATCCAAAAGAAACCCTGGCTGATATTATTGCTATGGCAAGAACAGATAATGCAGGGGTCTTGGCAGAAACCATACTACAACAGGTGCTACTGCGTACAGGTGGTTATGCCATGGATGATATGACAGTACTGGTTACAGGAATTTGGGAGAAATAATGTTTCAAAGAGTACAAAAGAAATTAGAGGAACTTCATATGGTATCCCAAGGCGATTTGGTCTTAGTGGGTGTATCTGGGGGCGCGGACTCTGTCGCTTTACTTTTGGTGTTACATGGGCTAAAAGAGGAAATGGGATTTTCACTTGAGGTGCTCCATGTAGAGCATGGAATTCGAGGGGAAGAAAGTTTAAAGGATGCTGCCTTTGTAAAAGACTTATGTGAAAGATTGCAAGTGCCTTGTCATGAAATCGCTGTAGATGTGCCAGACTATTGTAAAAAGAACGGATTGGGGACGGAGGAAGCAGCTAGAATTTTGCGTTACGAAGCTTTTTCCAAATTGGCAACAGAAGCAGGAGCAAAAGTAGCATTGGCACACCATATGGAGGACAATGCAGAGACCATTCTTTTCCAAATGGCAAGAGGAAGTTCCCTGACAGGATTGTGCGGAATGCAGCCAGTACGCGTAGATGGAAATGGTGTGGTTTATATTCGTCCACTTCTTTTTTTGCATAGGGATGAAATTGAAACATTTTTGGGTGAACAGGACCAAAGTTATTGTATAGACAGTACAAATGTTGAACTGGACTATAAGAGAAATTATATAAGAAATGAAGTACTGCCAAAATTATCGCAGGTAAATGACCAGGCGGTATCTCATATCAATCAAACTGCAACACAGATGTCCCTGTTCAAGAATTATTTGGATTTAGAAGTAGAAAAGTATTGGGATGAGACAGTAAGTAAAGAAGATGTGCCAACTGTAGATGTGGCAAAACTAAAAGGACTTCATCTGGCTTTGCAACAGCAGATTGCATATCGCGCTATTTCCGAAACAGCGGGAGTAAAAAAAGATATTTCTGCAGTGCATGTGGAAGAAGTTCTCAGTTTGTGTGAAAACCAGTCTGGAAGAGAAATTCATTTGCCTTATGGAATTGTTGTGAAAAAGGAATATGATAAACTTCGATTGTATAAGGATGCAGTTAAGGAACAGAAAAAAAGTATAGAAGTGTTTGTTTCTCCAGAAGTATTAGAAGAGAGTCTTTCAAAAAAAGAAATCTATGAGGTAGTTCTTGGAGATAGTGGAGAAAAATTAGTGGTAAAAGTTTTTGCCTACGATGGCGATAGCGCCCAAATTCCACAAAAAACATATACGAAATGGTTAGATTATGATAAGATAAACAAAGGATTTTGTATACGAACCCGTCAAAGTGGAGATTATCTTATTAGTGATGCATTAGGACATCATAAAAAACTAAAACAATACTTCATTGATGAAAAGATACCGGCGGCAGAAAGAAACGGTATGTGGCTTTTAGCGCAGGAAAATGAGGTGCTCTGGTTGATAGGCGGTCGCATCAGCGAGCATGTAAAAGTAACAGATGATACAAAGACGGTAATAGAATTAAAGTACGTGGGAGGAAAATAATATGTATGCAGAAAACGGACAGAATATTAAAGTATATATAACCGAGGAAGAGCTTAATAAACGTATAGCAGAAATCGGTGCAGAAATTACAGAACGTTTTAAAGGAGAATCTGTATATTTAGTTTGTATCTTGAAAGGTTCAATCTTCTTTACAACAGAATTGGCAAAGAGAATTGACCTTCCAATGAATATTGATTTTATGACAGTGTCCAGCTACGGTGCACAGACCGTATCTTCTGGCGTTATCAATGTAAAACAGGATTTATCAGGTTCTATCGAAGGAGAGAATGTAATTATTGTAGAAGACATTATTGACTCAGGAAATACTTTAAGCCGTCTGCTTCAGTTGTTTAAGAGCAGAAATCCAAAGACCTTAACACTTTGTACGCTTTTGGACAAACCAGAGAGACGTGTGGTAAAGGATGTAGTAGTTGACTATACAGGATTTGTAGTACCAGATAAATTTATCGTTGGATATGGTTTAGACTGGGATCAGAAATATCGTAATCTTCCATACATTGGATTTGTGGAAGAATAGTAAGGAGAAAAGAGTTTTGAATACAAAGAGTAAGAAAAAAAGAGTAAATTGGTGGTCCCTTTATGCCATCTTGATAATCGGTTTTTTGATTATTGGTGTGGTTACACAGGAACAGGGAAAATCAACCAATATGACAAAGGCTGAATTTGAGGTAGCATTGCAGCAGGGAACGGTTGAGGCAGTTAAGATATCTCAGAATGAGCAGGTCCCAACAGGTAACATGACAATCCTTTTAGAAGGTGATGTTACAAAAACCATGTATGTGTCTGATGTAAACGAGATGCAGACATTAATGGAATCATACAATTTCGGTAATTTCTATTGTATAGATGTTCCACAGGATAGTTGGGTGAATTATGTTTTGCCACTACTTTTGATTTTCGGAGCATTTTTCCTGTTGTTTATGATAATGACCAGTAACAATGCTTCCCAGGGTGGAAACAGCAAAATGATGAACTTTGGAAAGAGCCGTGCGAAATTATCTACAGACTCTGATAAAAAAGTTACATTCGAAAATGTTGCAGGACTTCATGAAGAAAAAGAAGAATTAGAAGAGATTGTAGACTTCCTTCGTTCTCCAATGAAATATACCAATTTGGGTGCGCGTATTCCTAAGGGTGTGTTATTGGTGGGCCCTCCAGGTACAGGTAAAACTTTATTAGCAAAGGCTGTAGCAGGAGAAGCTGGAGTACCATTCTTTAGTATCTCAGGTTCTGATTTCGTAGAAATGTTTGTAGGTGTAGGTGCATCTCGAGTAAGAGATTTATTTGAAGATGCAAAGAAAAATGCACCATGTATTGTCTTTATTGATGAAATTGATGCAGTAGCCAGACGACGTGGTACTGGTATGGGCGGCGGACACGATGAACGTGAACAGACCTTAAACCAGATGCTGGTTGAGATGGATGGTTTTGGTGTAAACGAAGGCATTATTGTAATGGCTGCAACAAACCGTGTAGACATCCTCGACCCAGCAATTATGCGTCCAGGACGTTTTGATAGAAAAATTGTAGTAGGCAGACCAGACGTAGCTGGTCGTGAACAGATTTTAAATGTGCATGCCAAGAACAAGTCTCTTGGTGATGACGTAGATTTAAAACAGATTGCCCAGACTACTGCAGGCTTTACAGGAGCTGACTTAGAAAACCTTTTAAATGAAGCTGCCATTGTAACAGCTCGTGAAGGACGTGCATATATCACTCAGGAAGATATCCGCAAATCTTTTGTAAAAGTGGGTATTGGTGCAGAAAAGAAAAGTCGTGTCATCTCTGACAAAGAAAAACGTATTACCGCTTATCATGAAGCAGGACATGCTATTTTGTTCCACATGCTTCCTGATGTAGGACCAGTATATACAGTTTCTATTATCCCAACAGGCACAGGGGCAGCAGGTTACACTATGCCACTTCCTGAAAAAGATGAGATGTTCAATTCCAAAGGCCGAATGATTCAGCAGATTATTGTAGGTCTTGGTGGACGTATTGCAGAGGAATTAATCTTTGATGATGTTACCACAGGTGCTTCTCAAGACATCAAGCAGTGTACAAAAATTGCCCGCGATATGGTAACCAAATACGGAATGTCAGACAATGTTGGTTTGATTTGCTATACCAATGATGACGACGAAGTATTTATTGGACGTGATCTTGCTCACACAAGAAGCTATAGCGAAGGCGTAGCTGCTACTATCGATAATGAAGTGAAGCGTATTATAGATGAGGCCTATGCAGAGGCAAAACGCATTATCTTAGAAAAACGTGATATCTTAGACCGTTGTGCAGACCTTCTTTTGGAGAAAGAAAAGATTACAAGAGAAGAATTCGAGGCACTTTTTGGTGATTCTGCGGTTGAAAGTACTACAGAAACAGAAAATGTTGTGCAAGAGGACGTTTCTGAAGAGACATAAAATGTTTCGAAAATTAGCGAAAACAAAACCGAGTTGAAAAAACTCGGTTTTTTTATGCATATTTTGCGCAAAAAAGGTAAAAATATAATTGGGAGATAAAAAAGTGCACAAAAAAACTTTTAATCTTTTGTTAAGTTTGTGCACACTTCCTGTGGGATTGGTGCTATTATAATCCATGTAAAAACCCCCCAATACATTATATATAGTTTTTACTAACCCCATAGTAAAAATACCTTCTCCTAAAAAGACAGCAGATCGATTGGCTGTCTTTTTTACTGCCCAAAAATAACGATATAGCTCAGACTTTTAAATACTACGAAATGAGCCATGACATATATTGAATGTGCGCACGCTTTCGCTCTCAGCGGTGACGTCGCGTTACTAAATTCGTGATGATTTATCAATCACCACTCATTAAGTAACGACTACCGCTAAAGGCGCGTATTCAACATATGTCATGGCTCATTTCTTACGTAACATAAAAACTCTGAGATCGTTATTC
>JAZPYQ010000009.1:0-34619 GCA_045544235.1 Agathobacter sp. | reverse complement strand
TTATCTCTTCTTCCTTTAGAAGATTTATTCTTTGGACAAATTGACATTTGTTTACACCTCCTTAAATTTACTAAATATATCTTGGATTGCTGCCATTCTTGGATCAAGTTCTGTTCTCTGGCATCCGCAGTCGCCCTTGTTCAAGTTCGCACCGCAGACTTTGCAAATTCCTTCGCAGTCCTCTTTGCACAGAACTTTCATAGGCCAGTTCACCAAGATCTCGGCGTAGACAAGTTTATCTACATCCAGCTCGAATCCAATCAGGTAGTCATTTTCTTCCATTTCATCATCTATCAAGACACTGTCATCAATATTCAGTTTCTTGTCAATGTCGAAACAGATTTGTGTTGGAACCTCTTCCAAGCATCTGCCACAAGGAATACTAAGTGTCACATCTACAGAACCTCGAATAAACAATGTCTTGTTTTCCTGATTCGTAAGTGTAAGTACCACTGGTGACTTCTGCAAAATAGGAAAATCTCCTAATCTTGATTCAAACGAAGTAAGTTCAATAGAAACTTCTTCCGAAACCTCTTTATTAATTGATTTTACAACCTTTGAAATATCGATAATCATGATATTCTCCTATTCACACCTTGACAATTATACATATGCTATATGTGTTTGTCAATATTTTTTTCAAAAATTTGACATCAAATGCATAGCCCGTGGAAAACCCACGGGCATACGCGATTTTACCAAAACATTAATTATACAAGAGCTACTGTTTCACGACAGATTGCTAATTCTTCATTTGTAGGAATTGCAAGTACTGTAACTTTTGAATCAGCTGTAGAGATAACACCTTCTTCTCCACGTGCAGCTTTGTTTGCTTCTTCATCCACTTTGATACCTAAGTATTCAAGGTTAGACATGATTTTTGCTCTTGTTGTAGCATCATTTTCACCAAGACCAGCTGTGAAGCAGATAACATCTACACCATTCATAGCTGCTGCGTATGCGCCGATGTATTTTACTACTCTATATGCGAATGCGTCGATAGCAAGTCTAGCTCTGTCGTTTCCTTCAGCTGCTGCAGCTGCTAAGTCACGGAAGTCACTAGATACACCAGAAACACCTTCAACACCAGATTTTTTATTTAATACGTTCATTACTTCAGAAAGTGTTAAGTTTTCTTTCTGAGCGATGAAATCTAAGATAGATGGGTCAACGTCACCAGAACGTGTTCCCATAATAAGTCCTTCAAGTGGAGTAAGACCCATTGAAGTATCTACAGATTTACCTTTGTTAACTGCACAGATAGATGCGCCATTACCTAAGTGGCAAACGATTGTTTTAAGATCAGCATAGTCTTTTCCAAGGATATCAGCAGCACGTTTTGAAACATAGCTGTGGCTTGTACCATGGAAACCATAACGACGAACTGAGTATTTTTCATAATATTCATATGGAAGACCATACATATAAGCAACGTCTGGCATTGTCTGATGGAAAGCTGTATCAAATACTGCTACCATAGGAACGTTTGGCATAAGTTCCTGACAAGCACGGATACCGATTAAGTTTGCTGGGTTATGTAATGGAGCTAAGTCATTACATTCTTCGATTACAGCGATAACTTCATCTGTAAGTACTGTAGATGTAGCAAATTTTTCTCCGCCGTGTACTACACGATGTCCTACAGCGTCGATAGCTGAAAGATCAGCAATAGCACCAGTACTTGGATTTACTAATGCATCTAATACAAGCTGAATAGCCTGTTTGTGTGTTGGCATAGCAGCTTCTGTTACTTCTTTGTCTAAACCAGCTTTCTGATAAACAAGACGTCCATCGATACCAATTCTTTCGCAAAGACCTTTTGCAAGTACAGCTTCTGTCTGAGAGTCAATAAGCTGATACTTAAGTGATGAGCTACCACAGTTAATTACTAATACGTTCATAGTTACTTCTCCTTATAAAATAAAAATTTGAAAAACGATAAAAATCTACCATAATTATACCCCCTATTTTTTGTGTATACAAGGGAAATTTCTTTCGTATTAAAAAATATACAAAATTTGCTACTCTTCTTCGCTTATGGTATAATGCACCTATCATCTTAAGGAAGGTTCAAGTATGAAAGTTGCAGGTATTATCGCTGAATACAATCCTTTTCACGAAGGACACAAATATCAAATTGAACAGGTACGTGAAAAAACAGGGGCAGACTATGTCATAGTTGCAATGAGTGGTAACTTTTTACAGCGTGGCGTTCCAGCCCTGTGTGATAAATTCTCCCGTACTCGTATGGCATTAGAAAACGGAGCTGATTTGGTTCTTGAGCTTCCTACTGTATGGGCCACTGCCTCTGCCGAATATTTTGCCCGTGGTGGCGTAGAGCTTTTGACTCACACAGGCGTAGTTACACACTTAGGTTTCGGAGCCGAATCCGATGACTTAGATGGCATGTTGCAAGTTTCTTCTATATTAAAAGAAGAACCTGATGTATATCGAGATGTGTTGGCAAATTCTATTCGAACAGGAAATGCTTTTCCTGTTGCAAGAAAAAATGCCCTTATCACCTCTCTTCCATTATTTCCAAACGAGAAATTGGACGACCTTTTAGATTCCCCAAACAATATCCTTGCCTTGGAATATTTAAAAGCCTTACCAAAAAGTACTGACCCAGTCCTTATCCCTCGAAAAGGAGCTGACTACCACGACACAGATATCCATTCTGTGCTCCCTTCAGCATCTGCTATTCGTGAAACCCTTTTCTCAAAGGAAAACGAAATCGATTGGAAAGCACTTTCTGCAGCTATGCCGGAAGTCTCTTTTGACATATTAAAGGACCTATATTCTCGCAACGCATTATTAGAAACCAATGATTTCTCTGAAGCTCTTGGTTATGCACTCTTATCCTTATCCCACAATGGATACGGAAACTACGCAGATTGTACAAATGATTTGTCAAACAAAATCAAAAAATCTTTAAAGAACTATGTCACTTATGAAGCTTTTATCGAAAAGCTAAAAACAAAGGACATGACTTACACCAGAGTCAGCAGATGCCTTCTGCATATTCTTTTAAACATTCAGCAAATGGACTATAGTATTGGAAAAGCCATGGGGTTTGCTCCATATATCAGAGTGCTTGGATTTAAAAATGACTCATCTGCACTCCTTACTTCTATCAAGAAGAACGCAGATGTTCCTATTATCACTAAAGTTGCAGATGCAGATTCCATTCTAGGTTACGAGACTTACAAATTCTTTGAGAAAGATTTGTTTGCTTCCAACCTTTACTACCAAAGAATGGCCTATAAAGCCAACGAAAAACCAATGAATGAATTTACTAATAAAATTGTGATTATATAATCAAAAAGGTCAGCACTTGCTGACCTTTTAATTATTTACATTTTCATAAGGATATCTCTCACTGCATCTTCCTCGATTGCTTTAGCATAGACGCCAGGTGCAAATTCTACTACTTGCCCAATCCCCTTTTGTAACACAAAGCGAAGTTTTCCATTTCGCACTTTTTTATCTGTATAAAGTTTCTTTACCAACTCTTCTTTATTGATATAATCTGGAATAGATGTTGGAAGACCAGCTTTTTCTAATAAGGCAATCACACGTTTCACCTGGGTCTCCGTCATATATCCAAGACTTTCTGAAAGAAGCGCCTGTGCAACCATACCAATAGCAACAGCTTCTCCATGCAAAAGACGATATTCGCTTACTGTTTCTACTGCACGACCAACTGTATGTCCTAGATTTAATATTTCTCGAAGTCCAGACTCTTTTTCATCCTGCATTACTACTTTGTACTTAATTTGACAGTTATTCTCTGCAATATATTCACAAGCAAACTGAGAAAATGTCATCACTTCGTCCATGTTCTTTTCCAAGAACTCAAACATATCTTCACTGGCCATACATGCATGTTTGATTGTTTCTGCCATACCGCTTCTCACTTCTCGTTCTGGCAATGTTTCCCAAGATGCAATATCGATATACACCTTTTCAGGCTGGTTAAACAAACCAATCAAATTCGTAGCTAATGGAGTATCCACTGCAGTTTTGCCACCTACAGATGCATCTGCTGCTGCCAAAAGTGTGGTAGCATAGTTGATAAATGGTACACCTCTACCAAACGTACCTGCCACAAATCCTGATAAATCGGTTACAACACCTCCACCTACTGCGATAATACAGCAATCTCTGCGGTAGCCTTTTTCTAGCATCGCATCTTCAATACGTTCCTTTGTGGCTCTTGTTTTACTTTTCTCACCGGCAGGAAACACAAACATATCCACTTCATATCCCGCACGAACTAGTTTTTCACTAATATTTTTTCCATACAATTCACCGACATTACTATCTGTAATAACAGCAAACTTACGAATATTTCCAACCAATCCTTTCTCGATATCATCTACCAAAGCATTGGACAAGTTGTATCCGATCTCAATCTCATAGCTATCATCTACAACTTTTTTTAACTCTACATTAAATACACTCACGTTACACTCCTAGCTACACAAGTATTATTTCCCTTCTCTTACCTGTGTAATAATTTTTCTCATATCCCCATAAGAATATTTATCAAGGAATTCTTCAAATTCGTTAATCGACATTGGTTTTGCAAAATAGTAACCCTGTATCATCTGACAACCAGCTGTTTTTAGCATTTCTACATCTTCTTGTGTTTCAGCTCCCTCTGCAATAACCGGCATTCCCAAATCATTTGCAAGGCGAATAACACTTGTTACTATCTTTTCTGCACGATCACTTTCCCCTGTCTTTTCAAAGAACTTTAAGTCCATTTTCAAAACATCTACAATAATATCTTTCAAACTATTTAGCGAAGAATATCCACTACCAAAGTCATCAATCTCAATGACAAAACCATATTCCTGAAGTCTGCGAACCAATTCCATCTGTTTCTTTACATCCAAAACAAAGGCTGTCTCTGTAATCTCAAGTTTGAGTTTTAATGGATTAATCTGGTATTTTTCTACTAATCCCGTAATACTTTCATACAAATCCGACAAATAAAAATCCTTTGCAGAAATATTAACTGAAATAGAACGTTCCGGATGACCTTCTTCCTTCCATTTTGCCAGCTGTCTACAAGCAAGTTCCCACACATAGTAATCAAGTTTAGCAATCATACCATTGTTTTCAAACACAGGAATAAATTCATTTGGCGAAACAATTCCTCTACCTGGTTTATCCCAACGAATCAGCGCTTCAGCACTTACGATTTTTCCAGTGGCCACCTCAAGTTGAGGCTGAAGATAAATCACAAATTCATCATTGAGTAAAGCTCTATCCAATTCATCCAATGTAGTAGTTTCATGAATACGCTGACTAAGAATCTCATCGTGATAATATGCAATCTCTTTTTGCATATCACCTTTAATAGATTCCAAGGCCATATACGCTCTATCATACATACTTTCTACATTGATATTACGGTCTAAAATTTCATATACACCTACATAGCAATGTACCTTCATAGAATAATTTTTTCTACTCAGTACATCATGCATAATTTTTAAGAACCCTTCTTCGTTATAATCTGATTTTGGAATCAATAACGCAAAACGGTCACCAGAAATTCTAGAGAACACCCACATTCTCTTATATCTCTCACGATAGGCCTGAGCAAATGCCAAAAGCAAATCATCACCTGTACTGGTTCCTAGAATTTCATTAAAAAGTTTAAACTGATGTACATCCGTTGCAATCATAAGAAAGTCTTCTTCCCTATTGTCACGAATCGTTTTTCCTGCAATTTCAAAGAAGTAATCTCTATTCCAAAGTCCGGTTAGCTGATCTCTTGTAGCATACAAGGTAGCCTCATCTTTTAATCTTTCCTGTCCTGTAATATCTGTATATACAATTAATGTACCTACAAATCTACCTTTCTTATCCCATAATTCCTGACCGTGAATTAAATATGTACGGGCATTCATAACTTTTGTACGAGTAAATTCACGTTCTGTAACATGACGTTTGTGTCGTTCTTCAATTTTATAATACAGTTCATTATCTGCAATATATTCATGAATCGTATAGTAAGGGTATGCCCCCAACATACGCTCTGCTGCATCATTAAAAACTTGCAAATTATCATTATAATCAAACATCAAGACAGGGTCTGTCATATTGTTAATTGCATAGGTCTTCATCTGCGCTGCACGAAGCAAAGGATACTGGAAATAAATATAATACATTCCCATTACACCCACAGTAACAAAAATTACTGCTAGGAAATTCATGTTTCCTGTTACCAAACGACTAGACACTACGATCATCGTTCCTAACCCGAACAATACACCGGTCCCTATATATCTAAGACGATACAATCTAGGAACAGAATGTGCTTTCATCATCATAACAACAACCACCATCGCCCCGATGAAACCTGTTCCAAGCAAATGTATCACAGATAACCATGTCCATTCTGTACCTAAAAATACATCTCCCTCGAACCTTCTTTCTCGGAACTTAAAGAAACTCTCAGTATACGCATTTATTAGTAGTAAAATATTATATACAATTATCAAGGTGACACTTACCTTTTTTGAAAAAGCCCTATCCAGCTTCCAATGATGCATTCTTTCATGGGCATATCTCAAAAACATATACCATATCCATCCCTCAATAATCATAACAAGTGTGCATAATAAACGTTGTACATCTTCTTGCACAATTAGCAATGATGCAATATATGTGATATTCATTGCAATACCTAATACTACTTGTATGCTAATACCTTTTGTAATTTTCACCCCATTATGTATAAGCTGTGCCAGTAATAATACCAACATTGCTGCTAACACAATAAAAATTATAGCCACACTACTCTTAATCATATTTTTCTCCTAAATGCACGAAAATAACTACTCCTCAATCCCTACCGCTTCTTTTGCCAGGCTATCTGCTTCTTCATTGCCATCTACTCCTGAATGACCTTTAACCTTCACAAAAGATATTGCAATCTTTTCCTTTACCGACTGCATAAAATCATTGTACGCGATTGTCCCTGCCTTGTTGCGTTTCCACTCACCTGTTGCCCAAAGTTCTATTCCCATATAGTCATAATAAATATGCAACTGTGAAAGGCCTAACTCTAGTGCTTTTTCCACCGCCGCCATGCTACCAAGGATTTCACCTGCAACATTTCGCATAGAAGCCATTTCCTCTTCGTTGCCAGACCCCTGCAAAATATATTTTTCGCCATTTGACACTAAGAATCCACCATAACCATAGACCTTCGTCGCAGCATTATACGAACCATCTACAAATGCATATGGTTCCACTGGTTCATCATTCTTTTGCGCCTGATATTCTACACCTTCTAAAAACGCTTCCGCTTCTGCAATATTTGAAAATCCTTTGTACTTAGCACCTGGGTAACCATCTACCATAGCCTTACAATCATCCCATGAAAGATAAACTCCCGGTGTTTTTCCAATCTTTACTGCATAATATTTTTTTGCCACAATTCTTTCCTACTTTACTTTTTTCTTAATACTCTTTCTTCGCTTTCTCTTCTGCTCATACAATACTGCATCTGATTCCTTGAGTAATTGTCCCAGATCAGTATCCTTATCACAAACAAATTCTTTTATCCCCACAGACAATTCAACATAAAATGGTTGTTTCGATTTTTCATTAAAAAAATCTGTATAACTCTTTATCTGCACGGTGATATCTTCAGTGTAACACTCTTTATCTGGAACAAATAATGATACATATTCATCACCACCAATACGAGCAGTAACCGCTCCATCCGGCATGCATTCTGTGAGATACTCTGCAGCTGTTACAATAGCAAAATCTCCCGCAGCATGTCCATAACAATCGTTAATTTCTTTTAAATGATCCAAATCAGCAAACAAAAGATACGCCTTTTGCCCTTGTTTTTCATTGATTAGCTGTAAAGCCTGTTCCATAAAACCTCTACGGTTTAGCACTTTACTCAATTCATCATATTTAGAAATTACACTTAAAATACGATTCTTTTCCTCTAATTCTTTCTGCATCTGACGTTCGCGCATATTCATATCTATAATCTTGCGCAACGATCCAAGCTGCATGCTACAACTTAGCAAAAATGGATATTCTGTTTGCTCCGCCTCACAAAGAATAAGCCCATACTGTTCTTCTCCAGAAAACAAAACAAATGCTGTATAGAATCTTGCTTTATCCTGTTGGAGAAATTGCATAAAATCTCCACTTCTTGTAGAAATCGGCAATCTATGTTTTGGTTTGTAATAAACCATTTCATTTTCATTATAATATGCATTTAGGTAAATAGTTTCCGGAATCTTAAAAGGTTCATCCCCTTTATGTGTAACACTATCCCCATAAAAATACACATAAGAACTCTTAATTCCCATTGCTTTCAAACGATTCATGATATAAAACATCTGTTCTTTCATATCTACGTTTGCATTTACCAAATCTGCTGTAAAAGATGGCAAGAACCACATTTTACGCTCTGTTGAGATATTTTCCTGTTGCAAGTTATTTACTTCCTGAGAATGTACATACTTTCGAATTCCACGCATAAGAGAGGTAATTCGCTTTTCTCTATGCTCCTCCTCTGTAAAATCCATAAGCTCAAACATGATTTTTTCCAGATATTCCATCAGAAAACGTTTTGACACGAATGGATGCTGACATAATTTCTTAAGATTACGTTGCAACTTATCGGTATTATCATCATCTCTTGATCTTTCAAAAACAATCTGGATTACTTCATCTAAAAATGCACCTAACCACTCGCGGTATGCACTCTTATCCTTTTCATATGGAACTGTAGAAAAAAGCTCATCCGTAATAATTTCAACACGAGATGCCATAAACTCACGAAGTTCCATCAAATTCTCTGCATGAACGCTTTCATTTAATACAAATTTACATCCGCAAGATTCACGTTTGTGGAAATAAGCCTTCATTTCTTCGGATTTTGGTTTATTTCCTTTACACAACTCTAGTGCAGCATGTACAGCTCTATAACTGAACAAGAAACTACTATGCGCCACACTACTTAAAGCCGGTTCAAGACCTTTTGCAATATCACCATCATCAAATCCTGTAATGGCAATGTCATGTCCAACCACTAAGTCACGGGCTGCACATACACGGTAGCCAGCTTTTGCCATGTTATCATTGGCAAAAACAATAGCTTCAAGATCTGGATTGTTATCCAAAAGTGACTCAACCTCTGCTTCTACATGTTCTGTATAGTTTCCATATTCTATCATGGTATCTTCAATAGGAATACCATGTTCTGTGAGCACATCTTTATATGCCTTAAGACGTCTATTGGAATCATAATTTCGCTTAGGGCCTCCCATGAAAGCAATTTTTCTATAGCCATGATCTTCCACCAAATGTCTTACACATTCTCTCATTCCGCTATAGTTTCCACCAATAAGATGTGGAACCGTAGGATCTTCTACATAATCCCCTAATACAAGAGTTGGAATCCCTTTAAAACGAGCTACAAACTCATCTACATCCGGAACATATTTAAAATGCGACAAAGAACCGTATGCTACAATAATGGCATCTGGTTTTATAAAGTGCACATAATCATATACTGTATGAAATTGATAATCATAATCCCATGCAAAAGACCCCGCTAAAATATCTTTACAATAGCGAGGAATATGAGGTCCCATCAAGAAAATAAGATTTACATCTTCTTCTTTTGCACAATTACGAAACCCCGCTACCAATTTAGCGAAGTACTCGGATTCTGCATTTCCTGCCATGATGGCAATTGTTGGTCTTTTATCTTTCCCCATTAGACTCTCCCCCAATTTAAGCCTACTCATACTATTACCCTTTATTTTACAACTTTTCCACTTTAATAGCAACAAAAAGGGATGCCACAAATTTGTATTTTGTGACATCCCTCTTGAAATTTTCTATTAAATTATTCTACAAGATCATACTGATTTAACTTTTTGTTTAATGCTTTGATAGCAGATTCTGGAACATTACCTGCCATGCCCATCATCATTTCAACTGCAAAGTTTTCCATCATGCCCCACATTGGCATATCTGGACCAAGTTTGCCGCCTGACATTTTTGAGAAGAATTCCCAAGCTTCTTCATTTTTGTAAATCTGTCCAACTGTTGATTTAATGCTTAATTTTCCTTCTGGGAATTCCATTGGAGTATCGTCTTCTGGTAAATCAACATCACCTGCTGCTGTAAACCAGTTTGCAGCTCCACCTTCACCTTCTTCCTGTCCTGGAAGTGTGTAGATTTCTGGTTCAACATCTACTTTTTCAATAGTCATAGTGTCTTTACATTCACCAGCAACAGCCATGAAGATGTTTTCTCCATCTTTCATGTTTACTGTAAATCTAGCGATATGATCTACTGGAGTTGCATCACCAACTACTTCGCCGTTCATGTAAAGAGTAACCATATCCTGGTTTGTGTAAACCTTGATTTCTCTTTCTTCACCAGCTCTCTGCGCATAACGTTTTCCACAAAGATGAACCATTGGTTCTGGATTCCAGTATGCTTTGTAAATGTAGTAGCTGTCTTTCTTTGTCTTTCTATCCATAGTAACAAGACCTTTGTTGTTACGTCCTGCTACGCCACCTTCGTTACGAGCTGCACAACCGAAGTCAAACATGTTCCATACGTGGCTAGACCAAATCCATGGTCTTTCATCAAGAACTTTTGCCATATGTTCATGGTAAAGTGCCTGATAATCTTCTGAGTAGTCTTTACATTTTGGTTCTGGACCATGATATGTAATGATACCTTCACAACCATATTCAGATACACCTAAGCAGATACCAGGATGTTTTTCATGGAAGTTGTCAAGCCATGGACCGTTGTCTTCCATCTTGCCGCCATACCAGCCAAAGTAGTGGTTGTAGCTTTCTGTATCTGTAATGTAATGCATTGGTCCATCTACTGGTGTAAATGAAACGTGAGCAATTGTTGTAAGACGGGTTGGGTCTAATTCTTTTGCTAATGCATTAAGTTCTTTATGGTTTTCTACTAACTGTTCAGAGATACCACCAATGAGGATTTCGTTTGAAACACCCCAGAACATAATAGATGGGTGGTTGTAGTTCTGAATAATAAGTTCTTTCATCTGTTCGATACAGTTCTGATGCGCTGCTGGATTTTTGCTCATAACTGAAATAAATGGAATTTCAGCCCAGATAGCAAAACCTAATTCGTCACATGCATCATAGAAATCCTGTGAATGCTGATAATGAGCAAGACGGATTGTGTTTGCACCGAGTTCTTTGATAATGCAAGCATCGTCATAATGATCATCTGCTGTAAGAGCATTACCTACATACATAATATCCTGGTGACGAGATACACCACGAAGTGGAGTTTCTACACCATTGATGATAAAGCCTTTCTGTGGGTCACATGAGAATGAACGTACACCAACACGTACTTCTAAATCATCATATGTTTCATTTCTTCTCTGAAGTTCTGCAACTACAGTGTAAAGATATGGATCATCAAAATCCCAAAGATTTGCATCTGGAACAAAGATAGTTGTCTTTGTAGCATCCGCTGGACGAACAGCATAGCCTACTTCTTCGCCATCTTCATCAAAAATGCTGTACTGAACTGTAAAGTTTTCATCTGCATTTTTTACCCAAGATTCGATTTCAAATGTAGCTCCACCACATTCTGTTGGCTTTGGAGTAACCATGATACCAGGGCCACCATAATATTCTAAATCAAAGTGAGCGTCTGGAACACTGATGATATTTACATCTCGATAGATACCACCATAGAATGTAAAGTCTGCATTCTGTGGATATACATAATCGTTTGCTTTGTTTGTTACTTCAACAACTAAAAGGTTATCTTCTCCATCTTTGCAAAGATCAGTGATTTCTGCACGGAATGTAGAATATCCACCTTCATGATATGTAACTTTTGTTCCGTTTACATATACAGTAGCTTCTGAGTTTACACCCATGAATTCTACGAATACACGTCCACCAGCTAATGGCTGTTTTGGTGTTTCAAATGTTTTTGCATACCAGTAGTTTCCACGATCATAAGAGCCGTTTCCGTCATTTCCGTCAACCGCATTCCATGAATGAGGAATATTTACTGTCTGCCAGTCTGCTGGATATACACTTGGTAAACCAGCGTCTTCCTGAATAAATTTCCAGTTTTCATTAATGTTGATAATGTTTCGCATAATGCCCCCCTTATTTTCTTTATGACTTTAAAAGTCGGTTATTATTATTTTAAATTGTATCCAACATTTTGTCTACATAATTTAATAAATTAACAGATTTTTTATACTTCTAATCCAAATTCTTCCGGTCTAAATCTAGGACACACATTATCTGTAGATGTAATGACTGAAGCTGCCAATGTATTTCCAATCTGAATCGCCTCTTCCAAACTCTTTCCATAAGTTAGACCAGACATGGTTCCTGCACAGAAAGCATCTCCTGCACCCGTGGTATCCTTTACTGCCACCCTCTTTGCTGGAACCATACCTTTATTACCATTTATATCTGCATATACTGCACCTTTTGCGCCCATAGTCACAATCATAGACTGAATATTAGCTGATTTGATTTTGTCCGCCAAAATATCTCTCATCTCTTCTGGTTCTTTTTCTGAATAATCATCCAAAAACAAAATCCCTGCTTCTAGTTCATTGCAAATGAAACAATCCAATTTTTGTAAAAAATCACGTCTCTCAACTGCGATACTCATATTGGAAACTAGTGCATACACTTTCTTATTATATTTTTCCGCTAATTCAAAAGTCTTTTTTACCACATCCTTGTGCAAATCTAATTCCAATATAACGGAATCGCAATCTTTAAAAATTTCATCCCCATGCTTTTCTAAAATTGGATAACTTAAATAAGTATCTGGTCTATGGGAAATAGAACCGGCTACATCACCTTCTTTATCAAACAAAGCAAGCCAAGTACCCATTCCATATGGAACCGCCTCAACATAATCTACATTTACTTTGTGGCGTGCCAATTTCTCAACAACATCTTTCCCCATAGAAGTCTCGTCTACAGTCCCTACAAATGTAGGACGAAGTTCTAGATTTGCTATATCCTCTACCACATTTCTAGCCACTCCTCCATGAACATATTCTACTCTTCCAGCATTTCTTCCATTTGGAATATAAACATCTCCCGGAAAACCTTTAACGTCCACAAATACTGTCCCAATTACTACAATTCCCATCTTTTTACTCCGTTTCTTTTTCCCAATCTTTTTTCTCAATACAGTTCACGCACATGGATTTTCTTTTATCCTGTGCTTTTGAATAATAACTATCTAAATGATGCAATATAAAACCACATTTTTCCTGCACCCTTCTAGAATTATAATTATCATCGTTATGGGCGCACCAAATTTTTTCTAATTCAAGTTCTTCAAATCCATAGGCTATGAGACGTCTACAAGCCTCTGGAATATATCCATTCCCCCAAAATTCATATCCTAACCAAAAACCAATTTCGCCCTGATTCTCGTTTTCCGGATAACGACTCTCACAATAGGGCATAATAGAAATATCGCCAACCACTTTACCTGTAGATTTTAAAACAACTGCAAATGTATAATCATTCATTAAAATATCTTCTAATACATCTTTGCTTTCTTCCATACTTTTATGAGGGTCCCACCCACATGGAGGTCCAACATAAGGATTTTTTGCTAATTCATATAAAACTTCCAAGTCATCCTTGTTCCATGGTCGTAAAATCAGCCGTTCCGTTTCTAATATCATAATTCCTCCTTACGTTCTAATGGATGTGTTTTTTAAACAAATTCTATAAACCTCTTGTTTTACTAGGAATTTCTCACCATTTTTTCTTATTTTCCGAGAATTTCTTTTTTACAACCCCTGATTATTCTCGGATATGCAGAATTAATTGAAGTACCATTTCTTGTTTACTAAGATTAACCTAACATAAGTTCTTTAATAGAAAGGCATTTTATGAAAAACAATCAAATTGGTGAAATGTTAAAAAAATATAGAAGACTCAATGCACTCTCTGTAAAAGATGTAACCGTAGAGCTTGATGAAAAGTATGGTGTGAAAGTAGCAGAAAAAACTGTTTATGGTTGGGAATCCAATCAAGCGCACCCTACTTCCGATGTATTTGTAGCACTTTGCGACATCTATAAAATTAACAACATTTCTGATGTATTCAACTCAAAAGAATCAAAAGGATTTCCTATTACTGCCGAGGAACGACGTATCATTGAACAATATCGTCAAACCCCTGAACTTCAAGCAGCCATACGAAGAATCCTTAATATTGATTAATTTTCTATATTTTTAGGTTTATACATCATTTCATTTACTGCGTATACAGTAACAAATGCCTCTGGATCAATTTTTGTTATAAAATTCATAAGTTTTAAATATTCATTTTTATCTACAATCGCATTAATTTCAATATACTGTGCATCTGAATAAGTACCATATGCATGGTATTTTGTTGCTCCGCTATGCAATTCGTGTAAAATAAAATCTAAAATCTCTTTCTCATATTTAGAAATAATACATACTCTTTTCTTTACTGTAGAACCAAATATAAAGTGATCTAGTACAATTCCTCCAAAATACGTTCCCAATACACTTAAAATTACAGTCTTTAAATCATACACAAAAACAGAAGTGAGTGCCACAACAAGTCCCGCTGCTGCAGTTGCCTTCCCCAATTCCATATGAAAGAATTTATTTAAAAACTTTCCTACGATATCCAAACCACCCGATGATGCATTACGCAGAAACAATATTGCTTGTCCAATACTTACAACGCAACAATAACAAACAACATCCAAGGTTTGATCCCCAGTTAAAGACTGATTGTTTGGAACCACATATTCCAAAACACCAATTAAGGTAGGTAATAACATAGCTGTATAAACTGTCTTGATTCCAAATTCTCTTCCAATCAGCAAGAATCCTAAAATCAGCAGTACCACATTCATAATCATAGTAAGCGCAGATACTGACAACGGTATAAAATTCCCTATAACCATAGCCAAACCTGTAATACTACCAACAGTTACATGACTAGGCATCATAAAGAAAAACACTGCTACCGCTACAATTGCAGTTCCTATTGTTATCATCAAAAAATCTATGATTTTTGCTCCAAATTTCATTTATTACTCGTTCTCCTGCTAATCTTAAAAATTCTCATGGCATTTTTGTACATAATATCTTCGTACGCATCCTTGCCAATTATTTCTTCTAATTCATGGAAATATCTCTGATAAAGGGAAGGTTCTCCCTTTGGATTATGATGATATGTATGCAATCCATCAATAGGCGTATCACTACCAAACATAATCTTTTCGCTACCATATTTCTCTACAATCTGCACAGTGCTTTCTAAAGGAACCCAAGTGGTATCGCCGTATAAATTAGGCAATTCGCCAAGCAACTGGATGGCCTCTTTGTTATCAGTACCAAGACCCATGTGCACCATTATGAAATCCACATCTGGATATTTCTTCGCCATCTCATACACTTTACGCACACTTGCTTCTTCACAATCTGCTGTGTGTGTAGCTACTGGCAAATGGTATTTTTGTGCCATCTTAATATATGCCTGAACTCTTTCGTCGTCAAAAGCAATCTTTGAGTGAAAAGGGTGCACCTTGATTCCACATACAATATCTAAATTCTCTTTTAATAATTCTTCAAAACGTGCATCTGGCGTTTCATTAGTTGGTTTTACCCAAGGCATAATTCTAATTTTATCCATATTTTTTCTTGCAAATGCTATGGCAGATAAAAACGATTCTTCCTGGCTAATTTGCTTTTCTATAGGCACTGGTTTCCATTCACAGTCAAACTCTACTGCCGCATTGGAAACCACTGCCATATCAATATTATAAAGTTCTAGAGCTTCTAATACAATTTCCTCGCTCATGTTTACCACTCTGTCAATATCTTCAAATACTCCGGTATGTACGTGTGTATCAATAATCATCGTTTTCTCCTATTGTAAACCTTCTATCCACTTTGCAATACTATTGTTTCCCTATCCTACTTATTATACCCCACCTATTATACCTCGACAAGAAACAATACTATTTTTGCACAAAAAAACTGCTGTCGCATCTGGCGACAGCAGATATTTTATAAAACACTATCCTTCATACAACTCTGCTATAAGTTCTACTACTCCATCAATTCCATGTCTTGTAGAACTAATTACAATATCATATGATTCTGGTACACCCCATTTTCTACCTGTATATGCATTATAATATTTTGCACGATCTCTATCAGCAAACTCAACTGCATTCACAGCTCTCTCATGGGTAAGTTCGCGTCTTTCCATCATACGCTGTACTCTCTGTTCTTCTTCTGCAGTAATAAATACGCTAAGAACATCATCTCGCTCCTTTAATACATAATCCGCACAACGTCCTACAATAATACATGGTCCCGCATCCGCAAGTTTCTTGATAATCTTAGATTCTGTTGCATACATTTTTTCGCTAATCGTAGGTTCTTCTTCTGTCTGAGGCATCATATGGTACAATTTTCCTTTACCAAATATTGCATGATAGCCTTTTGCAAATTTAGCGAAATAATCAACCACTAATTTTTCGTCTAATTCATCCAGATTCTCTACATCTTCTAATTCGAGCTCTTTTATCGCTTCTTCCACAACATTTCTATCATGTAATGGGATATTTAACTTCTCAGCCAAGCGCTCCGCAATTTCATGTCCACCACTACCTGTTTGACGGCTAATTGTAATAATCTTTCTTCCCATAATGCAACCCCCTTTTTTGAAATTGACAGACAATTCCTTTTGTTTATTATATTATATCAGATAACTGTGTGTTGTAAAACTATTTTAACTATTTTTTTGCCATTTCTTATATAAAAAAAGAAGTCCCTCATAGCATGAGAGACCTCAACTTTTTCCTTATTCACCTAAACTAGAAAATGTAACATCTACATCTACCTGTTTATCCATTCGACGGCAAGTCACACCTGCCGCTTTTAATATCTTCTTTGAAGCAATATTTAGCGGTGTTCCACCATATTTATCAGATTCATAAACTACTTCTTTGATTCCACTTTGTGCAATCATTTTTGCACAATTGTTACATGGGAATAAAGAAACATAGATGCTTGCATCACTTAAAGCAGCAAAGTCTCCTCTGTAGTTGAGAATTGCATTTTCTTCCGCGTGACAAACATAAGTATATTTTAATGTTAATTCATCATCACCTTCACGGTTCCAAACGTCTTCATCATCAGACATTCCAGCTGGTAAGCCATTATAACCTAAGCTCATGATGCGTTTGTCTTTTCCTACAATTACTGCTCCTACCTGGGTGTTAGGGTCTTTACTACGCATCGCAATGAGCTTTGCAATCCCCATAAAGGTAGAATCCCAATCTAATACATTTTCTCTTTTCTTTTCCATAATTACTCCTCTTGCATGTTAGCTAACTTCTTCGCCTGGTCTGCTGCGATACATGCGTCGATGATTTCCTGGATATCTCCGTTCATAATTTTATCCAACTTATAAAGAGTTAAGTTAATTCTGTGATCTGTACAACGACCCTGTGGGAAGTTGTAAGTACGGATTTTTTCAGAGCGGTCACCAGTACCAATCTGGCTACGACGAGCTGCCGATTCAGCGTCCTGCTGTTTCTGAAGTTCTAAGTCGTAGAGTTTTGCACGAAGGAGTGCAAATGCTTTTTCTTTATTCTGAAGCTGTGACTTTTCGGTCTGGCTATAGATTACGATACCTGTTGGGTAGTGTGTTAAACGTACCGCAGAGTCAGTAGTATTTACACACTGTCCACCGTTACCAGATGCACGCATTACGTCGATTCGAATATCTTTTTCATCAATCTGTACGTCTACTTCTTCAGCTTCTGGCATAACTGCTACTGTAATAGTAGAAGTATGGATACGACCTGCAGATTCTGTTGCAGGAACACGCTGTACACGGTGTACACCAGATTCATATTTCATTTTAGAGTATGCGCCTGCACCGGAAATCATAAAGTTTACACTCTTCATACCACCAATACCGATATCGTCTACCTCAAGTGTTTCTACTTTCCAACGCTGGCTTTCTGCATAATGAATATACATACGATATACTTCTGCTGCGAAAAGTGCGGATTCATCACCACCTGCACCTGCACGAATTTCCACGATAACGTGTTTATCATCGTTAGGGTCCTTTGGAAGAAGAAGGATTTTAAGTTCCTGTTCTAATTCTGCAAGACGATCTTTAGAATCATTCAACTCTACTTTTGCAAGTTCACGCATTTCTTCGTCAGATTCTAACTCTAACATTTCAAGTGCATCTTCAATATTCTGCTTGCACTGTTTGTATTCTTTGTAGGCTTCTACGATTGGTGATAAATCACTCTGTTCTTTCATAAGCTTACGAAAACGATTGGCATCGTTTGCCACGTCTGGTTCGCTTAATGTATTCATAAGTTCTTCATAATGATGAAGTAAGTCTTCTAATTTATCAAACATAATTTCTTATCTCCTCTATATTTAAACAAATCCTAGTAGATTTTACATTAACAAAATCTTTCATGCAACAACTATTTTATAGTCAAATCGCTAGAGCCCACCAATAACCACTCGGTCATTGCCTGCCAAATCTTTTACCACTCGAACATCTGCAAAACCTGCATATCGTAAGATTTCAGACACAGCGTCACCTTGGTCATGTCCTATTTCAAAAAGAATAGTTCCATTTTCATTCAAGTACTCTTTACAATCTTTTACGATTCTTCTATAAAAATGTAACCCATCTTCTTTTCCATCCAACGCCTGCATTGGTTCATATACCGCTACTTCTGGCATAAGACCACCGATAACATCTGTTGGAATATATGGTGGATTTGACACAATTACATCAAATGTATCTGTCACAGATTCAAATAAATCACTGCGTTCAAATGTAGCTACTACATTATTTAATTTAGCGTTTTCCTTTGCCACATTAACCGCTTGTTTTGATATATCATAACCAAAACCTTCTACGTCTACCACGTTCTTTAAAATACTTATCAAGATACAGCCTGATCCAGTACACATATCCAACACCTTCATACCTGGGCGAATAATCTTAAGCGCTTCCCCCACAAGTGTCTCCGTATCCTGTCTAGGAATCAACACCGATTCATTTACATGAAATGGCATTCCCATAAACTCCTGCTCTCCAGTAATATACTGTAATGGTACATGCTCAGCTCTCTTGTTCAATACATTTTGGTATTCTGCCTGCATTTCCTCTGAAATGTCCTCATCCATGTGAACATAATAATAGGTGCGGTCAATCTTACAAACAAATGTCAAAAGAAGCCATGCATCATTTTTGGCATCTACTATACCTGCATTATTCAGTTGTTCCTCGCCAAATGCTATTGCTTCTCGAAATGTCATGCTAAATTTTCCTCTTGCCATTTTTTCCAGTCAAATACCGCTTCCACAGAAGCAATACCCACTTCTATCATATCATCATCTGGTTCTAATGTGGTAATTTTTTGCATCAAAAGACCTGGTGCACTAATCAAATTTACCAACCAGTTGTCATATCTGCCCGCCAAACGAATAAATTCATAGGACACACCTGCTATTACTGGAATAAGTAACAAACGTATCACCAATTTTAAAACACCAGATTCCACTTCTATAAACATAAAAAATATAATACTAATAAGAATTACTAGGAACAAAAAGCTTGTGCCACAGCGCTTGTGCTGTTTCGATGCTTTTTTTACATTTTCTAAATTTAGTTCCCAACCTTGTTCAATACAATTGATGCATTTATGTTCAGCACCATGATACATATAGGTACGTTTGATATCTGGCATAAGAGCCACAAGACTTACATATGCGATAAAAATACAAAGTCTTACAACACCCTCTAATAATGTTATCACAAAACGTGACTCAATAAAACTCTGAAAAAACAAAGAAATCAGATATGGTAGTACAAAAAAGATTCCAACGGCTAACACAATAGCAAGAACTACTGTCCATCCCATCATGGCTTTTTCTTTTTCTAAATCAATTTCTTCTTCCTCTTCTTCAAAAAAACTAGCAGAATGAAGAAGGGTTGTCATTCCCAAATACATGGAGTCCACAAAATTAAACACTCCACGAACAATAGGAAGCTTCTTTACCTTTTCAGACTTTATAAAACCTTTATATTCAAAGACCTGTACATCTATTTCTTTATCTGGCTTACGAACTGCTACGGCATATTTATCGTCATTACGCATCATAATGCCTTCCATAACAGCCTGTCCACCAACACCTGAATATTTCATATTACCTCCACTCAAGAGCCACACAGGGCCCTTGCATGCACAGCCTATGCTGTTGCATGTAATAAAAAAGGTTGAGATATGTTTCAACCTCAACCTTCTTAAAAACTTTTTTATTTCTGCATGCCGTATTTCTTATTGAACTGTTCAATACGTCCACGAGCCTGGCTAGCTTTCTGCTGACCTGTATAGAATGGATGACATTTAGAACAGATTTCTACGTGGATTTCTGGTTTTGTAGAACCTGTAACGAATGTATTTCCACAGTTACAAGTAACAGTTGCCTGATAATAATCTGGATGGATTCCTTCTCTCATGATTTTCACCTCTTTATAATCTTATCGTTTACAGTTTCTGTACATCTCTTTACACCCGTATACCCGATCCGTATATGATGCTTACTGCAAGAGACGACACGTTTGCGTCCGTTTACATCCCGATAAACAGCTTAGTTATTGTAACACACCCATTTATAGAATGCAATACCTATTTTTCATATTTTTAGCAAATTTAACACATCGAATTAAAACATACGTGTCTTACGAATCTGCTGACAAAATTCTTTATTGTTCTTTGTATGAGCAAACATATTTAAAATGGTTTCAACTGCTTCATCAGCCTTCATTCCATTAAAGGCTTTACGCATGATATCCATAGCCGCCTGCTCTTCTTCGTCCAACAACAGGTCATCTCGACGAGTGCCTGATTTTACAATATCAATAGCTGGGAAAATACGTTTTTCTGACAATTTACGGTCAAGTACCAATTCCATGTTACCTGTACCCTTAAATTCTTCAAACACAACGTCATCCATCTTGCTACCTGTATCTACAAGTGCTGTAGCAAGCACTGTAAGGCTACCGCCCTCTCTCATGTTACGTGCTGCACCAAAGAAACGCTTTGGCATATGAAGGGCTGCTGGGTCAAGACCACCAGATAAAGTACGTCCACTTGGCTGAACAGTTAAGTTATATGCTCTTGCCAAACGTGTGATACTGTCTAATAAAATGATAACATCCTGTTTGTGTTCTACTAAACGTTTTGCACGCTCAATAACCATCTCTGATACACGTTTGTGATGTTCTGGCAGTTCATCAAATGTAGAATGAATAACTTCTACATTTGTTCCCTTTACAGATTCCTTCATATCTGTTACTTCTTCTGGTCTTTCATCAATAAGAAGAATAATAAGATGCATTTCTGGATTGTTCTGTGTGATAGAATTTGCTATTTCTTTTAATAATGTAGTCTTACCTGCTTTTGGCTGGGAAACAATCATACCACGCTGTCCCTTACCAACAGGCGATACCAAATCTACCACTCTCATAGCTACGCTAGCACCTGGTCTGTCCAAATGAATACGTTCATTTGGGAAAATAGGTGTCAAATCTTCAAAGTTTGGTCTTCTGCCAACCTCTTCTGGCTTGTATCCATTTACACTGCTAACATATAAAAGTGCAGCAAACTTTTCTCCCTGATTCTTTACACGAATTCCGCCACGCACCATATCACCTGTTTTAAGATTAAAACGACGAATCTGTGCTGGAGACACATAAATATCATTTTCACCTGGCAGGAAGTTTTCACAACGAATAAATCCAAATCCATCTGCCATAACTTCCAAAATACCATCTGCTACCTGTCCGCTATCCAACTCTGTGTTTTCTTCTCTTACAACAGAAGTCTGACTAGCATCTTTTGTGGTAGTGTAAACGACACTTTTCTTTTCTGTCTGCGCAGATGCTGGTTTTGCTTTTTCTTTTTCATCTTCTGCAAGCATCAATTCTACAATCTGCTCTTTCTTCAAACCAGTAAGGCCCTTGATACCTCGAGCTTTCGCAAGGTCTTTTAATACAGTTAGTGAAAGACTTTCATATTTTTCTCTCATAAATTCTCCTATTCAACTCCAAATTCTTTTGGGATAATGTCCGAAACGACTAATGATTTTCGATGCACTCATTATATACCATATTTTTCGAAATAGGAAGTCCTTTTTTCTTGATTTGTACTTATGGGTTTGATACACTTTAGCTAATCATTTATTTTAGGAGAATCTGTATGGATATGAAAGAAAAGGCCCTTCTTTCTCACAAGGAATGGAATGGCAAATTAGAAACAACCGCAAAATCAAAGGTCAACTCCAGAGAAGATCTGGCTATTGCCTATACACCTGGTGTTGCAGAACCATGTAAAGTAATCGCAGAAGACAAATCTGCCGCTTATACATACACTTGGAAATCTAACACGGTAGCTGTTGTATCAGACGGAAGTGCTGTTTTAGGATTGGGAAATATTGGTCCATATGCTGCCATGCCCGTTATGGAGGGAAAATGTGTTTTATTCAAAGAGTTTGGCAATGTAAATGCTGTTCCAATCTGTCTAGACACCCAAGATACAGAAGAAATCATCGCTGCGGTAAAACATATGGCGCCTGGTTTTGGTGGAATCAACTTAGAAGACATTTCTGCGCCACGTTGTTTTGAAATCGAAGAACGTTTGAAAGAAATTTTGGATATTCCTGTATTTCATGACGATCAGCATGGTACTGCTATCGTTGTCCTTACTGGTGTTATCAACGGACTTCGCATTACAGGAAAGAAAAAAGAAGATTGTAAAGTCGTAGTTAACGGTGCAGGCTCCGCAGGTGTTGCAATCACCAAACTTCTACTACGCTACGGTTTTACCAATGTTATCATGTGCGATAAAGAAGGTATCATCGGAAAAGATTATCCGAACCTCAACTGGATGCAGAAAAAAATGACAGAAGTCACAAACCTTTCCCACGAAACTGGTACACTTGCTGATGCATTAAAGCAGGCAGATATTTTCGTCGGGGTTTCAGCTCCAAACATTGTGACTCCAGAAATGGTTGCCACTATGAACTCAGATGCCATTTTATTTGCCATGGCAAATCCAGTTCCTGAAATTATGCCAGACGTAGCAAAAGCTGCTGGAGCACGCATTGTGGGTACTGGACGTAGTGATTTCCCAAATCAGGTAAATAATGTCATTGCCTTCCCTGGTATATTTAAAGGAGCTTTGGAAGGTCGTGCTTCACAGATTACAGATGAAATGAAGCTTGCTGCCGCAGAAGCCTTGGCAGCCCTAGTTTCTGATGAAGAATTAAACGAAGATTTCATCATGCCTGAAGCCTTTGATCCTCGTGTAGCAGAAGCCGTAAGTCAGGCAGTGAAAGCAAACATTTTATAAAAAAGAGTGAAACAAAACAGGTATTCTATGCAACAGCAAACAATTCCGTCTCATTATGGAGACAAAAGATATTTTTCATTAAATGAATATTGCAAACAAACCTTCGGCGAAAAAGTCTATCGTCTCTCCTTAAATGGTGGAATGAGTTGTCCAAATCGCGATGGTTTCCTTGGTTATGGCGGCTGTACTTTTTGTAGCGAAGGCGGTTCTGGAGATTTTGCAGCAGATTACAATGTTTCTATTTTGACACAGATAGAAGAAGCCAAATCTCGCATTCAAAATAAGACGGATTGCAACAAATTCATAGCTTATTTCCAAGCTTTTACCAACACCTATGCTCCAATAGACCATCTTCGACGCATTTTTACAGAGGCAATAACACATCCTGAAATCGTTGCGCTTTCCATTGGAACTAGGAGCGACTGTCTATCGGATGAAGTTTTAGATTTGCTACAGGAATTATCATTAAAAAAACCAATATGGATTGAACTGGGACTACAAACCATTCATAGTCAAACCCACGAGAAATTGAACACACACTCAAGCCTCACCGTTTATGACGACGCCGTTAATCGACTACATTCTCGTGGCATCCCTGTTATCACCCATATCATTTTAGGACTTCCTGGCGAAACTAGAGAAATGATGCTAGAAACAGTTTCTCATGTAGCACACTCTCCTATTTCTGGGATAAAGCTACAACTATTACATATATTAAAGAACACACAACTGGCAAATGAATATGAAAAATCACCATTCCCACTCTTTGATCTTGAAGAATATTGTGATTTTATCATTGATTGTCTGGAAATTTTACCATCAACAATGACAATACATCGCATTACCGGCGATGGTCCGCGCCAATTATTAATAGCCCCTTTATGGAGCACAGATAAAAAACGCGTATTAAACACCATACAGAAACGTATGAAAGAACGAAGCACCTGGCAAGGCCGATGTTTTGAACCATTCCAATAAACGATTCCCAATTTTATAAAATTGGGAATTGAAAAAAATCTTATTTCATTTTATGATATGGAAGAATTAATTTTTAGAAAGAGGTTTATATATGGCAGAACCATTTACAATATACAAACTTACGATTTTATATATGTTAGACAAAGCTGGATTTCCATTATCCAACACACAGATTTCTAACTTTTTCTTAGAACACGACTATACTGACTACTTCCGAGTACAGGAAGTAATTGGGAATCTTGTAGATGCAGATTTAATTCTTGCAGAGTCTACCCATTCCAACACACAGTACACCCTCACTTCTGCTGGAAAAGAAACTCTAAACTTCTTTTCCGACAAAATCACAGAAGGTATTACTCAGGACGTACTGAAGTTCTTTGAAGAAAACAAAATGGAGCTTCGTCAGGAAACTTCCGTCATTGCAGACTATTATAAAACAACCAATCTCAACTATGCGGTTCGTTGTCAGGTACGTTCTGACAACCAAACCATGATTGACTTAACCATATCTGTAAAAAACAAAGAACAGGCTGAAGCCATCTGTAACAATTGGAAAAAGAAACACGAAGACGTCTATATGCATCTTATGGACGAACTACTCAGCTAATACCCAAAGGGGATGCCACAAATTTGTATTTTGCGACATCCCCTTGCTTACAATGTAGTTACTTCTTTTGGATTGAATATCCGAATTTTCCAAGCTTTTCTCCCATTGAAAAATATTCTCCATGGGAATACATCACAAGCCCCAACTCGTTGATTAAGAATTTTCCAGTTTCATTCATATGCTCGTCATCTACTGTCACGCTAACTACTTCTGCTAAAAACATATGATGGCAGCCTAATTCTTCTTTTTTTACCACTTTACAGGCAATATTTACTGGGCTTTCTTTAATCCCAGGTACACTGCAATTCTCCACTGGAAAAGGAGTAAGATTCATTTCTTTAAATTTATCTACATCTCTTCCACTGGTTACACCACAATAATCACATGCCTTTACCAACTCTTCTGTAGTCAGATTGATTACAAATTCACCTGTTTCCTCAATCATATGATAAGAATATCTTTCTGGTCTCACAGAAATAGACACCATTGGTGGATTCGTACATACTGTTCCAGCCCATGCTATTGTTATGATATTAGGCTTTCCATCTTTATCTGCTACAGACACCATTACCGCTGGTACAGGGTTTAGCATGTTGCCTGGCTTCCACGTTTGTTTTGCCATTTATTAAATCTCCATATAACTTTTACTTTAAATCTATTTTGTCCATCTCAGCTTTTAATCGTTTTGCGTTTTCTTCTTCCATTTCCGTAAGAGGCATGCGAAGTGTTCTAGTTTTATACCCAAGGTATTCTAACGCTTTCTTTACTGGTATTGGATTTACTTCACAGAACAATTCACGAACTACACCCAAGTATTTTTCCTGAAGCGCATCTGCTTTTTCCACATCACCTGCGAAATAAGCCGCTGTCATCTCATGGGTTTCTTTTGGTGCGATATTGGATAATACAGAGATAACACCTACTCCACCCAGTTTCATAATAGGTATAATCTGATCGTCATTACCCGAATATATCTCCAGATTTTCCTCTGCTAATGCAATTACTTTTTCCACTTGTACCAAATCACCGCAAGCTTCTTTTAAGGCTACAATATTTTTAAAATCTTTTCCCAGTCGGGCTGCAGTCTCTGGTAGCATATTAAGTCCAGTCCTGCTAGGAACATTATACATGATAATTGGTAAATCAACCGATTCTGCCACCATCTTATAATGAAGATATAACCCGTTCTGTGTACACTTGTTATAATATGGTGTCACCACAAGAAGTCCATCTACACCCAACTGCTGGCATTTCTTTGAAAAAGAAATAACACTATTGGTACAATTTCCACCGCTTCCTGCAATAACTGGAATTCTTCCAGCCACTGTTTTTACTGTATATTCAATAACAGAAAGACGCTCTTCCTCTGTCATCGTAACAGGTTCTCCAGTAGTTCCACATACAATCACTGCATCAGTTCCACCAGCAATCTGAAATTCCAATATACGCCCTAGTTCTTCATAGTTTACGCTTTGGTCTTCATGAAATGGAGTAACTAGCGCCACTCCTGCCCCCTTAAATAATGACATATGCATCCCCTCTATAATTTAATATTTGGATTTTCTTTAATGATATCTGCAATCAATTCTCTCTCATCCATATGGGATTTGATTCCCTTAATCTCCTGGTAATCCTCATGGCCTTTTCCAGCTAACACAATGATATCGCCATCCTGAGCATTTTCCATACAATATTTAATGGCTTCTTTACGATCTGGCACAGTTACATAAGCACCATCTGCCTTTTTCACACCAATCAGGATATCATTGATAATATCCATAGGTTCCTCATCACGAGGATTGTCAGAAGTAACTACCGTAAGATCTGCCAAACGTGAAGAAACTTCTCCCATTTCATAACGACGAGATTTTGCACGGTTACCACCACAACCAAACAAGCAAACCAATCGAGCAGGTTCATATTCTTTAATAGTGGTAAGTAAGCTTTCCAACGCCATGGCATTGTGTGCGTAATCAATCATAATGGTATAACTCTTGGTTACAGGAACAATTTCAATACGACCTTTTACACTGACATGTTTTAACGCCTCTTTGATTACATCTTCTGCTACACCAAAATGATGACAAATAGCAATAGCAGTCAAAGAATTGTATACACTAAACGAACCAGGCACGTTTACTTCAACATCAAAAGAAATAAGTCCTTCTGTTCGATATTTTACACCTAATGCACCATGTTCTTTTAACAATTCCACATTTAATGCACGTAAATCGTTATTTTCACCATAGCCAAATGTTTCCACATCGCAAGTGTGACCCTTCATAATACCTTCTAAATGTTCACTATCTCCATTGAAAATACCATGTTTACATTGCTGGAACAAAAGGCTCTTACAATGCATGTAATCATCAAAATCTTTATGTTCATGTCCACCAATATGATCTGGTGAAAGATTTGTAAATACACCAATATCAAATGTAAAACCGGATACTCGATGCATCATGAGCGCCTGAGAAGATACTTCCATAACAACAGCTTCCAGTCCTGCATCTACCATCTTTCTAAAGGTCTCCTGCACAATATATGATTCTGGTGTTGTATTTACAGATGGAATACGTACATCCCCTATAATAGACTCAATTGTACCAATAAGACCTGTTTTAATACCAGCAGACTCCAATATAGATTTTACCAAATAGGTGGTTGTTGTCTTACCCTTTGTACCAGTAATACCAATAGTTTTTAACTGCTCTGCAGGATAACCAAAATATGCAGCAGACAATTCCGCCAAGGCCTTTCTACAATCTGGAACTTTAATATATGTAAAACCATCAATAAGTTCTACATCTTTTTCTACTACGAAAGCTACTGCTCCATCTCCCATAACCGCAGGAATAAAATCGTGTCCGTCTCGAACTGAACCTGGGATGCATACAAAAATAGAGCCTGGTTTTACTTTTCTAGAATCATACACCAAGGAAGTAATCTCTGCATCTAAATTTCCTGCCAACAAGGTGTATTCCATTTTTTCAACTAATTTACGAATCTGCATATCTTTTATCCCCTTATTCATTATATTCGCCACTAAATACTTCGGTAGCTGGTCCTGTCATAAAAACATGATTGGTTTTCTCATCCCATTCAATCACCAAATCACCACCTAGCAAGTGAACTAATACCTTTCTCTCTGTTAATCCATTTAAAATGCAAGCCACTACCGTAGCACAAGTACCTGTTCCACAGGCCCAAGTCTCAGCAGAGCCTCTTTCCCACACTCTCATATAAGTTTCTGTAGGCGATACCACCTTTACAAACTCTGTGTTGGTACGCTTTGGAAAACGCTCATGGTTTTCAAATAATGGGCCATAGGTTTCCAACGGAAAGTCTTTTACATCATCCACAAAGATGACTGCATGAGGATTTCCCATTGAAACACAAGTCATTTTCCACTCCTTATCTCCCACAAGAATTGGTTCTTGGATGACTGGATTGCTGTCCGCTACCACTGGTATCTTTGCTGGTTCAAAAATAGGTTCGCCCATATCCACTCGAACCGTAGCAACCTTGCCATCTTCTATATTCAAAGTAAGATATTTAATTCCAGCCCCAGTCTCCACAGCAACTTCTGTTTTGTCCGTCAGACCATGGTCATATACATATTTTCCAACACAGCGTACACCATTTCCACACATTTCAGCTTCAGAGCCATCTGCGTTATATATATGCATAGTAAAATCAGCAATTTCAGAAGGTCCAATCGTAATCAACCCATCCGATCCAATACCAAAATGATGATCACTGACCTTTATCGACATTTCAGCCGGATTATCCAATTTTTCTTCGAATAAATTTACATAAATATATCCATTTCCACATCCATGTAACTTCGTAAACTTCATTAAAACATCCTTTCTGTAAAAGCATTCATAAGTGCTGGAATCAGCTGTTTTTTTCTAGACACAACATTTTCTAAAACAAATGCACCATTAGATAGTTCACATTTGAATGCTTCTTTTGCAATGGTCTCTGCATCAGATCCATAACAAATTAATGTGGTTTTTTCTTCCATAATATCTGTAAGCATTACGAAAATCATTTGCACTTTCTTTTCCACACTCATGGCTGGCAAACTTTTTTCTATACGTTCTCTTACTTTATCCAATTCCTTCTGTCCCATTGCACTTACCTGAGATACACCAAAGGCAATGTCTCCAGAATAAAAGACTTTGAAATCCTGATTTAAGATTTCCTCTTCTGTTTTTGCATCAAAATCACTACCTGCCTCAAACATATTACGAGCCAAGGTTTCGATATCCACATCCGCAATCTGAGCTAACTCTCTTGCTGCCACTTCGTCCATATCCGTACATGTTGGTGAACGGAACATCAATGTATCCGAAACAATCGCAGCGCAGAGAATTCCTGCAATATCTGTTGGAACAGCTACCCCTTTCTCTTGATAAATCTGATATATAATCGTAGATGTACTGCCTAATGGCTGATTACGAAAATATACCGGAGCAATCGTCTCAAGAGATCCTAATCTGTGATGATCCACAATCTCTAAAATCTCTGCTTCTTCTATATTATCCACGGCTTGGGATTTCTCATTGTGATCCACCAAAATCAACTGTTTCTTTTGTATATCCAACAAGTTTCTACGTGAAAACATCCCTACATAGTTTTGATTTTCATCTACAATTGGAAAATCACGATGACGAATCTTTGCAGTCATCTCTCTTACTTCATTCACATAATCATCCAATTCAAATGACACAATATTTTCCGTAGTCATAAAGAATTTAATTGGCATACTCTGATTTATCAGTCGTGAAACCGTAAACGAATCGAATGGCGAACTAATAATCACCACTTCTTTTTCTTTTGCCTTGCTAATAACTTCATCACTAATGACCAACCCATTCGTAATGATAATACAGCTACATCCAGATTCAATCGATACCAACTGAACATCCTCGTTATCACCAACAATAACCAAATCATCTGGCTCTAATACAGAACGTGTTACTTCAGCGGACCCCGTTGCCATAACAACCTTACCTCGCATAAAGTATCCATGTTCATTCCCCGTAACCATTTTACCATTAATGGTTTCTACCATATTTTTATACTTTGTTTTAGCGGTAGATAAAACGGAATTATCATATACATCCATATAGGATGTCGCAATATCCCCAGTCACAATAATACCTTCTAGTTTATTTCGTTCATTTACAACTGGTAACGTCACAACATTTAACTCTTTCATCATCTCCCATGCTTTTTTCATAGAAAGATGACTACTTACACCATTATTTCTGCGATATGCAATATCTCGAATCTGTGTTCCAACATCTGCAATATATTCTGGTGCTTTTATACCAAAATATGACAAAACATATGCCGTTTCCGCATTCACTTCTCCTGCTCTGGAAGGCACATAACGTATTTTTTCTTCTCCGCTTTTTTCAGCCAGTCTATTTTTTAATTCTGCATAAGCAATAGCAGCACATATGGAATCCGTGTCTGGATTTTTATGTCCAACCACCCAAACATTTCTTTCAAACATATATTTTTCCTCATTTCAACCCATTATTTGCCATTAAATTTTTAAAAAAGGGACTGTCGCAAACCGTCAGTCCCTTTAAAATTCTATTAGCCTAATAATAATTGGAAAACGCCCATTTCATAAAGCGCAAGCGCCGTAAGTCCCAACATATTAATCACTGTAAGAACAATAATGGCAATAGTACATTTGCGAACAGAATCCACTTTCTGTTCTACACATTCCAAATTATCTAATTTTTCTTCTGTACTCTTGAAAAGGTCAGAGATATTGCGATAACACTTTACATTCTCAGAATGTACTTTTTCAGATAGATCTGTTTTGATAGTTTCAAGCTGTTCATTTAAAGAAGCGAGTGTCTCTTTTAATTCTTCAGCCTGCTGTGCATTCAATTTCTGTCCATCTTTCAACTCGTCGCCAATCGCAACACCAATTTCGTCCATCTTAGCAGAAACTTTCTCAATTAATGTATCAATCTGCTTTGACACTTCAGCTGTAATACCATCTGCTTTTCTCTGACGTTCATTTAAGATGTTTTCAAGTTCTCTTGCTTTTCCTTCTCTTTCATCTACGATATGCTGAAGCTCCATAACTTTTGTTTCTTTTGAAAGCAATAATTCCTGGAGCTGCTGTGCTTTCTCACGAAATTCATCAATTTGAGTTAATAAGTAATCTTCTTTTCCCACTTCTGTCTGTATCCTTTCACGCTTAATGGTACGGTCTATTGCTGTGATAGCTGACTTTGTCTCAACTGATTCTGAGATGGTTGAATTCTTCACCCATTCGTCGGCTGTTGGTGTAACAACAGGTCTTACTTTAACTGTTGTACTTGATGCAGTTTTTGGTGCAACTGGTTTTCTAGTACTTTTTCTAGTGTTCGAACCAAGCAGTTGCTTTGCAATTGTTTCCAGCAAGCCCGCCATCGCGTTTCCTCCTCGAGTTTTACCCATATTATGAATAATTGTACCATTTTCACACACACTTTTCAAGTATGTAACAAAAAACTGTAAAGTCTCAAAAAGAGAATGCTCCTTTTGTAGTGAATTTGCTTGGAGCATTCTCTTTTCTGTTTTTTCATATATAATAATTATCTTGCCAATGGATACTTAGCTGTTAATTCATCCACAATTGCACGTGCTTTTTCAATTGCACTTTCGCCTTCTTTGATTAACATAGCAATTGCTTCTGCAATTTTATCCATATCTTCTGTATTCATACCACGAGATGTAACTGCTGGTGTACCAAGACGCAAACCACTAGTTACAAATGGTGATTTTGAATCATTTGGAATTGTGTTCTTATTGCAGGTAATATGAGCAGCATCAAGAAGTTTTTCCATTGCTTTTCCTGTTAATTTATAAGGAGTTAAATCAACAAGCATCAGGTGATTATCTGTTCCACCAGATACAATCTTAATATCTCTATCCATAAGCCCTTTACAAAGAGCCTGTGCATTATCAATAACACCCTGCTGATATACTTTGAAAGATGGATCTAACGCTTCTTTAAAACATACAGCCTTTGCTGCAATTACGTGCATAAGTGGTCCACCCTGGATACCTGGGAATACCGCTTTGTTAAAGTTAAACTTATCTGCTACTTCCTGGCTTGCCATAATCATGCCACCACGTGGTCCACGAAGTGTTTTATGAGTTGTTGTTGTAACAACATCTGCATATGGAATTGGGCTTGGATGAAGTCCCGCAGCAACAAGTCCTGCAATGTGGGCAATATCTACCATAAGAAGAGCCCCGCATGCATCTGCAATTTCACGGAATTTCTTGAAATCAATGGTTCTAGCATAAGCAGAAGCACCTGCAATAATCATTTTAGGTTTACATTCCATAGCAATTTTCATTACTTCATCGTAATCAATAAAGCCTTCATCGTTTACTCCGTAAGGTACAATATTAAAATATGTACCAGAGAAGTTTGCTGGTGAACCATGTGATAAATGTCCGCCGTGGTCTAAATTCATACCCATAACAGTATCACCAGGCTGAAGCATAGCAAACTGCACTGCCATATTTGCCTGTGCACCAGAGTGTGGCTGTACATTTACATATTCACAACCAAAGAGTTCTTTTGCTCTATCTCTAGCCAAATCTTCTACTACGTCTACACAGTCACATCCACCATAGTATCTCTTTCCTGGATATCCTTCTGCGTATTTATTTGTCATAACTGTTCCCATTGCCTGCATAACAGCTGGACTTACCCAGTTTTCTGATGCAATAAGTTCGATATGACTATTCTGTCTATCAAATTCATTATCAATGGCTGTAGCCACTTCCATATCAATTGCTCTTAAAGCTTCCATGTTGTTCATAATGAGTTCTCCTTTTCTTCAAGTTACAAAAACATATTCCCATTATAAAGGAGAATTCCGTATGGAGCAACGAAAAAATGCATCATTTGTTATCACAATTAATTATATAATTTATAACTTACATACCAAGCAAAAAAATCCCGACAGATTTCTCTGTCGGGATTTTAATTCTATTGCTTTATTACGAAGCTTAGTTCATTTTACTCTTCACCAGCGTAAAGTGTAACTAATTTCTTTAAGTGTTCGTAACGTTCTTTAGCGTTTGCTTCAGACTGAGCGAATAATTCAGCAGCTCTTTCTGGGTTGAACTTAGCAAGAGATGCATAACGGTTTTCACCCTTCAAGAATTCCTGATAATCGCCTGTAGGTTCTTTGCTATCTAAGCTAAATGCGTTCTTTCCAGCTGCTTTGAGTTCTGGATTGAAACGGAAGTTATGCCAGTAGCCTGATTCTACAGCAAGTTTTTCTTCTGTCTGAGCTTTGCTCATACCTTTACGGATACCATGGTTGATACATGGAGCGTAAGCGATGATTAATGATGGTCCTGGATAAGCTTCAGCTTCTGCTAATGCTTTTACAGTCTGGTTCATGTCAGCACCCATAGAGATGTGTGCAACATATACATAACCATAGCTCATTGCGATACCAGCAAGGTCTTTCTTCTTAGTTTCTTTACCGCCAGCTGCGAACTGTGCAATAGCACCAACTGGTGTAGATTTAGAAGACTGTCCACCTGTGTTAGAGTAAACTTCTGTATCGAATACCATAACGTTGATATCTTTACCAGATGCTAAGATGTGGTCAACACCACCGAAACCGATGTCGTATGCCCATCCGTCACCACCGAATACCCACTGAGATTTCTTAGATAAGTAATCTTTTTCTTTAAGGATTTCGTTAGCTTTGTCGCATCCGCATGCTTCTAATGCAGCAACTAATTTATCTGTAGCAGCACCATTTGTGATACCACTGTTGAATGTATCATTCCATTCAGCGATAGCAGCTTTAACGTCATCATTTGCTGTTTCAGCAAGAACGTCTAATTCAGCTTTAAGTCTGTCACGGATTGCTCTCTGAGCAAGTAACATACCATAACCAAATTCAGCAGCATCTTCAAACAATGAGTTAGACCAAGCTGGGCCCTGTCCTCTCTTGTTGATTGTATATGGTGTAGATGGTGATGAGTTACCCCAAATTGAAGAACATCCTGTTGCGTTAGCAATGTACATTCTTTCACCAAATAACTGTGTAATTAATTTAGCATAAGGTGTTTCTCCACAACCAGCACATGCGCCTGAGAACTCAAGTAATGGCTGTTTGAACTGAGAACCTTTAACTGAAACGAGTTTGAATTTTTCGATAACATCTTCTTTATCTGGAAGAGTAACTGCGTAATCGAAGTATTTCTGTTCGTCAGCGTTAGCTTCGAAGTTCTGCATTGTGATAGCCTGTACTTTGTCTGGACATACGTTTACACATGATCCACAACCTGTACAGTCGTAAGCTGAAACAACGATAGCGAATTTGTATCCAGGCATCTGCATTAAGTCTTTCATCTGCATTCCTTCTGGAGCGTTAGCAGCTTCTGCTTCTGTCATAGCTACTGGACGGATTGCAGCGTGTGGACATACATATGAACACTGGTTACATTCGATACATTTTGT
>JAZPYQ010000008.1:0-31162 GCA_045544235.1 Agathobacter sp. | reverse complement strand
CCACTGTGGATTTTTTGGGTCTACCTTCATTTCTTCAAAATAAAGATAAGTGATAATGTCAGCTGCTGACAAAGATCCGCCTGGATGTCCAGACTTTGCACTGTGTGTTGATTTTACAATGCCTTTGCGAACTTCGTTCGCAATTTTGGAGAGCTCTAAGTTGTTCATCGTCTTCCCTTTCTCTTATAATTCTGTACGGCCTTCTAAGGCTCTTAATAATGTTACTTCATCAATATATTCCAAATCACCGCCAACTGGCACGCCGCTGGCAATTCGTGTTACTTTGATACCGGTAGGCTTAATCAACTTGCTAATATACATAGCCGTGGTTTCCCCTTCCAAACTGGAATTGGTGGCTACGATAACTTCATCCACATCTTGTTCCAGTCGAACCATTAGCTCTTTTAACTTGATGTCATTTGGTCCTATTCCTAGCATTGGCGAAATCGCGCCATGCAATACATGGTAAACCCCTTCGAATTTGCCAGTTTTTTCATAAGCTGCCAAATCCCTGGTATTCTCCACTACCATAATGGTTTTATGGTTGCGGGCATGGTCCTTACATATTGGACAGACCTCATCGTCGGTAAGAGTATAACAGAATTTACAGTATTTTACATTCTTTTTTGCTTCTAAAATTGCAGAAGATAAACTTTCCACCTGTTCCATTGGCATATTGAGCACATGAAACGCCAATCTCTGGGCTGATTTAGCACCAATTCCTGGCAAGGCAGAAAATTCTTCTATCAATTTGGAAATTTGTTTGCTATAGTAATCCATTTTCTTCTTGGCTTAGTTTGGATTAAAACATTCCACCGCCAAGACCTCCTGTGATTTTTGACATAGACTGCTGTGAAGCATCATCAATTTTTCTTAATGCTTCATTTGTAGCTGCAACGATTAGGTCTTCTAACATTTCGATATCATCTGGGTCAACTACTTCTTCTGCAAGTTTTACTTTTAAAACTTCTTTTTTACCAGAAACAGTTACTTCTACAGCTCCACCACCAGCTGTTGCTGTAGCTTCCATTTCTTCCATAGCTTTCTGTGCTTCTTCCATCTGACGCTGCATTCTCTGCGCCTGTTTCATAAGGTTGTTCATGTTTCCTGGCATACCGCCTGGGAATCCACCTCTTTTTGCCATTACTTCGTCCTCCTGAACCTTAAATTAAAAATTTTCTTCTTCTATATCAAATTGAATTAAGTCTCGTAAATCTGGCACTGTTTCCTTTGCAGAAAGTCCAGATTCATTTTTTCGAACGACAACTTCTATTTCTTTATCAATTCTTTGTGCTATAACATCTTTTAAATTGTCTATGCAACCAGAACGATTTTCATTCAAATATGCATAGGCATTTTCATCATCTAACACTAACAGCAATTCCCCACTGTTTCCTAATGATGGCACCGCCTTCGTAAGGTACGTTTTGGAAATTGCTCCTATCTCAGAAAGAATAGGTTTCCAGTTTTTAATTACCTGTTGAATATCTTCTGGAATTGCTTTTGGCAACTGTGGCTTTTCTACTGGAACAGCAGAAACCGCTGCACTGGCATTTGCGCCTGCATTGTTAACCGCTGCCACCGGCACACCATTTGCAATCTTTGCCTCTAAGCTAGCCAATCGGTCCATAACAGATTCATAATCCTTTTCCATCTGTGGCTTACACAATTTGATGATGGCAATTTCAATAAGAATACGCTTCTGTGTGGCATATTTTACTTGGTTACCAAGTTCTGAGAAAATACGGATATAACGCATGAGCACCTCTGGTTTTACCAGCTGAGCTTCTTCTTTTAATGCAGCGATATGTTCTTTCGACATATCCAACACATCTTCCATATCATCAGAACTCTGCATAAGGAGAAGGTTTCTTAAGTACCAGGTAAAGTCATTTACCATCTGGCCCATTTCACGACCTTCATCTACTAAGGCATCCAACGTGCCAATAGCTCCTGTGATATCTTTATTTATAATCTGGCGAAGTAAACGAGAAAAAATTTCTGTATCTACTGCACCTAATACTTCTAATACATTTTCATAGGTAAGGGTCTCACCTAAGTGAAAAGCGATACACTGATCCAAAAGAGACAGCGCATCTCGCATAGAACCATCCCCTGCTTTTGCCACATAACGGATGGCTTTTTCTTCTACATCTACATTTTCTTCTGCCATCAAATCCATAAGACGACCTGCGATGGTGTCGATGGAAATACGATGGAAATCATATCTCTGGCAACGGGACAAAATTGTAATAGGAATCTTGTGGGCTTCTGTGGTTGCCAAAATGAAAATTACGTAAGATGGTGGTTCTTCTAAAGTTTTTAACAATGCGTTAAATGCACCTGCGGAAAGCATATGCACTTCGTCGATGATGTAAACTTTATATTTTCCTTCAGTAGGTCGGTAGGTTACTTCCTCTCGAATCTGACGAATATTATCTACACCGTTGTTGGAAGCAGCATCAATTTCGATGACGTTCATTGAAGAACCATCTGCTATAGCCTTACAAATGGCACACTCGCCACATGGACTTCCATCTACTGGCTGCTCGCAGTTAACTGCCTTTGCGAAAATCTTGGCAACTGTAGTTTTACCAGTTCCTCTGGTTCCACAAAAAAGATATGCATGTCCGATGCGGTCAGCCTTTATTTGGTTTTTCAAGGTTGTTACAATGTGGTCCTGTCCTTTTACATCTTCAAATTCCTGCGGACGGAACTTACGGTATAAAGCCGTATACGACATGCACTCACCAACTTTCTATTTCAAACTTTTGGATTATTCTGCTTTTTCAGTTCTCTGTGGACGTTCTTTTTTACGTCCGATATACACATTCCACTTAGTATATGCTTCCTGTGCATTTTTAGATTTGTAAATCACATTCTTTTCTTCACCAATAATATCCGTGATGATGTACCAGCCTTTGTCATACTGGAACTCAGCATTTTTATCATCTAATTCTTTTGTTCCAAGAACGAACGTATTGATTACCTGATTGTCTTTGTTCTGGTTGTTGTGCTGGTTACGATTATTATGGTTGCCATGATTGTTATGGCTGTTGTGATTGTTATAATGATTATGATAATTTGCCATAATTACTCCTTTGACTGCAGCACATAATCCACCGCTGCCTTCAACTGTTCATTCTTTTCCAACTCAGGATTTTGTAATAATTCCTTTGCTTCCTCTTCTGTAAAAAGTTCACGCAAGTTTACCTGATGGTTGTTTACAGGTATATAAGAAGTCTTTCCGTCAAACACGGATTTCAACACATAATAAGGAAGTGTCTCTCCTTTTCCTGCTGGTAATTGTACGATGTTTTCTACAATACAAACGCCCTGAGTTTCGCTATAAATTGTCTGTTTCTTCTGAAACATATCTCTACCTCCGAGCAAAGTTTACGCTGGACACCCATAGTAAACATATTTTGACTTAAGTATCATACCATAGTTTCCCATTTCTTTCAACGAGGTTTGGATGCACTTTATAAAAAACATTATTGCAAATCTGGTATTGAAAAATATTTTAAAATTGATACTATTAATAAGACCAAAATGGAATATAATGAGTTATCATAAAAATTGTACGCAAGCAATAAACGATTGGAGGAAATATTATGAAACGAATCGTAACCATACAAGATATATCATGTGTAGGAAAATGCTCTTTAACCGTAGCACTTCCTATTATTTCAGCGATGGGAGTAGAAGCTGCCATTTTACCAACTGCAGTACTTTCTACACACACTATGTTTTCACGCTTTACCTGCAAGGATTTAACAGATCAGATTGAGCCTATCGCAGAGCACTGGGTGGAAGAAAAAATGAAATTTGATGCTGTATACACAGGATACCTTGGTTCTTTTGAACAAATCGATTTAATGAAAAATTTCTTTGACCAGTTTAAAACAGAATCGAATATCCTTTTTGTAGACCCTGCTATGGCTGACAACGGAAAGCTTTATCCTGCATTTGACGAAGCATTCGCAAAACACATGGCTACCCTTTGCGGAAAAGCGGATATCATTGTTCCAAATATTACAGAGGCATGTTTCATGACAGGTATGGAATATAAGACAGAATACGATGAAGAATATGTAAAAGAAATGCTTCAGAAACTTTGTGATTTAGGTGCAAAGATTAGCATCTTGACTGGTGTAAGTTTTGCAGAAGGCAAGACTGGCGTGATGGGATATGATAGTTCTACTGGTGAATTTGCTTACTATGAACATGAAAAACTCCCTGTAAGCTATCATGGAACTGGCGATATCTTCTCTAGTACATGTGTAGGCGCTATGATGAATGGCATGGATTGGAAAGAGGCTGTGAAGGTAGCTGCAGATTATACATCAGAATGTATTCGACTTACTTTAGAAGATCCTGCAAAACCTTGGTATGGAGTGAATTTTGAAGAAGCGATACCATATTTGATTAAAAGAATTGGGAAATAACAAATAAAGAGCGATGCTTATATGCATCGCTCTTTTTGCTTACTTTATTGAAATAATTTCGTCGAATAATATCTATCCCCACTATCTGGAAGTAATACGACAATAGTCTTTCCTTCATATTCTGGTCTCTTTGCCACCTCTACTGCTGCTGCAAGAGCTCCACCAGAAGAAATACCTACAAGGAAGCCTTCTTCTGTTCCGATAAGTTTTCCATATTTGATGGCTCCATCGTCTTCAATCATAATAATTTCATCATAAATCTTTTGATTTAAGATGCTTGGAGCAAAGCCTGCGCCGATACCTTGGATACCGTGCGCACCACCAATTCCCTTTGATAAAAATGGTGAGGCTGCTGGTTCCATACCGATAACTTTTACTGCTGGGTTCATATCTTTTAGGTACTCGCCAATACCTGTGATAGTGCCACCCGTACCGATACCTGCTACGAAGGCATCAAGACGACCATCAGTATCTCTCCAGATTTCTGGACCTGTGGTCTTGCGGTGAGCCGCACAGTTGGCTGGGTTATCAAACTGGGCAGGGATAAAGCTTCCTGGAATTTCTTTTTGGAGTTCTTCTGCTTTTGCAATGGAACCTTTCATACCGAGTTTTCCATCGGATAAAACTACTTCTGCACCATAGGCTTTAATTAGATTCTGACGCTCTACACTCATGGTATCTGGAATGACAATAATACATTTATAGCCTTTAATGGCTGCGATAGATGCAAGACCGATACCTGTGTTTCCAGAGGTTGGTTCAATAATAGTAGCACCAGGCTGTATAATCCCATCTCGCTCTGCCTGCTCTATCATTTCTTTGGCTACACGGTCTTTCGCTGAGCCTGCTGGATTTAAATATTCCAGCTTTGCTAAAAGACGACATTTCAAATCAAATTTTTCTTCTATATTTTTGAGTTCCACGAGAGGTGTATTTCCAATTAGTTCAGAAACGTTGTTGTAAATTTTTCCCATATAATATTCCTTTCTAAAACGCAAAGAGAAATTGTCCAATATTCTATCTGCGGTCGATAGTTCCACCACATAAAACATAATCGTCACGATAGAATACTGCTGCCTGACCTGGTGTCATGGCACGCTGTGGCTCCTCAAAACGACAAAGCACTCTGCCATCTTCTAATAAGGTCAGTTTACAAGGTGCGCCTTTATGGGAATAGCGAACCTTACCAATGGCGTCTACTTCTTCACCCATAACAAGCTCTGGCATTCCCATATAATTCATATCTTTAACATAGCATTCACTTTCAAATAACTGTTCCGACTGACAGATAACTACTTCATTGGTATCTGGGCGCAATTCTTTTACAAAAAGTGGTGTAGGAGCGGTAAGTCCCAAACCTTTACGCTGTCCCACGGTATAATGAATGATACCCTTGTGCTGTCCAAGAACATTGCCCTCTATATCTACAAAATTACCAGCTTCAAATTCTGCTCCTGTTTCACGTTTGATAAAACCTGCATAATCTCCGTCTGGAATAAAACAGATATCCTGACTATCCTGCTTGTGTGCTACAGGAAGCTTAATTCGTTCTGCAATCTCACGAATTTCATCCTTTGTATAAGCACCTACAGGCATCAAAGTATATGCCAACTGATCTTGTGTTAAATTGTACAAGGCATAGGTCTGATCCTTGGTGGCAGTCACAGAATTTTGGATAGTGTAGCGACCATTTTCTAACTGTTTAATGCGGGCATAATGACCGGTAGCAATGTAGTCTGCACCAATTTCTTTTGCACGTGACAAAAGTGCTTCCCATTTCACATGACGGTTACATGCATTGCATGGATTTGGGGTACAACCCTTTTTGTATTCATCTACAAAATAGTCGATAACAGATTTCTGAAAATCTTCACGGAAATTCATGACATAATATGGAATATCTAAAAGCTGTGCCACGCGACGAGCATCGTCTACCGCGGAAAGTCCACAGCATCCACCTTCTTCTTCCTGCGTGAAAACATCCTCTTCCTGCCAGATCTGCATGGTGACACCTATGACATCATATCCCTGTTCTTTTAATAAATATGCGGCTACAGAGGAATCTACGCCTCCGGATAAGCCTACTACTACTTTTTTCTTCATTAATAGTCTTCTTCTTCCTCTTCTTCATGTTCACTGATATCTGTAACCGGTTTTTCTAATCCTTCGATTACAATACCATTCTTCTCTGCATAATCCCAAAGAGCTGCGTGGATGGCTTCTTCTGCTAAAAGGGAACAATGTACCTTTACTGGTGGGAGTCCATCTAACGCATCCATTACAGCTTTGTTTGTTACATGAAGAGCCTCCTGCACGGTTTTTCCTACCACAAGTTCTGTAGCCATGCTACTTGTAGCTACTGCTGCACCGCAACCAAAGGTTTTGAATTTTGCGTCACGGATAACCTGATTTTCATCAATGTCCAAGTAGATACGCATAATGTCTCCACATTTTGCATTTCCTACTGTTCCAACGCCACTGGCGTTTTCGATTTCTCCCACATTTCTTGGGTTATTAAAATGATCCATTACTTTTTCGCTATACATTATTTTTTCTCCTGTTTTCTAATAAAATCTTCGTAAAGTGGCGACATACTACGGAGTCTTGCGATAATTTCTGCAAGCTTTTCTACGGTGTAGTCAATGTCTTCTTTTGTGTTCTCTTCTGACAAGGTCAAACGAAGTGATCCATGTGCAATCTCATGAGGCAAGCCGATAGCTAACAGTACATGGGATGGATCCAATGAACCTGAAGTACATGCGGAACCACTACTTCCGCAAATACCTGCTTGATCTAATAAAATCAACATTCCTTCTCCTTCAATGAAACGGAAGCAGAAGTTTGCATTGTTTGGTAAACGGTTTGTCTTGTGACCATTTAATCTGGCATGTGGTACTTTTTCTAATACCTGTTCAATCAAATAGTCTCGCATTTCGGAAATAGTTTTTCCTTTTTCTTCCATAGTTTCCGCAGCAATTTCTACGGCTTTTCCCATTCCTACAATACCAGGCACATTTAATGTACCGGCACGGCGGCGACGCTCCTGAGCTCCACCATGAATGAAGGATAAGATTTTTACTCCTTTGCGGATATACATAACTCCGATACCTTTTGGTCCGTTGATTTTATGACCACTGGCACTAAGCATATCTATATTCATCTCATCTACATTAATAGGAATATGAGCAAATGCCTGTACCGCGTCGGTGTGGAAAAGCACACCGTGTTTGTGGGCGATTTCACCGATTTCTTTTAATGGCTGAATAGTACCAATTTCGTTGTTTGCAGCCATAACCGAAATCAAAATGGTATCTGGGCGAATGGCTGCTTCAAGCTCGTCCAATTTTACCACACCATCTTCGTCTACATTTACATAGGTCACTTCAAATCCCTTTTTCTCTAACCACTGACAGGTATGCAAAATCGCATGGTGTTCAATGGTAGTAGCGATGATGTGTTTTCCCTTTTTCTCATATGCTTCTGCCGTTGCTTTAAGTGCCCAGTTGTCGGATTCGCTTCCACCACCTGTGAAATAGATTTCTTCTGGTTTTGCTCCGATTAAAGATGCTACCTTTTCGCGGGCTTCTGTTACTGCTTTTCCAGCACTATTAGAAAAGCTATAAAAGGCTGCTGGATTTCCATAGTTCTCTGTAAAATATGGAGTCATGGCTTCTACTACCTCAGGGTAAACACGAGTAGTAGCAGCATTATCTAAATAAATCAATTTTTCCATATGGAACCTCTTTCTATTCTGTTATATTTTTTTGCCAATCTACAAGGTCTTGTAACGTGGTATGATCCACAACCTCGTTTACGGCGTTATTAATTTTTTCCCAAAGCATTGCAGACACGCAAGCTTCTCTTCTATCGCAACCTCCGGCTGCATCGTCTACGCAGGAAACTGGTGCGATACTGCCTTCTGCTAGACGTAAGATCATGCCAACGGTGTACTCTTCTGGCTCCTTTGTGAGTAAGTAACCACCTTGGGCTCCCCGGATACTTTTTACATATCCAGCTTTATTAAATAAAGCAATGATTTGCTCTAGGTACTTTTCTGATATATCCTGACGACTGGCGATATCTTTGACACGAACCGGGCTATCTCCAGAGTTCATGGTCAAATCAATCATGAGGCGTAAGGCATATCTTCCTTTTGTTGAAATCTTCATCGTTTTCACCTTTGCCTTTTTAATTCCTACTATTTTACTATACTTTCTAGTATGCCCTTTGTCAACAGATATATACATAAAAATAAGTCCAGCGAAACTTCGCTGGACTTATCCATATATTTTTATAATGCTCGAATAGATTCAACCGGTTTTTTACTTGCAGCTTTTTGTACTGGAAGGAAGGTTGCAACTACTGCTGTTAGTAGTGCAATCACAACCATAATAATAAAGGATGGAACACTAAATACAAACAGCGATGCATTAATCAGTGAAATCAAGGTGTCATTAATTAATGAACAGCTTACACTGCTTCCAATGGTAGATACCAGGATACAAATTGCTGTGATGACAAACGCTTCTGAGAAGAAAATCTTGAATACGTCTGCACTTCTTGCACCGACTGCACGAAGAATTCCAATTTCCTTTGTCTTATTTGAAATAGAAGCAGAAATAAGATTTGACAAAAGTAATGCAGCAAACACCGCTAAAATAATACCCATGTAAAGGAACACTTTTGACAATTCTGTAATCATATCATCCACAATTGCCATGTTACTGATAAGCGTACTTGTCAAAGTAACCCTGCTACCATCTTCACTATAATCTTTTACCTTGTATATATCCCAAATGGCATTTGTCTGTTCTTCGGAATGGTCATATGGTACATAGAGAGTTCCATAGATTGCATCTGTTGGCTCTTCATATATAGATTCATACTCCGCATACTCTGGAAGATTCTCTTTTTGTGTATTCCAAAGTGTTTCTGCAACTGCGTCTGAGAAAAGATATCTGTCACCATAGTTTTGTGAAACATCCCAAACACCTACTACTTTAAAGGTTTTCTCATCGCCAATTTGAAGCTGATCATATGTATTAAAAAGTTTCATGGAAATAACTAAATTTGCAGCATCTTCTTTTATGTAACCCATTACGGTTGCTTCTCTTTGTGCAATTTCTTCTTCTGTTAACTCAACCCAATCGTATTCTCCTGTCTCAGGATCTACTTTTTCCTTTTGTCCGGACTGGAGCTCTGTAATTGTTCTCAGTTTTCCATCATACTGTTCCATGGTGCTATAATCACCACGTTCCGCAGCCTCATTTAGCTCTTGAACATACAAGTCTGATAAGGCATAGTAGAGTGCGTACTTAGAAACAATCACCTCATCCTCTGCTAAGTCCGATTTATCTGCAGCAAAGAATGTAATATTGGATGATGCATACTGGCTATAGTTGGAATAGGATGCATTATTCCATTCTGGCAATTCGTATTCAGAATCATTTGGTGCATGAATTATGGATGTCACATTATGTGTATCAAAGTCACTTACTCCTGCGTACATGCTTCCTTCTTCAGCCATTTTTTCCAAACGTTCTTCGTTTACAAAAAGGGTAAGATGGATACCATCTTGTAATTCATACTGGAAGCTACTATACAACTGATAGTCTGTTCCATCTGAGGTTTTTAATGCTTCATATTTCTCTGGAATCATTCCACTATCTATGATTCCTACAATTTTATATGTAGTGGCATCAATGTTTATTTCTTTTCCAATTACTTCTTCTGGGGCAGCAAGCTCTACACTTTTACCTGTTTCTGGATCTGAAAATTTACAGGTGTATAGCATCTGCGCCATATAAGTGGAAATACAAATCTCATCCATGGCATCTGGATATTCGCCGTTTACGAGACCACGTAAACTATTATTCTCTGGCAAATATGCTACGTTCTGGATATCATTTATCCAATACTGGGATGGTTTGCTCTGAATTCCTAATGTGTACCATACAGAAACACTACCAAATGCGTCCTGTCCAAAAACAGCCTGATACTCTTCCAACTCGGCCTTTGTAAATGCGGTGTCTCTTGCATATTCATATTCTGAGGTTTCACCAGCATAATGCCAGATTTCTTTAACAGAATATACTTTTCCAAGTTTGATTGTAGTCTGCGATGAATCCACCAAAGTCTGTTTAAAAGTAGCCTCGCTATCATAAAACATCATGGTAGATAAAAGGCCAAACATTGTAAAGGCTACCGTACATAAAATAATAGTAAACGCCAAACGAATCGGTTTCGAACGCATGCCAGATATACCAATTTTGATTGCGTGTTTTAATGGCAATTTGGAACGGATAAACTTACTGTCTTCTGGAGAATAATTTATCTTTTCTACAGGTGTTTCACTTGAGTCTTTGAATACTTCTTTTTCTCCATTGTCCTTGATATGGGCCGCTTCTTTAAAAGTTTTTACATCACGTTCGCCACCTGCGATAATTACATCTCGATCTGTTTTTGCAAGGAAGGCTTTGATTTCTGCAAAATCCTGCTCACTTAAATCGGAACCTTTCTTTACACATAATGTATCGCCTACGATGCTAATATTTTGTGTTAATGCCTGTTGCTGTTCCTGGGTCTTGGTTACGTCAGAAAGAATCTTTCCATCCTTTAATTCTACAATACGATCTGCATACATTTCTGCAAAATCACGGTCGTGAGATACAATAATAACCAACTTGTCCTTTGACAACTTTTTCAAAGTATCAAATACCTGTTTTCCTGTTGCGGAGTCTAGTGCACCTGTAGGTTCGTCTGCCATAATAATTTCTGGATTTTTCACCAACGCACGAGCAATGGCAATACGCTGTTTCTGACCACCGGAAAGAGTATTTGGTTTACGTTTTGCAAATCCTGTTAAGTCCACCTGCTCCAAAAGATCTGCAATAACCTTTTTATCCTTTGGCTTTCCTTGCAGTTCCAACGCAAGTGCAATATTATCCTCTACGGAAAACTCACTTAAAATATTATATTCCTGAAAAATAAAACCTACAAAGGTGTTTCTGTAGCTATCAAAGTCACTCTGGCTAAACTGTTCACTACTGCGACCTTTTACAATAATAGAACCACTGGTTGGTGAATCCAAACCGCCACATACGTTTAGCAGCGTTGATTTACCACTACCACTCTTACCCAGTAAAAATACCATACCTTTTTCTGGGAATTGAATAGATACATCATCCAAAGCTCTTACGTCAGCTCCACCCTTTGTTTTATATACCTTGGTTAGGTGTAAGGTTTCTAGCATTTATATCTCCCCTTTCTATGCACATCATTCATTTATCTTATTTTCCCACAAATCCGACTATAGAACAAGAAAAAATAATTAAAAAAGCCTTTCATTTTAATGCCACCATCCAGGCACCCTCGCGGCACATGAGATGGTCTGCTTATGGCTGCTGTATTCCTACCCTGACCAGGTTCACAGGTCCCATTGCGCAAGACCCGGATAGCAGCATTAAAATGAAAGACTATTTTCTCTGATTTATTCAATTAGTTCGGGGGTTAGTATAACCCATGCCCTTATAGATTGTCAAGTTTGGCTTGTTTCTTTTTCTCTCTTAATTCCTGAAAAAAGGCAGAAAGCATTGTAGAACATTCTTCTTCTAGCACACCGGTTTCCATTTCTACCTGATGATTAAACTGTTTCATCTGTAAGAGGTTAATAACGGAACCTGCACATCCCGCCTTTGGATTCATGGAACCGATAACCACTTTTCCAAGTCTCGACTGAACAATCGCTCCGGCGCACATCTGACATGGCTCCAAGGTTACATACATGATGCAGTCCTCCAAACGCCAGTCTCCTGTCTTTTTACTCGCCTTTTTAATAGCCGCAATTTCTGCATGTGCCAAGGTGTTTTTGTCGGTATTTCTTCTATTATATCCACGAGCGATGATTTTACCATTTTGCACGATGACACATCCAATAGGAACTTCATCTAAGGCATAGGCTTTTTTCGCTTCGCGAATTGCGGCTTTCATATATTTTTCGTCTTGTGTCATTTTCATGATATATTTCCCTGTTTTTATGTTATAATCTACCCATATATCATACCAAATTTTTGAAAGAAGGCAAACATGTTATTACAATATGAAACACGCCGCCTGGTACTTAAGGTTTTAGGACCTGATTACGCAAGCGACGTTTTAAAATTTTATAAAAATGATAAAGAACTGTTTGAAAGATACGAGACAGACCGCACTCCTAATTTTTATACGGAGGCACATCAACGCAATATTTTACATTTGGAATACGGTCTTACTCTAAAGTTAAGCCAAGTTCGCTTTTATGTTTTCTTGAAAGAGGATCCCTCTACTGTGATAGGAACGGTTTGTCTTTATGATATTTCAAACGCTTATTCAAGGGCAGAACTAGGATACAAGTTTGCCAGCAAATATCACCACCACGGATACGCTTCTGAAGCTGTAGAAAAAATATTAGATATTGCATTTTCAGAGCTACATCTACATCGCATCAGCGCCCATGTACAGGAAAATAATATTCCTTCTATTCGTCTCCTTGTTGGTATGGGATTTGAAAAAGAAGGTATCTGTCGAGACTACTTATGCTTACAAGGCGTATGGACCGACCACTTACAATACAGCCTGTTGGCTCCAGAACTATTTGTGTAATTCTACAAACCAGCAACCAAAGTCTCCGGATTTCGGTTCCTGGTTTTTTTCTATATTAGAGAAGCGATTCTCCGTTTCCATGCTTTCTTCTATCATCTGCGACGGTATCGCCTCAAACTCCGAAAAACCAAACACCACCGCCATGACCATCTCCGGCTTCTCAAAAACTCCTGGAACCCCCAGATACAATTTCGTCTCGTTCTCCTCCACCACCGTTTTAAGAACCAAATACCCGTAATTCCATAAACCGTGTACGAGGAAACTATTGTTGGCGAGATGCCAATTGGGACTTGGAAGTTCTCTTATTTCATCTAATTGAATCTTTCGATATGTCCCCCCTTCATCTGACATTTCATTTTGTTTGTGTATAGCTTCTATAGATGCTTCTTCCAGTTCCTGCATCTGCACCACTGTTTTTGCATCACAAGATTCATCATCTCTTTTTTCTTCTTCCACTACACCAATTCTTTGAAACAGTTGAAATCCTCCTTGTGTAATCGGCTCCCTTGCTTCATCTTTCCACACACTGGCTAAATATCCCTGACTCTTCATTGAGATTCCAATGCCTGAAATCTGGTGAAATCCAAATTCGCTTCCGCCTATAGCGTCAGCAAATTCCTCCCACTCTGCATCCCCCTGACCATTCACAATTTTAATTTCTGACAATGGAATCCCTATTAACTGGTCTGTGCCCATGAGTCCATATATGGTCCCTTTTTCCAAAGAGTGTCCGTAGCCTCTCACACTGACCTGTAGTTTTACCTTTTTATCTCGTATATCTACGCGACAAAATCCGACATTTTTATTTTGATATCCTCTTTCGCATTCATATAAATATGTAACAAATCTTTTCAAAACTTGCATACTCCTACGATATTGTTACTATTTTATGCAACTCTTATGCGAAATATAATTCTGTAGACATTTTTGTAAGAGCATCATAGTTTGCTTTGAGTTCTCTTAAATGTGTTTCTGCATTTGCGTTTTTCATATTTCTCACACACTGGCTAAGAATTAATCCTGTTGAGATACCCCATACCAAACATAATGCAGACAATGCTTCGATTCCAAATAAGATTCCCATGATATAAGCTGACGCAGTTAAAACAACTGCTGCTGCAAGGAAAGTAACGATTCCTTTGTATCCGCCCAAGAAACCTTCCCAACGTTCTGCTTCATATACTGCGATAGATTCCATTACTTGTTTTCTTTCTTCTCTTACTCTGTACATTGCTAAATCGCTTCTTCTTAAATTCATGTTATATCCTCCGTTTTTTTGCGTTTATTTTTGTGCTTCTACTTATAGAACGCATTAGGAGAACAAAAAGTTTTAAATTTTTTAAAATTTTTTAAAAAAATTTTTTATTTATGTTGACATGTGAAAAAATTATGTTATATTAATATTAGTAACAGTTCCTATTATTAAAAAGAAAGGAGATTACTCATGATAAAACATAGTCGTCAAAGAGACGCCATTCGGGAAAATCTGATGGGACGATACGATCACCCCACAGCCGAAACTGTCTACATGGACATCAAAGAGGACTTTCCAAATATCAGTTTGGGAACTGTCTACCGCAATCTTTCCCTTTTATCTGATCTAGGGGAGATTCAAAAAATTGCAACAGGTGCGGGACCGGATCGATTTGATGGAAATCCAAAACCACATTGTCATTTTCAATGTCGAAAATGCTATAGTGTCTTGGACATCCCTTTCGAACATCCCGAGGAGCTAAATGCTCATGCATCAAAAAATTTCCCAGGAATTATCGAGGGAAATAGCATACAGTTTTATGGACTTTGTCCAAGCTGTATAGAAACTCATTAATTAGAACAAAATTTTATTACTTATCTTAAGGAGGATTATTATTATGTCAAAATTCGTATGTACAGTATGTGGTTACGTTCATGAAGGAGATAGCGCTCCAGAACAGTGTCCAGTATGTAAAGTAGGTCCAGAAAAATTCACAGAACAGAAAGGTGAAAAAGTTTGGGCTTCTGAACATGTTGTAGGTGTAGCAAAAGGTGTTAGTGAAGACATCCTTATGGATCTCCGCGCAAACTTTGAAGGTGAATGTACAGAAGTAGGTATGTATCTTGCTATGGCTCGTGTAGCTCATCGCGAAGGTTACCCAGAAATCGGTATGTACTATGAAAAAGCTGCTTGGGAAGAAGCAGAACATGCTGCAAAATTTGCAGAATTACTTGGTGAAGTAGTAACAGATTCTACAAAGAAAAACCTTGAACTTCGTGTAGCTGCAGAACATGGCGCTACAGAAGGAAAGACAGACCTTGCAAAACGTGCAAAAGCTGCTAATCTCGACGCTATCCATGACACAGTTCATGAAATGGCTCGCGACGAAGCTAGACACGGCAAAGCATTTGAAGGTTTATTAAAGAGATACTTTGGATAATTTAACGTAAAAACCCCAAAAGAGTGGTAACAAAAGTTACCACTCTTTTTTGATTTTAATTTTTTCTAATTGTGCACAACCTTTTCATTTGCCATCTTTACAAGCAAACAGTGATAATGTTATAATTTTCATAAGAATGTATTTAATGGGGGATATATGAAATACAGATTTGCAGATATTGAAGATGGTAGCCCTATCATCCTCATGTTACATAATGGTTCTGTGCATAGCAAATTACATGGAAACATCATTAACTTAATACGAGATGATATTGCAACTATTACTTTGGAAACTTCTGTGTCACAGGTTCTGAAGTTTGACAATATCGATATTGAAATGATTTATGTTTCCGATACTGGTAGACCTTATATTTGGAAAAAAGCAAAAATTGTTTATTTTAAAAACAATTATGTAATTCAAGTTAAAGGTGATGGGTCTCGATATAATAGACGTGTTACTTACCGAGTAAGTATTTCTCGTTCAGCAGAGTTAAGAACTTCTGATGATGCGGAATATAATGTTACCGTAAAAGATGTAAGTCTTAGCGGTTTCTCCGTTGCAGATAAGAAAAATGTGTTGAATCTTTCCATGGAAGATGGTGTATCTATTTACTTTGAAGACCTCAACCATGTAATTGATTTGTATGGCACCGTTATGCGAATGGAAAAAAAGGACGACTATGTGGTTTACGGATTTAAAATCCGCCGTTCGTGTAGAGATCTCCCTTCTTACATTACGACCAAGTTGGGCGATCGAAAAAATGCATTACCACCATCATATGTTATTTAGTTTTAGGGGGTTTACGTGAAACAGGAATTTTCAGAAATTGAGGCTGGCAGCCGATTACTTTTGAACCTTAGTAGTGGTAACAAAAGTATGGAAATGGGCGCCACTATCGTAAGACATTTAAAAGATAATATTGCACTTATTTCCTTGGACAATAGTTCAGGACAGGTTTTGAAATTTGATAATATTATTATCAATGTAGTATATACCAACAACGAAGGTATTCCATACATTTGGTTAAATTCTACCGTCGTTTATTATCAGGGACAGTATTTATTACAGGTAAAAGCCGATGGTGGACGCCGTCACAACCGTCGTAACAGCTTCCGTGTAGGTGTATCACATTATGCAAAACTTCGTCGCCCAGGACATGGAGAAGTTGAGGTAGTGGTACGTGATGTTAGTTTGACAGGTTTTTCTATTACCGACAGAAAGAAAGACTTGAATATGGCTAGTGGTACTCATGCGATTCTTCGCTATGAAGACATTGGTCATCAGTTAGATTTGGAAGGAAATGTAGTGCGCATTGAGGAAACCGATGAATACATTATTTACGGATTTGTAATTACAAAATCATGCAAAGACTTATCCTCATACGTAAACTTAAAACAAAGACAAAAAAGAAGTTAATATTAATGGGATGTCGCAAAATACAAATTTGTGGCATCCCATTCTTATTCCTTTTTTATTTGTAAATTATTTCTCTTTCAAAGGCATAGCATTGAACTCTAAGGTTACTTTGAATAAGTCTCCATCAATATCTAATTTCATGGATCCGTTCATGAGCTCTGTTAAACTTTGCGCAATAGATAAACCTAATCCACTTCCTTCTGTATTACGAGAACTGTCACCTCGAACAAAACGTTCCATCAGCTCATCGCTTGGAATGTTAAGAGCAGATTTAGAGATATTTCTAAATGTAATAAATGCTTTTTTATCTTCCTGCTCAAGTGAAATATATACTCTGGTATTTTCTTGAGAATACTTACAAGCATTGTTTAAAAGATTGTCAAAAATTCTCCACATGTGTCTGCCATCTGCAATCACCATCACTGGGTGTGCAGGCTTATTTACTACGACTTCCAGTTTGTTGGCTTTTAACTTATCCTCGAATTCACCAACTAGCTGTGTAAGAAGTACTTCCACATCACATTCTGCAAATTGTACTGCCAAATTTCCTGTAGATGCTTTGGATGCTTCCATAAGATCTTCGATAAGTTTCTTCAAACGTGCAGACTGTCTATCTAATACATCCACATATTCACAAACGGTTGGGTCCGTCAAATCTTCTTTTTTCAACAAATCTACATAGTTTATAATGGATGTCAATGGTGTCTTGATATCATGAGATACGTTAGTTATGAGTTCTGTCTTAAAGCGTTCGCTCTTTAACTGTTCTTCTACTGCAATGGAAATACCATCACTTACCTGATTGATATTTTCACCGTGCTTTTTGAATTCCCAAAACATTTTTCTGGTGTCGATAGGCCGAGATAAATCGCCAGATGCGATTCTCTTTGCGCCTTCCTGTAAAGTCTTCATCTGAAACAACACATAAATGATAAGTGGAATTTCTATGCATTTTCCAATTACAAAGAACAAGAATAATGCAGATGGGAGATACCAACAAGCAGATATTACAAGTGCTTCTACAAAAGTAATCACACCTAATACCATCATGCTTTTCCAGAATAATGAAACATTTTCCTTTATATGCTTCGATAAAAACACAAGTGGTCTGGATAAATAATACAATTCACTGTATCTAAAAAAGGTTCTTGTTTTGAATCTTGTAATCATATTTTGTATCCAGATAAAAGCTATTAGTGCAATTACGCCAACATTAAGAAGCAATATAACAATTGCAGATTTTATTGGCAAAATATGATATCCTATCAGTCCCTCTCCTACCACATTACATAATAGAATAAATAATGCAATCTCTATTAATAAAACGCAGCCGGATAATATACCTACCGGAACTTTGTGTAAGAATCCTAATTTTTCACTATTATTATTGGCAGAGAAAATCAATAGGCCAAAACTGATGATAAATAATAATACAAACAATACTAGCCATATGGTTACTGTTTCTTCTGAAGAATAGAAGCTTTCAACCTGCTGCTCCCAATCATAAAACAAATCCACTGGCATTAATCCATCCTTTATTTTCATCTGGATTATGTAATTGTCTGTGCGATTTGATTTATAATATGAAATACTCGTCTCGTTTTCATAATACACACCTTCATATTCATTTTCCTCAATGACAGAAGGATCCCCAACTAAGTGTATATGTCTTCCTTGCGTATCTTCAGATGTAAAAGTAAGCGTAACTCCATTTATTTCTACCCAATCCCATTCCTCAAATTGTGTAGAGTCCAATGATAAGCCATAATAATTATTATAATAATAATGCTCTGCACCATCATCTGTGGTTAATTTGTAGTCATAAGTTTCCCCATTCTGAGAAACAAAAATGTAATCTACACGAAAATACCCTACAGAAGTTTCGTAATAAAAAATTCCTGAATTAACATCAAATGCATATCCCGTAATAGGAGTATCCACCGTATAATAGAGTGGTTCTATTGCCTCTGTAGTACGCAATGCATCCCATACAGAATTCAAGGTATAATGTACGATTGAGCCGTCCTCAATCTCAAACTGATAATCCCATTTTGTGTCTTCTGGTAAACTAGAAAATATTACAGATGTTTTATCTTCTACACTTACATCTTCTCCCAAACTATCTGCAACCTTTATGATAGCGCAATCGAAGTTTTTACCTTCCAAATATTCATCTAAACCTTCAATGAACTCGTCATCCATATTGTCGTAAATAAACGCCGCATAGTTTTTGGCTATAGTTTTACAACCACCAGCGTATACCTCTTCCTGTGAGCCCAAAGATGCAAAACCTATCATATAGATAATTATTGCACCAATACCTACTACTGACAAAGTACACAACAAACATGCCACTAGTCGCGCCCAGAAATTTTGTAGATATTTTTTCATAATCAGTCTCCTTCCATCTTATAACCGCGACCCCAAACAACTTTTAGATATCGTGGTTCCTGAGGATTATATTCTATCTTTTCTCTTAAATGACGAATATGTACAGCAACTGTATTTTCTGTGCCAAAAGGATTGTCTTTCCATACTTTTTCATAAATCTCATTTGGTGAAAAAACCTGGCCAGGATGATCCATAAGAAGTTTTAAAATATCATACTCTGTTCGAGTAAGATTTACTTTTTCACCATCTAAGGTAACCTCTTTTGCTTTGTCATCCATCTCAATCCCACCCATTCTGGCTTTTTCAGATGATTTTGCACCACTACCCAAAAGCATATAACGGCGCAACTGGGATTTTACTCTTGCCTGAAGTTCTACTGGATTAAATGGTTTTGTTACATAATCATCTGCTCCAACGGTAAGTCCTAAAACTTTATCAGTATCTTCACTTTTTGCTGTTAGTAAAATAACCGGTACATTTGAGATTTCTCGAATTTTTACCATCGCCTGAATTCCATCCATTACAGGCATCATAATATCCATTAACACCAAATGAATATCTTCCGTCTCTACAATCTCCACCGCTTCTTTGCCATTATATGCTTCAAACACCTGATACCCTTCACTGGTTAAATAGATTTTTAAAGCTGATACAATATCTTTTTCGTCATCACATACTAATACGTTGTACATATTTCCCTCCGGAGTCTTCACAATTTTCAAAGAAAATCGCTACAACAAAATCATGATTTTCATGGTTTTATTGTAGCGAAATAAAAATTAATATCCAATCCCCTAACTGATTAAGATTTTATTAAGTTTCTTCGAATTTACAAATAACTCATAACAATCTGGTCACTGGCTTCTGTTAAATTACCTATGCAGAAGTTATTGCGTTTCTTCTTTTTCACTCGATAAAGCATATCATCCGCAGAATGTAAATAATCCCACACGCGGTTGCCTTCTATTGGCATATCCCAACAAAGACCTTGACTAATACTCATACGAGAACCAACCTTTGATTTTTCATGAATGATATCCAAATCCATAACTCTTTTTCTAAGTTCTGCAGCATATTCTATTGCCTGCTCATGGGTGATATCCTCATAAATAATAATAAATTCATCTCCACCATAACGTGCAGTAAATGCGCCAAATTCTTCCATGGACTTAATTGCAGTTGCAATTTTTTGGATACATTCGTCACCTCTCTGGTGTCCATAATAATCATTGTATTCTTTGAAGCTGTCCATATCCAGGATTTCTACGCACAAAGATGTTCCATTTTTCAAAGCTCTTTGGAAAGCAATTTCTGAATAATCATTAAAACGGAAACGGTTACTTAATCCTGTGAGCGCATCTGTTTCTGATTTTGCCTTCAGGATTTCGTTGGTCTTTTCCATTTCCTTCTTTTCTTTATTTACCAGCTCCAGATTTTTACGAAGATTAAGCACATTGTTCATCATGTTCTTATTTTCTGATGCTGCTCTTTCTGAATACTCGTAATATAATCCTGTAGCTTGTAAATACTCGGCATTCTTTTTATTTTTACGATAATACTGAATTTTCAGATGTAGCATTTTTAGCATCAAATTGGTAATATCCAATGTTTTTACCATTGGCTCCATAATGTCTACCATCTTCCAAAGTTCATCTTCTTTATCTCTTTCCAGAAGAATTTTACAGTAATCATAAAAATCGTCAAACATATCCATGATAGGCATGTTCTCTGTTATTTCATTATGTACACGAGCAATAAGCTCTTCACATTTTACATCTTGGCCAGCAAAATGATAATACATGGCTTCGGTTGCCCACACAGTAATAGCTGCTTCACTGTCCATACCATTGCTATGCTCTGTGTATACATTTTCAAAGCAACATTTTGCCTCTATCAAATTGCCCTTGCATAGATATGCTTTTGCCATGTTCTCATAAATACAAATCATATATTCATCATATCTAGCAAGTTCAGGATGTTTGCTATAATAATCATAGGCTGTTTGCAGCACTTCAATTGCATCATCATATCTGCCATATAAAATATAAAGCACACCCATATTTATCATAATGGTAGAAGAAAACGAATTTGTTTCAGCCTTCTCGCAACATTCAATGGCATTTAAATAATAATCCAAACCAATGGCTGCATTTCCATGATTTACAGAAAAGATTCCTAGGAAATTATAGCAGCGAGCCATAAGCTCATACTCTTCCACTTTGGTCAAATAGGAAAGTGCATTGGTAACCGCTTCATAAAATCGATTTCCATCGTTTAATACATAGTAAACAACACCTTCATGGTAATATGCGGTTGCGATTAAACTATCATCTTCCGTTTTTGTTCCATAATCAATCAATTCTTTACAATACTTTAAGGTAAGCTCTGCATCCTTGTCGCAGTTATCTTCTACTATTTTTATCCAATTTTGTACAATTTCATCGTATTTGTATGTTTCCACGAGCCTACCTCCTTTTCTTGAAAATATATAGAGTGAGTATAACAAAAAAGTAACAAGAAATCAACCTTGTTACTTTTCACGAACCCTTTATTTATCTAGCTTTATGGCAATATTTCTTCTGGGTCTACTGGAAGTCCATCTTTTAATAACTGAAAGTATACATTGCTTCCTTCCACCGCATAATATTTGGTAGGTTCACTAATATATCCTACTACCTGTCCAGAATCTACCATATCACCAACTTCGAAATTTAATTCCTTCAACTGTCCATAAATGGCTGTATATCCATCACCTAAATCCTGTGTTACTGTGCACCCTGTTACTTCATTGGTTTCTATGTTTACAATTTTGCCCTTTGCAACAAAATACACTTTGTCATTTACTTCCCCTGACAAAACCATTGCAGGGTGATACTGGTACTGCTGCAACGTAGGGAAGAAAATTGTAGAATCCATACTATAATCTAACAAAACGCTTCCTTCAACAGGCCACATTACGTATTCTGGATTAAAATGAAGTGTTTCCTGTGTAACCGTTCCTACTGGAGTCTCTTCTACATTTTCTTCATTTCCTTCAGGCTGCACATCCTGCTCTGCTACTTCAGGCTCCATATTTGTCTCATTTATGATAGGTCCATCGGAATTTGAAGTTTCACCTAAATCGACAATAGAATTATTATCATCCTCTACCGTTTGAGGCGCTTCTATTTCCTGTTGCTGTTGTACAACTTGTTCCTTTGCTTGTTTCTTCTGTTCTGCCTGATCTGTGGCATAAATACCAGCAAAACCAAAGGTTCCTACTAGCAAACATGCCGCTGCAACGATGTATTGATATTTCTTCATAAGGCACTTCCTCCGTCATCAAATTTTCTTTGATAACAGTATTTACGCCTAGAGTATTTTTATTCAAAAAAAAATTGGAAAGCATTATAAATGCTTTCCAATAATATTACTAAGTTTTGCAAACTGCTCCAAGGAAAGTGCTTCGCCTCGGACAGTAACCGGAACGCCCAATTCTTCAATACATTGTTGAATTACTTCTTTGTTTAAATTTAATCCCGGGAAATTATTTAATCCGTTTGCCAAAGTCTTTCTTCTCTGGTTAAATGACGCACGTATTAACTGGAACATTAATTTTTCATTTTCCACATCTACTGGTGGTTGCTCATGTCTGGTGAGACGAATTACTGCACTACCAACTTTTGGCTGTGGCATAAAACAACTAGGTGGTACATTTACCACGATTTCAGGATGTGCATAATACTGAACCGCTAAAGACAATGCACCATATTCTTTACTTCCAGGACCTTCCTGCATACGATCTGCCACTTCTTTTTGTACCATAATGGTAATGCTATCAATTGGTACATGACTTTCAAAAAGCCCCATGATAATTGGAGTTGTAATATAATATGGCAAATTCGCAACTACCTTAATTGGCTTTCCTGCATTACGTTCCTCTGCTAATTTATTGATATCCACTTTTAAAATATCATCATTAATAACTTCCACATTATCATATGCACTTAAAGTATCTTTTAAAATTGGAATTAAATTCTTATCAATTTCTACCGCTACAACTTCTCTGGCAGATTCACAAAGATACTGTGTCATGGTTCCAATACCTGGGCCTATCTCTAAAACAAAATCTTCTTTGGTAATCTTTGCTGCTTCAATGATATCTTCCAAGATTCCTGTATTTATTAAGAAATTCTGCCCGAATTTTTTCTGAAAATTAAAATTATATTTTTGTAAAACTTCTATGGTATTTTTTGGATTTCCAAGCGTTGCCATATTTGCCTCTTTTCTTTCTCTTTGTCACCAAAACTACTTAACCTTGAAAAATAGTTTTCTCGCATTTTCTTCGGTTATTCTCTCCACTTCTTCTGGGCTTACGCCTTTGATTTCTGCAATCTTATCTCTTACATAAGTTAGGTAAAGAGAACTATTTCTTTTCCCGCGATATGGGTCTGGTGCCATATACGGACAGTCTGTTTCCAGAAGAATCTTTTCTAACGGAATAGCCTCCACTGTCTCAACTAATTTCTTTGCATTTTTGAAAGTTACTACTCCACCAACTCCAATGTAATATCCCATCTTGATAAATTCCATTGCCATTTCCTTGGAGTAAGAAAAACAATGAATTACACCTGGGATTTCTTCTGCGTGATGTTCTTTCATGACTTGCATGGTATCTGCCGCAGCATCTCTAGAATGGACAATAATAGGCAGACCAGTTTCTCTTGCCAATTCTATCTGACGGCCAAACCAATAACGTTGTCTCTCTTGAACTTCTGGCTCTTTGTCCCAATAATAGTCCAAGCCAATTTCTCCTATTGCTACGGTTTTCTCCCAAGTAGCCTGTTCTTTCATCCAGCGAAAAAAGTCTTCATCCAATTCTTCTATTTCGCTAGGATGCACACCAACAGCTGCATAAACATGGGCATAGTCCCTAGCAAGAGCAATGGTGTCTCTCGTAGATTCTACGGAGGCACCACTATTAATTACGGCTCCAATGCCTTTCTCTGGAAGGCATCGAAGCAACTCATCTCTATCTTCATTAAAACAATCATCGTCGTAATGGGCGTGGGTTTCAAATATCATTACATATACTCCTCAATTAACTCAAGCTCTGCAATATCGATACAGGTAGGAATCGTCTGATTTCTAACTGCATCTTTACACTCTTCAAAATCCATCCACATAACGCTTTCAATTTCTTCTTCTTGTAGTGTCATTTCTTCAATCTCTTTGTTTTTCCACAACAAGAAAACTTTCGCTACCTGATTGTCCACATATGGAACTCCATGAAATTCATTCATTGCAAATGTACGATGAAGTCCACAATCTATAAGCTCATCCTCTGAAATAGAAAAGCCTAATTCTTCCTGTAACTCTCTAAGTCCTGATGGCACAAAATCTACACCTGCTGGAATATGTCCAGCGCTAGAAATATCATAGCATCCCGGAAAAGAGTCTTTGTATTTTGCACGCTTTTGTAACAGAATCTCTATCTTGCCATCTCGTCTTCGTACAATCCAAATATGTGTTGTACGATGACGAGTCCCTGTTCTATGTGCAAGGGTTCTATCTATTGTTTCACCCGTTGGATTTCCATTTTCATCTACAATATCGATGTATTCCATATATCCTCCCGCTTACGCGATTTCTGCACCTGAAGGCATTGGTTTTTCTGGAGTCATAAGAGAAAGATTTCCTTCTGCATCTTCTGCACAAAGAAGCATACCTTCTGACAATACACCAGCAAGTTTTGCTGGTTTTAAGTTAACCAATACCATAACTTTTTTACCCACCATTTCTTCTGGTGAATAGTCTTTACGGATACCAGAAACAATCTGTTTTACCTGACTTCCGATTTTAACCTGTGAGCAAAGAAGTTTCTTTGATTTTTCTACTGCTTCACATGCAATGATTTCACCTACCTGGAACTGCATTTTCATAAAATCATCAAATGTAATTTCTTCTTTTGCTTCAATATCAATCACTGCTTCTTCTTTGCTTTCTTCAACTGGAGCACCGCCATTTAAGCGAGCCATTTCAGCTTCGTATTCAGCCTTCTGCGCAGCCTGAATTTCTTCTACTTTTGGCATTACATCTTCTGCTTTGAGACGAGCAAAAAGAATTTCTGGTGTGTCTGTTACTTTCTTTCCACTTTCGTATAAACCAAATTTGTCTAAATCTTCTAACGCACGAAGCTGTGTATTAAGCTGTGCAACGATTTTTTCTGATGTGCTTGGTAAAAAGCTATGAAGTAAGCTTGCACCAATTGTAATGCTTTCCGTTAAGTTGTAAAGAACTTCTGCAAGACGATCCTGCTGTGCTTCGTCTTTTGCAAGTGCCCATGGCATTGTTTCATCGATATATTTGTTGCAACGACGGAATACTGTAAACACTTCTGAGATTGCATCTGCTACACGAAGTGCATCCATCTTATCCTGTACTTTTGCCTGTGCGCCAGTTACAACTGCCTTAAGATCTGCGTCTACTTCATCTGTTACACCAGTAGAACGAACTACGCCATCAAAATATTTATTGCTCATGGAAACTGTTCTGTTTACCAAGTTTCCAAGAATATTTGCAAGGTCTGAGTTAAATCTTTCGATTACTAAATCCCATGTAATGACACCGTCGTTTTCAAATGGCATTTCGTGAAGTACGAAGTAACGTGTTGCATCTACTCCGAATAAATCCACCATATCATCTGCGTAGATAACATTTCCTTTTGATTTACTCATCTTGTCTCCACCCTGAAGTAACCAAGGATGTCCAAATACCTGCTTTGGAAGTGGTAAATCAAGTGCCATTAAGAAGATTGGCCAGTAAATAGTATGGAAACGAACGATATCTTTTCCGATTAAGTGTAAGTCTGCTGGCCAGTTCTTTGCAAACATTTCGTTTGAACCATCTGGATCATAACCAATCTTTGTAATATAGTTTGTAAGCGCATCAAGCCATACATATACTACGTGTTTTGGATCGAAATCTACTGGTACACCCCATGTAAATGATGTACGTGATACACATAAGTCCTGTAAGCCTGGAAGTAAGAAGTTGTTCATCATTTCGTTCTTACGGCTTACTGGCTGAATAAATTCTGGATGTGTATTGATATACTCGATTAACTGGTCTGCATACTTGCTCATTTTGAAGAAGTATGCTTCTTCTTTTGCTGGTTTAACATCACGACCACAGTCAGGACATTTTCCATCTACAAGCTGTGATTCTGTCCAGAAAGATTCACATGGTGTACAATACATACCTTCATATGGACCTTTATAGATATCACGTTTGTCATATAATTTTTTGAAAATCTTCTTTACACATGCTTCATGGTCATCATCTGTTGTACGAACGAAACTGTCATATGAAGAATCTACTAAATCCCAAATGTTTTTTACAACGCCAGCTACTTCATCTACATATGCTTTTGGAGTAATTCCAACAGCTTCTGCTTTCTCCTGAATCTTCTGACCATGTTCATCCGTTCCTGTCTGGAACCATACGTCATATCCCTCTGCTCTTTTGTATCTAGCAATAGCATCTGCTAAGATAATTTCATAGGTATTTCCAATATGTGGTTTGCCTGATGTATAGGCAATTGCTGTAGTAATATAATATTTACCTTTGCTCATTTTATATCCTCACTTTCGTGTTGTGATTATTGTATGATTTTTCCAAGAAAAAACCCATCTTCTATTATAGAAGATGGGTTGTCTATTCGTCAAGATTTGACTCTATATATTTTATTTTAAAGCAGCTCCGCAATCTGCACAAAATGCTTTTTCTTCTGGCTGTTTACTTCCGCAAGATGGACACTCTACTGCCCCTTGCGCTACTAACAAATCAGCATTCAAACGTGCGAGTTCTTCCATCGCCTCGTTAATAGACGTAAAGTATACTTTTTCTTCTACATCTTCATCCTTGTGTGCTTCATAAAAGGCTTTTCCAAGTAATGCATATTGTTTTTCTAAGAAAACCTCTTTATTGTGGATATCAATCTTAAGTTTTGCAACAGTAGAAGCTTCTTTTGCCATACCTTCTACTTCTTTTCCTGCAGAAACCAAGCTTTCTTTTACTTTGTTTAAATCAAAATCGAATGCCATAGCGCTATCTCCTTTTTGCATATTTCTTAATATAATATACACCAAAAAATCTCTACAAACAAGTACAACCAAGGAAATCCTTCCTTGGTTGTACAATAACTTTTATGTAAATTTTTAATTCTATAACATACCAGTTTCACGCATTACTACGTATACCATATATGCGAAGTAAGAAACTACCATGATAGCACCCATAGCTTTTCCAAGTGCTTTGTTCTTTGCTGCAACTGCCCAGCAAACAAGTGTAGCTACGATAACTGCTGCGATATCAATTGCATTGCTCATCATGAATCCGATTGGGCTGATTGCAGATGCAATACCAAGCACTAAAAGAATATTGAATACGTTAGAACCGATAGCATTACCAAGAGCCATATCTACTTCACCCTTACGAGCTGCTACGAAAGATGTAACAAGTTCCGGAAGGGATGTACCTACAGCTACGATAGTAAGACCTACCATAGTTTCTGTCATACCAAGTTTAAGTGCGATTGTAGATGCTGCATCTACTACCCAGTCACCACCAATTGCGATAGCTGCTGCACCACCAACGATAGAAACTAATGAAATAATTACAGACTGTGTAATTTCCTCTTCATCCATTTCTTTTGCATCTGCAGCTGCTTTTAAAGCAGAACGAATCATAAGGAATAAGAAGAATGCAAATAATGCTAAAAGAATAACACCATCTAAACGACCAAGTACCATTCCTTCACCTGTACCAAGCATACCTAATACGATAAGAACTACTGCTGCAAGTAATGAATAAGGAATATCTCTGCGAATAGTATCTTTATCTACTTCTACCTTCTGTAAGATACAACAAAGACCTACTACAACTAATAAGTTGAAAAGGTTTGAGCCTGCTACGTTACTAATAGCAAGTGAATTGCTACCTGCAATAGATGCAGAAATTGAAACTGCTGTTTCTGGAAGAGATGTACCCATAGCTACGATTGTTAAACCGATGATAAGGGTAGGTACATGGAATCTTTTTGCTACGTTTGATGCGCCTTCAACAAAGAAGTCTGCACCTTTGATAAGGCCAATAAAGCCTACTACTAAGAGGATGATTGCCCCTGGGATTGTTTGAAAAAATGCCATAATTTTTTCTCCTTTTCCTTTTACATTTTCTTTACTAAAAATTAGTTAAAATTCTCTTTTGAAGTACAAAAAAACACGTATGCATAGTTTTCCTAAGCATACGTGAGTCTCATTTTTTAAGATTTGCCAGGCCTTTTGGCCGAGATTGTTGACAAACCACACAATATATGTGCAAACTACTCCCCCACAGAATCTTTACCAATTCTTATCTATATATTTAATTTAGCAGACAATCCCCTTTTCCGTCAATGTAAAACTACTTATTATATTACGTTTTGTAACATTTGCTTAATTTTCTTATTCAAAAATGAACATATTGCCCGAAACAGTTGGATTTTTAACAAAGATTTTAGGGTTGACAACATCTCTTTATAGTAGCTATAATAAGCCTAATTGAAGCATGAACAAAGGCTGTGACAAGAACAAGTACTTATTTGTGAAACTTACAGAAAGTTGCCGGTGGATGAGAGGCGCAAGGGAAACATCTAGGGAATACATCTTTGAGCTTTGCACCGAACGGTTTTTCTATATAAATTTTAGTAGGCTGCAACGTAGTAGCGCACGTTACAAGCGCCGGGGTGTTGTCGGACTCCCCCAGAGGCAGACTGTGTGAGCATTCTGCGAAAAAAGGTGGTATCACGAGATTAATCTCCCTCGTCCTTTTAGGGCGGGGGAATTTTTAGTTTTAAGGAGGAAAAAAAAATGACATTATATGAAGAACTCGTTGCCCGTGGTCTCATTGCTCAGGTAACAAACGAAGAAGAAATTAAAAACTTAATCAACAATGGTAAAGCTACATTTTACATTGGCTTTGACCCAACAGCAGACAGCCTTCACGTAGGACATTTCATGGCACTTTGCCTCATGAAACGACTTCAGATGGCTGGTAACAAACCAATCGCTCTTATCGGTGGCGGAACAGCCATGATCGGAGACCCATCAGGACGTACCGACATGCGTCAGATGATGACAGAAGAAACAATTGCGCACAACGTAGAATGCTTCAAGAAACAGATGAGCCGTTTCATCGACTTCTCAGAAGGAAGAGCCCTTCTTGTAAACAACGCTGATTGGCTTACAGAACTCAACTACATCGATGTACTTCGTGAAGTTGGTCCACATTTCTCAGTAAACCGTATGCTTACAGCAGAATGTTATAAACAGCGTATGGAAAAAGGCTTAAGCTTCTTGGAATTCAACTACATGATTATGCAGTCTTACGACTTCTACAAATTATTCCAGGATTACGACTGTAACCTTGAATTCGGTGGCGATGACCAGTGGAGTAACATGCTTGGTGGTACAGAACTTATCCGTCGTAAACTCGGAAAAGACGCTCACGCTATGACCATCACTCTTCTTCTTAACTCTGAAGGAAAGAAAATGGGTAAAACTCAGTCTGGTGCTGTTTGGCTTGATCCAAACAAGACTTCTCCATTCGACTTCTTCCAGTACTGGAGAAACGTAGCTGACGCTGACGTATTAAAATGTATCCGTATGCTTACCTTCCTTCCAATGGAAGAAATCGAAGCTATGGATTCTTGGGAAGGCGCTCAGCTCAACCAGGCAAAAGAAATCTTAGCTTACGAACTTACAAAATTAGTTCACGGTGAAGAAGAAGCTGAAAAAGCAAAAGAAGCTTCTCACGCACTTTTCGCAGGTGGTGGCAACTTAGCAAACATGCCAACTGTAGAACTTACTGCAGAGGATTTCGCTAATGGTAACCTTGATATCATGGCAGTTTTAGTAAAAGCTGGACTTTGCGAAAGCCGTTCAGATGCTCGCCGTGCGGTGCAGCAGGGTGGTGTAACTGTGGCTGATGAAAAAGTTACAGATATCTCAACATCTTACGATGCAAGCGCTTTCGGAGGAGAAGGACTTATCGTAAAACGTGGTAAAAAGAAATTTGCAAAATTAATTATGGCGTAATTTTAATAACACAAAAGGAGTAGGACAAGCAATTGTCCTACTCCTTCTTATTTTAATTAGTCAGATTTACTTATTTGCTATATCGATACGCGTCAAAGCTCTGCGGAGTGCAAACTCTGCACGCTTTAAGTCTGTATCCATTGTCTTGTTTGCGATGTGCTCTTCAGCACGGGCTTTTGCAGCTTCCGCACGAGATACATCAATTTCTTCTGGCCATTCTGCGATTTCTGCCAAAAGTGTTACTTTATCACCAAGGATTTCTGCAAAGCCGGAGTGTACGGCTGCAACAGTTTCTTCATCACCATTGTGAATGATAACTGCACCTGGTGCAAGTACAGTAGTCATTGGAATATGTTTTGCATAAACACCGATATCACCGGCAGTAGTGCTGAATTCAAAAAACTCTGCTTCTCCTTCGTAGAAGATACGATCTGGAGTAATAATCTCTACTTTGAATATTTCTGCCATAGGCACCTCCTATTGCATACGAGCACGTACTTCGTCGATACTTCCTGCATTTAAGAAATGACCTTCTGGAATATCATCGTGTTTTCCTTCTAAGATTTCACGGAAACCACGAATAGTTTCAGAAATTGGAACATATTTACCTTCAAGACCTGTAAACTGTGTAGCAACTGAGAATGGCTGAGATAAGTATCTCTGAATCTTTCTTGCACGGTTAACTACAAGTTTGTCATCTTCTGATAATTCGTCCATACCAAGAATTGCAATGATA
>JAZPYQ010000007.1:0-58046 GCA_045544235.1 Agathobacter sp. | reverse complement strand
TAATGAGCAGCAACTTTAGTTGTTGCGAATTTAGTAACGCGACGTCACCGCTGAGAGCGAGAGCGTGTGCGATTTCAATATATATACTAGTCCGTTTCGTAGTCTTTAGAAAAACTCTTTACTGAGCTATATCGTTAATTTAGAAGCCAAGTTCTTCTCCAACTAAAATTACTTTGATTCTCTGTGGCACGCGACTTGCTCTTGTAATTACAATCTGGTCGCAGATGGTATCATTTAAGCAGTTGCCACACATGCCAGTAACAGCACATGGTGTGTTTTTGTTTAAACGAACACAGTTCTGTGGCGAAGCAACGTTGCGTGTGCGACTAATGCCTTCTTCCACATTTTTAACAATTTTATTCATGCCTGCAACAATGATGACATTTTCCGGCCCATAGATGAGAGCTGCTACGCGGTTGCCGTTTCCATCAATGTTTACCAATTCTCCGTCTGCTGTGATAGCATTTGAACTCATGAAATAGTAGTCACAGGTGAGAGCATCGTGCATGATTTTTTTGTTTTCTTCTGGAGTAGTGGCAGTAGCGCGGTCGTAAAGCGTAACACCAGCGCGATTGCGAAGTTCTGTTAAGATACCAGTTTCTTCTAATGTTACAGAGCCACCGAAGGAAGCTGTGCAAGTTTCTGGGATAAGAGATAACGCCAGTTCTTTTGCTGCATCTTTTGTTTCGCAATAGTAGCCTTCTATAAATCTTTTTTCAAAACCTTTTAAAACAGTGTTCGCAAGATTTTTATAATATTCTTTCTTTGGGTTCATTGTTGTATCCTCCCTATATTTCTATCCGAATAAGATATCTCAAGTATAAGTATTTTTGCTAAAATATGCAAGGTTTCAGAGTGGTAGAAAACAGCAAAAAAATGAAGATGTTTTTTTGACAGAAATGGATTTTGTTGCTAGAATAGTATGGTTGACGAAAAGAGGTAAAATATATGAAGAAATTGATATCTTATTATAAACCATATTTGGGATTGTTTTGTGCAGATATGTTTTTTGCCACATTATCGGCAGGGATAGCGCTTACCATTCCACTTATTGTGCGCTATGTGACAAATACACTTATTTATTTGCCGACAGATGTGATTTTAGAAAAAATTATTACTGTTGCAGTGATTCTTTTGGTGCTCATTGGGTTAGACTTTTTCTGTAAGTTTTTTATTGGAAATTATGGTCACGTAATGGGTGCAAAAATTGAATATAATATGCGTGCAGAAATATTTAATCATATGCAGAAACTTTCTTTTTCATTCTATGATGATCAGAAAGTAGGACAGCTCATGAGCCGTATTACCACGGACTTATTCGATATTACAGAGCTTTTGCATCATGGACCAGAGAATATTATTCTTTCTGTACTTAAAATTTCTGGTGCACTTATTATTTTAACTAGTATTAATCCAAAGTTGACGATTGCGTCCTTTGTAGTTTTACCATTTATGTTTGCCTATGCATTTTTCTTAAACAAACATATGCGTAAGGCATTCCGTAGGAACCGTCAAAAGATTGCGGAAATCAATGGTCAGATAGAGGATAATTTGTCTGGGATTCGAGTGGTAAAATCTTTTGCTAACGAAGAAGTAGAAAATGAAAAGTTTAAGGTTGGTAATGATGGATTTTTAGCTGCAAAGAAAAATAGTTATTTTTTCATGGGTAGCTTCCATGCTGGAATACATGCATTTACAACGATGGTTCAGGTCGTTGTTATTGTAGTAGGCAGCTATTTTATTGCAAAAGGTGAATTGCAGGTAACAGACCTATTGACATTCCTGCTTTACATCGGCGTATTTACAGAACCAATTCGTACACTTATTGACTTTACAGAGCAGTTTCAAAATGGTTACAGTGGTTTCGAGCGTTTTCAGGAAATTATGAATATTCAGCCAGATATTGCAGATGCTCCAAATGCTGTGGAACTGAAAGATGTAAAGGGAGATATTACCTTTGAAGATGTAACCTTTAGTTACAATGACCATTCAGATACGGTATTAAATGGTATCAACTTGGAAGTGCCAGCAGGGGCATACATGGCATTAGTTGGTTCTTCAGGAGCAGGAAAAACCACACTCTGTTCGCTGATTCCTAGATTTTATGATGTGAACTCAGGAACCATCCGAATTGATGGAAAAGATATTCGTGAAGTAACCTTAAAAAGCCTTCGTAGCCAGATTGGTATTGTACAGCAAGATGTATATTTGTTTGCTGGAACGATTTTTGAAAATATTGCTTATGGAAAACCAGGAGCAACTATGGAAGAAGTTATAGAGGCTGCAAAAAATGCAAATGCTCATGAATTTATCATGTCTTTCCCAGATGGTTACATGACAGACATCGGGCAGCGTGGAATTAAACTTTCGGGAGGACAGAAGCAAAGACTTTCCATTGCCAGAGTGTTCTTGAAAAATCCACCAATTCTCATATTTGATGAGGCTACATCAGCTCTCGATAATGAAAGTGAAAAGGTGGTGCAGGATTCCTTAGAAAGTCTGGCAAAGAATAGAACTACATTTGTGATTGCCCATAGACTTACTACAATTCAGAATGCAGAGAAGATTCTGGTGCTTACAGAGGATGGCATTGCAGAGTCTGGAACTCATGAGGAATTGTTGACGCAAAAAGGTATTTATGAGAAACTATATCATATGCATATGTAATTTAAAGGAGATAATAAAATGACAAAGATTGACATTATTTCAGGTTTCCTTGGAGCTGGTAAAACAACATTTATCAAAAAAATGTTAGAAGAAGCTTTTGTAGGAGAACAAATTGTACTTATTGAAAATGAATTTGGTGAAGTAGGTATTGATGGTGGATTTTTAAAAGATGCAGGTATTGAAATCACAGAAATGAACTCAGGATGTATCTGCTGTTCATTAGTAGGTGATTTTGCTACAAACTTAAATGAGGTAATCACAAAATATCATCCAGACCGTATCTTAATCGAGCCATCTGGTGTAGGTAAATTGTCAGACGTTATGAAGTCTGTTATCGATATTGAAAAAGAACAGGATGTAAAATTAAATGCCCTTGTTACTGTTGTAAATGCTGTAAAAGCAAAGAAGCAGATGAAGGCATTTGGAGAGTTTTTTAACAATCAGATTGAACACGCTACAACCATCGTTCTTAGCCGTAGCCAGAATGCTACAGCAGAACAGCTGGAAGAATGTGTAAAAATGATGCAGGAATTAAATGAAAAAGCAGCTATCATCACAACAGCTTGGGATGCTATTGATGGCAAACAGATTCTTAAAGTTATGGAAGGTCAGGATAACCTTGAAATGAAGGTGCTTGCTGAACACCATGCACATCATCATCACCATGAACATGATGAAGATTGCACATGCGGATGTCACGACCATGAACATGACCATCATCATGATCATGAGCATCACCACGAACATGGGGAAGACTGCACATGTGGCTGTCATGACCACGACCATGAAGGACATGAACACCATCACGATCATGAAGGACATGAGCATCATCACGACCATGAAGGACATGAGCATCATCACGATCATGAAGGACACGAACATCACCACGATCATGATGAACATGAACACCATCATCACCATGAACATGATGAAAACTGCACATGTGGCTGTCATGACCATGAACATGGACATCATCATCACCATCATGCAGATGATGTGTTTACAAGCTGGGGAAAAGAAACTCCTCACAAATTTGACCGTGCTCGTATTGAAGAAATCCTGAAAGTGTTCTGTGATACAGAAGATTATGGAACAATTCTTCGTGCAAAAGGTATGGTAGAAGGTACTGACGGAACATGGATTTACTTTGACATGGTTCCAGGTGAATATGAGCTTCGTGATGGAGAACCAGATTATACAGGTAGACTTTGTGTAATTGGTACAGATATTGATGAACACAAATTAATGGAATTATTTGGAATTGCATAGGAGGATAGACTATGGCTATTCAGGAAATCCCAGTATATTTTTTTACTGGATTTATGGACAGTGGAAAAACATCTCTTGTACAGGAAACATTATTTGAAAATGACTTTGCTGACGGAAAAGGCATTATCATCATGTGTGAAGATGGAGATGTGGAATATGATGAAAAAAAACTTGCTGAAATCAACTTCTCTTTAGTGACTATTGAGAAAGAAGAAGATTTTACAGATGCCCGTCTTGCAGAAATTAACGAAGAATATAAGCCGGAACAGGTATTTATTGAATACAATGGTACTTGGGAAGTAGCAAAATTCTTGGAAGCAAAACTTCCAAAAGGATGGGTTATGGTGCAGTCTCTTGCAACAGTAGACTCAACTACTTTTGAAAGCTACTGGAACAATATGCGTGCTATGATGCAGGAACAGGTTTTTGAAGCGGATGTGGTTATTTTCAATCGTACTGACGATAACACAGACAGAGGAAAACTTCGTCGTCTCATCAAAACCGTAAACCGTAAAGCACAGATTGTATATGAAAGAAAAGATGGTACAATCGATGAGAGACCAGAAGAACTTCCATTTGATATTAACCAAGATGTAATTGAACTTTCGGATGCAGATTATGGTATCTGGTATATGGATGCTGTAGATAATTACAAAAAATATCATGGTAAAAAAGTAAAGTTCCTTGCTTTGGTATATAATCCAGACAATTTAAAGAGTGGTGTTATGGTGCCAGGTCGTTTTGCAATGACTTGTTGCGTGGACGATATCACATTTATTGGATTCAAATGTAAATATCCAAAGGAAAAAGAGATTCCACACAAATCATGGATTACCATTACAGCGGAAGTTCGTGTAGAATTTGCAATGGAATACAAAGGAAAAGGACCAGTTCTTTATCCAATTTCCATTGAACCAGCAGAAAAACCAGAAGATGAATTGGTTTATTTCTCATAAGAATAAAGAGGCTAGAAAGAAAAATTTCTAGCCTTTTTTGATAAAATCCCTTAATTTTGGGCTGTTAACCGGTGGTTGCAACCACAAGTTGACAAATTGATATGTGGCGGTTGGTAGTCTGCAACCGCAAAAAATCTCATAATGAAGATACAAAAAACAAAAGAAAGACATATGAGGTAAAATTATGATTTTAGCAGACAAAATTATTCAACTAAGAAAGAAAAACGGTTGGTCACAGGAAGAGCTTGCAGAGCAGATGGGTGTATCCAGACAGGCTGTATGCAAATGGGAAGGAGCACAGTCCATTCCTGATATTAATAAGTTGATTCAGCTTAGTCAGTTATTTGGCGTGAGCACAGACTACTTATTAAAAGATGAAATAGAAGAGGCAGATATCGATACAGAAATATATAGTAGTGAATCCGATTCTGTTGAAGGAAAAAATAAACGCTTTGTATCTATGGAAGAAGCGAATGCTTTCCTTAAAGTAAAAGAAGAAACTTGTGGCAAAATTGCTTTTGGTGTATTTATGTGTATCCTTTCACCAGTAGCAATGTTTCTCTTAGCAGCAGCCGCAGAGTGTAATATGATACCGATTACAGAGGATGCAGCAGGTGGATTTGGAATGTTAATTCTCTTACTTATTATTGCACCAGCAGTAGCACTCTTTATCCAGTGTGGTATGAAAACCAGTCAATTTGAATATATGGAAAACGAAACAATTGAAACCCAGTATGGTGTGACTGGAATGGTAAAAGAACGCAGAGAAAATTTCCGCGATGTATATATGAAAAATATTATTTTAGGCGTATGTTTATGTGTGTTGGCAGCGATTCCTTTATTCGGTGTTGCAGTGATTAGCACCAACGAATTTTATGAAGTTGTAGCACTATGTATGATGTTTTTCATTGTTGCAATTGGTGTTTACCTTATTGTTAAAGTATCCATTCCTTGGGAAAGCATGAAGAAACTCCTCCAGGAAGGTGATTATTCTGTAGCTGAAAAAGAAAAGAAACGTAAACGAAAAATAATCATTGGCCCAGTTGCAGGAATTTATTGGATGGTAGCCACAGCAATTTTCTTAGGATTTGGTCTGACACAAGGTGGAGAATGGGAGTTTGCAAGAGCATTCTGGCCAGTAGTAGGAATCCTTTTTGTGCCAGTAGTGATTGTATGTAAGCTTTGGGAAGAGAGAAAAAAATAATTGTAGTATAAAAAATCAGGAATGTATCTAAGATTCCTGATTTTTTGCTGTAAATTTGAATTTAAGCGTTAAGAATGCTATTATTATGGATATGAACATAACTTTAGAAAAACAAACAATACAAATTCATATAGAACGAAGCAAGCGCAAGACTTTGTGTATGTCTATCAATAAAGATGGTAGTGTCACAGTAAAAGCACCTCGTCTATTTCCTACAGAGCAGGAAATTGCAAAGTTTGTAGAGCAAAAGGCAGACTGGGTATTAAAACAGAGACAGAAGATGCAGGACAGAGAGGATATGAAACTTGTCCGCCGTTTTGAAACGGATTATTCATTCCCATATCTTGGGCAAGAACGGCTTATTCAAATGCAGTATGCAAAGAAAAACAGCTTTTCCTTTGAAGATGGAAATATAATAATTAAAACTCCAGCATTAGAAAAACTGGAAGAAAATTATGATGCGTCAGAAAATATTTCAATCATAGAAAAGCTGCAAAACGATCTAAAGAAATGGTATAAAAAGCAAGCTTTCGCTTATGTAAGCAAGCGGGTGGAATATTTCCAGAATATTGTAGGTGTTACGGTTACATCCGTTTCTATAAAAAGTCGAAAGAGCCAGTGGGGCAGTTGCGATAGCAATGGAAATCTCACATTTAGCTGGCGACTAGTAATGGCTAGACCTGAGGCTATTGATTATGTTGTCATTCATGAACTTTGTCACCGCAAACACATGGATCATAGTCCTGCCTTTTGGAAAGAAGTGCAGAAATATATGCCCGACTATAAGGAACAGAAGAAATGGCTAGAGGAAAACTCGTTTAATCTAAATATTGATGTTTCGGATAAGGCATGAGATAATATTTTTGATAATGACGTGGTTTAGGAGGTAGAAATATGAAAAGAAAAATCACAGGTTTATTGATTGTATCTATGATAGCTGCATTTTTAACAGGGTGTGGTGGAGAAAAGGTTACAGCAGAAGATTTGATAGATAATGCTATCAATACTGATTATATCGAATACGAATTGGAATATTGTGTGGATTATTCCACTATGATTGATGGTGTAAAGGATAGAGTGGATTATATTTTGACCACAAATACACAGTGCAATGAGTCCATTTGTTATCAGGATATTAAGCTGAGTGCAGAGTATTCAATGGAAGTTTATTCCTATGCAGTATATATGGAGGCATACAGCGAATTAGATGGAAATAATGAAACTACGTACGCATACGAAAATGATGTATGGACGACAAATTCCTATGATGTGGATTATGATTCTTATATTCCTTCTTTAGAAGCAGATATGTTTGATAATTTGGAAATGGAAGAAAACGAAGATGGATACAAAGTGACAGGTGAAATCAAAGATTTTGACGCATTGCTTGGATTTGATACTCTGTTTTTAGATGAAGTATTGGCAGAAATGGATGATTGTGAAGCAAAAGCAACACTTGTATTTGATGAAGATGGTGTGTTAGAGAGTTTTGAAGTAGAAATTGAAACTGACGAAGATGAAACCTATGAAATTGCTACTCTTGGGGATGTAAATGTCTACGGAGTGACTTTTGTAGTAGAAATCAAATCCTTCGAAGGAGATAAGGTAGAGATTCCAGATGATGTAAAAGAAGAAGCCGTTGATTTGGAAGATTTAATTAATGGCGATACTACAGATAATGAAGATGAGGACGAGTCAGATGCATTTGTGGTTGAAGACTTATTAGGAGAGACTACAGAAGATGCTTATGAAAACAAATTCTTTAACATTGGATTTTCCATTGCAGGTACCGACTATCAGTTTATGCCAAGAGAGGAACTGGATGAAGTATACAACGCGAGTCTTGATAGTTTAGGAGATGATTATGCAGCATTATTGGAAACAGTATCTGTCATATATGATATGTTAGTATTTGACGATTATTCAGGTGAGAATGTAAACTTTGTTATTGAAGACTTAACCAATAATCCATATATTGACTCAGAGGAAGCTTATGCAGAAGTAGCGGCTTTATCGATTCAAAATGCATACGAATCTATGGGCGCGACTGATGTGGTTGTAACAGAAACTACAAAAAATTATATGGGAGAAGACCATATTGCGATTGAAGGCCAATATACATCTACGGATGGCATAACTGTGTATCAGCTACAAAGTTATATAAAGTGTGATAACTATATGCTAATTATTACTGCATCTTCATTTGAGAGTGCGCAAGCTTGTGAAGATATGTTGTCATATTGTTATAGAATAAACTAATTTACGAGGATTGAGAATGAAGATATATTTTGCCCCACTTGAGGGTGTGACAGGATATGTGTTCCGAAATGCATATGCAAAATATTATGGAGGCGTGGATAAATATTTCACGCCTTTCATTTCGCCACATACCAAGAAATTGATGGATACAAGAGAAAAAAGAGATGTACTACCTGAAAATAATAAGGGATTGTATGTTGTACCGCAGGTGCTCACCAATAAGGCAGAAGAACTTATTGATGTGTGCAAAAAACTAAAAAATGATTTTGGTTATGAGGAAGTAAACTTAAATCTTGGTTGTCCTTCCAAAACAGTTACTACAAAAGGAAAAGGTTCTGGTTTTTTGGAGAATCCCGAACAAATGGAACGTTTCTTTGATTCTTTTTTCAATGTTGCAGATGTTAAGCTTTCTATAAAATCCCGTATTGGATATTGGGAAGTAGAAGAGGCAGAGCGTATTTTCCAAGTGTATGAAAAATTTCCTTTTGAAGAGGTAATTATACATCCACGATTAGGTTGCGAAATGTATAAGGGAACACCGCACTATGAAGTGTTTGAAAAATACTTAGGAGAGACTAGACATTCTTTATGTTATAACGGAGATATTAATTCCCTAGAGGAATTGAATCGATTGAATAATAAGTGGGAAACTTGTGATAAGTTTATGTTAGGACGTGGTCTAATTGGAAAACCTGGAATGCTAGGTGAGATGAAAAATGGAGAAGTGTCAGTTCATCAAGAACAGAATGAATATGAGGTTTTTCAGGCGTTCCATGATGAAATCTTAGAAGGGTATACTTCATATATGTGCGGCGACAGAAATACGCTGTTTAAGATGAAAGAATTATGGACATTCTGGGCAGCACAATTTCCAGGAGAAGAAAAAATCTTAAAGAAGATTAAGAAGACTACAGACATGGTGGAATATAAGCTGTTAGTTAAAAGCTTAATTAATGGTTAGGAATGAAAATATGAATTATACATATATTGTCAAATGTAAGGATAATTCCTTATATTGTGGCTGGACAAATGACTTAGAAAAAAGAATAACTAGTCATAATGCTGGTACAGGTGCAAAATATACCCGTAGCCGTCATCCCGTGGAATTGGTGTATTATGAAACATTTGATACTAAGGAAGAGGCTATGAGTCGTGAGTATGCCATTAAAAAATTGACTAGACAAGAAAAATTAGAACTTATAAAAAATTTTCCATGCGAGAAGTAAAAAAGAGGTGCACTTCATTGTGAAGTGCACCTTGTTTTTGTGATTTATTTAGCTGTTCCGAAGAAGATATTGTCAAAGAATTTCTTTGTTTCTTCTGGTCCAAGTTCTTTCTTGAATACGTCGGTAGAAATACCACCTTTTTCAATTAATCCGTCTGTGTATTCTACAGTGATAGCAAGTTTTTCAGCTTTTTCTGCTTCAGTAAGAAGTGGAAGCTGTTTTGCATGAGATAAGTATACGTCTAAGCTATCTACCAACATTCCTTTTAAGTCAGCATCCGCATCAAAACTACCACCTTTGTAAGAAGTAACAGTAAGAAGATGAGCATACCATGCTTCAGATGTTTCAATGTTTTCTAAGTGCTCATATTTTTTCTGTACCTCAGTAAGTGAAGCAAGAAGTGCGTTGTAGTCATCATCTTTTTCTGCAACTACATCATAAAATTCTAAGTATGCTTTTCGGTTTGAAAGTATGTACATGTAGTCTGCAGAAAGAAGAGGCATGTTTTTGTCTTGTGGAGTGATAACCACTGTTGCCATCTGCATCAAGCCCATGTTCATGCGCATTACAGAAAGATTGCCAAGTTCTTCGATGTGATACTGTTCTACATCAAATTTCATGATTCCATAAATTTTTAACTCTTTGTAATCACCCACATCTATAGGTGTCACTGTGTAGTGTTCATTTAATTCAGCCAGAACGCCGTCTACGGTGTCATTCATAGCCTTTACGTTTTTGTCTGCGATGGAAGAAATCGCAATCACAGCAATTAGGATAATCGCAGCGATAATTCCTAAGATAATAAATCCCATTTTCTTTTTCCCCTTTTTGTTCGTTTTTGTCTTTTCCATAAGGCTTCTCCTTTATAAAAAACTCTTTGTCTATTATACCAAATGTCCGGTGAAAATAAAACGATTAGTTGTATGTAATCTAAATCTTTTTGTCATGTTATTTTAAATTTTATGTAGAATAGTTTATAATAAAAATAAGAGTAAGTTTTTTGCTTTTGTTAATAAATCGAGGTAAGGTATGAAAGAAAAAATAGAAAAATTACAGAAGTTCATAGATGAATCGGAAAGAATCGTATTCTTTGGTGGAGCAGGAGTATCTACAGAAAGTGGAGTCCCAGACTTTCGAAGCAAAGATGGTCTCTATAATCAGCACGACGTGCAGTTCGAGAAGTATGATCCAGAGTATCTTCTAAGTCATAGTTGTCTTGTAGACCATCCAAATGTATTTTTCGAATACTATCGTCAGAAGATGGATGCTCGTCATGTGGAACCAAACATTACCCACAAGGTATTGGCTCGTATGGAAGAAGAAGGTAAACTTCTAGCAGTCGTTACACAAAACATCGATGGTCTTCATCAGAAAGCAGGAAGTAAAAAGGTGTATGAGCTGCATGGAACTACTCTAAGAAATTATTGCAGTTGGTGTAAAAAGGAATATCCATCCGGCTTTTTATTTGAAAACGATATGGCAGTACCAAAATGCGATTGCGGAGGGATGATTCGTCCAGACGTCACCTTATACGAAGAAGCCTTATCAGAGGAGGCAGTAAGTGGTGCAATAAGCGCTATAGCTAACGCAGATATGCTTATCATCGGTGGCACATCCCTCAGAGTCTACCCAGCAGCTAGCTACGTACGTTATTTCCGTGGTAAACATTTGGTAGTTATCAATCGTGAAGAACTGGATGTAAGGTTGGACGATGAAAGTGATTTATTTATAAAGGCATCATTGGGAGAAGTGTTTAAATACAATAGGTTATAATAACCATTTAAATATATTATACCTAGTTATATTGACAAGACATGCTTTAGTGTAGTAAAGTAATACCAACATGAAAAACCGTTGAGAAAGAGTAGTAAGCATTTAATTGAAATCACAGAGAGCTGCAGGTGGTGGGATTGCAGTATGGATGTTTTTGCTGAATGGACTTTTGAGGGTGCTTTTGAATTCTAGTAGGGAGCACCGGGAACCGAACCCGTTATCAAGTCGGCGTGTATGTTGGTACATGAACAGAGTGGACGTTTTCGTCAATTTGAGTGGCACCGCGGTTAGAAGAACTTTTACCGTCTCAAACCTAGAGTACTCTAGGTCTGAGGCGGCTTTTTTTATACCTAGCCAGAGATATTCAAAGCTATAAAATGTGAGGAAACTGACCACCCCAAAAACTCTTGCTTAACAAAAAACAAAGCAAACAGGAGGACAATTTCATGAAAAAATCAATTAAAACTTTACTCGCAGCATTATTACTTGTAGCAGCAACTATGCTGACAGCCTGCGGCGGAACACAGACAGGTGGAAACGCAGATGGTACTTACAAAATTGCCATCGTAAAATACGTAGACGATGCATCTTTAAATCAGATTGAGGATGCCATTATCGCACAGTTAAAGGCGAAAGAAGCAGAGCTTGGTGTTACATTTGAGATTTTACAGTACAATGGTCAGGCAGATGGCGCAGTACTTAATCAGATTGCAGCAGATGTTTTGGCAGAGGAAGTAGATGCGGTGGTACCTATCGCGACCCCTGCGGCAGTGCTGATGCAGGCAGCTACAGAGGATACAGATATTCCAGTCATTTTCTCAGCAGTTTCTAATCCAGTAGAAGATGGACTTGTAGCAGACGCGCAGAAACCTGGTGCAAATGTTACTGGTACATCAGATGGTATTGATACAGAAGCGATTTTTGAACTGATGTTATTACAGAATCCAGATTTGAAAAAAGTGGGATTGCTCTATGATCAGGGACAGTCATCCTCTTTAGTTTCTATTGCAGACGCAGAAGCTTTTTGTAAAGCAAATGGAATTGAAGTAGTAAAGAAAACAGGTACAAACGTAAGTGAAATTCAGACAGCGGCAGATGCACTTGTAGCAGCAGAAGTGGATGCAATCTTTACACCACAGGATAACACCGTTATGACAGCAGAATTGGCTATCTATGAAAAATTCACAGATGCAGGTATCCCTCATTACACAGGAGCAGATTCCTTTGCATTAAATGGTGCCTTCATGGGATATGGCGTAAACTACGAAAATCTTGGTACACTTACAGCTGACATGGTAATCGACATCGTAGTAAATGGTGTTGATGTAGCAGTAACTCCAGTACAGAAACTTGAAGATGGTATCCTTACAGTAAATACAGATACAGCGAAAGCATTAAATATTGATTATACAATTTTTGAAGATTATTGTGATGAGTTGAAAGAAATTCAGACAGGTCAAGAATTTTAAAAACTAGGAGACATATATTATGGGTTCTATTATTACTCTATCAATTGTACAGAGTGCCTTGGAGCTGGGATTTATTTATTCCTTGGTAGCCTTAGCATTATTTATATCATTTTCCATATTAGATATTGCGGATTTGTCCACAGACGGCTGCTTTACGCTAGGATGCGCTGTGTGTGCCATGTTTACAATCGCAGGGCATCCAGTGCTTGGACTTTTTGCAGCAATGTTTGCTGGGGTGTGTTCTGGCTTTGTAACTGCATTTTTGCAGACGAAGATGGGAGTACCTTCCATTTTGGCGGGGATTATTGTAAACACTGGACTTTACACAGTGAATATCTTTGTTATGGGATTTGCTTCCAACGTAAATCTTTTTGGCGTAGATAGCATTTTTACATGGGGAAAAGATACAATTGGTGGAGATTGGTACAAATTGATTATTGTGGCAGTAGTAGTAGTCTTAGTCGCTGCAATCATCGGTCTTTTCTTAAATACACGTTTGGGACTTTCTATTCGTGCCACAGGGGATAATCCAGACATGGTGCGAGCATCTAGTATCAATACAAAGCTTATGATTACCATTGGTCTTTGCGTAGCAAATGCACTTACTGGACTTTCAGGTGGACTGCTTGCGCAGTATAACAAATCCTGTGATATAAACCTTGGTACAGGTATGGTAACCATCGCCCTTGCCAGTCTTATTATAGGGGAGACTCTTATGGGAAAAGGCAGTATCAAAAAACGTATTGTTGGTGTAGTGCTTGGTAGCTGTCTCTATCGTTTTATTGTAGCAATTGCCCTTCGCTTGGATGTACCAGCGGAGAGTTTAAAATTGGTGTCTGCCATTATTGTAGCGGTAGCCATTGCATTCCCATATTTGAAAGAACAGATGGAGTTTGCCAAGAATAAAAAGATTTCCATGAAGGAAAATCAAGCCTATATCAAGGAGTTGCTAGAGCAGGAAAAACTTGCCGAGACAACACCAATCAGCATAAATAAAACTCAGGAAAAGGAGGTCTAGACCATGTCAGAAAACATGCTTGTACTTAAAAATATTACCAAGACCTTCAATCCTGGTACAGTAAATGAAAAATGTGCCTTGGATAGCGTAAATCTTACTTTGAAGAAAGGTGATTTTGCAACCATTATCGGCAGCAATGGCGCTGGAAAGTCTACACTTTTTAATGCCATTACAGGAACATTCTTTATTGACCGTGGTCTTGTAATGTTGGATGGAGAGGATATTACCTATCAGAAGGATTATCAGAGAAGTAGAGTGATTGGACATCTTTTCCAAGATCCACTTCGTGGTACCGCGCCACATATGACTATTGAAGAAAATATGGCACTGGCGTATCTTCGTTCTAGTAAATCAAAGAATGCGTACTTTAGCCGTATTAACAATAAAGATAAGGAGAAATTCCGCGAGCAGTTGGCACTTTTAGGCATGGGGTTGGAAGACCGCATGAAGCAACCAGTTGGTTTATTATCAGGAGGTCAGAGACAGTCTTTGACCCTTCTTATGGCTACCTTTGTCACACCGAAAATCCTCCTTTTGGATGAACATACTGCAGCCCTTGATCCAGCCACAGCGGAAAAAGTGTTGCAGTTGACAAAGGACATTGTGGCAGAGCGAAATATCACATGTCTTATGATTACTCACAATATGAATCAAGCTCTTGAACTTGGTAACCGCACACTTATGATGGACGGCGGAAGAATTGTGGCGGATGTGGCAGGTGAGGAACGCGCAGGGCTTACGGTAGAAGATTTGTTGGTGAAATTTAAGGAGAATGCCAATAAAGTATTAGATAACGATAGAATCTTATTGTCATGATTTGTCGGAGAAGTTGCAGTTTTTTGCCAAATAGTATACAATTTAATATGTATTACAAATGTTTTCTTGGGGAGGTACAAAGGTGCTTGAATATGTACGTGTAGAACATTTGAAAATTGGAGATATTTGTGCAAAGAATTTATATGACGATGATGGTCACGTGATATGCGAAGGCGATATGACCTTGAGTGCTCATGCTATTAAGTCAATTCGCGAGTTTGGATATAAGGGGATTTATATATTACATCCAGGAAATAATCGAAGAGAATTGGTGCCTTTATTGGAGCCATTGTTTGATGATGTCTTGTTGATGAAACTTTTTAAAACAGTTCAGAGCCTTTTTGTGAATCATGAAGTAATATATGACCCATTTGATTCACAGTTTATGGAAGATAAAAAGGTAGTACATGAACTAGCGGACCAAATGATTGAGATTTTGATTCAGGCAGATAAAGATAATCGTTTGTTATTTGAAGTAGAGGATCAAAGAACATTTAATACATGGATTTATTTCCACACGGTGACAGTTTGTATATTGTCCATTGGTATTGCTATTAAAATGGGATTGTCTCGCAAAGAAATTACAGATGTGGCTTTGGCTGCAATTTATCATGATGTTGGAAAAGCTAGAGTGGATGCAAAGGTTGTAAATAATCGTGAAATTACAGAAACAGAGCGAGAAATTTTACGTAATCATCCTGAAAATATGTTTCTTTTCTTGAAAAAACATGGATATAGCATGAATACTTTGTTTGGTGTTAGACAGCACCATGAGAAAATAGATGGTACAGGTTATCCACTTGGTTTGAAAGGTAATTTAATCAACGTTGCGGCACGTATTATTTCTTGTGCAGATGCGTACGATCATTTAGTAAACAAGGATCCATACAAAGCAAAATCTATGTATGCTGCAGAAGCCATAGAATACATGAGTGCAAATCAGGAATATGATTTAGAGTGTTTGAAAGCATTGTTTCAAATTATAGCCCCATATACGGTTGGAACAAAGGTGCTCCTTTCTAATGGGGTTGAAGCACTTGTAGTAAAAAATAGTACGCTTCAACCACTTCGCCCAATCGTACTAATCGATAAGCAGATGGTTAAGTTGGATTCGGATAGCGACTACTTAAGTGTAACGATTACAGGAGTGGCAAAATAAAAATACACAATATAAAGGGCTGTCAGGTGACAGCCCTTTGCTTATTTTGAAGAGAAACTCAGCAAAAACTTCAAACCCCTTGCAGAATATTTCCTAATGAATTAAAATTATGTGTTGTAATTTAACATTTTACAAATATTCATTTTATAATATTAAGTTCACAGTCATTAAGAAAATTTACATAAAAAAGAGGAGAAAATACATATGTATCCAATCGTTAGAAAAGAAGTCCTCGCAGACCAGATTGTGCTTATGGATATCAAGGCACCTATGGTTGCAAAGAAGTGTTTGCCAGGACAGTTTATTATTGCAAAAACAGATGAAATCGGAGAACGTATTCCACTTACTATTTGCGATTATGATAGAGAAGCAGAAACTGTTACTATCGTAGTTCAGACTATCGGCGCTGGTACAAAGCGTATGATGGATTTAAATGAAGGTGACGAACTTATGGACTTTGTTGGTCCATTAGGATGCGCATCAGAGCTTTGCGAAGAAAAGAATTTGGAAGAAACCAAACAGAAAAAGATTCTTTTCGTTGCAGGTGGTCTTGGTATTGCTCCAGTATATCCACAGGTAAAATGGCTTCATGAACATGGTGTAGAAGTAGATGTTATTATGGGTTGCCGTACAAAAGACCTTTTATTCTATATTGACGAAATGAAGGCTGTTGCAAAAAATGTATACGTTGCTACAGATGATGGAAGCTATGGTTTCCATGGAAATGGTTGTGCACAGCTTGAAGCACTCTATGCTGAAGGCAAAAGATATGACCAGTGTGTAGCTATCGGGCCAATGATTATGATGAAATTTACTGCTATGCTTACAAGGAAACTTGAAATCCCAACTATCGTTTCTATGAATCCTATTATGGTAGATGGAACAGGTATGTGTGGAGCATGTCGTCTTATGGTTGGTAGCGAAGTGAAGTTCGCATGTGTAGATGGTCCAGAATTTGACGGACACTTAGTAGATTTTGATCAGGCTATGGCTAGACAACAGCAGTACAAGACTGCAGAAGGTCGTGCAAAACTCGCATATGAAGAAGGCGATACACATCACGGCGGCTGTGGACATTGTGGAGGTGACGAATAATGGACGTGTTAAAAAGAGTACCTGTGCGTGAACAGGAACCTAATGTTCGTGCAAAAAACTTTGAAGAAGTATGTTACGGATACAACGAAGAAGAAGCAGTAGCAGAGGCTTCTCGTTGTTTAAATTGTAAAAATGCTCTTTGCATGCAGGGATGTCCAGTTTCTATCAACATTCCAGCATTTATTCAGGAAGTAAAGAATAGAAATTTTGAAGAGGCTTATCAGATTATCTCGCAGTCTAGTGCACTTCCAGCTGTTTGTGGTCGTGTTTGTCCTCAGGAAAGTCAGTGCGAAGGTAAATGTATTCGTGGTTTCAAGGGTGAACCAGTTTCTATTGGTAAATTGGAACGTTTCGTAGCGGACTGGGCTCGCGAAAATGGTATCAAACCTAAAAAAGCAGAAAAGACAAATGGTCATAAAGTAGCTGTTATTGGTTCTGGCCCAGCAGGTCTTACCTGTGCAGGAGACCTTGCAAAACTTGGCTACGAAGTAACCATTTTTGAAGCGCTTCATGCTGCAGGTGGCGTACTTGTGTATGGTATCCCAGAATTCCGTCTTCCAAAGGATAAAGTAGTTGCTGCAGAAGTAGAAAATGTAAAAGCACTTGGTGTAAAAATTGAAACTAACGTAGTTATCGGTAAATCAATCACTATCGATGAACTTATTGAAGATGAAGGGTTTGAGGCTGTATTTATCGGTTCTGGTGCAGGTCTTCCTAAGTTTATGGGTATTCCAGGAGAGCAGGCAAACGGCGTATTCTCTGCAAATGAATATTTAACCAGAAATAACCTTATGAAAGCTTTCCAGGAAGGCTATGAAACACCAATCAGCCGTGGCAAGAAGGTTGTTGTAGTTGGTGGTGGTAATGTAGCCATGGATGCTGCTCGTACAGCACTTCGTCTTGGCGCAGAAACACATATTGTGTACCGTCGTAGTGAGGCAGAACTTCCAGCGCGAGTAGAAGAAGTACATCATGCAAAAGAAGAAGGCGTTATTTTCGACCTTCTTCAGAATCCAACTGAAATTCTCGTAGACGAAAATGGATGGGTAAAAGGGATCCGCATCATAAAGATGGAACTTGGTGAACCAGATGCATCTGGTCGTCGTCGTCCAGTAGAAGTACCAGGTTCAGAATATGAAATCGAATGTGATACCGTTATCATGTCCCTTGGTACATCTCCAAATCCACTGATTTCTTCTACAACAGAAGGTTTGGATATCAATAAAAGAAAATGTATTATGACATTAGAGGAGACAGGTGCTACATCAAAAGAAGGTGTATACGCTGGTGGTGATGCGGTTACAGGTGCTGCAACCGTAATCCTCGCTATGGGTGCAGGAAAAGCAGCAGCTGCCGGAATCCATGAGTATCTTTGTAATAAATAAGTATTTGGGCTGACTTTGTCAGCCCTTTTTCTTGCAACAAACCCCAAAATAAGGTATAATTTTTAATAACTATGTAGAAACGTAAGAAAAGCAGGTGAAATAAGTGCGTAAGCGAATTAAGCAACTGGCCAGAGGCAAATTCGAATACGCGAAACCAGAGCTCATTCTTTCGGAAGAGGAAATCAATATTTCTGTTATAGAAGGCGAGGATTTTGAAGGAGAGTTTACCATCTCTACAGAAAGCAATGCCAAGATTCGCGGACTTGTATATGCAACTAATCCACGTGTAGAAGTATTGACACCTCAGTTTGAAGGTGAGACGGTTCGGATTCGTTATCAATTTCATAGCTATGGTTTAAGTGAAGGACTGACCGAAAAGGGAGATTTTGTGATTGTTTGCAACCAAAATGAAATCAGTCTTTCTTTTTGTGCGTCCATTTCTAAAAAATACGCGGACACATCCATTGGGCCAGTGAAGAATCTTTACGATTTCTCCTGCCTTGCAAAGGCAAATTGGAGCGAAGCATTCCAATTGTTCTATCATAGAAATTTCTCCAACGTAATCAAGCCAAACGAAATAAAAGAAAGCATGATTTATCGAGGAATTGTTGCTGCAAAACCATCCAACCAGAATTTAGAAGAGTTCTTAATCGGTATTAGAAAGAAAGAAAAAGTAACTTTCACTGTCGACAAAAAGAATTTCACATGGAATGGTATTGCAGAATTACAAAAAGAAAGTATTGAAATCAAGAAGAATAACTGGGGATACATAGAGATTAATGCATCCACAGACGCAGATTTCATTCGTATTGATAAGAAAAAGATTCGTTCCGAGGATTTTATCGGAAGTGTATATACATTTGATTTCTTCGTTGATCCAGATCTGCTTCATGCAGGAAAGAATTTTGGATATATCCAGCTTTCCAGTGTATATGAGACCATCAATATCGAAGTGATGGCAAACAAAGAAGTGGTGTTGGATGAAACAATTGAAAATGTAAGTCTAGAGAAGAAAGAGTGTCTTGCTGGTATTATGGAATTATACCAGGCATATCGTTTGAAACGTATTGTAACTGGAGTGTGGGCAAATGAGACCATCGAGATTTTGAATCATTTGCATGCTTTGGAGCCGGAAGAACCAATGCACCAGCTAATGAAGGCACAGTGTTTGATTATTAATAGACAGAAACAAGAAGCAGAGTGGATTTTGGATGAATTCAAGAGAGAATGGATAGATCGTAAAGATCCTGTTTGGGGTTACTATCTTTATATTATGACTCTTATTGAGAGAGAACCAACTTATGTGGATCGCCTTACAAAGGAAATAGAGGCTATTTTCTATGAAAATCCAGATTCCGTTATGTTGTTCTGGGTATTGACTTTCTTACAGGAACAGTATTTGGATAATAATTCCTTGAAATTAAAAGATATTGAATACTGGGTGATGAAGGGATGCTCTTCTCCATACCTGTATTTGGAAGCATATTATTTGATTTGGCAGGATCCATATCTTTTAACCAAATTGGACACATTTGAAATAAGAGTACTCCGTTGGGCTGTGCGCCACCGCGCCATTACAAAAGATATTGCGATTCAGATTTTCCAAATTATGGAGACTGCAAGAGGATTCAATCCTGTGCTCTATGATTTGATGTGTGCAGCATATGAGGCAAATCCTAAACCAGAATATGTAGGTGTTATCTGTAGTTATCTTATTAAGGGACAGCAGTATGACCATAAATATCATGAATGGTATGAAAAGGGAATCGAAATGGAACTTCGTATTACCAGTCTTTACGAAGCATATTTGCTTTCTATGGATGAGCGTAAAATAGAACCAGTTCCAAAGATTATCCAGATGTATTTCCAGTATGACAGTGGTTTGCCATATAAGAAGATGGCCGTGCTATACAATAATATTATCGCATCCAAAGCCACAAACCCAGAAGTCTACCAGAGATATTGCCGTAGCATGGGCAAGTTTGCTATGGAACAGATTTTAGCAGGACACATGGATGACAATTTAGCGGTAGTTTACGATGACATGCTGGATCTTGGGGTAATAAATACAGAGATAGCAAAGGCGCTTTCTTATATTATTTTCACACATAAAATAGCTGTTTTTGATGAAAAGATGGTACGAGCTATCATTTACCAGAGACAGATGAAAGACCCACAGATTGTACCTATCGTGGACAACATTGCATATTTCCAGTTGTATTCACAGGAATATGTCATCGTATTTGAAGATGCAAAAGGACAGCGTTACTCAGGTAGTATCTCTTATCAGTTACAGAGCCTGATGGACGCACAGAAATATTTGGAAAAATGTATGGAACATGCACCACTTCAGCTGCCATACTTGATTTCTTATTTTGACAAGAGACAGAGCTACTTGACCTTTGAAAAAGGAGATAAAGAGCATTTCAAACCACTCATGTTCTCAGAGGCAGTGAGTGCAGAGTATAAGTCTCGTATTTTGCCTGAAATCCTTAGATTCTATCAGATAAATGCGTTTGATGCCATGATAGAAGAATACTTGGAAAAGGCAGATTATAGCAAACTAGAGGATTCTACTAGAAAGTTTGCAATAGAACTTTGTGTAGACAATCATTTATATGATTTTGCATACGAAAAGATAATGGAATACGGTATCGATCAAATTGGTTCTGCTTCCAAGGTGGCTCTGGCCAGCTACATGATTGGAAAAACAGAATATGAAGAGGATGATTTCCTTACAAGACTATGTATCACCGCATTCCGAGCAAAGAAATACAATGATAAGATATTAAATTACTTGTGTCAGCACTTTAATGGTCCAAGTCAGGATATGCTAGACATTTGGTTTGCAGCAAAGAGCTTTGATATTGACCGATTTGATATTTCGGAACGTATCTTGGTGCAGATGATGTATGCAGATCATATGGTGCTAGAAGGTATGCCAGTGTTTGCTTACTTCTATGAAGCAGGTGGAAAAGACTTTATCACTTTGGCATATATATCCGATTGTGCTCATCGTTATTTTGTGGATGGACAGAAGATAGATGATGATATCTTTGAGTTGATCGAAGCAAGATATATATACAATCTGGAATTAAATGATGCTTGTAAACTAGCACTGTTGCGCTACTATGCAGATTTGACTCAAATTTCAGAACGCCAGCTGGCAATAGAAGATGAGCTTTTAGCAGAGTATACCAGAAGAAATATGCATTTTGCATTTTATAAGAAGCTTTCTCCAGACCTTGTGCTCAAATATCACCTGTATGACAAGGTATTTCTGGAGTATCGCACCAATCCTCACAGCCATGTAGTATTGCAGTACAGCCGTGATGAGGATGGCGAAGAGTTTATCAAAGAAGATATGTTGGATGTTTATGACGGCATCTTTGTAAAAGCCTTTGTAATGTTCTTTGGCGAGTCGATTCAATATTACATCAGCGAAGAGCATGGTAATGAAGTCAAAGTTACAGAGAGCAACCGTATCGTAAACAATGACGTATACAATAAAGAAGACGAAAGTAGATACAATTTATTAAATCAGATGCTGATTTCCAACACATTGCAGGAAGAATCCGAACTGTATCGTGCCATGAAACAGTATGCAGGATTTGATGAAGTGACACAAAAAGTATTCAAGCTTTTGTAATTAGAAAAACAATAGACAGAGGGTAGAATGGAAACAAAAAGAGAACCTGTAATCCTGGGGATTGATTTAAACGATCGATATGCCATGATTAGCTACTACCAACTGAATATGAGAGAGCCAGAGACTGTAAGTACCATTGCGGGCAGTGAAATGTACCAGATTCCAACTCTTCTGGCCAAGAGAAAAAATCTGGGACAGTGGTATTACGGAGACGATGCCAAGAAAATGGCAAAGACTTCGGAAGTTATCTGCGTAGATTCCTTGTTGAAGCGTGCAGTAAACGGAGAAACTGTCCATATTGAGGACGACAGCTATGAAGCATGGGAACTGTTGGCATTATTCCTGAAAAAGGTAATGGATTTGCCTATGAAACTGGGTAATGTAAGTTCTTGCGATAGACTTGTTTTATCCGTAGAACGTTTGTCCAAGGAAAATATGGAAGTGTTCTGGAGAATCGCTCCAAAGCTAGGGCTTTTGCCAGAGCAGTTCATGGTGATTGACCATAAAGAAAGTTTTTACAATTTTGCTTTGAGCCAGCCAGAGTCTCTGTGGATTCACGATGTGTATCTCTTTGAAAACGATGGAAAGAATCTGTTTTACTATGGGCTAAAGCGAAATACACGTACCACACCACAGGTCATTTCTATTCGAGAGAGTATAAAGAATCCCATGGATGAGAGGCAAGATGAAGAATTTTTAGCTATCTTGCAAAAAGCATTTGAAAATCAGATTGTATCTACGGTATATCTGGTGGGAGAAGGCTTTGAAGGTGGCTGGATGAAAGATTCTTTAACCTATTTGTGTAAGGGGCGTCGCGCATTTATGGGCAACAACCTGTATAGTAAAGGCGCTTGTTATGCGGGATATATCAGAGAGTACAAAGAGGACTGGAACTTTATCTACATGGGTGAAAATGAGATGAAATTCAACCTTAGTCTTAAAGTAAGAGACCGAGGAAATCTCGCATTTTATACCCTTATCAGTGCCGGAAAAAACTGGTTTGAGACAAAAGGTGAGTGTGAAGTCATTCTTTCAGGCTCAGCTGAAATAGATTTTTGGAAACAGCTTCCAAATAGTAGAGAAGCAGTGATTGAAAGCCTAGAACTTACTGATTTGCCTAGTAGACCAGATAGGACGACCAGACTTCGCATTACAGCAACACCAGTATCCGATGAAAAAATCGAAGTTCAGATTCGAGACTTAGGATTTGGTGAAATTTATCGTAGCACGGATAAATCTTGGAAATATATTATGACTATGTAGGGCGGTGATATTACCGCACAGGAGGCTATATGGGCGAACTATTGATTTGCAATGAACCGATAGCAGCTTTGCCTTATTACATCGAGGGCATTTCTTGGAATGTCTATTCCTTAGAGGAGTTGTGTTATTATATTGAAAACAACACATATCTTTTGGAAAAGGATTTTATGACAGAAGAACTTTGCACCTGGATTGGCAAAGAGGTAAAAAACTTAAAATTGGCAGAAAAGCTTCGTGATATTATGCGTATGGATGGAAGACTTTCGGAATTTGTACTTAGCCTTTTGGTGGAATGTGGTTATTGTCCAAGAGAGAGTATACAAGAAATCATCCGTGTCATTCGAGAGATGGAAGAAAAGTCAGACTTTGAATGCAACAAGATTCGTGCAGACCGTCTGATGGAAAAAGAAAAATATCTTAGCAGTATTTATGAATACAAGACCTTGTTGGAGGCAGATGATGCAGGAGAACAAAGTAAGGAACTAATCGGCAATATCTGGCACAATCTAGGTACTGCCTATGGGAGACTTTTTTTGTTTAGCGAAGCCATCCACTGCTATGAAAAGGCTTATGAATTAAATGGAAATGTGGAATCACTCAAAGAATGCCTCATGGCACACCGTTGTCTTCGTGATGAAGAGGGCTTTGAGCTGGCTACACAGAAGTATTTGCTAGATGAGGCAATTATTAAAGAAATCAAGGAAGAAATAGCCGAGGCAAGTCGTGTAGAAGCCACGCAGACTTTTGAAAATAGGTTAGAAGCCATTGCGATGCTTAATACCAGTGACAAAAGAGCACAGTATCAGAAAGCAATTGGAAATATTATCTTTAATTGGAAAGAAGAATACAGAAGAATTTGTAGGATTTAAATATGTCTTTTTTAGATTGGTTTTTTAAGAGAAAGAAAAAACAGAATATAGAGATTCAGGAAGAAGAAATAAAACCAGTTGTTTTAAAAGATCCTGCGTCTATAAAGAATTATGTAGTAAATTTGTGCGAACAGATGATAGATATCTCCAAAGAAATGGATGATGTACGTCGTGAGTATGACCAGGTTACCTCATATTTGAATGATATCCAAATTGTAGAAGGTTTGCAGGGTGAGGCAAAGGATCAGTTGATAGATGTAGCGACGCAGGTGTCAAAACTGATAAGTGCCAGAAACGACTACATGAATGCAGAACATAAGATTTCAGATGATGCCTTCAATCAAATGCAGGAGTTAGAAAACGAAGTGCCAGATATTATTCGAAGACTAATGGACAACGAAAAGTATTTGGATACGATTAAACGTGATTTAAACCGACTTGCAGGAGAGAAGATTGAATGGAGTGTGATTCGTCACGAACGTGAGGAGGAACAGGAGCATCTTCGTAAGCTATCGATTTTGTTGCTGGCATTCTTTGGTACAACAGCAATTATTGTGGCAGCACTCTCTGTTATGCTAGATTGGGAATTGCTTCCACTAATTATCGTGGCTTTTTTAGCTACCTTATCTGCGTCTTATGTGGTACTTCGTATGCAGGAGTGTGCAAAGGATATCAAAAAAGCAGATATCAATCAAAATTATGCGATTTCTCTGGAAAATCGTGTGAAGATAAAATATGTAAATATTAAAAATGCCGTGGATTATATTTGCCAGCGTTTTCATGTGGCAAATTCTAGAGAACTGACTTATAATTACGAGCAGTATATAGAAATTTGTAAAGAGCGAGAAAAATTTAAGGCTGTAAATGAAGACTTAGAGTATTTTAATAATCGCTTGGTTCGTATATTAAGAGGGTTGCATTTGTATGATGCAAAAATCTGGTTGAATTATGCAAATGCTGTGGTTGATCCAAAAGAAATGGTGGAATTAAAACACGAGCTATTTACCCGCCGTCAGAACTTGAGAAATCGTATTGAATATAACTTAAGTGCCATCTCAGATATGAGACAGGAAGTCGATAAATACATTGACAAGATGGGTGATAAATCTGGACAGGTAAAAGCTATTTTGGAAAAAGTAGAAGAATTAAATAAAGGACTCGTATAAGAGTAAAAGACATAGAAAAGAGGAGCACATAGCTCCTCTTTTTTGCATATCTTATATTGTATTAAGATATCAGGAGAATTATGTATGGGAAATAACAGAAACTGCGATACATGTACTGGCAATGACAGAAACCAGATGGATATGCGCAGACAAAAAAGCATGATGTATGATAATAGATATACTCATGGACAGATGATGCCTAGAACACAGACCGGTTGCGACTCCTGTGGAAACACAAGAGTGACAACAGGCTGCGATACCTGTGACAATGCAAGAAGACAGAACGCATGCGATGAGTGTGGAAAAGGTGGAAGAAGAAAACGTGATGAATTATACGGTATGCCACTTGCTATGGGATATATACCTTGGCAGGAATATGAATGTACCTACGATCCAATGCAGGCTCTACGAGCTGGAACTATTTTTCCAGAACTCGACAAACCATTTTATGGAAGAAGGGGGATGCGATAATGAATAGAATGCAGATGTTAGAATGGGTGCAGGCTTTGTGCTTTGTAGTAGTAGACATGGAATTGTATTTGGATACACATCCTTGTGACACAGAAGCATTGGCTTTTTATAAAGAAGCAGTTGAAAATTATAAAAAAGCGAAGTACCAATTTGAAGAATCATATGGTCCTTTAGTTGCAACATCATCAATGAATTGTGAAAGATGGGATTGGGCAGATATGCCACTACCATGGGAAGGAGTAAGATAGTATGTGGGTTTATGAAAGAAAATTACAATATCCAGTAAACATTACCAGACCAAATCCAGCTATGGCAAAATTTATCATGAGCCAATATGGTGGTCCAGATGGTGAGATCGCAGCCTCTATGCGTTATCTTTCACAGAGATACTCTATGGATAATAAAAAGGTAGCCGGACTTCTCACGGACATTGGTACTGAGGAACTCGCTCATATGGAGATGATCGCAGCTATCATTCGTCAGCTTACCAAAGGATGTAGTGCAGAGGAATTAAAGGAATCTGGTTTGGGTGAATACTATATCGATCACACTGGAGCTATCTGGCCTCAGGCGGCGGGAGGTATTCCATTTAACGCTTGTGAATTCCAGAGTAAAGGAGACCCTCTTACAGACCTATTTGAAGACTTGGCAGCAGAACAGAAAGCTCGTACTACCTATGATAATATTCTTCGTCTCGTTAAAGACCACGAAGTAGCAGATCCTATCAGATTCCTTCGTCAGCGAGAAGTGGTACACTTCCAGAGATTTGGTGAAGGCTTAAGAATGTATCAGGAACAGTTAGACGGCAAGAACTTCTATGCGTTTAACCCTTCTTTTGATAAATAGATTTGAGGATTATGAAACGACCACTTTTGAGTGGTCGTTTTTTGTACTTGTTGACAATATACTCCTTTGGGAGTATATTTTAAGTGAAAGAGGTGTAAATATGAGTAAAATTATATATCACGGTTCTATAAATATTATAGAGACTCCGAAATACGGAGTAGGTAAACTACACAATGATTACGGTTTGGGTTTTTATTGCACGGAAAGTATAGAGCTTGCAAAGGAATGGTCCGTAGATTATAAAAGGGATGGCTATGTCAATTGTTATCAATTAGACGATAGTCAGTTAAATACATTGTATTTGAACAGTAGTGAATATTGCATTTTGCATTGGTTGGCTATTTTGCTAGAAAATCGAAGATTCGATGTTAATTCTGCTTTGGCAAAAGCTGCAAAAGATTATATCTTATCAAACTTTTTATTGGATACATCAGGGTATGATTTGATTATTGGGTATCGTGCGGATGATAGTTATTTTTCTTTTGCTGATGATTTTATCAAAGGTGTTATTTCCTATCGCCAATTAAACAACGCAATGCATTTAGGGAATCTCGGGGAACAAGTGGTTCTAAAATCAGAAAGGGCTTTTAAAAAGATAGCCTTCCTTGAAAGTGAATATGTGTCAGCAAAAGAATGGTATGCGCGAAAAGCCGCTCGTGATACAGAAGCACGAGATGCATATTTTTATGCGGAGAGATCAAATTATCAAAAAGGCGATTTGTATATTACACAAATTTTAAATGAGGAGATGAAGTCAGATGATTCACGCTTACGATGAACTTTATTTGGAAAGAGCCAGAGGGGTTATGGCGCATATGTTGGATTACGCGGTAAATGGCCTGGGGTACGAATTGGAGACTTTTTTTGAGCAGTTTTTAGTGTCAGAGATTTGTCCGAAGTTTGAAAGAGGGCAGGCATCTGTGATTGCTGGAAAATCAGGGACAGAACTTGTGTTAGAGATAGTAGAGTATGAGCCTACAGAAGATGATCTAAGAACGGAGATTGTTCTTATGCACAGAAGTCCAGAATATTGGCTGGGCTGGTCCCTTGCGTATTATCAGTGGTATAGCAATATGCATTTTTCAGAAATTGTAGATAGTGTTTCTATCAACGATATTCGAAATATGTATGATAAGTATCACGAAATGGATATCCGTCATTTTGCAGAGCGAATGGACCAGCTTTGTTATGAGATTAGAAGAGAATCCAGACTAAAAGCATATCGTATGTTAATCGGTTTGAGTCAAAAGAAATTGGCGAATAAAACGGATATTCCTGTGCGTACCATTCAGCAATATGAACAACGTCAGAAGAATATAAATAAGGCACAAGCAGAGTATCTGGTTCGCTTATCAAAAGCATTATATTGTGAACCAGAAGATTTATTGGAGTGAAACGACCACTTTCGAGTGGTCGTTTTTTTGATGTAAAAATATTTTAGAAATTTTGTCACCTGTTTGGCTTTCTAAATTGTTGTGTTAATATATTTATAAGAAAAGAAATTCATATAAATATTTCACAGGAGAAAAAATGTTAGCTTTATATTTGACATACATAGATGATGAACCTGATAAGAAAAAGTTCGAAGAACTATATTATGCCTACCGAAAACAAATGACAGTTGTTGCATTGTCTATTTTACATAATCAGTCAGATGCAGAAGATGTAGTGCATGATGTGTTTTTGAATATTGCCATAAAGCATATGAAGATTATTGATAGAATAGAAAATGATATAGATCTGAGAAACTATTTGTTGAAAGCAACGAAAAACACAGCATTAAATTGGTATAAAAGAAGAAAATCCATGGTTTATATGGGAAACGAAGACGAAGTCGTCTATGATGTTAAAAATATTAAAGATGACGCATTTGTGGAGTACATATGTCAGAAAACGGAGTATGATAGAGTGTTTCAAGCAGTACAGAAGTTAGAACCAAAGTATCGTGATGTAATATATTACCACTTTGTGTTAGAAATACCTGTTCCACAAGTAGCAAAAATGCTTAATCAGACATTATCTGCGACCAAGAAACAATTGGTACGTGGAAAAAAGAAATTACTTTATTTGTTAGAAGAGGAGAAATAAAGATGGCAATAACAAGGACTGAACTTCATCAAGCTTTTCGTGAATGTATTTCTTTGGAATTTGTAGAAGTCCCTAACAATGAGAATGATATTGATATTACATTTTCTCAAGAGTTTTTATGTAAGATGGAAAAACTAATTGCAAACCAAAAGAAATCCTATTGGGATTTTGTAAACACAGCTAAAAAACGTGTTGCTGTATTTGCAATTATAGTTACTTCATTATTTGTGAGTTTAATGTCAAATGAAGAAGTATGTGCCGCTATTATAGAATGGTGTGTAGAGGTGTTTGATGGGTATAATGTATATTACTTTGAAGGTGCCACAACAAACAGAATTGTACGTGAATATGAGTTGACGATGGTGCCGGATGGGTTTGAAGTAGTTAGGGTGGATGAAAGTGATAAATGGATAGATGTAATCTATGAAAATGAAGAAGGTAACAAAATATTCTTTTCACAGTATGCTACAGAAGATTGTGATTATTCTGTTGATAATGAGAATGCAAAAGAACAAACAATTATGATAAAAGGGGTGGAAGTAAAAATATATCAATATGATGATTTAATTGGCGCGATGTGGATAAAAGATGGCTACTATATGTCCTTGACGTATTACGGATGTGAAGATGTAAAAACAATAAAAGATATGGTTGAGTCAGTTAAATAAGTATAGGTCACTTATGTGACCTATACTTCAAAACAATGTTAATAAGTTACTGTTTTTTGCTTTGTGACAGTTTCGACTGAACCATCAGTTCCGTATACTTCATAAATTACAGTGGTTCGATAGGTGCCGTTTTCAGGAAGAGAAAACGTACGAGAAGTGTCATATGTATGATTGAATACAGTTACAACCCACTCATCATTTGGAGAACCGGTATCTACTCGTTCCCAAAATAGACCGAGTTGTTTTTGTTCGAAATAAGTAGTGACAACGATTTTTGATGTTGTTCCATTATGTCCTAACAATGTATAATCTATTGTTAATACACCATTAGAATTAACAGTAGTATTAATCGAGGCTTTATAATAATTATTGGCTAACGGCATTATTTCATTTGCATAAACCGTCGTGGAGGAAAATGCTGTCAATAATAAACAGATGACTAGTGTTAGAGATAAATGATTTTTGATTTTTTGTTTCATAAAAATACTCCTTTCATAAGTAAAGTTAGTGATACACATATACAACAATTTATTTACATAAACAGGTGACAAGTTTTTTGAAAAATTTTGTCACCTGTTTTATTTGTTAGATTGTTGTATATCTAGATGAATAAATTTATGGGGAGGTGTTTCCGTTGGGAATAAGTTCTTTTATGGAAAAACAATTATATTTATATGGAGGAAAGAAGAATGAAGAAAAGAATTTTAAGTGTATTGTTAGCTCTTTTGATGTTACTAACATCTATCATTTTACCAACAGAGACTACTTATCAGGCTGCTACAGATGAATTGCAATTAGAGGACGCATTATCATCCTATTTTGCTATACGTGAGGATGAATTTATGAGTGAGAGCCAAAGCGAAACGCAGGCATATAGTATTACTACGGATTTGGATAGAGGTCAGGTTCTTAATGAATGGAAGGAAGAACTTGATATTGAGTTAGTAAGTGTAGATATTTCGTATCAAGTAAATGATATCATTGAAGAAAATGATTCAGAAATTCAACTTATGCTATATGAATGGGTGTTTATCGAATACAAATGTAACGGATTTGATAATGTTGAAGAAATGGGATTCGGGACAGACCATATTATAACATTGTCTAAGGAGTCAGATGAGTTAGAAATCATTGGGGATGCTTATTCAGAAATTACAGGATATGAAGTTGGTACAGAGGAAGAATTAGAATTTTTGAATCCTGAAGAAGAAATTGTTGAATTAGAGACTATTTCTTCACCAAGAAATACAGTACAACCATATGCGATTACATCCTACAATGCTTCAGCAGCAGTTAGCTATTCAAATAGATGGTGTGGCGTATCAACATCAGGAGGATCAAATACACAAACACCTTCTAACTATAATCCAGCATATTATTACTATTCCAATGATTGTTGTAATTTTGTGTCACAATGTTTATATGCAGGTGGATTAAGCATGAATAGTACATGGAGAACTACTACTAATACAAGTTCAACACCTGTGTTAGATAGTAGTATTTCGAAATCTACAACAACATGGATTAGAGTGGCAGAACTAGTTCCATATTTGAATTCAAGAGGATATGTTTCAAAGAGATTTACAAGTTCTAGCCCAGGTATAGCAGGAAACTTATTATATTGGCTTCAATCAAGTGGATATAGTAGTAATCATGTTATGCTTATTGTAGGAGAAAATAGTGCAGGTAATGTTATTGTAAATGGACACAATAGAGACATGTATCGTTATCCAATTTCAATATCTAGTTCTGACGTATATTATTCTGTCTGTATGGCACATAGATATACTTCTGCGACGGCCTTAAATGCAACAAATCATCAATATACATGTAATTTCTGTGGTGTTACAGGAATAGCTGCGCATAGTTATGTTGGTAATACTTGTACAATATGTGGATATACAAAATAGTACATATAGTTTATAATATTTTATATAGCATAGAGGGGCGAGATTTATGAAAAAGAAACTATTGTGTGTATTTCTTCTTATTATCTTTGCGGTGATTGTGCTTGTGTCTGTTATATGGAAAGAAACTAAGAAATCTTCGCCTGATGATAATTTACAAACACAGGAAACAGAGTCGGAATCCCATGAAATGAATACTCAAGTTCCAGAAACTGAGTCTGAAACGGAATTTTCAGAAGAGGATCTTGTGGATGGGATGATAAGTTATATGGAGTGGAAACAAAAATCATGGGATGAGATTGTTGCGTTATATCCTAACTATAAAAGTGTTTATATGATGAATCAGGAATTTAATTCTGAAAGCACAGATTTGACAAAATGGTTTGTTGAATATAATGGGGAAGATTTTCAGATAATTCCTTCTACCGAACATCCAAGTGCAACTGTGAGAAATCGTCGAGAAATTGTATATTATCGTACAGATGAAAACGATGTACAAAAAGTGTTAAATGTCATGCTTACAGGATTAATTGATACTCTTATGGTAGGTTCAGAAGATAGGCCATACACGGTCACCAGATATGAATTAGATGAAACACAGCCTGTAAAACAAATTAACGAAAATGTATGGATTTTATCTGGAATAGAAGGCTATTATAGCTATGATGGAACAGATATGGGAACCATGGAACAGGTAGTGCCATATGAGACGGATGTTAAAGATGGCATGATAAGATTCTTTGCTCAGGGTAGTGGTTCTACTTCGCAATACATCTTAATAAAAAATGGAGATGTATATCGATTAGAATTAGCTCAGGAAATGGGCTTTGGAATTGAGTATTAAAAATAAAGGAGGATGAGGTATGAAGAAAAAGATAATAGGTACATTAATTTTATGCTGTGGACTTCTAACTGCTTGTGCCTCACCTTCAGGTACAGATAGTAAACTTCAAGAAAATGCCATCGCAGCTCACAACAGTTTAATTGAGGAATTTGGTTTTGATGAAGATGGAAATCCACTTTATCCAGATGAGTATGCAGGCATGTGGGTTGATGAGCAAATGTTAGTAGTTGCCTTGACAGATACCAGTGATGAAGTGATTACAGAGTATAAAACCGCAGCAGGCGAATATGCAGATTATCTTCAGTTTGAAAAGGCGGAATATTCCTATAACGATTTGAAAGCACAGGCGGATGACATTGTGACGGACTTAAGAGAGAATAAAGATATTGCTGTTATAAGTTATAGTGTTTCTGAAACAGAAAATAAAATTGTGATTGGTGTTCCTTTTAGTCAGTATCTTAAGACTTGGTTTGTAAGTTATGATGTTCCGGTCACCTTTGAAATTTCTTCTGAAATAGAGAATTAATGGAGAAGATAATTGCTTAATCGAAAAATATGTTATATAATGTGGGTTGCGACTTGAAGAAGTGGCAACCCATTTTTGATAGAAATTTGTGCTTAGCACAATGAGATACAAGAGGAGAGAAGAAAATGAGCAAAGTTAGAACAAGATTTGCACCAAGCCCAACAGGTAGAATGCACGTAGGTAACTTACGTTCTGCATTATACGAATTTTTAATTGCAAAACATGCAGGCGGAGAATTTATGCTCCGTATTGAAGATACAGATCAGGAACGTTTCGTAGAAGGTGCTGTAGAAATCATCTATAGAACTATGGAAAAAACAGGTCTCGTTCATGACGAAGGTCCAGACAAAGACGGTGGTTTTGGCCCATATGTACAGAGTGAGCGTATGGCTACTGGTATCTACATGAAATATGCAAAAGAATTAGTAGAAAAAGGCGAAGCTTACTATTGTTTCTGTGACAAAGAACGTCTTGCTTCTTTAAAATCAGAAGTAGTAGAAGGAAAAGAAATCACAGTTTATGACAAACACTGTGCATCCCTTTCCAAAGAAGAAGTAGAAGCAAATCTTGCAGCTGGCAAGCCATTTGTTATTCGTCAGAATATTCCAAATGAAGGAACTACTACCTTCCATGACGAACTTTACGGTGATATCACAGTAGAAAATGCTGAACTTGATGACATGATTCTCATCAAATCTGACGGATATCCAACTTACAACTTCGCAAACGTAGTAGACGACCACACCATGAACATCACACACGTAGTTCGTGGTAACGAATACCTTTCATCTTCACCAAAATATCAGAGACTTTATGATGCTTTTGGCTGGGAATCACCAACCTACATCCATTTACCACTGATTACAGATGAAAATCACAAGAAACTTTCAAAGAGAAGCGGCCATTCTTCTTTCGAAGATTTAATTGAACAGGGATTCTTAACAGAAGCTATTGTAAACTACATTGCTTTACTTGGCTGGAGTCCAGAAGACAACCGTGAAATCTTTACTTTAGATGAACTTATCCGTGATTTTGATTACACAAGAATCAGCAAATCACCAGCTGTTTTTGACTATGTAAAATTAAAATGGATGAACGGCGAATATATCAAAGCAATGGATTTTGATGCTTTCTATGAAATGGCAGAACCATACATCAAAGAAGTAATTACCAAAGACTTAGATTTAAAGAAAATCGCTGCTATGGTAAAAACACGTATCGAAGTGTTCCCTGATATCAAAGAACATATTGACTTCTTTGAAACATTACCAGAATACGATACAGCAATGTACACACATAAGAAGATGAAAACAAACGAAGAAACATCTCTTGAAGTGCTCACAGAAATCCTTCCAGTATTAGAAGCACAGGAAGATTACTCAAATGACGCACTCTATGCTACACTTTGTAAGTTCGTAGAAGAAAAAGGTGTTAAGAACGGCTATGTAATGTGGCCAATCCGTACCGCAGTTTCTGGTAAACAGATGACACCAGGTGGTGCAACAGAACTTATGGAACTTCTTGGAAAAGAAGAATCTATTGCTCGTATTAAAAAAGGTATCGAATTACTTTCTAAATAAGAAACGTATTCTATTGCAGGTTCGAAAGGTGTATACTTTTCGAACCTGTCTTAAAATAAAATCTCGAGGTATTTCATGAATTTCAACGAATCTCAGCAGCAAGCTATCAAGCACCACAAGGGAGCTTGTTTGGTCTTGGCTGGTCCAGGCAGTGGAAAGACTGCAACCCTAGTAGAAAGGACAAAAAATTTAATATTAAATCATGGGGTAAGCCCGTCTAATATTTTGGTGATTACATTTACAAAGGCTGCTGCCAATGAAATGAAAACCCGTTTTGAACAGGAGATGGGGGAGTCAAAGGTAACCTTTGGCACCTTCCATGCTATTTTCTTTATGGTGTTAAAACTTGCCTACAACTATAATAGTGGAAATATTGTTTCTGAAGAGGTAAAGAGACAGGCAATTAGAGAATTGGTGCAAAAATACGCTCTTGAATTTCGCGATGAAAACGAGCTGATTGTGGGAATATTAGGCGAAATTAGCATGATAAAAAATTCTCGTATTCCATTGGAGCATTTTTATTCTACCCAGTGTGGAGAGGTCGTATTCCGAAAGATATATAAAGAGTATGAGGGTTTTTTGAAAAAACATCGCCTGATTGATTTTGACGATATGCAGACACTTACTTATGAACTCTTCAAAGAAAGACCGGATATATTAAGTGCTTGGCAAAAGAAATATCAGTATATTTTGGTGGATGAATTTCAAGATATCAATCAGATTCAGTATGATTTGGTGCGTATGCTGGCTGCACCGGAAAACAATCTGTTTATGGTAGGAGATGACGACCAGTCCATTTATCGATTCCGTGGTTCGAAGCCTGAGATTATGCTTCATGTGCCAAAGGATTATCCAGATATCAAGCAAATTCAACTAGATGTAAATTATCGTTGTCCTGCTGAGGTAGTAGATGCTTCGCTGAAATTGATTTCTCACAACAAAGAGCGCTTCCCAAAACAAATCATAGCGGCGAAGAAGGCAGTGAATATGAGTTGTGCTGTGAACAAGAGTGATGTGGTTGACGGTGTAGATAAGAATATCTCTTCATCACCAGTGGCGAATTTCAATTTGTTCGAAAATCAGCGTGAGGAGATTCATTTTATTTTAAAACGAATAGAAGAACAGCTAAAACAAGGGTATCAGCTGTCCGACATAGCGATTTTATTTAGAACTAATACACAGCCACGTTTTTTAATGGAACAGCTTATGGCATACAATGTGAATTTTAAGACGAGAGACCAAATCCCAAATCTTTATGATCATTGGATTGCAAAAGATTTGGAAGCGTATATGAATATTGCTTGCGGAAGTCGTGCTCGCAGAGATTTCCTCATGATTTTAAATAAGCCAAAGCGTTATATTAGTCGAGATTCGCTCTGTGAAAGTCAGGTGGCATTTGATGAATGGGAAAAGATGTATGATGAGCAGCCTTGGGTGGCAGAGCGTATTGAAAAACTGCATTATGACATCAAAATGTTAGAAAAGATGTCACCATATGCAGCAATCAATTATATTCGACATGGAATTGGCTATGAAGATTATTTGGTGGAATATGCGGAGTATCGTAATTTGAACAAAGAAGACTTGTTTGAGGTGTTGGATGAACTTCAAGCTAGCGCAAAAGGTTATAAAACCTATGATGCTTGGAGAGAACATATAAAAGCCTATGGAGAGGAATTACAAGAAAAAGCAAAGAGAAAGAATGAAAATCCAAACGCAATCACCCTATCTACGCTTCATAGTGCAAAAGGATTAGAATTCAAATCCGTTTTTATCATAGATGCCAACGAAGGTGTTACACCATACAAAAAAGCAGTTCTCGACAAAGATGTAGAAGAGGAACGTCGTCTATTTTATGTCGGCATCACCCGCGCTATAGAACAATTATCCATATGTTCAGTTAAGGAACTTCATAATAAATCGGTCGAGATATCCCGTTTTGTTGAAGAAGCAGGCCTCATTCCTATAGAGCAGATGAAGATAAATACAAAGTGTAAAGATTACTTATGAATTTTATAGATAGAAGCATATATATTCCTTTAATGACTAAGATTATATGTAGAATAAGAAATGAGTCCTATTATATGTTGAACACGCGCCTTTAGCGATAGTCGTTACTTAATGAGTGGTGATTGTTAAATCAGCACGAATTTAGTAACGCGACGTCATCGCTAAGAGCGAGAGCGTGCGCACATTCAATATATAATAGGACTCATTTCGTGGTATTTATATAATCATACTTAGTCATCAAGGGAATCATAGAATGCTTCGTCCTGCAACTCGTCGAAACGGTCAATTACAGCTTCGTATTCATCTTCGCTATCGATATATCTAAGTTCAGCAAGACCTTGTTCATCTTCTGAATATCCATAGAAGTAAATAATACCTTCTGCATTATCCTGGTCATTTTCATCTAATGGCATAAGTGCGATGTAGTCTTCGCCATCTACTTCAAAGATAGTAAGTGGACGGCATTCGATGTCTCCATCATCTGTGTTTAAGGTTACGCGAATATCGTCTACTTCATCTGGGGTAATAGGTGTTATTAATTCTTTATCTGACATAATAAGTCTCCTTTTTTATATATTTTTATATAATGTCCTGAATATAAATATCAGGGTTTTCCATCAGGTTTATAAACTTGCCGTCCTTGTGCAATTGTACAAGAGGACGAGTAAGTCGTTCGTTGATATATATGATTTTGGCGGTTTCGTTATTGCTTAGGAGTACATCGCAGTTCAAATAGGTGTTTGCAATTCTCTGTAAAAACGAAGTGATATATTTTGGATGATATTTTTGTAAGCCTTCTTCTTCAAAGAAGGAGATGACTTCAAATGGACATAATCCACTTCGATAACAACGGTCTGCTGTCATGGCATCGTATACATCTGCAATGGAGATGATACATTCAAAGTCACCAAGTTTGTCCATTTTGTGTCCAAATGGATAACCGGAGCCATCACAGCGTTCATGGTGCTGAAGAGCTGCCTGCTTTACGCGAAGATCCAAATCCTGATTTTTTAAGATGTCATAGCCAAACTGTGCATGCATTTTTACAAATTCGTATTCCTGCTTTGTAAGTTTATGTGGCTTCATCAGGATTTCGTCTGGAATCTGGCATTTTCCAACGTCATGTAATAGTCCTGCTAAGGTGAGTAAATCCAAAGTTTCTTCATCCATATTGCTCCATGTTCCAATTAAACGGGAAATCATGGCAACGTTTACAGAATGAGCAAAAGTAGAGTCATCGATTTGCTTCATGGAGTGAAGCATACCAAAGAAAGAAAAGTAACCTTGGCTTTTATCGAAGATTTTTACAGTTTCCTCAATTAACTCTGGTCCATTAACAGGAGCGTTACGAAGGATAATATCATTTACAGAATTTTGAAGCATATTTACATTGGAAGAATAGTCTTTTTTGAAAACTTTGTATTCTTCCGAACTAAGGATGCGCTCTAGCTGTGTGTGTGTCACGTTGTTTCGTGTATCCAGAGCTTCTTTGATTTCTGCAGCTAACTCATCTTCATGTATATGAACTTGTGGTATGAAATAATATTTCAGATGCGAGATCATCTGACGGGTGAGGATGGAATCTTTTCGGACAATCAGCTGTCCGGCTTTTGAATAAATATCCTCAGCGACCATCATGCCAATCTGCAAATCCTTGGTCTCAATGAGTTTCATAATACCGCCTTTTATACATAATTATTCAAAATAATATTATATCTTTTTTGGGGTGAATGTCAATGTAAGAGGTATGAAAAGATTGTAGATAATTTTGTATACAAATCATGAGAAAAAAGGTATAATAATAGGGTAAGATGAACCAGAAAATTTTCACTAAGAGACATAAAGTAACGGAGGCAGCATGAGTTTAGTAGTAAAAGAAGGAAATTACCTTACATTAGGTGCAAAAGTATCAAAAAATCAGATTACCTTTACCTTTGAAGGGGAAAAGGAGGATGCTTGTGGCATCATTCTTATTCATAAAGAGACCCAGGAAAGACAATTCGTTGCAGTTCCAGAAGATTTCTGTATGGGGTCTTTACGTTCAGTGACAGTTTCAGGATTGAACCCACAGGATTACAATTATATATATGAAATCAATGGCAAGGAAACACTAGACGATTATGCCACAGTAATTGTAGGCAGAGAAGTGTGGAATGATGAAAGTAGAAAGGAAAAGAAATATAAACTTTCTGCTGGTTTTGACGTGGGTACATTCCCATGGGGACAGGATAAAAATCCAGAGATTCCAAAGTCAGACATGGTGATGTACAAGCTCCATGTAAGAGGTTTTACCATGGGACTTAAGAATTCTGGAAAGGTAAAAGGTACTTTCCAGGCAGTAAAAAACAAAATCCCATATTTAAAAGATTTGGGAATTACCACAGTAGAACTTATGCCTATGTATGAGTTTGAAGAAATGCCTATACCAAAGGAAGTTCAGGTGCCAGATTATGTGAAATGGCAGCCAGAAAAAGAAGATATGATCCAGCCTGTGGTATTAGACAAAGAGGTGAAAAAACTTAATTTCTGGGGATATGGTGAAGGAAACTATTTTGCAGTAAAGGCTTCCTATGCATCAGAACCTGCAAAAGCAAATATAGAATTTAAGAAATTAGTGAAAGCATTCCATGAAAATCATATGGAAGTAGTTATGGAGATGTTCTTCCCAGAGAAAACAAACCACAACATGATTATGGATGTGTTGCATTACTGGGTAAAAGAGTTCCATGTAGACGGATTCCATTTGATTGGTGCGAATTTACCTATCACAAGTATCGTACAAGATCCTGTTCTTAGCAGAACAAAGATTTTTGCTGACAACTTTAATGGTGAATATGACGTTCGCCGTAAGTATAAGAATTTATATGTTTACAAAGATGAATATCAGTACGCAGTTCGTCAGTTAATCAATCACTATGATTGCGACATACGTGAGTTCGTAAACCAGCAGAAAAAGCAGGGCGACAATTATGGTTATGTAAACTTTGTTGCCAGCAACAATGGTTTTACCTTAGCAGATTTGTTTATGTATGCAGACAAGCATAACGAAGCAAATGGAGAGAATAACTGTGATGGTCCAGACTATAATCTGACAAATAATTATGGTGTAGAGGGACCTACCAGAAAGAAATTTATCTGTGATGCTCGTAAGAATAGAATGCATATGGCATTTACCATGCTGATGTTCGCACAGGGAGTTCCTCTCATTATGGCGGGAGATGAATTTGGCAATACACAGGAAGGCAATAACAATGCATATTGTCAGGACAATGAAATAGGTTGGGTAAATTGGAGCCAGTTTGCCAAATACAAAGAAGATAGAGAGTTCTTAAAAGCATTAATTGCTTTCCGTAAAGAACATGGTCTGATTAGCAAAGAGGTACCATTTAAGTTCAATGATTATCGTTCAATGGGTGCTCCTGATTTATCTTATCATGGAGAAAATGCTTGGATTGCACAGCTTGATCCTGGTAGAAAGAGCCTTGGTATGCTTTATTGTGGAGCATATGCAGAGGATGGAAAGAGTAAAACGGACATTTATGTAGGTTACAACTTCTATTCTGAAAATGTAACATTGGCACTCCCAATTCTTGCAAATAAGCAGTGGAGCTTAAATGGCGAGATTTTGGAAGAACAGCAGTTTACACAGGTTCCAGCCCACAGCATTCAGGTGTTACAGAGTATAGAACTCCCAAAGAAGGAGAAAGCAAAGAAAAAAGTAAGTAAGAAATAGGAATTTGATATGAAAGTATGGAAGCATTTTCGCACCATTACGGCTCATAAGATTCTGGTTATGAAAGGTTGTTTTCGTATCGGTCTGTACAGACAAGGATTATTACATGACTTGTCAAAGTATGGACCGACAGAATTTTTAGCGGGGTGCAAGTATTACAAAGGCTATATGAGTCCAAATAATGCAGAACGATTTGACAGAGGATATTCCTCTGCATGGCTTCATCATAAGGGGAAAAATAAGCATCATTTAGAGTATTGGATTGATTATGGTGCTGGTGATGAAGGTGGCGAAGGGACTGCTATGGTAGGTATGAAGATGCCTATCAAATATGTTATGGAGATGTTCATAGATAGAGTCAGTGCCTCAAAAAATTATCAAAAAGAAAAGTATACGGATGAGAGTGCTCTAATCTATTACAACAATAGTAAAGAACACTACATACTGCATCCGGATACGAGAGCGATGCTGGAGTATTTACTTACTATGCTTTGGAAAAAGGGCGAAAAAGAAACCTTCTCCTATGTCAAAACACAAGTTTTGAAGGGGAAGGTTCCATACGATAAATCTGAATTAGAAATTCTTAAAAATGCACTTTAAGTCTTCTGGAAGAGGAGATGCAAAGTGCATTTCTTTTTTTGTAATAGGGTGAACAAACTCAAGAGATGCAGAGTGCAGGGCTTGTCTTTGACAAAATCGAAAATCAGGATTGTATAAAAAGTCTCCGATGATAGGATGACTAATATGCTTCATGTGCACTCGAATCTGATGTGTTCTGCCTGTTTCCAGATGCAATTCCACTAGAGATAAATCTTTATTATCATCGTAGGCAATTCGCTTAAAATGTGTGACAGCCTTCTCGCCATTTTCAAAATCTACACAACGTTCTATGGTGGATTCTGCGGCTCTTGCGATAGGAGCGTCGATAGTCCCATTTTCGGGAACTAACCCATGGCAAATGGCGCGATAAGTACGTTTGATTTCTCGATTTGATACTTGTCTGCTTAAGATGCCGCCGCTAAGCAAGTGTTTGGCTACAATGGTAAGACCACTGGTGTCTCTATCCAAACGATTGATACAGCGGAAGGTAAAGTTTTGACCACGCTCCTTGAAATAATAGAGGAGTCCATTGGCAAGTGTTCCTTCATGATGATTCATAGATGGATGAACAGGCATATTGGCAGGTTTATTTATGACTAATAAATCCTCGTCTTCATAGAGGATGCATAAGTCTACAGGAATTGGTTCAATGGAAGTGTCATTAACATCTTCAACAAGATGCAAATCTAGGATGTCACCTGTGGAGAGCTTCTCATTTACATATGCCCATGTACCATTTTTTAAAATGCCCTCATGGGTTTTCTTTAACTGGACAATAGCTTGATGTGGAAAATCCATGGATTTAAGGAATTGTTCAATGGTTTTATTATGAAATTCATTGGTAATTGTATACTTAAGTTTTCGTTCCATGAGGCAAGTATAACATTTTTTATTGTGTAGGAAAAGCACGGAAAACATGACCTTTACATAGAATGTAGAAAGTAAAGCGAAAAGGTGCAATGTGAAAGCTTTTTTATCACCATTGTCCCAGGAAGAAGAAAAACAATGTCTGGAAAGACTAAAACAAGGTGACCTGGGAGCGAAAGAGGAGTTGATACTGCACAATATGCGCCTGGTTGCTCATGTGGCGAAAAAATATCAAAGCGGAGAGGATGAAATAGAGGATTTAATTTCCATAGGTACCATTGGACTTTTAAAAGCAGTGTCCACGTTTGATTTTAATTATGGCAACCGTTTTGCCACATATGCAATTCGGTGCATTGAGAATGAACTACTGATGCATTTTCGAAGAAATAAGAAGTCAAAGATGGAGGTATCTTTGTTTGAGCCTATTGGAACGGATAAAGAGGGAAAACAGATACATTTGATGGAAGTGCTTTTGGTAGATGATGTGGATGTGGCAAAACAAATGGAAATGAATCGTGATATTGGGTTGATTAAGGCACATATGGATGAAGTTCTGACGGAAAGAGAGGCAGAGATTATTCGAAAACGGTATGGTTTGTTTGGAGAACAGGAGTTGACGCAGAGGGAAATTGCAAAGAATTTGGGGATTTCTAGGTCTTATGTTTCCCGTATAGAGAAAAAAGCATTGGAAAAATTAAAGAAAATTATAAACTAGCTTGAAAAAGATGGAATTTGTGGTACGATAATTTCATCTTTTTTCTTTTTTATCTAAATATCTGTTTTGCATGGTTCTATGCGAATTCCCATATAATTGGAACAGGAGTAGACATGTATAGTACAATTCAAACGGCTATTTTGGAAGGTATTCATACCAAATCCATTCAGGTAGAAGTGGATATTAGTAATGGTATGCCAGCTTTTGAAATGGTTGGATTTTTAGCGCCAGAAGTACGAGAGGGAAAGGAGCGTATACGTACAGCCCTCCATAGTATTGGCGTGATTTTACCAGCAAAACGTATCACCATCAATTTGTCCCCAGCAAACATAAGAAAAAGCGGGACGGGATTTGATTTGCCCATCGCTATCGCTATTTTACAGTCTCTAGGAGTGGTTACAAAGGAGGCGTGTGAAGGCAAACTTTTCATAGGTGAGCTAAGTTTAAATGGCCAGATACTGCCCGTAAACGGTGTACTTCCTATGGTATCAGATGGTGTAAACGGGAATATATATCAGTGTGTGGTTCCGAAGGAAAATGAAAATGAAGGAAAGCTAGTAAAGGATGCAAAAATCTATGGTTTTTCTAATTTGCAGGAGGTGCTGGACTTTTTAAATGGAAAACCATATGTTTGTAGTCCTAATAATATAGAAGAAACGCTAGTAAGTGTAGAAAAAGATTTTAAAGACGTGCGTGGTCAGCAATTTATCAAAAGAGCTTGTGAAGTGGCTGCGTCAGGAATGCATAATATGCTTCTTATCGGACCACCTGGGGCGGGAAAGACCATGATATCGGAGCGATTGGCTACAATTCTTCCGCCTCTTACAGAGGAAGAACGATTAGAACTGTCCAAAATATATAGTGTCTGTGGGTTGTTAACCAATAAGCAATCCCTTTTAAGAGAGAGACCTTTTCGTTCTCCACATCATACCATTACAAAGACAGGGTTGACTGGTGGTGGCGCTATTCCAAAGCCTGGAGAAATTTCCTTGGCACATAATGGTGTGTTGTTCTTGGATGAGTTGCCAGAGTTTCAGAAAACTACCATGGAAATTTTGCGTCAGCCATTAGAAGAGCATGAGATTCATTTGGTTCGTGCCATGTGCAGTGTAACTTACCCAGCAAATTTTTTGTTGTTGGCCGCTATGAATCCTTGTAACTGCGGATATTATCCGGATATGCAAAGGTGCAGATGCTCAGAGGGAAGTTTGCGCAGGTATTTCGATAAGGTATCACAGCCACTTTTGGACCGCATTGACATTTGTGTGGAAGCGCCTAATCTAAAGTATGATGAATTGGTAGGTGAAGAAAAACACAAAGGAGAAAGCTCAAAAGAGATTCAAAAACGTGTATTGGCCTGTCATGAAATACAGTGTGAACGTTACAAGGGTGAAACTTTTTCTCATAATAGTCATATACCGGCTGCAAGATTAGAAGAGTTCTGTAGACTTGGAAAAAAAGAACAGGCCTTTATGGAAAATATTTATCAGAAGATGAGCCTTACCGCTCGTACCTATCATAAAATTATTCGAGTGGCTCGCACCATTGCTGATTTAGATGTGGAAAAAGACATTCAGATTCCACATCTAAATGAGGCTATTTGTTATCGCAATGTGGATGAAAAGTTTTGGGGAGGTATGAAGGAATGAAGTATGCCTATTGGTTAGATAATGTCCCAGGACTAAGCGCAGCAAAAAAACAGCATTTGTTAAAATGTACTCACAGTGCGGAAGAAGTGTACAGCTTATCTTTGCCTCAGATGAAGAAACTAGATGGACTTACTGAGGAGAATGTAAAAGCAATTCATAAAAGTAAACGAAAATGGGATGTAGAACTAGAATGGATAAAGCTTTTAGAACAGGGAATTGGCTTTTTGTCTGTGGAGCAAAGTGAGTTTCCAGAAAAAGTAAGACATATTCCGAATGCGCCTTATGCATTATATTATGTAGGAAATCTTCCGGACATCACGAGAAAAACGGTTGCCATAGTAGGAGCTAGAGGGCGAAGCGCTTATGGAAGTGAAGTAGCGCAGAAGTTGGGAAAAACGTTGGCGGATCATGGAGTTCAGGTAATAAGTGGTATGGCGAAAGGGATTGATACAGATGCTCACAGAGGGGCTATTGAAGCACAAAAGGATACCTATGCTGTATTAGGCTGCGGGGTAGATGTGTGTTATCCTACGGGAAATCGATATTTGTATCAGCAAATTTTAGAATATAACGGTGGAATTATTTCCGAGTATGCACCAGGCACGCAACCAGTGGCGTATCAGTTCCCACAAAGGAATCGCATTATTTCTGGATTTAGTGATTGTGTGGTAGTTATAGAGGCGAAGGAAAAGAGTGGTTCTCTTATTACGGCGGATTTTGCTATGGAGCAGGGCAGGGATGTTTTTGCATTGCCAGGAAGGATTTGTGACCCATTAAGTCAAGGGTGCAATCGCTTGATAAAGCAAGGCGCTGGGCTCATACAAAGCATCGATGATTTCCTTCTGGATTTGGATTTATTATCAGAAATGTCTTATGTTCAAATGGACTTTCGAAAAAAACTACTTGAAAAAGATGAGAGCTTGGTGTATAGTTTAACCGATTTTCGTCCCGTAGGACTTTCCACACTTATGGATAAAACGGGACTATCCATCGCCAGATTGTTGGAGATAATTCAGCATTTGGAACAATTGGGAATGATAAGAGAAACGTTTACGAATTATTATGTTCGTACGATATTTCAGTAAACACAAATTTAAGGAGCGTAAAAATGGCAAAATACCTTGTAATCGTGGAATCTCCTGCAAAAGTGAAAACAATCAAGAAGTTCTTAGGAAAAAATTATGAAGTATTGGCTTCAAATGGTCATGTGCGTGACCTTCCTAAGAGTACATTAGGAATAGATGTAGATGGAGACTTTGAACCAAAATACATTACTATTCGTGGAAAGGGTGACGTGCTTGCAAAACTTCGTAAAGAAGTAAAGAAAGCAGAAAAGATTTATCTCGCAACTGACCCTGACCGTGAAGGAGAGGCAATTTCATGGCATTTGATGTTTGCGCTCAAATTAGAGGATAAGGATGTATATCGTATTAGCTTCAATGAAATCACAAAGACAGCAGTAAAGGCTGCTCTTAAGAATCCTAGAAAGATTGATATGGATTTAGTAGATGCACAGCAGGCAAGACGAGCTCTTGATCGTATGGTAGGTTACCGCATTAGTCCACTTCTTTGGGCAAAGGTTAAGAGAGGTTTATCTGCCGGACGTGTTCAGTCTGTAGCCCTTCGTATTGTTTGTGATAGAGAAGAGGAAATAAGTGCATTTGTACCAGAAGAATATTGGAGCCTTGATGCAATGCTTCTTCCTGAAGGGGAAAAGAAGGAAATTGCGGCAAAATTAATCGAGAAGAATGGAGAAAAAGTATCTATTACTTCAAAAGAAGAAATGGATGCTGTATTAAAAGGATTAGAAGGTAAAGATTTCGTCGTTTCTTCTGTGAAAAAAGGAGAACGTCGTCAGAAAGCGCCTATTCCATTTACTACAAGTACTTTACAACAGGAAGCTTCAAAAGCATTGAATTTCCCAATTCAGAAAACTATGCGTATTGCCCAGCAGTTGTATGAAGGTGTTGATGTTAAAGGAGAAGGCACAGTAGGTCTTATTACTTACCTTCGTACAGATTCAACACGTATTTCAGAAGAGGCTGATGTAGCTGCACATGCATTTGTTGCTGAACATTATGGCAAAGAATTTGAAGCAGAAACAGCAACTGCAAAGAAGACTACAGGTAAAATTCAGGATGCACACGAAGCAATTCGTCCTTCTGATATTAACCGTACACCAAGTGATATTAAGGATTCTCTTTCTAGAGATCAGTTCCGTTTGTATCAGTTGATTTGGAAACGCTTTACAGCCAGCAGAATGGCAAATGCTATTCATGAAACTACTACAGTAAAGATTACAGCTGGAGAATATACATTTAGTGTGTCTACATCTAGACTTGCATTTGAAGGATTTATGTCTGTGTATACAGATGCAGACGAAGAAAAGACAAGTAAAAAGGTTGTTTTGAATACATTGGATGAAAATACAAAGCTTAACTTTGTGGAATTTGATCCAAAGCAGCATTTTACTCAGCCACCTGCTCATTATACAGAAGCGTCTTTAGTAAAAGCTTTAGAAGAATTAGGAATTGGTCGCCCAAGTACCTATTCGCCAACCATTACTACTATTTTGGCACGTAGATATATCACAAAAGAACAGAAGAATCTTTATGTGACAGAAATTGGGGAAGTAGTAAATAATATCATGAAGGAGTCTTTCCCAACTATTGTAGATGAGAACTTCACAGCCAATATGGAGTCTCTCTTGGATGGTGTAGCGGAAGGTTCGGTAAGCTGGAAAACCGTAATTGCAAACTTCTATCCAGATTTAAATACTGCAGTAGAAAAAGCAGAAAAGGAATTGGAAAAAATCGAGATTCACGATGAGGTTTCAGAAGAAATCTGTGACGAATGTGGTAGAAATATGGTAATTAAATATGGACCACATGGAAAATTCCTTGCATGTCCTGGTTTCCCAGAATGTAAGAACACAAAGCCTTATTATGAAAAGACAGGTGAATGTTGTCCTAACTGCGGAAAAGATATCGTTATAAAGAGAACAAGAAAAGGACGTAAGTATTACGGATGTATCGACAATCCAACTTGTGAGTATATGAGTTGGAACAAACCTACAAAAGAAAAATAAAACAATTTCGCTAAATTTGTTGAATTGTCAGAAAAATTGTGATAAAATTTGCGTATCTAAAAAGAAAACTAGAGGACAAGGACGTTATTTAGGGAATCGTATAGAGGAGGTACGCTATGAGTGTCCAGCTTTTGGATAAGACTAGAAAAATTAACAAACTTCTTCACAACAATAGTTCGTCTAAAGTTGTGTTCAATGACATTTGCGAGGTTCTCACAGGAATACTAGAATCCGATATCCTTGTAATTAGTAAAAAGGGAAAAGTATTAGGTTCTAGTGTGTGCAAAGGTGTAGATGTTATTAAAGAACTCATTGTAGACGAAGTAGGTGGATTCATTGATCCTGATTTAAATGAACGTCTTTTAGGTATATTATCTACAAAGGAAAACGTAAATTTAGAAACATTGGGATTTGGCGAAGAGAGTCGTAAGTATCGTGCAATTATTACACCAATTGATATTGCAGGAGAACGCCTCGGTACGTTATTTGAATATCGTAGTGATAGAGAATATGATATTGATGATATCATTTTAACAGAATATGGTGCTACTGTAGTTAGCTTGGAAATGCTTCGTTCTGTAAATGAAGAGAACGCTGAAGAAGCAAGAAAAGTAGCAATTGTTAAATCTGCAATTAGCACATTGTCATTCTCAGAACTTGAAGCCATTATTCATATTTTTGAAGAGTTAGAAGGCAAAGAAGGTATTCTCGTGGCTAGTCGTATCGCTGATCGAGTAGGTATTACACGTTCGGTTATTGTAAATGCACTTCGTAAGTTTGAGAGTGCAGGTGTTATTGAATCTCGCTCATCTGGTATGAAGGGTACCTACATCAAAGTTGTAAATGATGTAATTTTTGAAGAGTTAGACAAGCTTAAGAAAAATAAAAAATAGTAAAATTGTACAAAAATTAAATTTTGTATCATGGATGGATATTGTAAAAGGACTTAAAGTTTTAAGTCCTTTTTTCGTTGTTAAGGCTTGATTTTATGGGGAAAATTCAAATTTTGTGGAAATTCCAGAAATTGTCAAAAAACTAGATATTGTTGACAACGTCGACAAAAATACACAATATTGTGTAAATTTTGCAATTTTCACTTGTGTTTTTCGTCTCATCAATTATAATATTTATGATGGACTAGGATGAGATAAGTATATGGAGGGATAGATATGATTTCAACAGATGCTTTTAGTTACATAAATGTATTAGATAAAGCTGCAGATGCCAGCTGGACCAGAGAAACATTAATCGCAAACAATATTGCGAATGCAGATACTCCAGGATATAAGAGACAGGATATTGACTTCCAGTCTATGCTTATGGATGAATTGGGAAGATATAAATACACCAGCCTTGATCATAAAGTGAAGAACTTGGATTTGTCTAAGTTGAATGCAAGTGTGTATACAGATCATAGAAATTATTCTTATCGATTAGATAGAAACAATGTGGACCCTGATACAGAACAAGTAGAACTTGCTTCTGAACAGATTAAGTATCAGGCACTTACCACAAGTATTACATCAGAATTTCAGAGATTACAGGCTGTAATTAAGTAGTTGATTGGAAAGGAGAATAGATTATGGGATTATTTCAGGCTTTTAATATTAGCGCGTCAGGTATGACAGCACAGCGTTTTCGTACTGACATCATTGCAGAAAATATAGCAAACGTAAACACTACTTCAACAGAAAGTGGTGGACCATATCGTCGTAAAATTGTTACTTTCCAGGAAAAGGATATTACACCATTTAGCCAGTATTATTCTACATCTCGTAACAGAGCTGTAGGTAACGGTGTAAAGGTTAGTAAAGTTTCAGAAGATTATGAAACAGATTTTATTATGGAGTATGACCCATCCAATCCAGACGCGGATGAAAACGGATATGTGTCATATCCAAATGTAAATACAGTTACAGAGATGACCAACTTAATTGATGCTACTCGTGCATACGAAGCGAATGCAACGGCATTTGATGCTAGTAAAAACATGGCATTAACAGGACTTAGTATTGGTAAATAAGGATAAGTAAGGGATAAAGGTACATAGAGATGGATATTTCAGGATTAACAGGCCTTGGTACATTGACCGGTTCCTCTAATTTGTCAAATTTATCTAATTTGTCAGATAAAGAGGTTTCAAGTATATACTCAGCCTACAACGACACTCTTTCCTCACTAACAGGTGTATCGGACGTTGATGGCGAAAACTTTAGTTCAATTTTAGATTCTATGATGTCTTCTTTAAATGAGACGAATACATTACAGAATCAGGCAGAAGAAGTAGAGATTCAATTTGCTTTGGGAAAATTAGATAATACACATGATTTATTAGTTGCCCAGACAAAAGCAAATACAGCGCTACAGTATACAGTAGCAGTAAGAGACAGGTTGATTGAAGCATATCAGCAGATTATGCAGATGCAGATTTAATAAGGGGATGAAGTTATGCCAGAACAAGTAAAACAGATTTTAGATCGTGTTCTAGAATGGTGGAAAAAATTTAATAACAAGCAGAGAGTATTAATTCTTAGTATCACAGCAGTTGTTTTAATCGCGTTAGTAATTTTGGCTGCAGTTATGGTAACACCTCAGACGGTGGAATTATATGTATGTAAAGATTATTCCGAAGCTGCAAAGATAAAAGAAATTTTAGATTCTGACGAGACAATCAACTATACCTTTGATGAAGACAAGTTGGTGTTCATCGTAGAGGAGGAAGATGAAGCTGCAGCTAGTATGCTTTTAGGTTCCAGCCAGATTCAGTTAAAGAATTATAGTATTGATAATGTTCTTGATGGAAGCTTTACTGCAACAGAAGCAGATAAACAGAAAAGATACAAAGAATTCTTACAGGATCAGTTTGCTGACCATATTTCACAGTTGTCTATGGTAGAAAGCTGTACTGTAAATATTGATATTCCAGAAGATGATGGCACAATTCTTGCAAGAGAACAGTCATCCTCCGCTGCAATTACTTTGAATTTAAGTGGTGCAATGGATTCAGATCAGGCATATGCATTGGCTTTGTATGTAGCTACACAGCTTGGCAATGATTCTACAGAAGGTATTACTATTATCGATAGTGATTGTAACGTGTTGTATTCTGGCACAGATGCAAATAGTGCCATGGGAATGGTTTCTTCACAGCTTTCTTACCAGAATAAGTTAGAAACAGCAGTAAAATCAGAGATTTCTGATATTTTGGTTGGTTCTAAGATTTTTGCCAACGTAGAAGTGGCTATGAATTTAGATGTAGATTACAATCAGACAGAAACTGTAAAGACAGAGCTTGGTATTCCACAAGGAATGGATAGCGGTGCAGTAATGCAGCAATCCTTGTACGATTTGGAAACTACCATGGGTTATGAAGGTGGTGTTCCTGGTACAGATACCAATGATGATACAACATACGTTATCGAAGATGGTGAAACAGGTAGAACAGAGGTATCGGAATCAGATACAACATACGATTATGATCGTACGGTAACTACCATCTTAGGAAATGGTGGAGATATCAATTACGATGAATGTTCTGTAACTGTTATGGCTACAAAATATGTTGTATATGATGAAGTAGAACTTCGTGCATCTGGAGCATTGGATGAAATGACATGGGAAGAATTCAAGGCTGCTAACAATATGACAAGAGTTGTAGAAGTAGATCAGCAGTATGTGGCTGCAGTTGCAAATGCAACCCATTTCCCAGAAGGAAATATTACATTCTTGTGTTATGAAGAACCACGTTTTATTGATGAAGTTGAAACAGGTAGAACAATTACAGATTATGCACAGATTATTATCGCAGTGCTTATCTTTGCACTTCTTGGATATGTAGTATTCCGTAGTACAAGAAGCCAGAAAGTGGAAGAACTTGAACCAGAAATTTCTGTAGAATCATTATTAGAATCTACTTCAAAAGCTCAGGAAGAACTGGAAGATATTGATTACACAGAAAAATCAGAAGTTCGACTTATGATTGAAAAATTCGTAGATGAAAATCCAGAAGCGGTTGCATCGTTGTTACGTAACTGGCTCAATGAGGATTGGGAGTAAGGTATGAGTGAAGTTTATAACGGGGTCCAGAAGGCGGCGATTTTGTTAATTGCCCTTGGCCCTGAAAAAGCTGCAAACATTTTTAAACATTTAAAAGAAGATGAAATTGAAGAATTGACACTGGAAATTGCGAATACTCGTAGTGTAACACCTCAGACAAAAGAAGAAATTCTTATGGAGTTTTATCAGATTTGTTTGGCACAGCAGTACATTGCAGAGGGTGGTATTGGTTACGCAAAAGAACTTTTGGAAAAAGCACTTGGTACAGAAAAAGCGCAGGGCGTTATCACAAAACTTACGGCGTCTTTACAGGTTCGTCCATTCGAATTTGTGCGTAAAACAGATCCTAGCCAGTTGTTAAACTTTATCCAGGACGAACATCCACAGACCATTGCTATGATTTTATCTTATTTAGCGCCAGGTCAGGCGGCTCTTGTTTTGGGTGCTTTGCCACCTGAAAAACAGGCGGACGTTGCAAGACGTATCGCTATGATGGACCGTACATCGCCAGACGTTATCAAAGAAGTAGAACGTGTATTAGAGCGTAAGCTTGCTTCACTTGTGAACCAGGATTACACAATCGTTGGTGGTGTGGATTCTATCGTTAGTATTTTGGGCAATGTTGACCGTGGTACAGAAAAACACATTATGGAATCTCTTGAAATTGAAGAGCCAGAATTGGCAGATGAAATCCGTAAGAAGATGTTCGTATTCGAAGATATTCTTCTTTTGGACGACCGTGCTATTCAGCGTGTACTTCGTGAAGTTGACAATGCTGACCTTGAACTTGCGCTCAAGAGTACCACAGAAGAAGTTCAGAACGTTGTATTCAAGAACCTTTCAAAACGTCTTGCTGCTATGATCAAGGAAGATATGGATTTCATGGGTCCAGTTCGTATGAAAGACGTAGAAGAAGCACAGCAGAAGATTGTTGGTATTATTCGTCGATTAGAAGATTCAGCAGAAATTGTTATTTCACGTGGTGGAGGTGATGATATCGTTGTCTAATTTGTTGAAACAGCGTTATGTCATTAACCTGGAGAGCGAAAAAATTATAATAAATGGTGATGATCGTTTTGCTACTGGAAACCATGCTGCTTCTAGTGGTGGAGACTTTTCGCAAGGAGAAGTGATTCCTGGAAGTGAAGAACTTTTAGACGGATTTCTTGCAGGGCTTGAAGCAGAAGAAATTACTTTAGAGCCACAGATTACACCAGAGGAGTTGTTGGCACAGGCACAGGAAGAAGCGGATAATATAATTGCCGTTGCAAATGCGGAAGCGGCTCGAATTGCCAATGAAGCTAGCAAACAGGCAGAAATACTTTATGAACAGAAACGACAGGAAGGATATGCATTAGGTGCACAACAGCTTCAAGAGGAATTTGATGCAAAAACTGCAGAACTTGAAGCAGAGTTTGATGCAAAAGGTGTAAGCCTTCAGGAAGAATATGAAGCTAAGATGGAAACCTTAGAATCAGATATAATTGATGTAATGATTCGCGTATTTCATAAAGTGTTCAATGTACAGTTTGATAATAAAAAACAGATTTTGTTACATTTGATAAAAGATACTTTGTTGGGAATTGATGCTGGAAAGAATTTTACCATTCGTGTAGCAGAAACCAACTTCAAATTTATCGAATCTCATGTGGCAGATATCAAAGAAAAAATTGGTAATGATGTCACCATTGATGTGGTTAATGACATGACTTTAGAAGAGGATGATTGTATCATCGAAACAGCCACAGGCGTATACAACTGTGGAATTGATATGGTATTGACCAACTTAGAAAAAGACATCAAATCTCTGTGCAGATAGACTTGTGCACAAAAGAGTTGGGGAAATACAAGTGGTTAAAGAAGCAGAGAAGTATTTGCAACTATTGGATAGACAATTTTATAAGAGTTATGGAAAAGTATCCAAAGTAGTAGGATTAACGGTTGAGTCTCTAGGACCGAAAGCCAGATTAAATGATTTGTGTAAGATTTATATCGATAAAGATATGAGCACATTTGTTATGGCTGAGGTTGTAGGTTTTCAAGATTCAAGGTTAATCCTAATGCCCGTTGATAACGTAGAAGGTGTAGGCGTAGGCTGTGTGGTTGAAAACACAGGTAAACCACTAGCGGTTCCAGTAGGGTTTGAACTTTTAGGACATACTTTAGACGGAATCGGTAGACCTACCGATGTAGAAGTGGATGCATTTGAGCATTTACCAGAATCCTATCCATTGGAAGCTTTACCACCAGATCCTATGAGCCGTGAGATTATTAGCGAAGTGCTTCCATTGGGAGTAAAAGCGGTAGATGGTCTGATTACCGTAGGAAAAGGACAGCGTCTTGGTATTTTTGCTGGTTCTGGTGTTGGTAAGAGTACCTTGATGGGTATGTTTGCCCGTAATACAAAAGCGGATATCAACGTAATTGCCTTGATTGGTGAACGTGGTCGTGAGGTGCGAGAGTTTATTGAACGCGACTTGGGACCAGAAGGTATGGCACGTTCTGTAGTAGTAGTAGCTACATCAGATAAGCCAGCCTTGATTCGAAATAAGGCGGCAAAGACAGCTACAGCTATAGCAGAATATTTCCGTGATCAGGGAAAAGATGTTCTTCTTATGATGGACTCCTTGACTCGATTTTCTATGGCACAGCGAGAAATTGGTTTGGCGTCAGGGGAGCCACCTGTAACAAGAGGGTATCCACCAAGCGTGTATGCTGAAATGCCTAAATTGTTGGAACGTGCAGGAACTGCGGAAAAAGGTTCCATTACAGGTCTTTATACGGTACTTGTAGACGGTGACGATATGAATGAACCGATTACGGATACGGCCCGTAGTATTTTGGATGGGCATATTATGCTGGATAGAAAGATGGCACACAAAAACCATTATCCTGCGATAGATGTAATGCAGAGTATTTCCCGTTGTATGAGTGCCATTGCTACGAAAGAGCATAAAACCTTGTCTGGAAAATTAAGAAATGTACTTGCTACCTATAGTGAAGCAGAGGACTTGATTAATATTGGTGCATACAAAAATGGTTCCAATCCAGATATTGACTATGCAATTAAGAAAATTCGTGCTGTAAATGAATTTTTGTGTCAGGCTACGGATGAGAAGTTTCAATTTGAAGAGGAATTATCTCTTTTAGAACAATTATTTGCAGATTAGTGGCGGTGTATTATGGCGAAGTTTAAATACAGAATGCAAAACATTCTGGATATCAAGATGAAGCTGGAATCCCAGGCTAAAATTACATATGGAATTGCAAACCAAAAATATTTGGACGAGCAACAAAAGCTTCAGGAGATTATTATTCGTCGTACGGGTTATGAAATGGCTTTGAAAGAGTGCATGACAGGAAAACTGGATGTAAAAAAGGTGTCTCATGCAAGAGCAGATGTAAATACCATGAAAACTTTGATGCGTCGTCAAATGATTGAGGTGCATAAAGCAGAGCTCGAACTAGAGGATGCCAGAAGAGCACTAAATGAGGTTATCAAAGAAAGAAAAACTCATGAAAAGCTAAAAGAAAAGGCATTTGAACAGTTTATGCAGGAGCTAAAGGCAGAAGAAAGTAAAGAAATCGACCAATTAGTAAGTTATACATATAATGACAAGTAAGGAGATTGTCCATGCCATTATTCAAGAAGAAAGAAAAAGAATTAGATATAAAACTGGATAAAGATGGTAAACCAATTGTTGAAGAGGAAGAGGTAGAAGAAGGTCTTGGAAGCAAGATAGTACTTGCTTTTGTTACCCTTTTGATTATCTTAATCTGGCTTGGTATTATCGTAATTTTAATTAAGTTTGATGTGGGAGGGTTCGGTTCTACGGTACTTCGCCCAATTATCAAAGATGTGCCATACCTGAATATGATTCTTCCAAATAGTGATGAATACATGGAAAATACAGAGTATCAGTATGAGTCCATGGATGACGCTGTGGTTCGAATCAAAGAATTGGAACAGTTGTTGGATGCTGAAATGGCTACCAATGCAGCAAATCAGGAAACGATTGCTTCCTTACAGGCACAGATAGCGGAGCTTGAGACTTACAAACTCGAACAGGCGGAATTTGAAGAAATTAAAGAAAAATTCTATGAAGAGGTTGTTTTTTCTGACCAAGCACCCGATATAGAAGAATATAAGACCTTCTATGAAAGCATTGATCCGGAGAATGCAGAGGTTTTATATAAACAGGTTGTAGAGCAGATTCAGTATAATGAAGAATTAGAGGATTATGTAAAGACATATTCCAACATGAAAGCAAAAGAAGCTGCTGCAATCTTTGATACCATGGAAGATGACTTGCAGCTGGTGGCAGACATATTGGCAAATATGGACGCCCAGTCAAGAGCAGACATCCTTGGTAAAATGGATGAAGAAGTTGCTGCAAAAGTAACAGCAATTTTGGAACCAGACAATTAAATACAGAGAAAGGAGGACTTGCATGACGACAGCAAATCTTATGAATGTACCTTCTGTGAAAGGCAATGTTGCATCACAGGCAGTAAATTCAAAGAAATTGCAGGAAGAGAATTTGGAAGTGGCAGCGGTTTTCGCAGGACTTATGAACCAGACTGTTGACGTTTCAAATCAAATGGTAGATGATATGTCTTCCAAAAACATGGATGTTTCAAAAACAGACAGTACACAGTCCGCAGCGAATTCTTACGAGCGTTATAGCTACAAAGACAAACAAATCGATGCAGCTGAAGAACCAAGCGTGAATGAAAAGCTGGAAGAAGCTACAGAAACCTTGGAACAGGCAGAAGAAGATGTAATGAATGCCATTAGTGAAGAATACGGCGTAAGCGAAGAAGAAATTCAGCAGTTGTTAGACGATATGGGACTTAGCGTTCTGGATTTATTAAATCCTCAGAATCTTGTAAACTTCATCGTACAGCTTACTGGTGTTGCTTCAGGCGAAGAACTGTTACTGGACGAAAGCTTCCTGAGTGTAATGGAAACATTGGATAATTTAGCAGAAGGACTTATGAAAGACTTGAATGTAGACATGGAAGGTTTACAGGAGCTAATCAATCAAATGGAACTCGTTGCAGAGGAGACAGAACTTCCTACTTCATTTCAGGAGGTTGTAGATACAGTAGTTGAATCTAACGTAGAAGAAACAGTACAGACTACGGAAGAAACAGCACAGACTACAGAAAAAGTAATTGAAGTAGAAGTAGAAAAACAGGAGGATACTTCAGATGTTAAAACACAGGAAGTAAACAATGAAGATACCTCTGTTGGACAGAATGCAGGAGAAAAAGAATCTCTTACAGGCAATCAGAATTCGGAAGGAAATTCATTATTGAATCACAATGGGAATTCAAATGAAACAATCGTGACAAATCAGACAATGGTAAATCTAAATCCAGTTAGTGATATGTCACAGGTACAATTCAGTTCTTACATGTCAGCAGATACAGTGCAGATTATGGAACAGATTGTACAGCAGATGAGAGTAACCATCTCAGCTGAAACTACTTCAATGGAAATGCAGCTTAATCCGGAAAACCTTGGTAAGGTATATGTAAACATTTCTAGTGAAGAAGGAGTTGTAAATGCACAATTCCATGCAACAAATGAAGTTGTAAAAGAAGCCTTAGAAGCTCAGATTGCAACACTTCGTGAGAATTTAAATCAGGCAGGTGTAAAGGTTGACTCTATCGAAGTTACCATCGCATCACATGAATTCGAACGAAACTTAGAACAGAATCAGCAGAACCAAGAAGAGGCGGCAGATTCCAATGCCCAGACAACATCTAGACGTAGAAACCTTAATATGGATTCTTTAGATGAATTATCTGGCATGATGACAGAAGAAGAAACATTAGTAGCGCAGATGATGAAAGACAATGGTAATTCCGTTGACTTTACCGCGTAAAAAGGAGAGTACTTATGGCAATTATTGCACCAGTAGAAAATGGAAAATTGAATTATGATTACACAGATAATTCAAAGAAGAATGGTATCAATCCTACAGGTTCTACTTTAGGATACGATCAGTTCTTACAATTACTTTGTGCAGAAATGCAGTATCAGGACCCTCTTGAACCAACCAGCAACACAGACTATGTAGCGCAGATGGCTACCTTCTCTCAGTTAGAGGCTACACTTTCTCTTACAGAAACTCAGGAAAGTGCAAATGCTAGTGAGTTAGTTGGAAAACAGGTTATTTTGAAAGTAACCAGTGAGACAACAGGTCAGACTACATATGTAGATGGTAGAGTTGATTATGTAATGTATCAGAACGGAGAAGCTTTCCTTTCAGTAAATGATCAGCTTTATCCAGCAAGTACATTAGATACCGTTGCTGATGCAGAATACTATGAAGGTGTTACAATGGCAGAAACTGTTACTAACATGGTAAACCAGTTGCCTAACATGGAAAATCTTACAACAGCATGGGCGAAGGCAGTAACACAGATTAGAGAAATTTATGATGGCATGACATCTTATCAACAACAATTCGTATCAGATGATACACTTGGTGTATTAAAAGAATACGAAGACAAAATAGAAGAGTTGGTAAAACAGGAAGAACAGTCAAAAGAGCCATCTACTGACAATACTAAAGAAGGTACTGAAACAGAGGACGGAACAACAGTAGAATAAAAAATAACGGTAATGGAGGTTTGATTATGAATCAGATATCCAACCAGTTTTTATCCATTGAACAAATAACAGATCAATATTTGAATAAATCACAAAATGTGAAATCAAATGCTTTGCCAGATGTTCCTTTCGAGGAGATACTTAGACAAAAGCAAACACAGAATGTGATGGATTCTTCAGAGCTTAAGTTTTCAAAGCATGCAGCAAGCAGACTTAGCGATAGAAATATAGTTCTTACAGATGCACAAAATGTTCGTTTGGAAAATGGAGTAAAACAGGCGAGTGAAAAAGGGATTACAGAATCCTTGGTTTTAGTCGATTCTCTAGCATTTATCGTAAATGTACCGAACAAAACGGTCGTTACAGCTTTGGATCAGGCTGAAGCAAATAGTAATATTTTTACAAATATTGACGGAGCAGTCATTATTTAGCTGGACCTTATGGAAGCTAAAGTTTTCTGACTGACAGAGGAAAACAAACTGCTCGAATTTTAGGAGGTCATTAATTATGATGAGATCACTTTACTCTGC
>JAZPYQ010000006.1:0-73902 GCA_045544235.1 Agathobacter sp. | reverse complement strand
AATTCAGAAACAAAATCTGAATTTACTGTTTAAAGGGTTTCAATCTGTCGATTGAAACGTTCGCTAAATCTTCTTTGATTTAGACTTGAAATTCATTTAGAATCTTTCAAGGTTTTTCACTGTTTAGTTATCAATGTTCGTAACCGTTTTTCGCGGTCAGCTTGATAAATATATCACGTTGTATTTTCGTTGTCAACAACTTTTTACAACTTTTTTAAAAATATTTTTCAAGCAGCGGAGAAGGAGGGATTTGAACCCTCGCGCCGCTGTTAACGACCTGCACCCTTTCCAGGGGTGTCCCTTCGGCCAGCTTGGGTACTTCTCCGAATAAACCTTCGCCCAGAGGTTTTGTATCTGCACATATTGTGCATTCACCTCTGAACCTTTTCTCCTAAGGAAGAAAAAAAGATTCACAATGTGAATCTTATCGTTTATGGTTGTTATTTCCTTGCTCAATTGTTTTTGGGCAAAAAAATAACGGAGAGGGTGGGATTCGAACCCACGTGCCCTTGCGGACAAACGGTTTTCAAGACCGCCTCGTTATGACCACTTCGATACCTCTCCGTACAATATGAAGCGCTTCAAATCAGCGCAGAACTTATGTTATCATTAAATAATCATAATGTCAACAACTTATTTTAAATTTTTTTAGAAAATTTTAAAATGATCTTTTCCTTCTTTTTCTTCAATTTCTCTTTCTGTTAAAAAGAGTAATGCAATCGCCAAATCTTCGGGCGTTGTAATCTTGATATTACGATAGTCAGCCTCTACCATTTTCACTTCATGGTCTGTTGCATATTCAAGCACCATAGCATCATCTGTGATAACTGGAATTGTCCACCCTTCTTCTTCATCTTGAATGATACTCTTGTATGCTTCATATATAATAGAGAAAGAAAAGCATTGTGGAGTCTGCACCTGCCATACATATTTACGTTCAAGTGTATCACTTACATAGCTGTCATCATCTACTATTTTAATTGTATCTTTTACAGGCATACCTGCAACAGCCGCATCTTCTTTTACGACCGCATCTTTTAAACGGTCTATAATCTCCTGTGTCAGCATTGGGCGTGCTCCATCATGAATAAAGACATAATCTGCATCTTTCACAGCCTTAAGTCCTTCAAACACCGAATGATAACGTTCTTTTCCTCCCGGCACGATTGCTGTTACATTTTTTAATTTATGCTTTTTCACAATTTTTTCCTGACAGTATTCTACGTCATCTTTTCCGCACACTAATACTATAGAAGAAAAACCTGCATCTTCGAATGCCTTTAAACTATAGTAAATGACTGGTTTGCCTGACAAATCCATATATTGTTTTGGAACATCACTTTTCATGCGGCTACCAACACCTGCAGATAAAACGATTGCTGCGAACTTGCTCATAATTCCACCAAACCTTCCTTTATATGCATCAAGACTTCTGCATATCCAACTTCATACTAAATATTATTTATTCACCTAATTTCAAATTTGGAACTGCATTCAAATCGAGACCAGCGCGTTTCCCTGCCAAATAATCATAATAACCAGCTGCACCAATCATTGCTGCGTTATCTGTACACAGTATTGGAGATGGATGATAGAACTTGACTCCTTTTTTTGCGCAAGCTTCTTCCATGGCTTTACGAAGTGTTCCATTGGATGCAACACCACCAGCGATGGCAAATTTATCCATTCCGTATTCATCAATGGCGTTCATGGCATGCTCTACCAGTACATCTGTAACAGATTTCTGGAATGACGCAGCAACATCCGCCTGATTAATTTCTTCACCTTTCATCTTGCAACCATTTAAATAGTTGAGAACTGCTGATTTTAATCCACTGAAACTAAAGTCATATACACCATCTGCAATTTTTGCTCTAGGGAAAGCAATCGCTTCTGGGTTCCCTTCACGGGATACCTTTTCTATCTTTGGGCCACCTGGGTATCCTAATCCAATGGCACGGGCCACTTTATCAAAAGCTTCTCCGGCTGCATCATCACGAGTCTTTCCTAAAATTTCGTATTTACCATAATCTGCTACACGCACAAGGTGTGTATGACCACCTGAAACAACAAGACATAAGAATGGAGGTTCTAAGTCTTTATTTTCAATATAGTTGGCACTAATATGTCCCTCAATGTGGTGAACCCCTATCAAAGGAATATTTCTTGCATAACTAATAGCCTTTGCTTCTGCAACTCCTACAAGGAGTGCCCCTACGAGACCTGGTCCATAAGTTACCGCTATGGCATCTATATCTTCCAGTGTCATTTCAGCTTTCGTTAAAGCTTCTTCAATTACCTGGTTGATTTTCTCTATATGTTTTCTAGAAGCGATTTCTGGCACTACCCCTCCATATAAAGTATGAAGATCAATCTGTGATGAAATTACATTAGAACGCACATCTCGTCCGTTTACCACAACTGCTGCTGCAGTTTCATCACAGGAGCTTTCAATCGCTAATATTTTAATTTCTTTTTCTGTATTCTGGTTATTCATCGTCCGATGATTCTCCTTCTACTTCATAGAATGTAAGTATCTTCCAATGTCCATCGTCATCTTTGCGAAGAACAAACTGTTGGTAACTATAAGCAAATTTTCCATCTGTGTTGACGAAATAGCTTGCATTTACATAAGCTAATTCATCCGCTTCCGTAGTACCTTCCTTTACATCGTCTACGTATTTTACATCATTGCTATCACATACATCCGTACTCACCACTTGTTTGTTCTGGCTTTCATACTTCTCGATATCTGCAACGACAGAATTGTAGTATTCGTCACGAGGATTTACCACTAATAAATCTTCATCCATAAGATACATCATCTGGTCTACAAGCTTATTTAATTGAGCATCTGTAATATCCTCGCCATAATAACATTTAATAATTCTGTTATAAAACTTTACAACTTCTCTAGGGGTCTTTGGATAATCATTTTCCAAGTCCTTTGTAATTACCTTCTCAACCTCTGTCAGTTCTTTTTCCTTCGTGTTATTTCCCTGTGAAAACAAGAAAAATCCGCCACAAATTAAACAGATACATGCAATTGCGATAATAACGTATTTTACATTCTTCATAATTTAGTCCTCCTGGAATAAGAGTTCTTTTGCTTTTCCATCCTTTCCAAGGTGTGCATTTGGAAATATATTTCGTACAGCAGGCATATATTCCTCTGCGCGTATTAAAGATGGAGAAAAGTGTGTTAACCACATTTCAGACACATTGGCCTTCTGTGCCATATCGGCTGCTTCATAAAAAGTCATATGTTTGTATTGTTTTGCTTTTGCCAGCTTTTCTTTTTCTGCATACATACCTTCGCAAATGAAAAGGTCAGAATTTTCTGCTGCACTCACAATAGCATCTGTTGGACGACTATCTGTACAGTAGGTAACTTTAATTCCTTTTCGTGCTGGCCCTAAAACCATATCCGGCGTATAAGTCACACCTTCATATTCAACAGTTTCACCTTTTTGTAATGGATTCCACAAACGCATTGGGATACCACTTTCATTGGCACGTTCTACAGAGAATTTTCCCGCGCGTTTGATTTCAAATGAATATCCATAACAAGGTACGTTGTGTTTAACTTTAAAACCGTGAATGTGGTAACCATTGATTTCAAAATATTCATCCTGTTCTGTCATTTCAATACACTTGATAGGGAATGGTAATTCAGGTGCGATAACACGCATCGCATTTACCACTCGTTCTAATCCTTTTGGTCCAATGATGGTAAGCGGTTCTGTACGGTCTGCATTTCCCATAGTAAGTAAAAGCCCAGGCAAACCACTGATATGGTCTGCATGAAAATGCGTTACACACAACACATCAATTGGATTAAAACTGAGTCCTTTTTCTTTAATTGCAATCTGGGTTCCTTCCCCGCAATCCACTAACAGACTGCTGCCATTGTATCGAAGCATCATGGAAGTAAGCCATCTGTTTGGAAGGGGCATCATGCCAGCCGTTCCTAAAAGACATACATCTAACATCTATTTTCCAACTTTCTTTTTAATTATGAGTGAACCAACGAACAACTCATGATGTAAGCATCCTCAACAGGGTGCTCATAAAATTTCTTTCGAACTCCAAGATTTTCAAATCCGGTTTTCTTGTATAAGGAAATCGCAGATTCATTGGACACACGAACTTCTAAGAAAATCTTTTCTACATTCTCTTTTTGCGCAAAGGTTTTTGCACCAATGATTAGTTGCTCTCCACATCCTCTTTTGCGATATTTGGGGGAGACTGCTACATTTGTAATGTTTGCTTCTTCAAAGCTTACATACATCCCCACATATCCTGTGATGGTACTTTTTTCGACTTGGCCGTTTGATTCATTCTGTAATTGTTCTCTATCCTCGCATACTAAAAAAATCGTATCTTCTCGTCGCAAAGAATCAAGAAAACTTTTTTCACTCCAAGGTTGTGCAAAGCAGGCATGCTCTATGGCAACTACTTCCGCAACATCCTCCGGAGTCATTTTACGAATTAACATATCTTAAAATCGCGTTCCTTTTCTTTTAATTCCCTTTCTGCCTGAGATAATCTCAAGTAGTCTGGTTTGTGTTCCACCGCTGTTTCTACAACGCCTTTTTCGTAGAGCACTTCTGCAAGAGCAGCTACACTAGTTGCTCTTTGAATATGACATGTAGCAGGTGCGAATTCATAAGGTACTGTTACGTCTTTCTCTATATACTCTTTAAACACTGGAACTCCATCACCTAAAAAGATAACTGATTTTCCATGTTTATTCACTTCTTCTATGATATCTTTAATATCTACCGCACACTGTGGGATTAAAGTATGAAGACGTCCGTTTTCAAATGCATATAGTCCTGTATATGCTTGCTGTCTACGGGCATCCATAAGTGGACACACCACTTTATCCGTTCCCCACAAATTGTACGCTAAAGCATCTACTGTAGGCACCGGAATAATTGGTTTTTCTAACGCCAATCCCAATCCTTTTGCTGTTGCAGAACCAATACGAAGTCCTGTAAAAGAACCTGGCCCTTTTGATACTGCAATAGCATCCAAGGAAGACAAATCCAACTCGATCATTTTTGCCAATTCATCCAACATAGGCAAAAGAGTTTGTGAATGAGTTTTCTTATGATTCATTGTATATTCACCCAATAGGCTTCCATTTTCAATAACTGCCACACTAGCCACTAGGCCAGAGCTTTCAATTGCTAATATTTTCATCAGATTATTCAACCTCTTTTATGGTGATTTTTCGGTAATCAAAACCTTTTTCCAAATCCTTTTCGATGGTGATTTCTTTTCTGGTGGATGGAAGGATTTCTTCTATGAGGTTTGCCCATTCAATCATACAAAGACCTTCTCCATAGAAATAATCTTCGTATCCAATTTCATCCATCTCCTCAATGTCGCCAATGCGATATACATCAAAATGGTAGAATGGCATTCTACCTTCTTCATACACCTGTACAATTGTAAATGTAGGGCTACAAATAGATTCTTCTATTTCTAATCCGTCTGCAATTCCTTGTGTAAACACTGTCTTGCCAACCCCCAAGTCTCCAATAAGGGTATACACATCTCCTGGTTTTGCATTACGTCCCATTTCTCTTCCCAGTTCCAATGTATCCTCTGGCGAGAAACTCTCTATGACTTTAATTTGTTCCATATTTCTAACTCCTGATATGATTTCTTGAAGTTTTATTTCATTTTAATACGATATTTTTCCAATTTGGAATGAGCCAGTTCTGACAACTGACTATATTTTTCTCCCACCTGTTCCATAGGAAGAATGTATGCATTAATTCGGTTTGTATATACAAGAACCATATCCTTTGTACCTTTCATCTGGAAAACATTTTCCCACTGAAACTCCACATTTTCTTCTTCTACAGAAACGCGAATTGCATCTTCCATAAATTCGTAATGAATTGTTTTAGAAAGTGCATTGTTTGGATCATTTACTAACTTTTTCACACGAAGCCATAATGAAACAGGAACGTATACGAGAAACATAATCCCCAACCCTGTATACACAATCGTAGAGCCAATGCTTACTTGCCCAAATGTAGATATGGCATATGCAAATACTAAAACAGGTAATAGGATAGACAAAAAACCCTGCATTCCTTTATAGGCTTGTCTCATATTAAATTTAAATAAATCTTGGGCGGTTAATTTAATATCTAATTCAACTTTCATTTATTACTCCATAAAACTTTTTTGCGAAACTACATAGGTTTCCACTTTGATACATTATACCATTACTTATCTAAAAAAGAAAGTTTCCTAATAACAAAAAGCAACTCAGTATTTGAAATTCTAAATACTGAGTCACTTTTTATTCTTATAGGATTATCTTTAGGATTATTTTCGACCTTTTAATAATGGTGATAAGTGTTTATACACCAACAACGTGATTGCTACAGATACCAAACCTTTTGCGGTGGTAAATGGGAAATTAAAACAAACTAAACACTGTAAAATAGACTTCATGGATGGTACAATCACCTGATATGCCTGAAGGATTACTTCCTGTGGCATAAAGTTATAATAAAATGGATACGTAATAAAATAATTTACTGGAATGCTGGCAATTCCCATAAGCACTGCACCAACTACAGAAGCAATAGCTGCTGTCTTTTTTGATTTCTTTCTTTTATAAACAAAACCTGCTGTTCCAACGAAAATTGCACCTAACAAGAAGTTTGCAAATTCGCCAACACAAGCTGTAGTGGAAACTGGCATGTGAAGCAGGTTCTTAATCAGACAAACCAAGATTCCACAGGAAGGGCCGTAAGCAAAAGCCCCTATAAGAGCTGGTAACTCTGATAAATCTGCTTTAATAAATGGTGGCATAAATGGAACGCTTATCTCAATATACATCAAAATAAATCCGATGGCAGAAAGCATACCTGTTACCGCAACATAGCGTGAGTTAAATTTGTTTTTCATAGTGATAATCTCCTTTTTATTACTTGGAATCCCAGAGATTGATAAGAATACTTTGCGAAATAAAAAAGCCCCGAACCTGATAGATTCGGGGCTTATATCATCGTCTCAAACATATGAACTTTAGCTGTATATCATAAACACAACATTGTTCATATACTTTACGTCTCTTCTCTCATCCAGACTATACTGTCGGTTCTGGAATCTCACCAGATCGGCCACATAAGTGGTTCACGGACTTCAATCTTTAAGATTGTCACCGTCGGTCGGGAATATCGTGTTAGTCACGAGCACCCTGCCCCGAAGAATTCCTTATTTATTTTACTATGATATTGTATTCCAATATTCCAAATGTGTCAACAAAATCTATTATTTTACTGAGCTGGTTTAAAGAATACAAAACAGGTATCTGTGGTCTGCGCTGAAACATCTACTGACATACCATAATTTGCTTCCCAAATGGCAAGTTGCTCACAGTAAAGATGTGAATATGCTTCGTCTCTTGTCATTGTAGATGTATCATAATGATAACGCACTGTAAAGTTTGTGATACCTCTTGCCGCACGGTCTGCAACGATTGCTTCTACATCTGCGTAGCTGTATGCATTTTCGATAAATTCATCGTCTGAAGTAACAGGACGGAGCACAGACACATGAGCTTTGTATACACCGTCACAAACAGGTGAAAAAGTTCCACAATTCATCACTAAACCAGCATCAAAGTATAACCATTTTAAAAATGAATCTGAGCTTAAATAACCAGAGCTTTGTAAATAACTTGTTGTTACAAACACATATTGTGTTTCTGTTGTGTTTGTGGAAAGATTTAATATTGCCTGTTTTAATTCTTCTTCGGAACTAACCAATGTATATCTTGTGAAAACTCCATTATTCAACTTAAGGTTACATGTATAATTTTTAATTCCCCAGTCATCTGTTGTATATGTAATAGATGCAATTTCGTAATCATCTACCACACCGCATTTTCCAATTGCACTTCTTACAAGGTCATAAATATTTGTAGAACCCTGGAAACTTGGGTCTACATTAAATACCATTGTTGTTGCGTTGCTTGCTACATAGGTTTCAGCTGTAGCTGCCATCTGATCTAATGAAGTTGCATAGTCATAATTTCTCCATGGGCAGTGCATCTGAAGCGCCTGTTCTCTTAAAGAGCTATTACATGCATTCTTTGTACTCTGTGGTGTATGGTCTCTATTCATTTCCGCATCTGAAATCAAGAAATAATCATATCTGTTTACTGAATGATCGTTGAAGGCTCTGTTTGCTGGATCATCCCAACACACATCTACGTTGTACCATGTTCCATCTATCTTTACCTGATTCCATGCATGTAAACCGCCTGGCACCTGTCCCATTACATAAACTGATTCCAGTCCAGCCTGACTACAAAGTGCGATAAAAGTTCTAGCATAACCTTCGCAAATTGCATATCTGGTTGTTAACACTCCTTCTACCTTCCAGCTTGTACTTGGAATCGTATCATTTAAATAATTTTGGTAATCATAGTCAAGATTCATAACCATCCAGTCGTGAATTGCTTTTGCTTTTTCTAAATCAGACATACCACTTGTGATAATACTATTTACAACATTTCTAGCAAGTGTAGTAGCATTTGAGTTGTACATGTAGTTGTATGGATTCGCATAACCGCCTGACGTATCACCACTTTGATATGAAGCACTACTTGTTACGATATCGTCGTTTGAAGCTACCGTTGTATCTTCAAAAATCGATAATTCACTTGACAGCACTCCCTTTTCCTGTGACATATTCTTTGCATCCTCAAAGTTTTTTACTGTAATAATATCCTCTGTAGAGAGCACCTCCTCTTCTATGACAGGTACAATCGTCTTTGTTTCATCCTGAGAAACAACTGCGTTTTCAACAGATTGGGGCTGTTCTGTTGTTGCAGCATCTTTTCCTGTTCCACACCCACTTAATAACATCCCCGCAGATAATAAAATTGATAACAGTTTTAAACCATGTCTCTTCATAAAAAATTTCTCCTTTTCATGTTCTATTTTTATGTCTTACACTTAATAGAACCCTGAAAAGGAGAAAAAGTTTTAAAAAGTTTTAAATTATTTTATTTTTTTAATTTGTAGTCTGTACATGAACAACCTGTAATTTCAGTGGGGCATCCTCTGTAATTTTAAATAATATTTTTGCATGATATTGATATATTGGTTCATCATATTCATGCAAACCTTCATATACATCTGCTTCTAGCATAAGATATCCATCCATCTCATAAACGGTATATTCGTTAAATGCATTTGTTACCTCTCCATCTGCATATTGGTGTATATACTGTCCATCTTCAATTGTATATCCACCCCATGGATGTTCCGTTAGCTTTGCACCTTCATAAAAACACATCAAGAATCTTTCAACATTCTCTGCTGAATCATCAAGTTGTCCCCCAGCATTAGAATATGCATCCATGACAATACCTCCATTATTCATAATTCTCCAGTTAAAGGCTGCCATACTGTTTGCAGACATCTCTGCCATATCATCACAACTTCCTGCACCTGTTACAATAACTACAAGATCTCCCATTTCTTTCGCTAACTCTTCATACGATGAATTTTCTGCCATATATTCTGGAGAACTCATTGCATTTACTACATCACTATAACTTGCAAGGACTACCTCTTCCGCTGTCTCTGTTTCTGTTTCTTCTATCACCACTTCCTCTTCATAGTCATCATCTTCGTCCTCATCATCTACATCTACGATAGTTTCCTGACCAAAGAGATTATCAAAACCTCCATTATTTGCGACAGCTACACCACCTACGGTTACTGTACCGGCAGTGGCTACTACCGCTAAACCAATCACTACTTTTGTTCCAAGTGCCATACCTGTACTGGTGGCAGTCGCTGCTGCAGCCGCTGCCGTTGTTGCACTTGCCGCAGTAGCAGTTCCTGCGGTTGCAGATGCACCTGCAGTTGTGCTTGTAGCTGTAGCTCCCGCCGCAGTTGTTGAGCCTGCTGCACCTGCACTTGCTGTACCTGCTGCGCTAGCACCAGCTTCGTCTTCTGCGAACACTGACATCGAAACACTTGCTCCGGCTCCACCTGCTGCTGCGATAGCTGTAGGTACGAATCCAAGCATCGAACATGATGCGTTGTATACGCCCTGTGCCACTGCTGCAGACATGGTGTATGTTTCTCCTGCGAGAAGTGAACGAAGTGCAAGGAAAAGTACTGCTGGGCTGAGAGAGTGAAGTTTGTATGCGTATTTCTTTTCGTGCATTTCCACTCTGTCTTTTAAGAATTTCTTCGCATAGTTCAAACGACTCTTGATAGTATTTGATGAGCAATCAAACATTTCTGCAATGTCATCAATTTTCATATTGTCGTAATAGAACGCAAGGATAGCTGCTTTCTGTAACTCTGGAAGCTCATCAATCATACTCATAATGATATTGGATGTCGCTTTTTCTTCCGCTGTTACTTCAGGACGGAAGTCTTTATCTTCACTTACTACGTTTTCGAAGATACCTTCTGCATCTTCATTAACCAAAACGTCGCGTTTTTTACGAAAAATCTTCATTCCACTTCTATACACGATACCTCCTAACCAGGCGTAGATATTATTCACGTCCTCCAAGGTATGAATGTGTTTGTATGCCTGGATATAGGTTTCCTGTGTCAAATCCAGTGCATCCTGTTCGTCTTTCATAATCATTCTTGCACGTCCATATACATAATTGTATGTATAGGAATAGAGGGTGTTAAATCCAGCCTCATTTCCCTGCATCATTAAGTTAATTCCTTTGATTAGTTCCTTTTCTACCGCCATTGTGATTTCTCCTTAAAACTGTTTTTATTGTTTCTGTTATATAGTTCCATCCAAACTTAAAAAAGTTTTAAATTTTTGCAAAATTTTTAAAAAATATTTTTAATATTCTTCCGGACTTTCTGGAATGTAATAAACAAGAGGCTTCGCCACTTCGTGATCTATGTAAAACCGTTCATCTGATACAAGAAAATAATAGTATTTACCATGATTACCACTCTCGTCCCAAGTAACATCTACATTATACCACTTATCATCGATTTTTACTTTGTTCCATGCATGACGACTTTCTTCTGGATCTCTGTATCCTTCGATACCAGCTAAGCCATTTACAAAAATACAGTCGACATCTGCCAATATACAAAGAAGTTCCATCGTACGCGCAAATCCACCACAGACTGCCGTTCCATCGCGCAAAGCTCCAATCGGGGCCTGGTGCTCTGGACCAGCATAATCTTCGTTCAAATACGCTTCATAATCATAGTCAACATTCGCTGTGATATAGTCATATACCGCCTTTACTCTCTGATACTCATTCATATCTGATGTAATAATTTCATCAATTACTGCTTGCCCTAATTCAACCTCATCAACTGTAAAGTGTTCGAGCAACACATCTTTGTTCTTGATTAAGGCTGACTTTTCTTTTTGAAACGCCAAATCCTGCTCTACCCAAAAATCAATGGTAGACTGTCTTTGTTTTTCACTTTCTTCTTCACTTGTTGTTATATTCGACATAACAAGTGCCATTGAAAACACGATAAATAAAACAGCAACCAAAAGACCGATAAGAAATTTTATAAAAATGCCTACTTTTTTTACCATAAAATATTCTCCCATTCCATTGGAATTTCAAACCGCTCATTTAAAAGAGTCAACTCTCCTGTTTCTAAATTATAAGCATACATCACTCTGTACTGCTCATTTGAAATCATATAGCCGCTATCAAATAACAGGTATCCATTCATCGCACTTAAATGTGCACACTCTGCAGGACAGATTGGGTCATTATCAAAGCCCATATACTTACTTACGATACCGTATATTTGATCCCCTGCTACTGCCTGCAACTTATCCTGCACTTCCTGTGTGAGTCCCATGTTTTTTTCTTCGAGCTCTTCATCTGTCAAATCCATATAACGAATATCAGATTTATCTTCCGTATCGATATAATAAAGTCTATCTTCATATATCGTAACTTCTGCAGCATTCCATTCTTTCAAAAAGGTTTCATTCTCACCATCCAATTCGATTGCTTTTAACCACTTCACGCCAAGCACATCTGAAACAAATAGAATTTTGTCATTGTATGGCATAAGCTTCGCACATTGCGAAGAAGTCAGCTCCACTTTGTCTGTTCCGGATAAAGATATGCTATACAATCCCTTTTCTTCCCCAGTATAGAAAACCTTATTCTGATACACCATCGCTTCTTTGAATGGAATATCGATTAAGACAGTTTCTTCTCCTGTCGCTGGATCAAATTTGCAAAATGTCTTTGTAACTCCATCCGTAAAGTAACAAATTCCATCTACCACTTGTAAATCGAGAATGACACCTTCTCGAATGATTTCTATGCTATACCAATCGAATTCTTCTGGCGTAGTAGTCATATCATAAGCCACCAGTCCGCCACCAAAATATCCATATGTGTTACCGAACCAAGCATCCCCTACGATACGTACATAGGCATACATGGTATCACCCACGACGTTGATATAATATACTTCTACATGTGCCACATCATCATGTATCAACTCTAGTGGCTCTGACTCCTTATCTATTAGATTGCCTACTACCGCGTTATTTTCTGCTTTCGCAAAATATACTACTCTACCATTTTCCTCTATGTATGCCGCTCCATTATTTCGAATGTTTGTATAGGAATTCCCATAGACAGATTCACTTTGGACATACGAGGTATCTGTTTCCATTTCCATTAAATTTCCACAACTAGAAAACAGTAGCGCACATATACCTAATAGCATTACTAATTTTACGTTTTTCTTTTGTAACATAAGCTACCTCTATCTTAAATAGTAATCATAGATAATATCTAGTCCTAACATCTCGTTTACAAGACTCACTTCTTTTGTCTCTATATTGTAAAGGAATGCTTCATTCATCATCCATGAATTTACAGTACCTTCAAGGTAAAATACGATGTATCCGTCACATACCTCAAATCCAGCAATTTCATCTGATGGTATAAATTCGCTTCCTGCATCTGACTCAGGGAACTGGCGAAGGCGCTTCTCTATGTTTTCTCCATAGAACTGATAAATACAATTTGCTGCGCTTTCTTTTACAGCAATTTCTGTTTCTGTCATTTCTTCATCATTTAAATCAATGCAGAAAATCTCTTCTCCGGATTCACTCGTATTTTTTACATAATAGAGTTTTCCATCACACATTCCGACTTTATTTGTCTCTAAAATCATATGCGCTTTATTATTTGTACCGTCTGGATTCATAGACATAAGCCATGAGAAACCATAGCCTTCTCCATTATAGAAAATACGTCCCTCATGCATGAATGCCCATGTACATGTATGTTCACTTACCTGTGTTGTGGTCTTATCTATTAACGACATTGCATAAAGTCGATATTCTTTTATAAAGTACAAGGTGTCGTTATGGAAAAAATAATTTCCATTTGCCCCCTCTGCCACAAGTTCTTCTTCTGATGTTTCTGGGTTGATGCGATATAAGCTTTCTCCACGTTGATAATATGTCACATCATTTGCAATCATGAAATTGGATACTGTATCATCTACCAATGTACTTATCGTACCATCTGTTAGATTTCCTCTTACGATAGAATAGTTTTCGTCATCTTTTCCACCAGTAAATCGAAGACCGTAAAAATCACTTCCATAGAAGCACATATCGTCATACAGGATTCCAAACATGGCATCGTCCATCTCCTGTCCTCCAGATACATACAGTTCGCCTGTAGTCAAATTACCAATAGCATCTGCAGGCCATGTTCCACCTCGTCCTACTGCAGAAGAATAATGCACAAGAATTTCTCCATCTGCATTTACATATAAATTGGAACCATTCGCAGTATTTCCACCATAAGAACTATAAAATCCGGTATCTTCCACAAATTCACCCTTATACTCTGTGCCATCTCCATTGCGAAACAGCTGATAGTCCTGATAAGCATTCCATCCTTCAATTCCAGCCACCGCAAGTATCACTAGTAAAATTATTGTTTTTACTTTCTTTTTCATAAAAGCGCCTCCTTTTTTGCCTTTCTATTATATAGAACCCATATGAATGGCAAAAAGTTTTATGATTTTACAATTAAAATAAAAAAGCGCAAAAATCCCCTAGGGTTTTGCGCTCTTCTCATTATATTCCTCTCATTGTAAGCTGGATTCTTTGTTTCTTCAAATCCACACTCATAACTTTTACTTCTACGATATCCCCTACGCTAACAGCTTCAAGCGGATGCTTGATGTATCTGTCACAAAGCTGTGAAATGTGTACGAGACCATCCTGATGTACACCGATATCTACGAAAGCCCCAAAGTCGATTACATTTCGAACAGTTCCCTTTAATACCATACCTGGTGTTAAATCTTTCATTTCAAGTACGTCACTGCGAAGGATTGGTTTTGGCATATCTTCACGTGGGTCACGTGCTGGTTTTTCCAATTCTTTTACAATGTCTTGTAAAGTAAGTTCACCAATGCCAAGTTCTTCAGCAAGTTTCTTGTAATCGCTTACTTTCTTTGAAATACCTGCTACATTTCTGTTTGCTACATCATCTAAAGTATAACCAAGTTTTGCAAGAAGTGTCTTTGTTGCATCATAACTTTCTGGATGTACGCCCGTGCCATCTAATGGATTTTTGCCTGCGGTAATTCGCATAAAGCCTGCACACTGTTCGTATGCTTTTGGTCCAAGTTTTGCCACTTTAAGAAGCTCTGCTCTAGATTTGAATGCACCGTTTTCTTCACGGTAGGTTACGATATTTTTTGCAATCACTTTTGAAATACCAGAAATATATTCCAATAGAGATGCGGAAGCTGTATTTAAATCAACACCTACTTTGTTTACACAATCTTCTACTACACCACCAAGTGCTTCGGAAAGTTTCTTCTGGTTCATATCGTGCTGATACTGACCTACACCGATGGATTTTGGATCGATTTTTACAAGTTCTGCAAGTGGATCCTGAAGACGACGCGCCATAGATGTTGCACTACGTTGTCCTACGTCGAAATTAGGGAATTCTTCTGTAGCAAGTTTACTTGCAGAGTAAACAGAAGCACCTGCTTCATTTACGATAATGTATTGTACCTGTACTGGAATCTCTTTTAAGAGAGATACAATAACCTGTTCTGATTCGCGGGATGCAGTTCCGTTTCCAAGTGAAATCAATGTAATTTTGTATTTGGAAATCAATTTCTTTAATACTGCTTTTGCTTCTTCTACTTTGTTCTGTGGAGCAGTTGGATAGATAACAGTGGTATCCAATACTTTACCTGTTGGGTCGACAACAGCAAGTTTACAACCTGTTCGAAAAGCTGGGTCCCATCCAAGTACAACCTGACCTGCGATAGGTGGCTGCATAAGGAGTTGTTCTAAGTTTTTACCGAATACTTTGATGGCTCCGTCTTCGGCTTTTTCTGTTAAGTCATTACGAATCTCACGTTCAATAGATGGAGCAATGAGACGTTCATAAGCATCTGCGATAGCCTCTTTAATAGCGGTTGCACATTCTGTATTGTCGTGAACAATAATCTTTTTCTCAAGATATGCAATGATATCATCTACTGGAGCTTCAATTTTTACAGTTAAAATCTTTTCATTTTCACCACGATTGATCGCCAGTGTTCTATGACCTGCCACCTTAGTAAGTGCTTCATCATATTCGTAATACATTTCGTATACAGATTCTGCTTCTTTATCTTTAGCGTTAGAAATCAAGCGACCTTTTTTCATGGTAAGGTCACGAATCTTAGTACGATAATCTGCATCATCAGAAATGGTTTCTGCGATGATGTCCTTTGCACCTGCAACTGCATCTTCTACAGTAAGCACTTCTTTTTCTTCATTGATATACTTTGCTGCTTCTTCTGCTAAAGGAGTCTTTAACATCTGAAGCATAATAATGTTTGCTAATGGTTCTAATCCTTTTTCTTTTGCAATGATAGCACGGGTACGACGTTTTGGTCTGTATGGACGGTATAAGTCATCAACGGCAACCTGTGTCTCTGCTGCAAGAATCTGTGTCTTTAATTCATCTGTAAGTTTTCCCTGCTCTTCAATACTAGCAAGAACCGTCTGCTTTTTATCTTCCAAATTACGGAGATAAGTTAAGCGGTCAAAAAGGTTTCGAAGTATCTCATCACTTAATGCGCCAGTTGCCTCTTTACGGTAACGGGCAATAAATGGAATTGTATTTCCTTCATCGATGAGTTTTACCGCTGCATCCGCTTGTCCTTTTTTTATTTGAAGTTCTTCTGCAAGTTTTGCAATAATATCCATAAATTACCTCTCAATTTAAAAAATTAACTTCCTCTATTATAAACGAAGTGGTATTATATTTTCAAGGAAAGTATTTATTTAAGGAACATATTATGGAACCAAATTATAATCCATTTGAACCACTACCAGAAGGTAGAGAAAATCATCAACAAAACTATAACCAGCCATACCAACAACCACCAAGAATCATCAGGCTCAACTTATTCGAGGCTGCTTCTTTGGTTTGCGGAATCATCGCTTTAGTTAGCTGCACCTGTTTTTATGGATCCTATATCTTAGGTGCGCTCGCTATTTTATTTGCCCTACTCTCTAGAGGCGGACAAATGAAAATGAGCTCCAAAGCAAAGCTTGGGCTCATTCTAGGTATTATTAGTATTATATTAACTACTGTAGTCACCGTTGCAGCATTTGTATGGGCATTCAACGAATATGGCAGCATGGAAGGTATCATCCAAGAATTCTGCAACATGTATGGTTATGACTACGAAGAATTCATGAAAGAATTATATCAGTAATTACATTGGCGCAACACCAGTGAATAATAGCACGGCATTTTTCCAAAAGAAATTGCCCGCAATAAGTGCAATTCCAATCCATACATAAATCATTCGGAAATGCATGGCTATCTGTATTTTTCCGTGGCTTAATCGTTGGATGGTCTGGGTAATCATAAACCAACTACCTACGACTGTGACATAAAAAATAAATGGGTGGTAAAATAGCGATGCAAGAATATCGCCTCTCGCTAGAGCATACACCGCGCGTGTAGCCCCGCAGCCTGGGCAATAATACCCACCTGTTACCAAATAAAAGATACAAACTCCAAAAGAATCAATTACATCGATTCCAAATCCGAGTTTTAAGACTGCATAAATGATTCCACATAAAATACATAACCAGCCTATGATATAAAAATTAGTATCCTGTGATGGTTCTGCTTTCATAGGATTTCCTTTCTGATTTTGAATGTTACTTGGTAAAAAACCAAATATTAGTATAAAATAAATTAAAGGAGGATACAAGATGAACGTTGGTGCAATCGGCGGATATCAGCCAATTTCTTACATCAGTCCATATGCCACTGCTGCCACATCCGATGCAAAATCTACTAACAATGCGCAAAACACCGGCAGTGTACAAGCAGCTAGACAAGTGGATGACAAGAAAATTGAAAAAACTGACCCTGGCTATAAATGTCAAACCTGCGCAAACCGCAAGTATCAAGATGGTTCCAATGAAGCAGATGTATCCTTCAAAGCCGCATCACATGTAGCCCCAGAAGCTGCTGCTTCTGCAGTACGTAGTCATGAACAGATGCATGTAACAAACGCATATCAAAAGGCTGAACAAAAAGATGGAAAAGTAATTAACGCATCTGTTTCTATCCACACCTCTATTTGTCCAGAATGTGGAAAAACATATGTGTCTGGTGGTACCACTAAAACCACCATAAAATATGGAAACGAGGAAAATCCTTATCAAAAAAATTTAAAGAATATGCAAGGTGGTTTTCTTCGTGGAATAAATCTAGATATGAAAGCTTAGGGAGTTTTATGAAGCGAAAAATAAAAGAAATTAAACGAATTGCTCGAGGACGCTTACAGGGACAATATTTTAACTTAATTCGAGCAATGGTATTTTGTAGCGTTATTGTCTCATTAGTAGAAATGCCGTTTTCCATGCTTAGAAATGAAATCGAATTTTCTACACAAAACATTATATATTATATTGCCGTAGTATTAATTAGTATTGCATCAGTCGTTCTAACCGCTGGACAGTATCGAATTTATCTTACATTATCGCGTACTGGCGAAATGCATTTATCCGAGCTTTTCATTCCTTTAAAACAGCATTCGAACCGATTTATTTTTACACAACTTTTGTTATCTGTTTTTGTATTAATAGCCCTGATGCCAATCTTTGGTGCTATTGCTATCCTATACTTTTTCGAAGATATTACCCTTTACATAGTGGCATTGGTACTTAGTATCATTGGTATTGTTATGGTTATTTGTGTCATATTAAACTACGACCTGGTTGTTTTATTTATGAATGACCATGAGGAACTTTCCACTATGCAAGCACTAAAATATACCAAAAGTAAGATGGCCGGAAACAAAGGACGTTATCTTTATTTATTCCTTAGTTTCACAGGTATGCAGTTGTTAAATCTGATTTCTATGGGTGTTGCAAATTTTTGGATACAGCCTTATATGATGGAAAGTGTTACCATCTTTTATATGGACTTAAATGGAGAACTAGAAGAGGTTGCATCTCCTCAACCTATGTTTATAAATGAATATGTATAAAAAAAGTGTGTCGCATTTGCGACACACTTTTTTTAGAATCCTAACATTGCTGTTAAAGAAGCAACTCCTACCAATAATAAAAGCCATAGTGCTATGCCAATTGCACCACAAACGATACCTGCTGTGGCCATTCCACTTTTTGATCCCTTTGACTTAGCAACGAATCCGAAGATAATTCCAAGAGGTCCAAGAATAACTGCAAAGAAGAAGAATGAAACAATACCACATACCATTGCAGCAATAGCAAATCCCTTTCCTGGATCCTTAGCTTCTGGTACATAGTTTGCATACTGATTGTAATTTGATTCTGAGCCTGTAGGCTGGCTACTTACTGGCTGTTCATATGTATTCTGTGTAGTTTCTGCTACTAAACTAGCTCCACAATTGCTACAGAACTTTGTTCCATCTGCATTTTCTGTTCCACAATATCTACAAAACATAACATAACTCCTTTCGTAAAAAATGATACTATAAGTATATTTTTTACAATTTATTTTGTCAACCCATTAATATGGGAAAGAGAAAGATGTGTTTGCAACTGTAATCATAGTAATTAAAAGTGCATTCACAAATCCTGCCAACCAAATGTTTCCTGTTAATTTTTGCAACTTCACATTCAAATATCCTGCGATACCTAAAATTGGTACAATTGGAATAATTAAAATTGGAATCAATGCCCCTACTGCTACTAACATGCCTGGAAGCCCACCAAAAATAGTCATTTTTGTAAAGATTACAGGAACATAGGTTACGAGTAGGAATAATGCTGGCGCTAAAATATTGAATCCTACAGAAACCCAAATTTGTTTCTTTTCTGACCAATCTTCAAAACAGTTACGGCTACAGCTTAAACTATTAATCATGTAAAACACTAGGAAGAATGGCAAGTATTTCAAAGCTACAATAATCTTTGAAAAATCAAACACACGAATATCCAATGTCCAAATTCTAAAGTCTGTCATAAATACATAATCCGCAATGAAAACCAACATAAAGGTTGCAGCAACTACAGAAAGTGCAAGCAGTAATGTACGACGTCTTGTTCCTTTTGGTACTACTACTCCAAATTCTTCCCCACGACCTTTTAATTTACCATTTCCAATACGAAGCATCCATCTTGCAATGAGTGCGCATCCTAATGTCCAGAATGCAATACCGCCTGTAGTATCCTGTGGTAATACAGGATTTAGTAAGCCCACATAACCAATTAAAAGCAATGGTAAAACGAGAATTGCACAAATTACTCCATTCAAAACATTTACACGAATATATTTTCCTTTTGATTTCTTATCTGCCAAAGCAGGAACTGCCCATTCTTTTTCTGCCTTCAAAGAAGCAAAGAATGGAAGTTCTAACATAAGTGCTGCAAATGGAACAATAGAACCAAAGAATCCAATTAGACCAATAAAGTTAAATGTTTCTTTTATCCACCACATCTGATTTGTTCCAGGCATAGGATTTGGCGCACCTAATGTTTCTTCAAAGAAGTCCACTATATGCCCTACGGTAGATGGTGAAAAATGATTTAATGCATGGAATTCAGCTGGATTGTAAAGCGCTAACACATATCCGTTCTCTTCGTTCACATAAAATTTTCCCTCTTCTGCAGCGCCCTCTAACTGGATTCCTGTCTGAACCGCTACCAGGTTATTTGTGTTCTCGCTGGTGAGAAGTTCATATCCATAGTATCCAGACATACCTGTATAGAATTCGTCGAACTGTCCTGCAACAATTCCCAAATCACAAAGATATCCGCTATTTCCTGTTGTATCTTCTGACTGAGATAATGCAAGTGGGTAGTTTCCTACGATAAGACAGGCAGCTACTTTATTCAAAGCTTTTGCTTCTTCCGCAGAAGCACCATTTGCCAATGCCTCACGTTCTAAGTTGCTATAATATGCTGCGGTAGCATTGGAATATCCGCCACCCATAGAATGACCAGTAACACCAATTCTGGTATTGTCTACGAAATCCAACTCATAAAGGTATTCTACAGCATCTACCATACCTGCAGTATTGTGCTGCACCTCACTACCTGCTCCATCCTGTAGCACACCAGAATTACCATGATTGTATGCATCCTGTGCAAATACTACATATCCTCTACGCGCAAGTTCTACATAATTTAAATCCTGCATTTCACGATTGTTCAAGTAACCATGGCTCGTTACAATCGCTGGTGCTGGATTATCTGCTGTGGCTGTATCAGGCACAAAGAGATAACCTGTATATTCTCCTGCACTAGTACGAATCACCACATCTGTGATTTCCACGCTACCAAAGTTCGATTGAATCAAAGATGCTCCAAAAGCACCAACGAGACAAAGTACTAAGGCTACTGCCAAAAGTTTTCCCCAATTCTTTTTCATGTAAAAACCCCCTCCTTTTCTTTTGTATATTTTTATTATAAACCATATGCATTTATATGTCATTGTATACAATCAAAAAGGACCATCGAATGAACGATAGTCCCATCTATTGCCTAATATCCAATTAATAAACCGAAGATCAACAACGCACTAGTTATAATGAGGTTACAAAACTGGAACTTCCAGCTCCATTTAAACCACTTACCATAATCCACATCTGCCAGCCCTAAACTGATTAAAAGCACTGGGTTTGTTGGATAAAACACGTTGGAGAATCCATCTCCAAATGCATATGCTACAATACATAGCTGCGCAGAAATCCCAAAGGTTTCTGCAATTGGTATAATCAGTGGCATTAGTAAAAATGCCTTTGCTGAACCCGAAGCAATAAAAAAATTCAAAACAAGTACTATTAAATAGATGAACAAAATAACCGACCATCTTGGAAGCGTCGCTGCCGTAGCAACCATGCCCTGCAAAATAGGTTCTAAAATATTTCCTTCTATCATGGTGTACTTAATGGAATTTGCCATAAGTATCATAAAAACTGCTGCAAACACACTACTTACACCGCTGAAAAATGTTTTTGCAAGATTCCCGCCACGACCAGTTTGCACTACAGATACGATTCCTGCCACCAAGAAAGTAATTGCAACAATAATCATTGTAACATCCTGCAAAAATGTAAGAACTACTGAACTAAGTACCAAAAGGATTCCTCCACACATGATGCCTACGAAGCATTTCAATCCTCTTGCCATCTTCTCATCATACTTAAAATTGCTGTTAATATTATCAATATCTATTGGTTTTTCTATTTTCTTTGCATAGAAATATAGAAATGCTAAGAGCAATACATACACTGACGCAAATGCGAGAATTCGAAACCAAATCCCTGAAAACATTGGAAGTCCTGCCAATTCCTGAGCAACACCTACAGTAAATGGGTTACATACCCCTGCCGAGAAACCACAACCAATAGCAAGAATACTCATACCAAGGCCAACTAATGGGTTCCAACCCAAACGAATTGCTAATGCTACCACAATAGGCACCATAGGAACAGCTTCTTCAAAAGAACCTATCATCGCCCCCATCGCCATGAAAAACAATGTAATAAAAGCTAATAGCTTGTATCTTTCTTTTCCATATCGATCTGTAATGGTATCCAGCATATACTGCATCAATCCACATTTATCCAAACAGTTAAAGACACCACCGATTACCAATAAGAATACGATTACTGCTATCAGTGATACGTTTCCTTCGGCCCCTAACACCAAGATTGGAGATAATGCCCATTTCCAAAATGGAATACCGCCACCTGGAATCACAAAAGTAAGTGCATAGGTCAATATCATTAATACGAAGATAACAACTATTGCTGATATAAATGATTTTACACTAATATTTATTCCTGTTTTTTCTTTACTTTCACTCAAAAAGGAACACCTCTAATCTTATAACACTTTCGTTGTCCACTGAGAACAGTCCCAAACCTTGCTTACAATATCACTGTAAAACTCTGGTTCATGGCAAATGAGAAGAATGCTTCCCTTATATTCCATCAGAGCACGTTTTAACTCATCTTTTGCATCCACATCCAAGTGGTTGGTAGGTTCGTCGAGAAGTAAAATATTTGTGTCACGATTAATCAGTTTACACAAACGTACCTTTGCCTGTTCACCACCACTAAGTACACGCACCTGACTTTCAATGTGCTTTGTAGTAAGACCACATTTTGCTAATGCAGAACGCACTTCGTACTGAGAGAAAGATGGGAACTCATTCCAGATTTCCTGAATACAAGTATTAGAATTTTCTTCTTTGATTTCCTGCTCAAAGTAACCGATTTCTAAGTTGTCACCTAATTCTACACTACCACTTACTGGTTTGTTTAAACCAAGAATACTGCGAAGAAGTGTAGTTTTACCAATACCGTTTGCACCTACAAGGGCAATCTTTTCTCCACGTTCCATAGAGATATTTAATGGTTTTGATAATGGTTCGTCGTAACCGATTACTAAGTCTTTTGTTTCAAATAAAATCTTGCCAGAGGTACGACCAACACGGAAATTGAATTCTGGCTTTGGTCTTTCTGCTGCAAGTTCAATCACGTCCATCTTGTCAAGTTTCTTCTGACGAGACATAGCCATATTACGAGTTGCAACACGTGCTTTGTTACGAGCAACGAAATCTTTTAATTCGCTGATTTCCTGCTGCTGCTTACGATAAGCCGCTTCAAGCTGTGATTTCTTTACTTCATATACTTCCTGGAACTTGTAGTAGTCCCCTACATATCTATCTAAGTGCTGATTTTCCATATGATAAATAATGTTAATTACTTCATTTAAAAATGGAATATCATGTGAGATTAGAATAAATGCATTTTCGTATTCCTGTAAGTATCTCTTTAACCAAGCAATATGTTCTTCATCCAAATAGTTAGTAGGCTCGTCCAAAAGAAGAATGTCTGGCTTCTCTAAAAGGAGTTTTGCCAAGAGCACCTTCATACGCTGTCCACCACTAAGGTCTGTTACGTCATGGTCTAAGCCTAAATCCAAAAGACCTAACGCACGAGCAACTTCTTCTACCTTGGAATCAATGATGTAAAAATCATGACTATCCAACATATCCTGGATGGTGCCAAGTTCTTCCATCATCGCATCCATTTCATCAGGGTTTGCTTCACCAAGATTTTCACAGATATGATTCATTCGTTCTTCCATTTCAAAAAGCCATGCAAAAGCAGACTTAAGAACAGACTCAATTGTCATACCTTTTTCAAGGGATGCTGTCTGATCCAAATAACCAACACGGACATTTTTAGACCATTCTACTTTACCTTCGTCTGGCATAAGCTTACCAGTTACAACATTCATGAAGGTAGATTTTCCTTCACCGTTAGCACCTACTAAACCAATGTGTTCTCCTTTTAAAAGACGAAAAGATACATCATCGAAAATTGCTCTGTCACCAAAGCCGTGGGTTAAATGTTCTACATTTAAAATACTCATATTTTTCTACTATCTCTTTCTAAATTCTATATATAATAACTCTGTGCTAGGCACTAGATTGGCATAATCATCTTTGTAAGAACGAAGTCCACAATAGCACCTGCTACATCTGCCTTTGACATAATTTCATTTTCTACACATTCATCTTTTGTGATAAATGTAACTACGTTGGTGTCCACGCCAAATCCTGCACCTGCAACCTTTAAATTATTGGCTACAATCATGTCCACATTTTTGCGTTCCAATTTGGCACGGGAATTTTCAAGCATGTTTTCTGTTTCCATGGAGAACCCACAGATAAACTGACCTGGTTGTCTGTTTGCACCGAGATATGAAAGAATGTCTTCTGTACGTTCTAGTTCAAGGACATTATCTCCCTCTTTTTTCTTAATCTTTTCATCTGCAATATGAGCTGGACGATAATCTGCAACTGCTGCAGTTTTGATAATAATCTGCTGTTCTTTGTGACATGCTTTTACCGCCTCTGCCATATCTGCTGCTGATTTTACATTTACTACCTTTACAAATGGTGGTGGCGCAATCGAAACTGGTCCACTGACAAGTGTAACCTCTGCACCACGACGCATGCAGTTTTCTGCAATGGCATAACCCATTTTTCCTGTGGAGTGATTTGTGATAAAACGCACTGGATCAAGACTTTCCTGTGTAGGTCCTGCTGTAACTAAAACCTTTACACCCTTTAAATCTTTTTCTAAAGCAATTTCTCTTAGGATATAGGAAAGTAAAGTTTCTGGTTCTGGCATTTTCCCTGCACCGGTATCTCCACATGCAAGATATCCGCATGCTGGATCAATGATTTCGTAACCATAATTTTCTAATTTTTTCAAATTATCCTGTACAATCGGATTTTCAAACATATTTGTATTCATGGCAGGCGAAATAAATTTCTTACACTTACAAGCCATAATAGTTGTTGTAAGCATATCGTCTGCAATACCATTCGCAATTTTTCCGATGACATTTGCAGAAGCTGGTGCCACCATAAAAACATCCGCTTTCTTTGCCAGTGATACATGCTCTACGTTAAACTGGAAATTACGGTCAAACGTATCTACTAGGCATTTATTGTTTGTCAATGTCTCGAATGTAATTGGATTGATAAAGTTTGTTGCATTCTGTGTCATGATTACATGCACATCTGCATGCAGTTTCACCAAAGCACTTGCTAAGTTTGCAATTTTGTATGCAGCAATGCTGCCTGTTACGCCGAGAACAACTGTTTTTCCTTTTAACATGAGTTTTCCTCCTATTGTGAACCTGTCTTTGAAACGAATAAGTTATTTTACTGGTTTAATCTTGTTTAATACCACACCAATTGCAGATACGATAACTCCTGACAAAATGGCTTCGATAACTCCGTTGAAACTAATGATGCCTCCAATGACTCCTAGTACTGTAGCTGGGTCGATGCCCTGAGCCTGGGCGTAAGCATCTTTATACAGTACATAAATGGACCCCATTACCAAGAAGGTGTTGGTAAATGCTCCAACCACACCTGCTATTGCAAAATTCACAGATTTCCATCTAGATATTTTCTTTATGGTTTTATAAATAAAATATGGTAACACACCAACCAAGATTCGTGGTACAAAACATATAAATGTACTACACAGTATACCTTCTACACCGAACATCGTTCCAGCCAAAACTGGCGAGAAAACAAATGCGGATAAAGTGGCGGGTGTAATTGTATTTTTCAAGAAGCTAGTGAACCCGAATAAAAATCCAAGGAAGGCCCCTTGCTTAGGTCCACAAAATAAAGAACCGATAATAACCGGTATCTGAATAATTGTGGCATTGATAACTCCTAGCGGAATGTACCCAAGTGGTGTAAATGCCATGATAATAATAATTGCAGAAAAGAGTGCTGTAAGCACCAATTCCTTAATCTCTTTTTTGTTCTGCATTGCCATATCCTCCTTTTCTAGTAAAAGCCACGCCTGTGGTCTCTTCTGATTTTTCAATCAGCAGTGCAAACATAATACAAAATATGTAAAAAATCGGCATAGATAACAGCCTTGTCAAAGGTCCATTTCTAGCCGATTTTATACTATCATTTTAAGTTATTGAGGTCAAGGAAATTAGATTACCCCTAAAACATATTTTTTCACATCTGCAGAGTTTTTAATTTATTCTCCAACCATCTCTGAAACACGGATAAACGTATAATCTCCCATACTACGACCAGCTTCCTGGATTGCATCTAAAAAATAGATATTTCTGTCTTTGATTCCATAATAATCTGACCATGCCTCTTCATATCCATATTCTCCATCATAAACACCTACGCATATTCCGTCATATCCTTCAGGCATATTGATGGTAATTGTTCCAATGTAAGTAATCCACTTAGAAAAACTTCCATCTTCTAAATACTCCCATTCATATTGATCCCATTCACGAATAGCTGTACATGTAATCTCATGCATCTCTCCATTCCATTCTACTTCAACAACTGAAGAGTCAGTTTCTGTATCTAAACGAGCATCTTGTATCAAATTTTTCCCTGAATAATAATCAAAGATTTCACTTCAGGCAAATTTATAAAAAATACCTCCCGCTCCCGCATATGCTGCTTCATTACTCGCTGTAACATCTGCCATTGTATATCCTGCAATTGTAAGATTTACGTAGCCTTCTTTACTTGCATCCTCAGTCACTGAAAAGTAATAAGATATTTCTCCATTTTCTACTTTATAGTATTGACTTGCGTTTTCATCGTAATTGCCATTTGTGTCAACTGCACATATATAAACAGCACAATTTACATCATATGTATTTGTAAATTCCATGCCATTTTTCTCCGCATAAGCCTCCGCAATCTCAAATTCTACACCAACTTCCTCTAATCGGCCCATCAATTCTTCCGCTTTATCCTTATCGCCATTTTCCCAATATTTCTGAGCCATAATTTCAAGATGCTCAATATATTCTTCATTGAACTCATTTTCTTCTTTTAATACATCATTGGTTGTAATAAGAATTTCCAATTTTATTTCATCGTCGCCTTCTGTCACATTCAAGGTAATTTCGTACATTTCGATAAGTTCATCTATCTCTTCACTATCAATACCACCATCTTTTTCTTTCTCTACAGATTTATCTAATGAAGTAAGTACTACTTCATTAATATCTTCCTGTGGTTCTTGATTCTCTTTCATAGCAACCATGAGTCCACTATATGCAGCCCATACGTACTCGTCTTTATCTAACGCATCCTCGAAAGCATCGATTGCCTCATCATATTCTCCATCCTCTAGATACTGTTCTCCCAATTTCAGGTAATCCACCACCTTTGAATCTTCCCCCGAACACGCTACGATATTCAAAGACATCAAAGCTGCTAAACCTAATAAAACTATTTTTTTAAATTTCATCTCTCTTTCCTCCTTAGTTTATAGAAACGACAAATGTCTGATTATCTCCAATTGTGATTTTGTCTCCATCCTTTATGTGCATCATCTGATTTGCAGTAAGTTTCATTTTATTATTAACAATCGTTCCATATGTAGATCCTAAATCATAAAGACAGAGTTCATTGCCTTCCACTACTAATTTACAATGCACACGACTTACACCTGCTGTATCTGCTGGAAATACTACACTACATTCTCTTGCATCTCTACCAAAAACAAGTTCAGATGCAATATCAAATCTTCTGTTTGCTAAAGCACCAGTTTCAGCAATTACCGCATAATGCTTGTTTCTAGGAGCTACTGTTTTGTCCACATCATTTGCAGCATGGTATGGAGGTACGCCGCCGATATCTACTGGTAATGGCTGTGGAGTTGTCAAATACGCAGAGCCTTGTAATATCTGTTGAATTTTATTTATGTCAACTAATCCACTTTCTACTACAATTACATTATCAAGTCTCATATATGTGCCTGGCACATCTCCCATTTTACCATATCCCACTATCAATTCCAGATTATGTCCACCTTCTATAGGTGCACATGCATATCTACATGACTTTCCTCTGAATAAATTTGAAGCATTTACTTTCGATGCATCCGAAATTGTTTGAACAGGAAAAGATCGGTTGTTCACTGTAAAATTTGTTATTTTGTCTAAATATGACTGCATTGAATTTGTAACTTCAACTTTAACATGTACCCCTACTACATCAAATCCACCAATAAAGCAGTCTTTCACAGCTATATTAATTATCCATTCTAACGCAAAAAAAACCAAGCACCATATCATCATTGAAAGGTATATCATCGCAAATACGACTTCTCCACCAAGAACTATGGTCCCAAGCCCAGCTATCAAAGATCCCACTGCAAGAAATATCCCTATCATTCCACTAACTGATGCAATTGCTCTTGCTCCGCGATGTCTCTCTTCCCTAATCACAAAATTCTCTTTCATATCAATTTTCTCCTTTTTATTTGTTTTCTGTTCTATTGGATAGATACATGAACTATTACTTTGGTTTTATGTTTTTAAAATTTTATGTACACAAAACTACGAATACATTGTCATCTCCGACAATAAATCCTTCCCCTTCACCAAAAGCAACCTCTACGCCTTTTTCAATCAGCCTTCCACCCAAATCTCTTGTTCCATAAGTAGAATGCAAATCATGAACTATACATTTCTTCTTATTTTCGTCCCAACGGATTTTGCAATGAGTTCCACTTACCCCTGGCATGTACTGTGGGAAAACTATGTGGCAAATGTCTTCTTTTCTACCAATATAAAGTTCTTTATCAAGAACAAATTCTTTCCCTTTGTAATATCCGTCTAAGCCGAATATTCTTGGACAATAGCCTCTATTATTCTGAGGTACTTCATTTTCCTCTACTACAATGCGGTCCATCAGTGGTAATGTCTTGTTGTCTTCAAATAAGGCACATTTCATTTCTGCCATAGTTTTAAATCTATCTTCTGGCAAGACCGCCAAAGCTTTTTCCAATGCTTCATCTACAAATTCTGGAATATCCTCTGCATATTGGGATGGACTCTGATACTCATCTTCTCTCATACGTTTTGGCGCTGATGGTGGCACCACTCCTGTGATGCAGCGATATACTGTAGCTGCCATGGCATATACATCTGTCCATGTCCCCTGCTCCCATTTATCATTGTACTGTTCTAATGGTGCATATCCCGCTTTTGCAGCATCCAACACATGGCTCTTTCCAAGCATACCAACTCGGGCAGAACCAAAATCAATTAATCGAACCTGTCCATCTTTACAGATGAAAATATTATCTGGACTAATGTCCCTATGCCAAATATTAAAACGATGGAGACTGATAAGCGCTGTAAAAACGGGCTCTAATATTTTCTGTGTCTCATCCCAAGAAAGCTTTCCACCATGATCTGCTAAATAATGTTTTAAGTCACAGCCATCCAAAAACTCCATGACGTAGTATACTGTGTTATTTTCTTCGAACACATGATACACCTGAATAATTCCTGGATTGTCGCTATTATTCTTGAGCAAATCTGCTTCTTCTTTAAAGCGTTGCTTAGCTTCCTCAAAGACTTTATAATCTTTAACATCCACCAAGACCTTTCTTCCTGCTTCATTTCGTCTGCATACATTAAATAAAAAGCATTCCTTGATAGCAACTTTTCGCTTCGCTTCCATGTCATTGCCTACGTATGTAATTCCATATCCACCACTACCTAGTTCTTCTTCAATCTGGTATCTACCCTGTAGATATGTTTCTGGTTTTAAACTCATTTCACTTGGTTTCTTACACATTCTTTTATCCTTTACTATTCATCCATAAATACGATGTAAAAAGTGTTACCACTTGAATGGTATACGACTGCTACACCTATCTTGGTACTTTCAGAAAATGCATTTGCATTGTTCTCATTACGGAGTCCCATTTCCAAAATCTCCTCCACTGACAAATCCTCCGTCACAGGAATAACCATCCATGCACAATTTTCAGCTGGGAATTTTTTTCTTACTTCTTCTATTGCATCATTATATACATTGTCCCAACCCGATTTGGCATCCGCATCTTCCAACACATCTGCAAAGGTTTGCGCCATTGCAGATAAGGTCTCATCTTCCGTTTTGGTTTTTTCTGAATCCAATAAAACCTCTTGCAAAAATGACGCTTGCAGTTTTGAGACATCTGGTGTTTCCTTCTTTGCATTAGAAGAAAGTCCACTCAAAAAAAGATGTATTCCAAACATAGCCACAATTGCCACAATTAAAATCACCTGCAACAGTTGCATCTTACGTTTTTTATCTTTTTGCTTTACTTTCGTAAGTAATTCGTCCGTTTTCTTTTTTCCTATTTCACGACTTAATGAATCAGATTTCTCCTCTACCTGATCGAACTGATACAAAAAATAATACAAATCTTTCGCATCCTGTATACGGTCTTCTGGATTAATTTCCAAGCCCTTCATAAGAGCTGCTTCCTGTACCGGAGAAATTTCCACACCTAGTTGAGATGGCGGAACCAAGGTATCCTCTATGACCCGTTCCAATACGTCTGCTGGTGGAATTCCCGTCATGGCATAATACATGGTCGCGCAAAATGCATAAATATCAGAATATGTTCCTACTATCGCGTCCTCGTCACGCTGTTCCAATGGAGAATATCTATTCTTATAAGTCGTATAGGCATTCTCCTTATCACTCCCTCTATCTGCTGCACCAAAATCAATCAACTTTATATGATTGGAAGTGGTAATCATAATATTGTCTGGGCTTATATCCTTATGAATCACACCTTTTTCATGAATTTGAATCATAGACTTAATGGTTGGTTTCATCATAGATAGGACAAAAGATGCAGACAACTTCTCCTGATTTCTTTTCATATATTCCAAAAGCGTTTCCCCTTCTAGATATTCCATGACTATATAACAGGTATTATTTTCCTGGAAAAAATCCCTTACCTTTACAATTCCAGGTAATTCATTGCATTGCGCTAAAATACGCGCCTCTTCCAAGAAACGATTCTTCTCTTTAGTCAGAATCCCTGCGTCATCATTCATTTGAATCTGGCTACTGACTTTATGATTTCGAAAAGCATAACCGTATGGAAAATATTCTTTGATAGCAACCTTCATTTCAAGGCTCATGTCAAACCCTACATAAGTAATTCCAAATCCACCTTGTCCTAAAGATTTTCCTACTAAATACTTGCCCTTTAAAATTGTCCAATAGTCCAAATAAGTATTGTCTTGTATATCTTCTGTTTCTAAAAAACCGCAGTGGGGACAAAGGTCCCCAAATGCGGCTTTTTGTTTCATACATTTTAAACACAGACGGTTAAAATCCATACTACACCTTCGTTCTACTGCATATATTGTGACATTACAGGATCTGACATCATTTCATTATTTAATATCATAAAATCATTTAAATAATCCATGAAATCTTGTGAACACGCAACTAATTCATTATATGTACTCTCACTTAAATCATTGATTATTAAATCACCAATTCCACCACCCATTTCCATTACTTCCTGTAAATCTGAAGCAGTATATTGTGCTAAGCAATTTTTTACCTCTTCCTTATAATATATATCTGCCAACCTATTCACAATTTCTGCTTCACGATTGAGCATATCTATAATCTGTGGATAATACACATCCTCAAATGTGTGCGTGGTATCTGCTTCCATTACCATTGTATATGCTTGACCCATTTCAAGATAATCCTCGATTTCATACTCATAAGCTGACATAAGCTGATCTAAATATGCTTTTTGGTCAGAGGTTAACGAATATTCCAATGCATTCTCATAACGAACCATGGCTGCTGCAAGATTGTTGACTGCATCAACATACTCTTCATCTATGTTTTCAACAGATGATGCAACTATTTCTTCCTCTTCATCGCTATCTGCAATAAGTTCTGTAATAGAGTTATATTCCACGGTTGGTGACTCCTCTAGTATTGGATCTTCTACTTCCAACCAACTATCTAAGCCATTTTCTTCTCTTACTGCCTCTACCTGCTGCATTACAACTTCGTATTCCCCGCTACTTATCATTTCATTTCGTGTAACCTCAGCCTGTACTACTGCTGTACCGGTTGCAAGTGTAACCGAAACTGCCATGATTGTAATCTTTCCAGCAATGGTGCTAATAAATCCTGTAGTTGATGCTGCTACAGAACCCACTGTGGCTGTAGAAGCCGCGCCTGTTCCTGCTGCACTGGCTCCTGCAACTCCACTTGCGCCTGAAGTTCCAACACTACCACCGCTTACTGCGGCACCTTCTGCCAATACACCACCTGCAACGGCTGCGCCACCTGCAAACAACACAAAGCCTTCGGACACTGCCTTGTACACAATAAAGAAAATTGGAAGACTTGAAAGACTGTAAAGTTTAACATCATTTGCAACTTCAAATTCGTTAACTGCTACTTTCAAAGACTTTCTCGCATAATTTAAGCGGCTCTTTACTGTACCCGTAGAACACTCCATCACATTTGCAATGTCGCCAACGGACATTTCTTCAAAGTAATAATACTGTACTGTTAGTTTCTGCTCTGGAGAAAGGCCATCTAAAATACCTGCAATAATTCTCTGCTGTTCTTCATTTTCCAAAACAGTCTCTGGAATAAATGCTTCATGATCGTTTTCCAATTTATCAAACATAAAGTCTTCATCATCTTCACCAGAAGCTGATTGAATAAATTCTTTTCTGTATTTCTGCAAATGTCTTAAAGTCAGATTAGACGCGATACGTCCTGCCCATACATAAAATGTACGTGCTTCACGCAATGTGCCAATCTTATTGTAAATTTGCAGATAAGTCTCCTGCATCATATCTTCTGTGGTATGATGATTTTGAACAATATCATTGATAATTTTATATATGTATTTTTTTGATAGCTCATAAACATCTTCATAACTATCATAATTTCCATCCATGAGTTTTTGCACTGCTGCAAAAAGCTTCTCATCTTTTGCTTTGATTTGAGCTGTTAACATAACCTTCTCCTTTTAAGATCCAAAAAATACGACTACTGTTACATACAATCGATATGCTCCTTCATCATCGGTGTAGTAACCCATATCTGATGCAACCACACCAATTTTTGTTCCCTCATTTATATTCAAATTGGAATTTAGTGTTTCCTGTATTTTTTTATCCACTAACTCTTCTATGCTACTTTGACCATCCATCGCTATGTGGAACGCATGATATCCAGCATCTTCTGCATTCGGATAATCTCCACATACTGCATTGATTGCTGCATCCCAATCCCCTAAATCTTTAAAGTAAAATAACATTGCGTTAGCATATGTTGTATATGTTTCACTTTTATATAGATTTGGACAATATGTCCTTATTTTTTGACTTACAGTCTCCGCAATCTCATTTACATCATGATATTCTACAATAAAAGAGGTGCGTGCTACTTCTCTGTCCTCATTCTTTAGTATTGCTGTAACGGTATGTTCACCTGATACCGTATTATCAATATCATCTAATATTTCTACTGTAACAAATGATTGGGATGGATAATCAAACACTGTGCTCCAACCATATTCACTGACTTGATATGCCTCTTCAATTGTTTGACCTACAGGAACATTTAATCTTTCTCCCCTCACATTAAAATAAAAATCATTTACTTTAATATTCATAGGACGAATGTGTTCTCTTCCGCTGACTTCGTAAATTACTTCAAGTTCATAAATATCGCCTGCATAAAGCGCATCTGTGATGATAAATTCTCTACTCTCTATATTCCCATCTCTGAATCGTACATTTGATGCATTATCCGGCAAATATTCTAGTATATCTGCTGTATCATATGTAATTCCTTTATATCCAGACACCTGAATCTCTTCTGTGTCATGTACTGGAAGTATAAGCAGCACAACTGAAATAACAATAACTACTACCATTGCTACAAATGCTGCAATCCATTTTCCCAACTTATGATTTTTAACTTCAAACTCATTATCTTTGCCGTCACAATATAAGCCACGATAAAGATCGTCCATAGTCTGCACTCTATCTTGTGCTTTTACTGCGAGACCTTTCATAAGTACGTCCTCTTGACGTTTTGAAAGTTTGATTCCATATTCTGAAGGTCTCTTTAAAGTATCATTTTCCATACGGTCTAATGGTTCATCTGGTTTTACACCTGTGAGCATTGCATAGATAGTTGCACACAAAGCATATACATCCGTCCATGTTCCCTGTTCACCATGTGTACGGTATTGTTCTTCTGGAGAATAGCCTTTTTTTAGCATAACCGACATGGTCTTTTCTCCATCTGGGGAAGTCTCTCTAGCTGCACCAAAGTCGATTAATTTCATCTGTCCATCTTTACAAATCATGATATTGTCCGGACTAATGTCACGATGAATAATGCCCGCTTTGTGCACCTCTGTAAGAGATTTAATGACCGGTTTCATGAACTCTAATAATTTATTTTTCTCGATACGTCCATCATGTTCTTTTGCATATGCTTTTATGGATTGTCCATCCAAATATTCCATGACGATGTACACTGTATTGTTCTGTAAGAAGAAATCTTTTACAGATACAATGCCTGGCAAACTCATAAATTTACCCAGACTTCTAGCCTCTTCAAGGAACTTATCTTTTCCCTTGTTAAAAAATACGGTTCCATCTCCTTGATAGCTTCTAACTGTATGCGAATTTTCACTTGTTCTTCCAACGAAACCCTCTGGGTAAAATTCTTTGATTGCAACCTTAATTCCCAGATTTAAATCCCAGCCAATATAGGTAATACCAAAGCCGCCTTCACCAATAGCTTTACCTACCATATATTTTCCATTTAATACCGTTCTATAAGGAAGTTGATGAGGGAGCGATGGGTTTTCTTCTTCATTAAATCCACAATGTGGACATATCGCAAGCTCATCCTTATTTTCTTCCATACAGTTCATACAATGTGTTATCTTCATGTAAATTCTCCCGAAATCTTTTTATTGAACGAAGCCATCTACTCCCTGTTTTACACCTATAGGAGTCTGCCATAAATGGCCTTCCGTAGTTCCGTCAGCAGTTTGAATTATTAACGCAGCATATGCATAATATCCTTCATCAGGCTGCAGCCAGTCTGGCACATTGGCTTCTTTAAATATTCCGTTCTCTGCTTCAAATGTATATTCATACATATTTGCACTGGCATCATAGAATTCCCCTTTAAATGTGCCATGATACAATCCGTCTAGATATGTACCGCTTGCATTTATAACAGTATATCCATCCTCACCATAATAGGTACGTCCTTCCCCGTTTGGCTTATCATTTTGCCATTGTCCTTCATAGCGGTACAGATATATATACTCACCTTCATAATATGAACAATGCCAGATTCCGTAGCCTGAGCGTACTCCATTATCCATCTGTCCTAAATACCAATAATACGTACCGCCTATGTTATAAAGTGCGATTACTTCTCCATAACAGGTTGAATTCATATCATCAATCAGATATGCAACATTTTCCCCATCTCCTAGAGATGATTTTAGTTCTATAAAACTTTCATCTTCCATCATTGAGAGCAATATCATATCATCTCCCGTTTTTACCCATTCCGCTAGTTCTGTTAGTATTTCTACATACTTTTCTGACTCCGCTTTTTGGTCATCTAGTTTCTGTTGCAACTCATCAGCCACATCAACTTTTCCAGCTTCTTCTAATCGATCAATCATTTCCTGTGCAGTATCATAGTCATTGAGATTTATGTATACATCTACCATTTCTTCGAGTTTTTTTACATAATCATCTTCGAAAGGATTATCTTCTAATACATCATTTGTAGTAATCAGGATTTCTAATTCTAAAACATCATTTCCTTCCGCTACTTCAAGCACTGTCTCATATAATTCTTCTATTTCTTCTATTTCGTCACTTTTCAATCCACTTTCAGCTTTTTCTTTTGTTGCTACCATTGAAAGTGATACTCTTTCTACGATTTCTTCCTGAGGTCTTTCTGCCTTTACCATAGCTGTAATAAGTCCAGTATGTGCTTCCCACGCATATTCATTTAAATCAATTGCTTCCTCATATGCCTGAATTGCCTTTTCGTATTCACCATTTCCTAAATATTCTGCACCTAACTCAATACAATCAATTACTTCTTCAGATAAACCTGGGGAACTACATCCCATTACACTAAACATTGTTATTACTGTTAATAAAAATATTAATATTCTTTTTTTTTTTGATACATTTTTCTTCATACTTCTCATCCTCAAAATCCTCTATTTTGATGTCTTGCATACCATTCTTGCATATCCGTCTGAAGTTCTTCTAGCTCTTCTTTCAGCAATTCCAGTTTTCTTAGTTTTTTGTTCAGACCTTCCAGCATCTTTTTCTTTTCTTTTTCGTAATCCATTTCCATTTCCATTTCAATTTTCATATCTATTTCCATTTCCATTTCTATTTTATCCAATGATTCTATATCACTCTCGAAATCCTCTCGTTCCCAACGTTCCATAGTTTTTATCGCTTCATACATTTTCTCAAAAAATTCTTCTAGTTCATATTCGTCGTAATTCATTTTTTGGATATGTTGCCATCTTTCCTTTCGTGTCATGAATTGCATATTCTTTTCAAAAAACGTTTCATTTACGGCTTGAAATCCTATCTCTTGGAAAACTGTATATCCTCCATATGTTAAAAAACCTAAACTATACATTTCATCTGCCGACATTCCTTGAAGCGACTTGAACTTTCTTATTGCGGTTTCTCCTTTTTCACACATAGCACGTTGTATATCTAGTTTCATCTTTTCTATCCACCTTAAAATCCCATTCCTCCGAAGGAGTCAAATCCTCCTCCGAAAGAATCAAATCCACTTCCAAAAGAATTCATATCATTTTGGAATATATCTTCATGACCACTAAGTACACCATAGTTACATGGGTCGTTTAACTCCATCTGAAACTGCATATCCCTTTGCATCTGGTCCATAAATTGCTGGTTCATCTGCATCTGCTGCATTTGCATGTCCATTTGCATCTGATCCATAAACTGTTGGTTCGTCTGCATATCCAACTGCATCTGATCCATTTGCATTTGCATCTCATTCATATGCTGTTGTAGTTGGGCTGCCGATAGGACTCCATACGTTAGGAATCCTAAATTTAGCATCTCATCTGCAGATAACCCCTGAAGTGAATCGTACTTGGTGATAGCTTTGTCGCCTTTTTCTGACATTCCCATCATTCTTTTTGACGGTTTTGCTTTTGATGCAGCACTCTGAACTTTTGTGGCTGCCGAAACTTGGATAATAAACGAAAGCAATTTAACAATTACAGCTATTACAATAAAGATAGTTACCATCTGTCCAAATGCTTCGTTGCTTGCTTGCATTTCTTCATACTCAGCATGCATTTCTGCCATTCTTGCTTTCGTTTCTGCCATTTTTCGTTCATTTTCTGCTGCCATTTGCTGATAATTACTATTATTTGTGGCAACAAACCAATACAACTTATTCATTCTTACATCTCCCGATTATACTATTCCCCAAAGTGGGCTACACGTTCTATATCATCATATGTTGCTTTATAGACATGAGCAGTTCTTGATCCATTTTCCTCATCTCTATATGCCACTGCATAAACATAATAACCTTCTTCTAGCTTAATCCAATCTTCGACCTCTACTTCCACATATCTACCGTTTTCAACAGTATAAGTCACTTCCCACTCGTAACCATCTTCATCTATATCTGTTTTAGTATAAGTGCCATCTAATAAACCATTTACATAAGTACCAGATGTATCTTTTATAATTTCTCCAGCAAGCTCAACTTTACGAGTACCATAGCCATTTGGTGCATCATTTGACCATTCGCCAATGAAGTTATCTACATACAATTCTCCATTTGCATTATTCATTGCCCAGTACCAGCCACCATGACCTGTACGTACACCGTCTTTCATCTGTCCGTAGTACCACTGATTACAATTGCAGCCTTCCATAGAATAGTAAGCAATTACATTTCCTCCATGCTCTGCATCGTTAAATGCATAGCTTACATAACCCACATCACCAAGTTTTTCATCTAAAACTGCCATTTCTTCAGAGTCACAAAAATTTGCAAGCCCTGCCCAATCACCTGCTATGATATATTCAGAAGCTTCAATAAGCGCCTGTACATATGCTTCTTCTGCAAGTTTTTTATCATCTAATGCTTTCTGTAATTCTTCGACTAATTCTGTTTTTCCTTCTTCATTTAAGCGGTCAATAAGCTCTTGAGCAGCTTCGTAGTTATTTCCTTCAATATAGTAGTTTGCCATCTCTTCAAGTTTTGCAACATATTCTTCCTGAAGAGGGTTTTCTTCTGCAAGTACATCATTTGATGTAATCAGAACATCCAATACTAAAACATCGTTTTCTCCAACTGCTTCAATTGCTGTATCATATAATTCAGCAAGTACTTCTACTTCATTTTCTTCGATTCCACTTTCCGCTTTTTCTAAAGAAGCTTCCAATGCCTCTGTTACTTTCACCTGAATTTCTTCCTGTGGTCTTTCTGCTTCCGCCATAGCTACAATCAAGCCAGCGTGTGCATCCCATGCATATTTGTCTAATGCAATAGCCTCTTCATATGCTTCGATTGCTTCTTCATATTCACCATTTCCTAAATATTCAGCTCCCAATTCAATCTTGCTTACTACTTCTGCAGATGGGCCTGTGCTACCACATCCGATTAAGCTAAATGCAGTCATTGCTGCCAACATAAGTGCTGCGATTCTTTTTTTATTCAACATGTTCGTTATCTCCTTTTTCGATAATATTTTCTCTTAAAAATTTTTCAGGAAAAATTTGTTTTTCCACTTCCATTCGAAACAGTCTCCATAAAATATTTTCCGGACTGTCCTGTTTTATAATTCTTCCTTCATCCGTCCACACCTTCCTGCTCCTTTCTTTTTTGTTTGTTATTAGATGGATACATGAAAATGTAAAACGGTTTTATATTTTTAAAAAAAATTTACCAACTTATTCTCCACTCTGTAGAACCGATGAAAAGTTTGTCATCTTGGTTTAATACAAAACTTTCTGTAATAGGCACTCCATTTACAAGAGTTCCGTTTAAGGAGCCTAAATCTTCTACACAGACGTTGTTTCCGTCATACGTTAATTTACAATGTGCTGATGAAAGAGCATTGTCATTTTCAATTACCAAATTTGCTCTATCTGCTTTTCTACCAATAACAATTTCTCCTGTAATGGTAACTTCTCGCACTTCATCTTCTACATTACCAACTCGTGTTAATACAACGTTTATTTCTGGTATTGTCTCAACCTCTTCTGTTTCTACTTCCGTTAAAACTTCTTCTGCTTCAGTCTCTACAATCTCAACATTCTCTTCGTCTTTACTTACTTCTTCCTTTGCTTCTTCTACCACTTCCGAAGCTTTTTTCTTTTTAGAACGAATCACAAGAACAACCACTATCACTACTACTGCAACTCCCGTTGCCACAGCTATATATATCCATGTGTAATCTTGTTTATCCTCTTCACCTGAATCTTCTTTTGTATCTTCTGCTGGTGTTTCCACCTCTTTAATTGCTTCCTTAATAGAGACAGATGTTACATTATAGCCGTCTGTAGCACTACCAACACCTTCTACTGTAGCCTCTATCTGAAGATAAATTTCTGTTCCATTTGTTTCAACTTCTGATATATCTGCTTGTAAAATAGTTACGTCTTCTACAACATGTTTTACTGTAGCTGCAATAGCACTCGCATCTACCACGTCTACACCATACACAAGATGTACTCCACCTGGTGAAATACGTGCAAAACTGCCTGTAGTTTTTGACGCATCCGTACCTGCTGTACTTTCTCTCATGGCAATACTACAGATTGGAATATTTGCAACTTCTACTTTTGCTTTTACCTCATCTGCCGTAATTCCTGTAATCTGGTCATCCTGACCATCTGAAAGAATTACCAAACATTTTCTTGCATTACAACTTTCTGATGTCATAAGAATGTCCAATGCCTGATCAATGGCATAATAAAGATTTGTATCTTCGTTAAGAACACTTATTCCATTAATCTTTTCTTTCATAATGTCTTTGTCACTAACGAATTCATCTGTATATGCATCATCACCTATGAGCATGAAGCTAGCATTGTCTCCCTCTGCCATTCCGTCTACGATAAGTGATAAGGTTTCTTTTACATCTTCCATTTCATCTGCTTTCATAGAACCTGATACATCTATTAAAAACAGATAGCTGGCTGACATTTCTGCCTCTTCATAGCTAAGACTATTTACAATTTCTAATTCTTCATCTCCAAGTGTTACTCTATATGAAATACTTTCCGTAGAATTTTCTAAGTTATTGCTTACCTGCATAGACAAGAGGTTATCTTCTGCCTGGTATTCTCCAAGATAAACATACAATGGCTCATCTGCCATTACCGTTGTGGTATCCAACATCAAAAAAATAGATACGATTAATAAACTAATAAACCCTTTTACCTTCTTCATCATTTTGTCCTCAATGCTTTATACTGCCGCAGGAATCCCTGCGGCAGTTATTATCATTTTTATTCTTCTGTTTCTTCTGTCATGCTCCAATCAAAATCCTGATTGCATAATGGTACAAATACTAATTCTGTTGTACCAAGAACGATTCTGTCATATGCTTTGATTTCCTGTGTCATAAGTAAAGCTTTTCCGTTTAAGCGAACGATGCTTCTACCTGAACCTGGTGTGAAATAGAATGCTCTGTCAGCACTATCATATGTAATAGTTGCATGGTTTTCACGAGAGATTGTTTCGTCACCACGTACACAGATATCCATCTTTTCACTTCTTCCAATGTAGTTGTTTTCTGCATGCACTTTGTAGTCTCTTCCTTTTTCACTACCAGATACACATACTAACCAGCCAACAACTGGGTCTACACCTGTTTCCATACGGAATACTGGCATAGTTCTTCCGTCATCATTAGCAGCACTATTTACGATTGGTGTAGTTTTGTCCATATCAGAGATAGGGCTTGTAACACCTGTTGTAATAGGCATTGTTTTGTCTACAGAATCTGCTGCACCGCTACAATATGGGCAAGTAGGATTCTTTGCCTGATCATAAAAGCTACCACATTTTTCACATCTTTTCATTTCAACACTCATTTTCTTTATCCTCCATTGTGTTTGTGTTTTTATTTAAGTTCTGATGGATAGATACATCAAAATCTTGTTCGGTTTTATATTTTTACAAAAACATTATCATTCTTAAAAAGAAAAATCCGAAAACTAATATAACTCCGATAATAAGCAGCCATACAATTCCTGATCCGCTACCACTGTCTGCTGAATTAACAACCTGTGTTCCCGGCTTCTTCGTACTGATACCTTTCGTCTTCTGTGCCTCTATAATTGGTATATACTGATGAGCAAACAGATATGTTTCTCGATAAAGCTTTTCATACACATTTTCAGCCAATGCTTTAATATCCTCTAAGGACATCTTGTCCAATTCGGAATCCGTATGATTTCCTGCATTTCCTTTGGTATTTAGGAAAAACATGTTATTTAACGATTCCTGACTTAAAATCCCTGTTGACTTAATTGCTAAAATACGTCCATAGTTCGTAGGATATCTTCCTCCTTTTCCTGCCGCTTCCATCGCATTTAAAACATCCTGGTCTGTCATCCCAGCTGCTTTTGTAAATTCTTTTGTCATATGCTCTACGACATCACGTGATGCCCCGATTGCTTTTTTATATTTTAATTCTGTTGTTGCTGCTAATAGAGAATCCTCCATTTCAACAGCAGAATCAAACATCTTTTTCCATTTTTTAATATGATTAAAATTCGTTACCATATTTAAATCACCTTATATGTTTCTCTCTTTGAAGCTAAATAGAAACATTCCCCTCGTTTGATTCGATACGTTGTATTTGCCTGCAACTTTGTCCCATCTGCAAAGAAAGTTCCTGCACTAGAACCTAGGTCTTTTATATGTACACTTCCATCTCGTCCGATTCTAATGCTACAGTGTTTACGGCTAATTCCAGGTGTATCTTTGGGAAATACGATACTTGCTTCCCCTGGATTTCTTCCAAATATAATTTCTCTATCAATTGGGAAAATCGCACCTGCATATGTTCCATCTATACATTTGAGTCTGTATTCTTGTTTCTCCCTTGATAAAGAACCACTGATATGAGCACCTGCCACACGAAGTGAGTGCATTGTTTTATCTAAACTCGTTGGCTCATTCTTCTTCATTTCTTTTAATTTCACCAATGGTATCATTGGTGGGACTTGTATGTTTGGCATAATTTCTCTCCTGTTATTTCACCATATAAACTTCATATTTTCCGATACGGAACTGGTCTCCTGTATGGAGTTCTACCGTTTCATTTGCTCTAAGGCTTACTTCATTATTTATCATGGTTCCGTATGTAGAACCTAAATCTGTGATAAGTACTTTTCCATTTGTAACTTTAATTTCACAATGAACCTTACTTACACCTTTTGTGTCTGCTGCAAACACGATGTTGCACTGCTTTGAATCACGTCCCATTACGATTGGCAAATCTAGTGGGAACTGTGCATCGCAATACTGACCACCAAGTGCTACTAGGCTTCTATTTGCCATTGGGGCAACCGTTCTTTCATCAGTGGTACTTCTGTTTGCCTCAATTTCAGCTGGTGTAGGTAAAACAATATTGATATTTTGTACGTCGTCTGTGGTATTTGCCCATTTGTCTTCTTTATGAATAACCATTGTATCCGCTATTCTGTCATGGATACCTCTATGTTTCTTTGATGCTAATACCACAATAATGTTTGCAATCTCATAAACACCTGCAATCAGACTCATCGTTAATGAGTTTGTAAAAATAGCAGTAATTAATGTAGGAAATGCTTTCATAACATTTCGCACTAGAACATCCAAGCTACGTGGTTCATTTCCATTTTTTCCTGCTACTATTATTTTTGCTACACGTTTACCAAATGTGGCATTATGTTTTCCGTTTTCTTGTATCCAGCCATAAAAAACCATGATGACTGGATTTGCAATCATTACAAGTCTGTATGCCCAGGATGTGGAAGCATATTCAGGCACTGCCATTGCCACCAATAATTCATCGCCTGTAAACAACGCTACAACAAAAGCAAAGACCCCATTTATAAGACCTACGATAAGTGCGTCCAATAAAAATGCACCTATTCTTTTCCCAATGCCTGCTCCTTTTTCTATACTCATATTTCTTACTCCTCCTATTTGTTCCATAACACTGCTGCAGAATAATTATCTTGTTTAGAATCCTCTTTCTCTTTTAGAAATTGTTCCATTTTTTCTATCCATTCTTCTGCACCTTTACTCTTATGCAAAGCATCTAACATTTCTTTTTCGATTACATTCTGCCAGAACCCGTCTGAACACAATAATATTGCCTTATATGGAAACAAACCCACTTTCATAATATTCACATCTACTTTAAAATCGTTACTACCTAAGCAATGAAGAACTTTATTTCTATCATCAGATGTTCGAATTTCTTCTTTTGAGATTTGTCCCATATCCACTGCCATCTGTGACACGCTATGGTCTCTTGTTTCGAAACGAATCTTTTTATTTCCAAACACATAACATCTGGAATCTCCCGCGTGGGCAATCATAATACTTTCTTTTGTAACAAAAGCCGCTACTATAGTCGCTTTACAATGCTTTCCATCTTCATGAAGATTTAAAACATTTTGGTTTGCTGCTTTCATAATGCTACGAACATTCTCTTCTGAAAATTCAGGATGAATACGAAAACATTCTTCGATGGTTTCCACTGCTACTTTCGATGCTTCATCACCGCTACCGTGTCCACCTAATCCATCTGACACTACAAGAACATGTATCCCGTTACATTCAAAACATTTGACAAAATCTTCGTTTGTTTCTCTTACCCCTTTATTCGTAAGGCTGGCTGTTGTTAACTTCATTAGCCTTCCTCCTTACTCATAAAACACAACAACTGCTGTTGAATTATCCTGTCTAGGCTTATTCTTTTCTTTTACAGAATGTATCAATAACTCTGCAGCTCTCTGGGCTGAAGATGCGGTCATTACTCTTTCCATTTCCACATCTGATATGGTTCCAAATACACCATCTGATGCTAATAGCAACTTGTCACCTGGGCACAAATGGATTGGAGTAATATTTCTATCTACATGAGCAATCTCTTTCATTCCGATATAACTGGTTAAACTCTTACGCTCTCTATGAGACAATGCATCATTTAATGAAATGTGTCCCTTAATGAACTCTTCATCCAACTCTGCACCATATACATGCTCACGATTTAGCTGCAACAAACTTCCGTTTCGCATGAGGTAAATATGGCTATCTCCGACAGTTGCAAAATATAATTTGTCTTCTCTTACATATGCTGCAACTAATGTAGAGCCGCTCATTTTTCCACCTGTAGAGTCTATGTATCTGCATACATTGGTGTTTGCACTTGTAATCATATGCATAAGTTCTATTTCTGGATATTCCACATTGGCGAGTTGCTTAAAGTATTCCTTTAGCACGTAAGTTACGATTCCACTTACCTCTGCACCATTCTCTAAGCCTCCCATTCCATCAGCAACAACTACCAATGTACCTTTTGTTCCTTCTTCACATACACAATAGTTGTCTTGTTGGTTACTTCTAGCGCCGATATCCTGATCTGCTCCAACTGAAATGCTTACTATTTGATCTTTTGTACCATTTACAACTACTTCATCTGTTTCTTCTATAACAGGAGTGTTCACTTTGGATTTTGACTTCTTTCTCAGCAACAGAATACCTACAGTACCTAAAATAGCTAAAAGTAATACCACGCCTGTTATTCCGAAAACCATTTCTTTATTATCTTGAATCCACTCTTTCACAGCGACCACAGAGAATGTTTCCGTTTCTTCATCCTCAGTTTCATTAGCTTCAGTCTCTGCCTCTTCCGATTCTTCCACGGTCTCAGTCTCAGTCTCTGCCTCTGTTTCTGTGTCTTCTGCTTCTGTATCTTCCACTTCTGTATCTTCCACTTCTGTGTCTGTATCTTTTTCTTCGGTCTCAGTCTCTTCTACTTCAGTTTCTTCAACTTCGGTATTTTCCATTTCTGTACCTTCATTAACCTCTGTGTTTAATTCTTCTGTATTATTTGGATTTTCTACTGGCATATTTCTATCCTTTCCTTTGTTACATAACTCTATTTTGTCTATTGATTTCCCACTGTTCGTGATCAACAGATATTTCTTCATAGCTAATAAGTAAATATGCGTTTCTACCTAAACAATCGTTCCAGCACACATCTGTGTAATAGTACTGTCCGTCAATTAATGAACGATTCCATGCATGTCTACCACCATTTGCGCCTCCAGAAACATAGTCTGTTGGGATACCTGCTGCATCCATTAATTTCTTGTACGCATTGGCATATCCCTGACACACACCTGTTCCATATGCTAATGCATCAAATGTAGATACATGAGAGTATGAATAGTCATAAGACATAAGATTACATAAATAATTATTAATAGCTGTTGCTTTTTCGAAATCTGTCATACCCGGTGTGATACATTCACTTAAACAGAGCTGAATTAATTCTGCCTCCGAATATTCCCATCTTTCTTTTGGTTCGTTCGTTGTTGGGGTTTCTGTTGGAGTTTCAGCTGGCGTTTCTGTTGGTGCTGGTTCAGGTGTCTGAATAACCACCTTTGTTTCACCCAACAGTGAACCTGCTACAAATCCTTCACCTCCGTTATAGGAAATCCTGTACCATCCTGTACTTGCTTCTCCAGTAACTACAACTTCCTGATTTAAGGATAAACCACCAATCACATCATAATCTGTGGATGGGCCGCTACGTACATTGGATGCCTGCTGTGCATATAAGGTAGCACTCATCTCAGTTACCGTGTAGGTAGGTATTTCAGGTTCCTCCGGATTTTCCGGTTCATCTGTTTCTGTAGTCTCTGGTGTTTCAGTAACACTGTTTACTTCCGTAGAACTTTCTGTCACAGTTGCTGTCGCTGTCTCTTCACCTGCAGCTGCATATGTTACTGTCGAAAATGTATTTGCACTATTCCAAGGCAATAATCCAATTATTGTCAAAAATATTGCAAATGTTACTATGAGTTTCTTTAAACCATCTTTATTCTTCATGATGTATCCCTCCATAACAATTTTGTTTGTTATTGGACAGATACATCAGATTTTCATTTGGTTTTAAATTCTTTTATTTTTTTACATATTTCACAAAAAATCGCATAAAACTAATTCAATTATAGTGAATATATTCACAATATGCAAGGTGTTTTTTCTTACCTATACTTTTGTTAAGAGCTAGTCTATATGGTAAATTTTGGAAAGGTATGAGATAATCTTGATAAGCTATGATCCTCTTTTTAAATATATGAAAGAGCATAATATTACGACCTATAAATTGCTACAAGCAGGAATCGACAATAGAACTTTACACAATCTAAAACACAACAAAAACATCACCATGCTTACCGTAGAAAAACTATGTCGCATACTTGATTGTGATATTAGCGATATTGTTTGTTTTATCCCTGATATAAAAGAAGATTTGCAACCAAAAAAACACTTCTGAAGCTTAACCTCTAGAAGTGTTTTCTTATTTCATCTATTTTATTTACTGCCAGTCTTTAATCTTTGTATGACCTCTTCTGCATCTAATCCCTGCATCTGTTTTGCATCTTGCATAACCTTCTCACTCCACCTCATAACAGTCACATTTTCCAAGTATGTATTTGACACAATGCGGTTTGGGTATTTCGCCTGCCACTCTGGATAGTTTCCCTCCATAAAGTCAGTTGCCAACTCTATGGCTATACTTGTTCCATTATATTCTGCAGTCTGTTTTTCTTCTGGCACCTGTGTTCCACATACCGACACCCCTGGTGGACTGGAATGAACTAGAAGCACGCTTCCATCCTCACAAGTTCCTAGCGAAATCCATACATGCCCATCCATGCTCACTACATCTCCAGGCAGAAATTCCTTAGGATTCTCTAACAGCGTTCCCCAGCCTCTTTCTGCGAAACTTTTTGCCATGTCTGTGGAAGTAGTAACATAGCCAATCTGTCCACTTTCATTTTCAAAAGTATTATATACTACCCACCCTACATAACCAGAACAGTCCAATCCTTTCTCACGTTCGAACAGATATGCCTTGTAGTCATAGGCTTCATCCTGTTGACGAGCAAAACGTTTCCACTTAGGACTTAAGCCAATTCGTGTTGAGCCTGCTCCGCCTCCATTATCTTCATCATTCCAGCCTCCACCCCATACATACATGGTAGTGCCTACAGGTTCTAAGGCTGTTCGAAGAAAACTTTCTATACTAACTTCTTTTTCTCCTGCTTTTTCTAACACTATTCCCATCAATATTATTAATAAGAATAACAAGGCGATTATTATCTTTACTCTATCTCGAATTGCAAATCTTTCTCGAATTTTCATATCAAAGCCTCATTTTATAATTCCCTTCTTACATTCTATGAGTGAAACGCAAAAAAAGAAGGAGACCTTAAAATCTCCTTCTGATTTATCTTCTCTTCATCCCTCTTAGCATCACTTTATCTTCTTCGCTTACACGATATGATTCTAGCATTTTCTGAATTGCTTTATTGTAAGTCCAATCATCTAACGTATTATTTCCTTCCTGCATATAGACATAAGTTTTTTCTCTTTGTTTTGCCCAAGCAGTGGCGATGGCCCAAGCAACAGCCATCTTACAATAATACTTTTCGTTTTTTAAAGAATCTAATACTTCTAAAGTCATATCAATATATTCATCTGTCAAATAGTAGTTCATAAGCATAACTGCTACTACACGCTGTTTGAACTCGTCATCCATTTTGGCATATGGTTGCAAAAATTCTAAGAATTCTCCTCTGTTTTTTGCAACGATTTTTAAGTTACTGCAAAAACCATCACACAAAGACCAGTCGTTAATTTTTTCGATATGCTCTGCAATATACGGAAGTAAAATTTCTAAATCTGCCTTTACATACCCAATGACAAATCCCTTTACATTGACTTCTTCATAGGTATCCTCTGGTGCTTCTTTGATAAAGCCTTGCCAATCACCTTGGGCAATCTCTTTTGCAATCTGACGCAAAATTGGAATACGCACCCCTAAGATTGGTCTGGAACCTGGGATAAGTGCACTGGTGAAATCTTTAAACTCATCATCTACATAAGACAGCAAAACCTCTTTTATATTTTCTGCGGTAATCATTTTATATACTCCATTACTCTAGGTGCAGCAATCAAAAACCATGTAGAAAATTTCTGTGGCTCAGCTTCCATTTCTTTCTTTAAATCCTCTAATGAAATCCAACGCAATTCCATAATTTCATCTGGATCAGGATTTACTTCTCCGGAATAATCAGCCAAGAATACATGATCAATTTCGTATTCACTAAGTCCTTCATACTGACTAAAATAATTAAAAGCAAAAAGTTCTTTAGGAATACAACTGCTTTTTGGAATTCCTAACTCTTCTTCTAATCTCTTTTGAACCGCATCCGCTAAACTTTCACCCCATCTTGGATGCGAGCAACAGGTATTTGCCCACAACCCACCAGAATGATATTTCTCTAATGCACGTCTTTGGATAAGCATTTTTCCATCATGCACAAAAAACACAGAAAAAGCTCTATGCAATTGATTTTTCACATGAGTTTCCAGCTTATCCCCTGAACCAATTTCGTTGTCAAACAAATCTACCCAGATTAATCTGTCGTTTGCATTCTTTTCCATAACTACTCCTTAAATCTAAAATCCTAACATACTTACTAAAAATACCGTTCCTGCTGCGCCAAGTGCCACTACCAACAAACCTCTCTTGAAATATGCTAATAGCACTGCCACCATACATCCTGCTATAGCACCTACCTGAGATGCCGTGCTTGAAAAGATGGCAGGAAACGTCATAGCTGCTAGCACCGTATACGGTATGTAATATAAAAAGGATTTGATTCGATTGTTTTCTATTTTCTTTCGGAAGATAATCATTGGCGACACTCGAATAAGATATGTCATAAGTGCCATGATTGCTACTCCGCAAATAATATATGCTGTCTCCATTACACATCCTCCTCTGGTACAGGAAATAGCCATGCTGCTATAGCGCTGACTACCACCGTAATAATAATAACCGACCAGCCACCAGAAATGGCAGACAATATTGGAAGGTATGTAAATGCATAGCTTGCAGCAATCGCTAAGAGCACTGCAACTAAGACACTTTTATGTTCTCTTGCTGGTGGAACGATAATAGCGATAAACATTCCGTATAAAGCAATTCCCATAGCATCTGTTAAAACCGCTGGCAAAAGTGATGTTGCTACCGCTCCGATGAGTGTACCGCATGTCCATCCTAATATCGGTGTCCCTATTAAACCAAGCATATAGGAAAAGCTGATTTCTTTTCTCCTTTGCATAGATACAGCAAATACCTCATCTGTTACGCCAAAGGAAGCAATTAATCTTTCTTCGGTTCCAAAGTCCCTATCTACCTTTTGTGAAATAGAGAGAGACATAAGGAAATAACGAATATTTATGATAAAGGTAGTAATCATCAATTCAATATATGAACTGTGGGCAATAAGTAGATTTGTACCTGCAAACTGTCCCGCACTTGTTAAGTTCGTAAGGGAAATAAGCACTGCAGACCAGATAGGCATCCCTGCTTTTACAGCAGTAAGTCCAAACGCCATGGATACAGATATGTAGCCAAGGCAGATTGGGAGACCATCTCTTATTCCTTCTTTGAATTCTTGTTTGTTCATGGCAAATACTTCTTTCTTACATTTATGTCCCCTATTATATCAAAATGGAGTGACCTTAGCCACTCCACTTTTACTTTTTTAGTATTTGTTATGTACTTTTTCTGCGAAGCAAAGGAAATCTCTTAACTCTACCTTTGTTCCATCATCCAAAATCATTGTTCCTGTCATCTTTCCGAACACCTGATGCTGTTCGCTAACAATGAGTTTCAAATCTGTGTAACTATTTCTGTCAATGATTGGTTCAAAGTCCATTTCAAATCTACCATCGCTTGATGTAAATTTCCAAGGTTTCAAATAGTCATCTTCTGGAATTACAAATGTTACGTCATCAATTTTGTGACCAACGCCGTTATAGAAAATGATATTTTCTGTAGCAGCTTTTGTATTTCCAAAACCATAACCAATATTAAAGCCTACTGGAACTCCGTCTACATAACCACTACCAGAACCCCAATACCACCAGTTATCATAGGTCCATACGCCACGTCCCCAATCTAAAAGCCCAAAGTCTGTCTTTGGATCAAACTCATATTTTACTCCATCATATTCTGCCCAACCCACTGCTGGCATACAATTGATTTTATGATTGTAATAAAAATGATTTTTCTTATCAAACGGTGTAGCTATTACTAAACTATCTTGTTCTGGTTCATTTAATGCAATATCACATCTAAAATCTTTATCTCCATCAAAGCCTTTAAATTCGCACATAAGGTGACGCACGCCACCACTTGTCACAAATTCGAAAGAAGATTTTTCTGCCTTCTGTGAAACTACACTTTCCCCAGTATGCGATGGCATGTTAAATTTCCCCATAGGTGCCATAGTAAGTTCTGTTTCTGTATGTTCCCATTTGTTTTTGAAATCAATAAAGGAAGCAGATAACATTCCCATATATCCCATATCATTTACAGTAAGGGCTACTGCAAAATCTTGGTTTTGAATTAAATAATAATCCCATTCTTTAATACGCCATTTTGGTGCCTTAATATCCCCTCTATTATATTCCTGCACCATACTACGTGACCAGCCTGGTTCTGCAATCTGTCCAGCCTTTAACAACTTTTGTTGATCGGTAACCTCATGATTTCTCATAATAACTCCTCCTAACTCCTCATTTTAAGTTACCTATATTATAACAGACTCTAGGCATTACAATTATTAATTTTCAGTAAAATATTGCATTTTTTGTAAAAAAGAATACCACACTTCGAAAAGTGTGGTATCCATAAATTTAATTGTTATTTATTTGCTTTAAGCGATTTTTTGTATTCTTTGTAGCTAACTGCTTCTTCTGTTTTTAAGAATTTGCTTCTCTTTGTAAGCCAAAGAACAATAGAAACTGCAAAGAGTACCCAAAGTACGATAGCTGCTGTTCTGCATGTACCAATGATACCTGGTTCTACAGCCTTAACTGTAGTATCTTGTCCCATACCGTTCATAGCCTGTGAATTTGCAATAGCGTATAAGTTGTGGTGGCAAGCTTCTCTCATAGCTGCAACTGCAACTGGATCATTTTCATATCCTGCCAATCCACCATCACCTGTAATCATGAATGCAAGCATTGAGTCGTATGTAGTAGTTCCACCCATTACACCATCGATACCGTTAACCATTGAGTTAAGTACGTTGTCTGTAATCTGAAGACCATTACATGCCCATTCTTCATTCATAATACCTTTTACAAGTCCTGCATTAGCACCTGACCACTGTACACCCCAACGTGTGTAAGCCATCATTACGCCGTTACCGCCAGCCTGTGAGTCTTCAAGACCACCCTGGAATGCTCTTAAGTAGATTTCACGAGCAGCCTGTTCTGATAACCATACACCAAGACCAATACGATCCTGTTCACAGTCATTTAATGCAAAGTGTTTGAATACTACAAATACACCTTTTTCTTCGATACCTTTTACTTCGCCTCTAGCGATTTCTGAAGAAAGTACAGCATCTTCTGAATAATATTCAAAGTTACGTCCTGAATATGGAGATCTGTGTGTGTTTGCACCAGGTCCATAGAGGAAAGTTACTTTTGCGTCTAAACAGTCGTTACCTACAATGTTACCAATCTTATATGCTAACTCTGTGTTGAAAGTAGCTGCAAGAACATCTTCTGATGTAAGCGCTGTAGTCTGTACACCAAGTCCGCTACCAAACAATGTAACTGTTAAGCCCTGAGGTCCGTTTTCATCACGTGTACCAGGAGCGTTTACAGATTCTACTGGCATATGCCAATGGAATGCGTCACCGATAAGGCTAACCATTTCATCAAATGTAAGCTGGTCTAATAATTTATCCCATTCAGGATCATCATAATCTTTACCGATCATGTCGTAAAGTTTTAATCCATTGTCAGCACCAAGTGTAGGCATTTCAACAGTAGCATTTGGATCTGTTACATACTGCTGATCCTGTAAGCCCTGAACTAAGTAATCATTTAATTCAAATACAACTGGATTATTTACATCTGGCATTGTGCCTACCCAATCATTACGTGTTAAGTATACGATATCTTCTACTTCATCATTCATATTAGGGTCAGAAGAATCTAATCTGTTGTAAATATCTGCACCAGCGTCAGATACTGCATATGTAGTAGTATCTAATTCTGGATTGTTCCATGTACATACTAATGTTGCATCACCAGCAGCATCCATACGTTCATTTGTTTCAGGATCCTGTCCTTTTGCTGCTAATACGTTGTTTACAGCATTATGAGCATCTGTAGCTGCTGTGAAATGGTAATCACCAGCATCCATAATATATGTGCCAGCGCCATAAGCATCATAGCTTGCTACATAGTCGCCATCTACTACGATAGTAACTTCTCCTGATTCACCTGGTTCCAAAATATCTGTCTTAGCAAAACCAACTAATGAAACAGATGCTTTTTCTACTTTGTTTTCAATATCATATTCTGTGTATGGGCTAGAAACATAAATCTGTACTGTTTCTTTACCTGCATATGTATCACCAGTATTTGTAACTTTTACAGTAAATGTATAAGTCTGTGCATCTGCATCATATTCCATTGTCATGTCGCTATATTCGAATGTTGTATAGCTCAAACCATAACCAAATGGGAATGCTACTACATCACTATATGTAAAGTCTCCAGCATTACCCTGATCTAATACATAATCTTCGTAACGTGTTTCTGCATATTTGTATCCTACATAGATACCTTCCTGATAAATCATGTATGTATCTGCATGTTCAGGAATCTGTGTTAAATCACCAGAATACTGGATAGGTGTAAAGTTTGCCATTACTGGATGTGCATAGTTATCATAATAGTATGTATCTGCAAGACTACCAGATGGATTTACTTTACCACTTAAGATTTCTGCTACTGCATTAAGACCTGTCTGACCTACGCCACCAATCCAAAGTGTAGCATCTACACCGTATTCGTTATTCTTTAAGAAATCTACCTGAAGAGCATTTGATGTGTTGATTAATACAATAATCTTGTCAATCTTACCTGCATCTTTTAATGCTTTGATGTTTTCCATCATTTCTCTTTCGATGTCATTTAATGCAAGGTAGTTCTTTCCATCACCTAATGTGTGGTCGAAATAACTGTCTGCACCTTCACCACCAATACGTGATAATACAACGATTGCTGCATCACCATAGCTTTCAATAGATTCTAATACTCCATCAGTTTCTTCATAAAGTGACCATGGTGCTTCTACGATTTCAGCTGAACCATAACCACTAGCTGTAGCAGAATCCTGTACAATAGCTCCTGCGTTACCACGTGTGTATTCTCCAGCTGCCCCATCTTCTGAATAGAAGTTCCATAATGTTTCATTTACTTGAAAACCTTCTTTTTCCAATGCAACCTTTAAGTTGTCACATTTTGAAGAGTCAACATTACCTGAACCGGTACCACCATAAACAATATTTACAGATGAGGTTGAGAATAAGCTAACCTTTGCCCCTTCTGAAAGTGGTAATGCAGCATTTTCATTTGTTAAAAGTGTAGCGCCTTCTGCTTCTACCTGTTTTACTAATTCTGCACCTGCTGCAACTCTTTCTTCTTCTGTTGCAAAGTCGCCTTCATAGTAGATTGCATTTGGATCTTCATTCACTAATTCCCAGAAAGTTCCGCCTGCAAACAGCGCAATTGTATTATCAAACATTGAAATAAATACAGTTACAACTGTTAAAATAATTGCAAATGGTCCTGCAATCCAAGTCAACCATTTCCAAGGTCTTGTCGCTTTAGAGCGAGCTTTTTTGAAAGCTTTTTTACGTGCTTTCACTTCTTTTTTGTTCTCTTCCATATTTCCCCTTTCCCTTACGAAAGACATTATATCCTTCTTCCGCATGACACTGTAGAGTGTTATTTCTATATTATCACTTTCACCTAGAAAACACAACGATTTGCACTTGTATACATACACTAAAAACCGCCCTACGATTTCTCGTAGGGCGATTCCCTTATAAAACCTTATTTCCTTTATATATGTGATTTACCACATATCCATTACATTACAACAAATGCCATAGTTGCTGGTTCTAATGTAAGTGTACCTTCCATAACAACTGGTGCCATTTCTGGAACATTGTTGTTTTCATCAAGTACTAATTCTTTTCCGTTTAACTTCATAACTGTTGCACGAAGTGTATCTGCATGAAGTTTGTAAACTTCTGCTGATTTTGGAAGTTCTACTGTAGTAGCTTCTGTTTCAGAGTTGTTGATGATACAGTAAGCAACACCATCTTTACCATCTTTACGAGAATGAGCAAATACGTGAGCACCTTCACGAATTTCTTCTTTTGTATCATAAACAGTTGTACCCATGATTCTGTTCCAAAGTAATACTGCAAAGTAGTTTGGTCTAGGATCAAATGTACCATGTTTTAAGAAACCATAGTCAGATGAAGCAAGTGTGTTGTGGAAGATTACACCGTCTGTAAGAGTAGCAAATGTACCAAGTTCGTTTAATGTACGGAATACGTCTACATATGTAGAAGCCCATGTATTTCCGCCGCCGCCTGCGTCACCTGATTCTGTTACCCACATTTCTCCGCCTGGAACATATTTGTCACGAAGTGGAATGTTGTATTCACAACAACTTGGAGCAACTGCCAAGTATCCTTCTGTTAATACTTTATCTGGATCCCAGTGCATAGCTGGCATAACCATTTCAAGACGTTCAGAAATACCATTGTAGTAGTGGTAACTATATACTTCCATAGGTTCTGTTGTATCTCTCATTAAGTCGTCACAAGAAGCCATATTTCCAGAGAATGCTTCTACACCACCAACTGGCATATCTTTCTGTTTTTCTTTATCACCCATTGTTCCTTCTGTATTACATGGACCTACGCAGAGTGTTTCTGGATAGTTTTCATGTACCCATTTGAAGTATGCATCCTGATCACGTGCATAATCTTCTGCTGTATAACCTACAGGGAAACCTGTGATATCAAGCATGTTTGGTTCGTTTACGAATTCTGTAGCATCAATTGTTGAGCCATGTTCGTATGTGATTTCATAAAGTTTTTTGATAAGTGTTAAATCAAGTGGCTCATCATGTTTGTGATTACCATCACAGTTTGCGATAGAGATGAGTAATTTTGCATCAATTGCTTTTACGAAATCAAGTACGCCAATCCACTGTTCTTTTGTAAGGATATTCTGGTAACCTTCTGGAATTACACCTGTGCCATCCCAGTCATAGAATGTCTTTGTTGCCCATGTACCAGATACACGTACCCAAACTGGACCAAATTCTTTTGCTAACTTACGGAGTTTTTCGTTATATAAATCGATTGGTGGATATACCTGCATAAGGTTTGCATATGCTGCAGCAAAATCTCCTGCACCACCCACATTGAATTTTTCTGTACCAGCAATCTGTTCTGGTGTGTATGCTTTCCAGAATGTTCCACCTGTTACTTCTGTAAATTCTACGTTGTATGACATCATTTTGTCATTTACTGTACGAATTACCTGAAGTGGTGAATTTTTAAGTTTAATATTCTGTCCCATTGGTTTATTCTCCTTTTATTTTAAAAATTATAATACGATAAATGCACAATTTGTAGCTGGAACTTCTAATGTTCCTGTTGCTTTTACTGGTTCTAATGCTGGAAGAGCATCTCCTTCACCAAGTTCTAATACGTTTCCATTTAATGTCATCTTGCGTGAACGAAGTCCTGTTTCACCTGCAAGCACATAAACGTCTGCTTCTTTTGGAAGATCTACTGAAATAGCTTCGTTTGTATTGTTTACTACGAGGTAAGCAACACCAGCTTTTCCATCTTTACGTGAATGAGCATAGATTCTAGCGCCATCTGCAACTTCACTTGCATCTAAAGCTGTTGTGCCCATGATACGGTTCCAAAGTAATACTGCAAAGTAGTTTGGTCTTGGAACGAATGTGCCATGTTTTAAGAATCCATAGTCAGACGAAGCTAATGTATTGTGGAAAATTACACCGTCTGTAACAGTTGTAAATTCCCCTAATTCATTTAATGTACGTGGAACATCTGCATATGTAGAAGCCCATGTATTACCACCACAACCAGCGTCACCAGATTCTGTTACCCACATCTGTCCGCCTGGAACATATTTGTCACGTTTTGGAACGTAAGCTTTTGCACAGTGTGCTGCAATTCCTAAATACTGTTCTGTAAGAATTGCTTCGTATGGCCAGTGACCACCCATAGCTGCACCACGTTCAGAAACGCCATTGTAGTAATGATAGCTGAATACATCCATTTTTGATTTGTATTCGCCTAATAAATCTTCTGTAGTTACGATTTCGTAACCTGCTGCCATACCGCCGCCAGCGCCGTCCATACCAGCACCGAACATATCGATGTCACCTACTGTACAAGGTCCTACGAATAAGCAATCTGGATAGTTTTCTTTTAACCAAGCACCAAATGCATCATGGTCACGTGCGTGATCTGCTGCTGTATAACCTACTGGTAAACCAGAAAGCTGGATAAGGTTTGGTTCATTTGTAAATTCTGCAGCTGCTACTGGAACACCATGTTCGATACTGTAATCCATAAGCATCTTAGCCTGTGTAGTATCCCATGGCTCATCCTTGCTATGGTTACCTGGACAGTTTGCAAAAGAAACTAATAATTTACCATCTACTGCTTTTACAAAGTCAAGTAAGTTAGTCCACTGTTCTTTTGTAAGAACATTCTGATATCCTTCTGGAACTGTACCATCTGCGTATTTGCCTTCAAAATCGTAGTATGTTTTGTTTGCCCATGTACCAGATACACGTACCCATGCTGTACCAAGTTCTTTTGCAAGTTTGATAAGTCTAGGATTTGTTGTATCGATTGGATCATACCACTGCTGTAAATTGCCCATATTTGACCAATCTTTAATTACTGGAAATTCTTCTGTACCATCTACCTGTGCTTCTGTATAAGCCTTCCAGAAAGTACCGCCTGTTACTTCTGTCATTTCCACGTTGTAAGATACGAGACGTGGATCAACCTGACGAAGTTCATTTAACGCTGTTTTAAGTGTTACAAATTTTCCCATTGGTTTGTCCCCCTTATTTTCATAGTTTTTCATACTAAATTTATTATAACAAAAAGTCCCCTCTATGGCGAGGGGACAGATATGGGACAAGTGTGACACTTTACTCCAATTTTTACTATATGCAATTTAGCTATTTTTACTAATTCTACATATGAAACATTTCCTTTAACTGTTCACTAATTTCTTCCACGGATTGTTTCATCCCAGAATGATGCCACAAAAGTAGTATCGTCATAATCGCAGATACATATCCTGCATATCGCAATTCCTTATTAGATAACTTCTCCTCTTTCAGATGCTCATTTAGTCTTTCATGTAAACGTATTGTAAGCATATAGCTTAAACCACTTTTTTCTAAAACATCCAAAAATTCTTTTTTCTTTTTCCAATAATTAAAAAAGCCTACCACATCCGACTTTATTTCTAAAAATAAAAAAGCCTCCGCAAGCGTCTCATCCATTATCATAAATAACACATCTTCTAATGTATCGAAATAACGATAAAACGCCTTTCTTGGCACCTCCATTTCTTTGCACAATGAGGTAACCGTTATTTCCTGATATTTTTGTCTTTTCATAAGAGAAAGTAGTGTTGTCTGAAATAATTTTTGTCGTTCACTTGACTTTTCTGTCTTACAGATTTTATACATTCGTCACTCCATATATCCTGTTAATACAAAAATTATCCACCATATCTATAAGTCTTGTCAAATAAATTTCTTACGATTCTTTAATTGTGGCAATCATTTTGAAAATATGCTATATTTTTATATATACAAAACAAGGAGATTCTGTTATGCAATTTATTCGTTCCGAAGAACTTCGACCAGGCATGCGCTTAGCGAAGCCAATTTACAATAAAGATGGCGTACTTCTCTATGAACGCAATTCCCGTCTTACAATTCCTGCTATCAACAGTGTTCGTAACTTTGATTTAATAGGAATCTATATTCTTGAACCAGCGGAACCTGTTCCCCCTTTTACCAAACAGGACATTGAATTCGAACAGGCCCAAACTGTATATTTATTTAAGCTAAAAGACATCTATGATAAAATATACAAACGTCAGCCTTTGGACAAATTGGAAACCCTTGTTGATGATATCGTAAAACGCTATGGCAGTTTATCAAATCGTGTAAACTTCAACCAAAATATCCGTAGTGTTCATGACTTTATGTTCAAACATGCTACAAGTGTTGCAATCCTAGCTGCTATGATTGCACAACACATCGAAATTTCTGAAGAGGATTATAAATCACTGATTACCGCTGCTCTTCTATATGGTTTTGGCTATCGATTTATGCCTAGAAATGTCATGGACAAAGACGAAGAGTTCAATGAATATGATTATAAAAATAAACAGGCTGCTTTGGAAAAAGGCCTAAGCTATTTAAGCATGTCCACTGACCCTATCAGCTATCTTCCAAAAGCAATTCACGTGATGGAATACTATATTTTATCTAGCAATCCAGAACGTAAGATTGAACATCCGACAGAAGATATCCTGTTACTTGCAGAAGTACTAAAAGTTGCAGTAGAATTCGATTTAAACACTGGCATGATGATGGGACACAAACCACAGTCTGAGATTATGGCTATGCAGTTCCTACAGAAGAACACAGATACCTTTAACGAAACCATCGTTTCTATTCTGGCACAATGCATCCACATTATTCCAAAAGGAGCTAGTGTGGATTTATCTACCAAGGATAAAGCCATTGTCTTAATTGAAAATCCAAAAAATTATATGGAACCTGTCATCTTACGTCTCTTTGACAACAATATCTATGACCTAAGTGATCCAACTGTAAGCAGACGTTTCCAAATTGTGGATATTATGAAAACAATGGACAATCGTGTTGAAATTGACGAAGATACTATCAAACAATTTAAAGCTGACAAACGTCTCATAGAAATGACTGAGCGTATTCGAAACAAGAAATAAAAAGAAGCTGTTGTATTATGAATTTATTTTTTCATAACACAACAGCTTTTGTTTACATCAAGTAAAATATCATAAACAATATTCCCACGATTGTAGCAAACAAGAAACAACCCACACCTGCAAGAATCATATATTTTGCAGGAACACGTTTCTTTGGATAATCAGACATTTGATTGGAAAGTGCATATAATGGCACAAAAGGCACATTTGGATTTTGCTGTGGCTGTAAGAAGCTAAAACCCTGTCTTAGGAAGTAACCACTTGTCCACGCTGGCGTAGCATTCAATGTTACTCTCTCAAATCCATACACCTGCTTTCCATATTCTCTCATAGCAGTTAATAGTCCCTTGCCATATCCTCTTCTCCAACACTGTGGCAAAATATACAGCATGGTAATCATGCCATCTGATTGAAGAGCCGATACTCCTACAAGATGCTGTTGCTCAAAAACGCCCCACACCATCAACTTGTTTTCTTCTACCATATTTCTTATGTTTTTTTCACTGATATATTCCTCTACAAACGATATCGTCTGCGGAAATTCCATTCGATACTTCAGGCAGTTATCAAATACATATCTAGATAAGCCTGATGCATTTGCCAATTCTTCTACTCGTAATACTCTAATTTCCATTTTTATTCCTCACTAAATTCCCTCTTCCAGCAAACGGTCTTTCAAACCACTATAGCGTTTCAGTTGGGAATTATTTTTTACCATAGTACGAAAGACCTCATCATCTCCTACTATAGTAACACATTTTTTCGCTCTTGTAACTGCTGTATAAATAAGATTACGATTCATAAGCATTCGTGGCCCCTGAAACAGTGGGATAACCACTGCAGGGTATTCGGAGCCTTGCGACTTATGAATGGTAATGGCATAAGCCAATTCCAATTCCTCCAAAAGCTTAAATGGATACTCTACCATTCGACCTTCATCAAACGAGATTGTCATGGTCTCTGCAAAGAAATTGATTTCTTCAATGATGCCTGTATCTCCATTAAACACTCCGGTACCTTTATCAATACATAAGCCATATTTGCTTCGGATTTCCCATTCCAGCTGATAATTATTTTTTATCTGCATAACTTTATCTCCTTCACGGAAAATCGTACCACCATATTCTTTTTCTCTTTTGGAAGGAGCTTCTGGATTTAAGTACATTTGCAGAATGTTATTTAAACGTTCCACTCCCAAGAGTCCTTTTCGCATAGGTGTCAAAACCTGAATATCAAATTCTGTTGCATCTACAAATTTTGGCAATTTTTGTTTTATGAGCTGTAAGGTAACCTGAATTATCTTATCTGCTTCATATCGTTTTAGGAAAAAGAAATCCATACTCTTGTTATCCAGCACCACTTCTTCACCATTGTTAATTTTATGCGCATTTACAATAATATCACTGGTACTTGCCTGGCGGAAAATCTTATTCAGCTTTACTGTGTGAAATTGTCCTGAGTCAATGATATCTTTTAACACCGATCCAGGTCCTACACTTGGCAACTGATTGACGTCTCCTACTAAAATGAGCCGGGTGCCCGCCAATACCGCTTTCAAAAGTGCATGCATCAAAGTAATGTCCACCATAGACATTTCATCTATGATAATAACATCGGTTTCCAGGGGATTTTTTTCATTTCTCTCAAAACCACCGCTTCCTTCTACTCCACCATTTACTTCCAGCATTCGGTGAATGGTTCGAGCTTCAAATCCTGTAGTTTCACTCATTCGTTTAGCAGCACGACCTGTAGGCGCACCCAAAAAGATATCCATACCCTCCATTTCGAAATAACGGATGATGGTATTAATGGTAGTCGTTTTACCAGTTCCTGGTCCACCAGTAATAATCAAAAGACCATTTTTCACCGCTTCTTTAACAGCATACACCTGTTGTTCATCAAGTTCTATTTTGGTTTGCTTTTCGATTCGCTTAATACGTTTTAGTATTTCTTCATCCGCGACATCATAAGAAATATCCAATTGCTTTAACATAGATGCTGTGTTGGCTTCCATGCGGTAAAAAGTAGCGGCATAGATTTGAATCATATCATCCTGCTGACGCATCATAAGTTTTCGATCGATTGCCAAATTCATATAATGCTTTTCGATATGTTCTCCATCTACTTCTAACAACTGACTCGCTCTTTGTGTAAGCTCTTCCATTGGTAAAAAAGTGTGTCCTTCTGCAGAAGCCTGTAACAGTATATATAAAATACCACTTCGAATACGAAAATCAGAATCTGTACGAATACCTACGCGACTTGCAATTTCATCCGCCGTTTTAAATCCTACACCATCAATATCTTCTGCCATCTGATATGGGTTTTCTTTTAAAACACTATACACCTGCTGGCCATATGTGTTGTAAATCTTTACTGCAAGATTTGTTGTAATTCCATATTGCTGGAGAAATAGCATAGCCTGACGCAAATCCTTCTTGGCATTGACCTGATCTGCAATTTCCCTAGCTTTTCGTTCACTGATACCCTTTACTTCTGCGAGACGTTCTGGTTCTTCTTCTATAATTCGGAAAGTATCATTTTTGAATCTACGAACAATTCGCGCAGCAAGTGCTACTCCAATTCCTTTAATCGCACCTGAGCCCAGATATCTTTCAATTGCAATTTCATCTTCTGGTGCTTTTTCCTCAAAAGAGCTGACCTTAAACTGTCTTCCATAAGTTGGATGGTCTGTAAACTCACCTTTTGCCTCGATATTTTCGCCTTCAACAATATCAGAAAAAAGACCCACACAAGTAAGTTCCTCTTCCTCACACACTAATACGAGAACTGTATAACCGTTTTCGGTATTTCTATAAATAATATGGTCTACATAACCTGTGATTGTTTCCAAACTCTTTTCTCCTATCAAAAACACCTGGATATGCACTAGTGCACTCCAGGTATTTTACTACTGTCTATGTGGTTCATTGCTTACGCACATATTATACTTCTTCTACACCTTTTACAGAAGAATTAATTTCTTCCGTAACTGCATTTTCCTTTTCCTCAACTGTAGGAATATTGTAATTGCGTTTCATCTGTTCAAATAACTGCTGCGTCATATTACCACCGATTTCATCTAATATGATATCTGCTACATCTTCAATCGCATAATCCATAAATGTATCTGTATACTGTGACGCTACAGAAGATTCTTTATCATCTTCTGTAAAAGTATCTTTCATTTTCTTAATAATCTGTTCTATAAAGTAAGACTCAAAATCTTCTAGTACCTCTTTTAATTCTTCTTCTGTAGATTCTGATGAAAGACCATTTACAGAATTAGTTAACCCTTCTGCTTTTGCTTTATTCGCACTGTTGGTAGCATTTGTCATACCAGTTTGACTTAGCATTGAATTAATACCGCTAACATCCATACTCATAACGACTTCCTCCTAGCACTAACGTTTCAATTCGTTTGCTGTCTGAAGCATCGAATCTGCTGTCTGAATTGCTTTTGAGTTCATCTCATAAGCACGCTGTGCAATAATCATATTTACCATTTCATCTGCAACCTGTACGTTAGATCCTTCTAAGTAGAACTGACATACTTTACTTGGCACTGTTCCATCTTCACCTTCTAAAATAGGTTCTCCAGACGCTTCTGTTGGTTCTAAACGGCTGTACGATAATTTTTCTAAACCAGATGGATTATTAAACTGATAAAGACCAAATGCCTGCTCCATATCTACATACTGTCCTTCTCTGGTCTTGTAACCAATACGTCCATCCTGCTGGAATACCATACTCTCTGCTGTAGTTCCTTCTGGAACATAGATGGCATTGCCATCTCTATCCATTACAGGACATCCTTCTACGTCTGTAAGAAGTGTATTACCTGCTGCATCTACAGCCCAAGTAAAATTACCATTTCTGGTATAGTACATATTTCCATCTGCTCCACGAATCTGGAAAAAGCCATTGCCTTCTAATGCGAAGTCTGTTGCACTTTCGCTGGCATTCATACTACCCTGTGTGTACATAGTAGTAGTAGAAGCAACTCTGGTACCAAGACCAACCTGTGCACCTACTGGTTTCTGCTCTCCATTCGCAGAAGTAGTCTTTGTCTGAATTGTTTGATATAACAAAGATTTAAACTCTGTTCTTGTTGTCTTATATCCATTTGTATTTACATTGGATAAATTGTTCGCAATTGTATCTACATTGGTCTGACCAGCTCTCATACCGCTAGCAGCCGTATATAATGCTCTCATCATAATATGTATTCCCCCTTAGAATTATTGAACTTTACCTAAATTTACGGTAGTTGCTAAGGTTTCATCAACCGAACGAATGACCTTTTGTCCTGCATCATACGCTCTTTGAATGGCAATCATATTTACCATTTCATCTACGACATTTACATTGGAACTTTCTAACATCCCCTGGCGAACTACTGCTTCGGAGGCTACAACTACACCACCTTCTATAAGGTTGTACATGTTCTCGCCATATTTTTCCAAGTAGTCATAATTTTCTACATCCATTACACCGATGGTACCTACCAGCTGATTATCCTGATAAATATATCCCATCTCATCTACTGCAAAATCAGTAAGTGGATTTACCTGTACGTAGTTTGCTGGATTTGCATCCATATTTAATGCACCTGTTGCATTTAGTACGTAGTCACCATCCTTGGTTCGCAAGTATCCTTCATTATCCACTACAAAGTTACCGTCACGTGTAAGTTTTACGGAAGTGTTTCCGTTCTTATCCGTGAATGACACCGCAAAGAAACCTTCTCCTTCAAGTGCGAAATCCGTTTCATTATCGGTTACTTCGAAACTTCCGGTTGAATAATCCGTATACACCTGACCCAAATGGGTTACCATAGAAATTTCACCGAGTTTTTGAGGGAGACCATAATGTGAGGTGTCTTTAATTTTGATTGCCAATTCATCGGCAAATGTACGTGATGTTGTGCCTTCCTTTTTGTATGCAGTGGTATCTGCATTTGCAAGGTTGTTCGTCAACACATCAAGACGTTTCATTTCGTTTACCATCCCTGTGTGGGCGGTATACAAACCTTTAATCATATTATAGCCCCTTTCATAAATTTGTTTTATAAATATAAAAAATTGTGGGAAGACCACTTACGTAGTCTCCCACATAGTATATCGGGATTTATCCCTAAAATATTAACCTGTTTTTCACAAATAATAAAATTATTCGTCACGTTTTCCAGCTAAGAACTCTACGTATTTACCTGTACCTACAGCAACACATGTCATAGGCTGTTCTGCTGTCATAGTATTGATACCTGTACGATCTTCGATAAGTTCTTCCAAACCACGAAGAAGTGCTCCACCACCTGTAAGTACAATACCTCTGTCTGCAACGTCAGCTGCAAGTTCTGGTGGAGTTTTTTCTAATACAGAATGTACAGCTTCTACAATCTGCATAACTGGTTCACGAAGTGCTTCTTCTGTTTCTTCAGAACTTACAGAAATAGTTCTTGGGAGACCTGTTACTAAGTTACGACCTCTAACATCCATGGTTTCTGGAGTTGCCAATGGATAACATGTACCAATCTTAATCTTAATATCTTCTGCAGTTCTTTCACCGATAAGAAGATTATGTTTTTTACGCATATAACGAACTAATGCTTCGTCAAAGTCGTCACCAGCGATTTTGATAGAAGTACTTACTACAGAGCCACCTAAAGAAATAACAGCAATATCTGTTGTACCACCACCGATATCTACAATCATGTTTCCACATGGTTTTGCAATATCAATACCTGCACCAATAGCTGCTGCGATTGGTTCTTCGATAATTTCTACTTCACGAGCACCTGCCTGGTAAGTAGCGTCTTCTACCGCTTTCTTTTCTACTTCAGTAACACCAGAAGGTACACAAACACTGATACGTGGTTTACGGAAAGTTCTCTTTCCAAGTGCTTTCTGGATAAAGTATTTAATCATCTTTTCTGTAACTGTATAGTCAGAAATAACACCCTGACGAAGTGGTCTAACAGCTACGATATTTCCTGGTGTACGACCAAGCATAAGTCTAGCTTCTTCACCAATAGCTTTAATCTTATTTGTATCTCTATCGAACGCAACAACTGAAGGCTCTTTTAATACTACGCCTTTTCCTTTGATATAAACCAAAATACTAGCGGTACCTAAGTCGATACCAATGTCTGTTCCCATCATCATAATGACATGTTCTCCTTTCGAGTTCATCGTATATTATTGGATTTACACTTACGCATAAACCCACTTATAAATCTAGTTTTCCATACTTAGTTTTATTATATACAATTTATGCCATTTTTCAAACTATTTTTTCTTAAAAATATATTATGAATTTATAAAAAAGCATTATATAATATAAATGTATAAAGAGTCAGGAGGAAAACTATATGAACAAGAAAAAAATATTGCCTATCATCGGATTATTTTTAGGAATCTCAATCTTCATACTGTTTTTTCTTACAAAGGAATCTCCTGATGTCATAATGCAGGCACATGTTAAGGATACTGGCGGAAATATTGACGGTTTAGAAATAAGCGTGAATATATTAACTGATTCTCAAAATTCACCTCATGGATTAGAAATATTGTTTGAAAATAATTCTTCTCAAACACTCACTTTCAAAGAGATGAAAGTTTATTCCATGGAAAACAGCCAAAAGAAAGAAATAAAAAGTCTCCAGCAGTCCGAATTATTAGATCTTTGGAGTATATTTTCACCAGAAAAGGCTGCATCCTTTAATGCAGATAATACATATCAATTTACCACCCTTCTTTGGGAGCACTATCCAATAAAAAAAGAAGGGCTCTACAAAGTAGAACTTATTTTTATGGATGACGAACATTCCGAAATCGGTTCCGTTTGGATCACCATAGAGCAAAAGAAATAAAAAGAAGCTGTCGCAAAATAGATTTATACATCTAAATTGCAACAGCTTTTTTCTTACTTGTTTAAATAAGGCTTCAAGAACTTACCTGTATAACTTCCCTCTACCTCACAAATCTCTTCTGGTGTGCCCTGGGCAATCACAGTTCCACCTCCATCTCCACCTTCTGGACCCATATCAATGATATAATCCGCTGTTTTGATAACATCTAAGTTATGTTCAATAACGACTACGGTATTGCCATCCGCCGCAAGTCTATGAAGAATCTCTACCAATTTGTGAACATCCGCAAAGTGAAGACCTGTAGTAGGTTCATCTAAAATATAAATTGTCTTACCCGTACTCTTACGGCTAAGTTCGGTGGCCAATTTAATTCTCTGTGCTTCACCGCCAGAAAGTTCTGTCGAAGGCTGACCCAATTTTACATAACCAAGACCTACGTCATTTAGAGTCTGAATCTTACGAAGTACAGATGGAACATTCTTAAAGAATTCTACTGCATCTTCAATGGTCATATCTAAAATATCATAGATACTCTTGCCTTTATATTTTACCTCTAACGTCTCACGGTTATATCGTTTTCCACCACATACTTCACATGGCACATACACATCTGGAAGGAAGTGCATCTCAATTTTTAAGATACCATCACCACTACATGCTTCACATCGTCCACCTTTTACATTGAAACTGAATCGTCCCTTTTTATATCCTCTTGCTTTCGCATCTGTAGTCGCCGCAAAAAGATCACGAATCAAATCAAACACACCTGTATAGGTCGCAGGGTTCGAACGAGGTGTTCTACCAATTGGAGACTGATCTATATCAATAACCTTGTCCAACTGCTCCAATCCCATAATATCATCATGCTTACCTGGGATACATCTAGCACGGTTCAAACTTCTCGCCAAATGTTTGTATAAAATCTCATTTGTAAGAGAACTTTTACCTGATCCTGATACCCCTGTAATGCAGGTTACAACTCCAAGTGGAATATCCACATCAATATTCTTTAGGTTGTTCTCTCTCGCACCTTTTATGGTAATAAAACCAGTTGGTTTTTTTCGTTCTGTTGGTACTGGGATTTTGATACGTCCACTAAGGTATGCCCCCGTTAGAGAATCCTTACATTTCATAATATCGGCTGCTGTACCAGTAGCTACCACTTCTCCACCATGCACGCCTGCCCTAGGACCAATATCCACGATGTAATCCGCAGCACGCATCGTATCTTCATCATGCTCTACAACTACGAGTGTATTACCTAAATCTTTTAGGTTCTTCAAAGCACCTAAAAGTTTATCATTATCTCTTTGATGTAAACCTATACTAGGTTCATCTAAAATATACGCTACACCTACAAGTCCCGAACCAATCTGCGTCGCAAGACGAATTCTCTGCGCTTCACCGCCAGAAAGACTTCCAGTCGCACGAGTTAATGTTAGGTACTCAAGACCTACTTCTTTTAAGAATCCTACACGCGCTTTAATCTCTTTTAAAATCTGTTCACCAATGAGAAGTTGCTGTTTGGTAAGTTCCATTTTTTCTAAAAAAGCTACCAAATCTTTTACAGACATATTTGTCATTTCATAAATATTTTTATCCGCTACAGTAACAGCCAAAGATTCTTTCTTTAATCTCTGACCACCACAACATTCACAAGGTGTGATACGCATAAACTGTTCGTACTCTGCCTTCTGATTTTCAGAAAACGTCTCACGATATCTACGCTGTACATTTTTGATAAGGCCTTCCCATTCTAAATTATACACACCTTCTCCGCGCTGCCCTTTATAATGTACCTTTAAAACTCGTCCATCTCCACCATACATAAACATATCATGAATATCTTTTGGCAAATCTTTAAATGGTGTATTTAAATCAAATCCATAGCCTTCCGATAAAGCTCTTAAAGTAGCATAGGTGTAACTAGATGGGTCTGTACAAGATTGCCAACCCATAACCTGAATCGCACCTTCTGTAATGGAAAGTGACTTATCTGGGATCATCAAATCTTCATCAAACTCCATCTTATATCCCAAACCAAAACAGGTAGGGCACGCACCAAATGGATTGTTGAAAGAAAAACTTCTTGGCTCAACTTCATCGATACTTACATTACAATCTGGACATGCAAAATTCTGAGAAAAAGTCATAGGTCCCCCATCAATCACATCCACAATTGCATTACCTTCTGACAAATCAAATACATTTTCCAAGGAATCTGTCAAACGTTTCTCTATCCCCTCTTTTATTACAAGACGGTCTACAACAATATCAATATTGTGCTTGATATTTTTATCTAATTTTATTTCTTCCGAAAGCTCATACTGTGCACCATCTACAATAACACGCACATAACCACTCTTCTTTGCTTTTTCGAAGAGTTTTTCATGCTGACCTTTTCGTCCCCGGACTACCGGTGCCAATATCTGAATACGTGTTTTTTCTGGCAATTGCATAACCGTATCTACCATCTGGTCGATTGTCTGCTTGGTAATTGCTCGTCCGCATTCTGGACAATGTGGCACACCAATTCGCGCATATAAAAGACGGAAATAGTCATAGATTTCTGTAACCGTACCAACCGTGGAACGAGGGTTACGGTTGGTGGATTTCTGATCAATGGAAATCGCAGGCGGGAGACCTTCGATACTTTCTACATTTGGTTTTTCCATCTGTCCTAGGAATTGTCTTGCATAAGAAGACAAGGATTCCATATAGCGTCTCTGCCCTTCTGCATAAATGGTATCAAATGCAAGAGAAGATTTTCCTGAACCAGATAAACCGGTCAGGACGACAAACTCATCTCTTGGTATATCAATATCAAGACCTTTTAAATTATGTTCGTGCGCACCACGAATCTTAATGTACTTTCTTTCTTTTTTTGCCATTATAAATCCCTCAACATATTTTTAAGAGTAATCATCTTATCTCTATACTCAGCCGCAGCCTCAAAGTTAAGTTCTGCTGCAGCCTTTTGCATCTTCTTCTGAATATCTGCAATGGTCTTTTCAAGCTCTGCCTTGCTCATAGATTCAGGGTCTTTTGCATACTTCACTTCATCCGCAGCAACTTTCTTAGAAATGGCAATCAGCTCACGAACCGACTTACGAATGGTCTGTGGTGTAATGCCATGTTCTTCATTGTACGCTTGCTGTACTTTACGACGACGCTCTGTTTCATCAATGGCAACACGCATAGAATCTGTAATCTTATCCGCATACATGATAACATGTCCATCACTGTTTCGAGCTGCTCGTCCGATGGTCTGAATAAGAGACGTCTCCGAACGAAGAAAACCTTCCTTGTCTGCATCCAATATTGCAACCAAAGTAATCTCTGGAATATCTAAGCCTTCTCGAAGGAGGTTGATACCTACCAAAACATCAAATACATCCAATCGTAAATCACGAATAATTTCCTGACGCTCCAAAGTATCAATATCCGAATGCAAATATTTTACTCGGATACCTACCTCACTCATGTAGCGCGTCAAGTCTTCTGCCATACGTTTTGTCAGAGTGGTAATCAGAACCTTATTGTGGTTTGCTACTTCTTTATTTACCTCTCCAATCAAATCATCAATCTGTCCTTCTACTGGACGCACAGAAATCTCTGGATCAAGAAGTCCTGTTGGTCTAATTATCTGTTCTGTTCGAAGCAGCTCATGGTTCGCCTCATACTCACCAGGTGTCGCTGACACGAAAAGCATCTGGTCAATTTTGCCCTCGAACTCTTCAAAATTAAGGGGTCTGTTATCTAGGGCTGATGGCAAACGGAAACCATATTCTACCAACGTAGTTTTACGAGAACGGTCCCCTGCATACATGCCACGAATCTGTGGTACGGAAATATGAGACTCGTCTACAATAATCAGAAAATCATCTGGGAAATAATCGATGAGGGTTTCTGGCATAGCTCCTTCAGGTCTTCCTGCCAAATGTCTGGAATAATTCTCAATCCCACTACAAAAACCTGTTTCTTTTAACATCTCTATATCAAAGTTGGTTCGCTCTGCAATACGCTGAGCTTCTATAAGTTTATCTTCACCTTTAAAATACTTCACACGCTCTGCAAGTTCTGCTTCAATATTGTCACAAGCTGCATGAATTTTATCCATTGGAACCACATAATGAGATGCAGGAAAAACTGCACAGTGATTGAGCTGTGCACGAATTTCGCCAGTCAAGACATCAATCTCTGTAATTCGATCTATTTCGTCACCAAAGAACTCCACACGAATCGCTTTGTCAGAATTATTTGCAGGAAAAATCTCTACTACATCTCCATGCACGCGGAATGTACCGCGCTTAAAGTCCATCTCATTACGAGTATATTGCATATCGATAAGCTGTCGAATGACTTCATCTCTGTCAATCTCCATACCCGGACGCAAGGAAACCATCATGTTCATGTAATCATCTGGACTACCAATTCCATAAATGCAAGAAACGGAAGCTACAATGATTACGTCTTTTCGTTCTGCCATAGCCGCTGTTGCAGAAAGACGCAGCTTATCTATCTCATCATTGATAGAAGAATCCTTCGCGATATATGTGTCTGATGATGGCACATACGCTTCTGGCTGATAATAATCATAGTATGACACAAAGTATTCCACCGCATTCTCTGGGAAAAACTCCTTCATCTCGCCATAAAGCTGTGCAGCAAGAGTCTTGTTGTGTGAAATAATAAGTGTAGGCTTATTCAGCGCCGCAATAACATTCGCCATGGTAAAAGTCTTACCAGAACCCGTAACACCCAAAAGTGTCTGGAACTGATTTCCTTCTTTAAATCCCTTAACCAAAGCCTCTATCGCCTGTGGCTGATCGCCTGTTGGAGCATATTCAGAATGTAATACAAATCTATCCATGATAATCTCCTTCCATTTTTAGTATTATACCACAAACAATTTTTAATGTACAGAACATTTGTTCTTTTTCAACAAAAATGAACCGCCCTTTCGGACGGTTCATTTCCATATGTACTTTTATTTTTAAATCATAAAGCAGTCAATCATACCTGCTACCACAGAGATTGTTACAAGGATTCTTGAAATCTGGAATTTGTTTTCTTTCTTGGAAATCAACTGGTACAGAAGACCAATTACACCAAGTGCACCAAACACCATTGACATAAATCCATCGGCGAAATAGAATCCACCAGTACTTAGCAAGCCACAATACTAATCATACTCATCACAAAAAATGTGATTCTTGTCATTTTTCATAAATAGTCTTCCTCTCTTTACGTAAATGCCGTGGTCTGTTTCCTGTATTGCAATGGTGTCACCCCATGCATCTCTTTGAAATTTCGAATAAACAGATTCACACTTGGGTATCCACAGGCCAACGCCACTTCTGTAATCGGAAAATCTACACTTACCAGCATATCCTTCGCCTTTGACATGCGAAGATGCAAGACATACTGCATAAAGCTTATTGAAAAATGCTCTTTGAAATACCATGAAACATACTTCTCTGACAAATGGAATTCTTCCGCAAGCATACGAAGCGTAATTTTTTCTGTATAATGCTTTTGTATATAAGTAATTAACTCTCGTTGCATGTCCGTAGAATTCACAAAATCCGCCTGTAAAAACAATCCTTCTTTCAGTATATATTCTATCATTTCCAGCAAAAGAATTCTGGTACGTAGCTGAAAACCCACTTCTTTTTCATCATTCACAGCAATCAGCTCCTGTATTATTTTACACGCTTGTTTTTTTGCGGCATCACCTTTCAATATGTGTGGAAAAAGAAGTTTCTTTTGACGCAACGGTAAAAACAACTCCGTCTCCAAAGCATCTTCTATCTGGAAAGACAGAAAGGTAAGTGGGAACAGCAAAGTATAATATTCCACGCTCATATCATCGGATTCCATAAAATGCAACTCTCCTGTATTCACAAAAAACAAATCCCCCTGCTTCGCATGAAACACTTCTTCCTGAATGTGAATTGTAATATTTCCTTTTTTTACATAAATGATTTCTACCTCATCATGCCAGTGTACCGGAATATGAAATGCTTTCCTTGGATGATGCATAAAATATTGGGTATATGGATACGCCTTGGTGCCATGTGGTTTATTTTCTTTTAGTTCTCGATACATAAAATCTCTTTTCCTATGATTCTTATCACATATTTTAGCTTTAGAGTAGCACTTTTCTAGAAATAATGCAATTTTATAACGAAATACTGTGAGATTTTAGATGAATTTATGGGTAAAATGATAATAATTCAAGAAAGGAAGAATATATGAACGAAAGAAAGACGTTGTGGCAACTATTTGTCCCTATATGTTTTGAAACTCTATTTTACATGCTGGCAGGTATGGTGGATACACTAATGCTTTCCTCCGTAGGCGACGATGCCGTCGGAGCTGTTGGTACTGCAAACACTTACATTGGCATGTTCATTGTTATGTTTTCTGTCGTATCCACTGGTATGATGGCTGTTATGACACAAAATATCGGCGCAGATAAGCCTGGTATCGCATATCAAGCAAGACAGTTGGGAAGTATATTTAACGCAATTCTCGGTCTGATTATCAGCACCCTACTCTTCTTTGGAAGCGGACTGGTTTTAGACATCGTAGGAATCGCGGATGCACTTCGTGAACCAGCATTACAATATCTACGAATCGTAGGAGGCTGTTGTTTCTTAAATGCTTTGATTCCAATTTTCTCAGGATATCTAAGAGCATTCGGTTTCATGAAACAACCTCTTACCGCAACTATTATTGCAAACGTCTTAAACCTTTGCTTAAATGCCGCATTTTTATTCGTATTTGATATGGGTGTTGTCGGCGTTGCAATTGCAACTGTTATATCCAAGTTTATAAACCTGATTATTGTTTTTGTTGCATCCTTCAAATTGATAAATGCAAAGGATTTCACTGACCGTCTACCTCGTAGAGAAGTGTTGAAGCAAATTATCAAAATCGGATTGCCATCTGCATTAGAAACCGTAATCTACAATATAGCAATGACTCTTATGATTCGTTTCTTAAATCAAATGGATCCAGAAGGCATCAATGTAACCGCTCGTTCCTATGCAGCGCAGATTACAAACTTCTCCTTTACGATCGGGGCAGCACTAGCTCAGGCAAATGCTATTATGACTGGCTGGCGTGTAGGAGCGAAAGAATTCGACGCTTGTGATCGTGCTACCAAAAAAGCGGCGCTTATCGGAATTGCTGTGGCTATCGTGGTTGAGTCTTCCTTTGCATTTTTAGCAGAGCCTATCATGTCATTATTTACAAACAACCCAGATATGGTGTCTTTAGTGAAAATACTTTTAACCATCGATATCGCACTAGAAATTGGACGCGTTACAAACCTGGTATTTGGTAATGCACTTAAAACAAGTGGCGATGCTGTATTCCCAGTTATTATCGCTACTATCTTTATGTTCCTATGTACCGTTGGTGGAACTTACTTTTTCGGCATTCACCTAAACCTTATGGTTGTAGGTGCTTACATCGGATTAGCATCAGATGAATGTATAAGAGCTGTTGCCATGTTCCTTCGCTGGCAAAGCGGAAAATGGAGAGAAAAATCTATCGTATAAACACAATAGGGGATGTCGCAAAATACATATTTGTGGCATCCCTTTTTGTGTACATTAAAATACCTCGGGTATACGCATCTGCAGTGCACAACGTAATCGAAATGCTTATTTTCTAAGAAACTCCCTTCTGGCTTTTGTGATTATTTATGTCTTTGCACTGTTTTACAATCTGCAAAGTATGTTCGCGTGTAAAAGACACCTTTGAGGAGCTTCGTGTGTATCTTTGC
>JAZPYQ010000005.1:0-47111 GCA_045544235.1 Agathobacter sp. | reverse complement strand
TAGAACTTGTTATGAAATCTGTGTGAAGTTTTGAAGGTACAACCTTCATAAATGCATAAAGCATAATCCTCAATAGCTCAGTCGGTAGAGCATTCGGCTGTTAACCGAAGTGTCGTAGGTTCAAGTCCTACTTGGGGAGTTTGTCGAAAGACATAATTAAATGATTGGCTCCTTGGTCAAGCGGTTAAGACATCGCCCTTTCACGGCGGTAACACGGGTTCGATTCCCGTAGGAGTCATCTGGCGACATAGCCAAGTGGTAAGGCACGGGTCTGCAACACCCTTATCATCGGTTCAAATCCGATTGTCGCCTCTAAACCCTCTAAGAGATATTCTTAGAGGGTTTTTTTGTGGTTAAAATGCTATATTACTATTTACGAGTATGGATTTTTCAAGTAAAATAAATTAATATACTAGGGCGAATAGTATCTTTAAACAAAAGTAAAGATTATAAAATGAAATAGGAGATTTTATGAGTGCACAAGATAATATAGAAAAAGTGCTAAGAAGTTTACATGTGCTTTTATCAAAAAGTGAGCCATATGTGAAAGAACCTACAAAAGTTATCGTAGATAAACAGGAAATGTTGGATTTATTATCTCAATTGAATAAGGCAATGTATGAAATTATGGATGAGTACGAATTAACAAAACAAAGTAGAGATCGTGCGCAAAGAGAATTTCAGAAAACAGGTGATGAGATTGTTTGGAACGCAAGTCGTAAGGCCGAAGATATATATGCAGCATCTGTTATGTATACAGATGAAGCATTGAATCGCATTCAGGATATTATGAAAAATGCCAATGCCTCTGTAAGTGAAATTTATTCTTCAATGGATAAGCAATTGAAGGAACAGGAACAGATGATAAAGAGTAATCAGTTAGAATTAAAATCCACACTTCAAGACTTGGTTGACACGGAAAAATATTTAAAACTTATTGAAGAAAGAAATCGTGAAATTCATAAGGAAAAAGAAAAAGGGAAACCAGTTGAAGAGCGTGAAAGCAATATTTATGCTAACCGTCAAACTGAGATAAAAATAAATCAAGAATATTTTGATAAGATTGGTATTTCTTTAGACGAGGAAGAAAATGAAAAAGAAATACCAGAAATAGATATTCAAGTAGATCTAGATGCAGATTATTTTCAGTGGAAAGAAGAACAGAATACTGATAAGAAAGAAAACGGATCAAAAGAAAGAGCAGAACGTTTTCAAAATATGTTAAAAGGATTTACGTCTGGAAAAAAATAATAAAAATTAATTCATGAGATACAGGAGGATTTATTCATGAAATTATATAAAAATGGTGCATATTTAGTACATGGAAATGAAGTAATTATAGATTCAAATGATGCTAAAGAAGCAGTAACATCTAAGGTAGGCTATGTTGTATCAAAAGAGGAAGCCAAAGAAAATACAATTGCTTATGAGATTTTAAAAAATCATAACACATCTGGTAATATGGAAAAATTGCAGATTAAGTTTGATAAATTAACATCTCATGACATTACATTTGTTGGAATTATTCAGACAGCAAGAGCATCTGGATTAGAAAAATTCCCAATGCCATATGTACTTACAAACTGTCACAACAGTCTTTGTGCGGTAGGTGGCACAATTAATGAAGATGATCACATGTTTGGACTCACATGTGCGAAGAAATATGGCGGAGTTTATGTTCCACCACATCAGGCAGTTATTCATCAATTTGCAAGAGAAATGCTGGCAGGTGGCGGGAAAATGATTTTGGGATCTGACTCTCATACACGTTATGGTGCATTAGGTACAATGGCTGTAGGTGAGGGTGGACCAGAACTTGTAAAGCAGTTATTAAATAAAACCTATGATATAGATATGCCAGAAGTTGTTGGTATTTATTTAACTGGTAAGCCAATCGTTGGTGTTGGTCCTCAGGACGTAGCACTTGCTATTATTGGTGAAGTTTTTGGAAATGGCTTTGTAAAGAACAAAGTTATGGAATTCGTAGGACCTGGCGTGGATAACTTAAGTGTAGATTTCCGTATTGGTGTAGATGTTATGACTACAGAAACTACATGTCTCTCATCTATTTGGAAAACAGATAGAAAAGTAGAAGAATTTTATGAAATTCATGGAAGAGAAGAAGAATACAAAGAATTAAATCCAGGTGAAGTAGCTTATTATGACAGTTTCATTGAAATTGATTTAAGTGAGATCAGACCTATGATTGCTATGCCATTCCATCCAAGTAATGTATATACAATTGATGAATTGAATGCAAATCTTATGGACATCCTGGATGATTGTGAAAAACGTGCAGAAGTAAGTTTTGATGGCAAAGTAAAACTTGATTTAAAGAGTAAAGTAAGAAATGGAAAATTATATGTAGATCAGGGTATCATTGCAGGTTGTGCAGGTGGTGGGTTTGAAAATATCTGTGATGCTGCAGATATCTTAAATGGAAATTCCATTGGTGCAGATGAATTTACATTGAGTGTATACCCTGCTTCAACACCTGTTTACATGGAACTTGTTAAGAACGGTGCAGTTGCAAAACTTATGGCATCTGGAGCTGTTGTAAAAACTGCGTTCTGTGGACCTTGTTTTGGTGCAGGAGACACACCTGCAAATAATGCATTTTCTATTCGTCATTCTACAAGAAACTTCCCTAATCGTGAAGGTTCGAAGGTTCAGAATGGACAGATTTCTTCAGTTGCACTTATGGATGCTCGTTCAATTGCAGCAACAGCAGCAAATAAAGGTTATTTAACTGCTGCAACTGATGTAGATGTAAATTACACAAAACCAAAATATTATTTTGATAAATCTATTTATGAAAACAGAGTATTTGATAGTAAGGGTGTGGCAAATCCAGAAGTAGAAATTCACTTTGGTCCAAATATTAAAGACTGGCCAGCAATGAGTGCATTACCACAGAATTTAGTATTAAAAGTCGTATCAGAAATTCACGACCCAGTTACTACAACAGATGAATTGATTCCTTCAGGTGAAACTTCATCATTCCGTTCAAATCCATTAGGATTAGCTGAATTTGCACTTTCTAGAAAAGATCCTATGTATGTAAGTCGTGCAAAAGATATTCAAAAAGCGCAGAAAGCCGTAGAAGCGCACACATGTCCACTAGAAGCCGTAGAGGAATTAAAACCAGTAATGGAAGCGATTCATACACAGTTCCCAGAAGTAGGTGAAGGAAATGTAGGTTTTGGTAGCACTATTTTTGCAGTAAAACCAGGTGATGGATCAGCTCGTGAACAGGCAGCTTCTTGCCAAAAGGTGCTTGGTGGATGGGCAAATATTGCGAATGAATATGCAACAAAGAGATATCGTTCAAACTTAATTAACTGGGGCATGCTTCCATTCATTATCGATGAAGGAGAACTACCTTTTGAAAATCTCGATTACCTGTTTATTCCTGAAATTCAGACAGCCATTGAAGAAGGCAAGACAGAATTTGAGGCTTATGTTGTAAAGAATGGCAAGTTAAAAGAATTCCAGCTTAAAATGGCGGAACTTACTCCGGATGAAAAGGATATTATTTTGAAAGGATGCCTCATAAATTATTATCGTGGCTAGGTGAAAACGTGTCTGAACAAGAGAAAACAACACAAGTAGAAAAGAAAAAATCACATTCGTGGAAACATTATTTTAAATTAGGTGTAACTTCGTTTTTAACAGTTGCCGCGTGTATTACATTCTTCTTTATTCTTTTAAGATGGGAATCGGTATCAGCGTTGATTGATAAAATTATTAAATCTGCTGAGCCAATCATTATTGGTCTTGCATTAGCATACCTGCTTATGCCAGTAAAAGATTTTATTGAAAAACCAGTTCGAAAATTTTTACTTTCCCAAAAGATCACGGAGGATAAGGCAAAGAAATTAGCTCGTGCCATTAGTATTACAGGAGCACTTATTTTCTTGTTTGTTATTATTGCAATTTTAATCGCGATGTTTGTACCGGCATTAATTACCAGTATAGTTGGTTTAGTAGAAACAATGCCTGGGTACATAGAGTCTTTTGTGGTATGGATTCAGGAGACCGGAATAGGAGATATCACCTTTGCATCATTTGTAGGAGATTTTATTTCCACAGCCACCAATGAATTGGAAACTTGGGCAAAAGCAGAATTGTTACCTTTGGCGCAGCAGTATATTGCGCAGATTACATCAGGTGTTTTCTCAGTTGTGAAAACGGTATTAAATTTTATTATCGGTATCATTGTTGTAGTATATGTTATGTCCATCCAAGAAACGTTGATTGGACAGAGTAAAAAAATGATTTATGCTATTTTTCCAGCAAAAAAAGGAAATGTTATCATTGATACAGTTAGAAAATCAAATAAAATTTTCGGCGGGTTTGTAATAGGAAAAATTATTGATTCAGCAATTATCGGAGTTATTGCGTATATTGGATGTAGCATTATGCAGACTCCAAGCGCATTTCTTGTTGCATTTATTATAGGTGTGACGAATGTTATTCCATTCTTCGGTCCATTTATTGGGGCAATTCCAAGTATATTGTTGGTTTTGATTCAGAGTCCAATTCATGCATTATATTTAGGCATTTTTATTTTAGTATTGCAACAAGTGGATGGAAATATTATCGGACCAAAGATTTTAGGTGATACAACAGGTTTGTCTTCATTTTGGGTATTATTTTCAATACTCGTGGCAGGTGGTATATTTGGCTTTTTTGGAATGTTATTAGGAGTTCCAGTATTTGCGGTTATTTACTATATTATAGAGCAAGTAATTAATGCAAGAGTGAAGAAAAAACATTTATCTGCAGATACAGAAGATTACGTTGAATTAATATCTATTGATGAAGAAACAAAAGAAATGAAGTATTTAAAAGATGTAATGCAAAAAGAATAAGTAGAGGCACCAGAAGCATAGGAAAAACTATGATTTTGGTGCTTTTTTTATTGTTTATTTTCAGTGCCTATGATACACTAAAACTAGCTTAGTCTAACTAATTTTAGACATGTGTAGAGGTGACGTAATTGGATAAATACGAATATAATTTAAAACTAGATCAAATGAAATCTCTGCTTTTAGAAGGTAAGGCAACAGAAGCCGCAGAGATTGCAGATACGATTAATTGGAATAGAATAAAGAATGTAAATGCTCTTGTGAAGGCAGGAGAAGTATATGATAAAGTTGGAAGATATGAAGATAGTAGAGAAATTCTACTTAATGCGTATGATCGTTCTCCAATCGGACGAACCATTATTTATCATTTGGCAGAAGTTGCTATCAAAATGGAAGATTATGAAGGCGCTAAAGAGTATTATGATGAATTTGTAGATATTGCGCCACACGATAATCAAAGATACATTTTAAAGTACAATATTAAAAAAGCACAAGGCGCATCTTATAACGAATTAATTCCTATTTTAGAGGAGTTTAAGGAACAGGAATACACAGAAGAGTGGGCATTTGAGTTAGCTTATCTATATCATAAGGCAGGTATGATAGATAAATGCGTGGATGCATGTGACGAATTGATTCTTTGGTTTGGAGACGGTCCTTATGTAGAAAAATCATTAGAATTGAAAATGTTATATCAACCACTTACCAAGATGCAGGAAGAAAAATACCGACTGTTTCTTCATGAAAAAGAAGGTAGAACTGTAATAGGTGCTGCGGAGATGGAGCGTGCAGGGGAATATATTCATGATCCAGTAGTAATCCCACAGGTGACACTGAATCCAAGCAGATTTAATACAACAAACCTTCAGGAAGAAATCGTAAAAGGAATGCAGCAGATTATGGATGCAACGGAAAAAGAATCCGTTGTGGGCACCATGGATAATATCAAAAAAATGGTAGAAGAGATTCCATATCTGCAGCTTCCTACAGAAGAAGAACTTGCTGCAAAAGAAACTGCAGTACATATTGAAACAGATGAAGAGATAGATGGTTCGTTAAAAATAAATTTCCAGGAGCTTTTGGGTGAGGAATCAGATGGTCAGATTAGTCTGGTTATGAAAGAAAAAGCGCAGCTAGAACAGCAGATTACAGGGCAGATGTCCATCGCAGATGTTTTAGAGGAATGGGAAAAAACAAAACGAGCTGCAGAAGCTGCATTACAAGAAGCGGAACAAAGAAAACTTGAATCCGCAAAAGCGAGAGCACTTCAAGAGGCAGAAGACATTATGGATCGTCTTAATGATGTCATTCCAAGGATAGAAGCAGAGACCATACCAGTTGTGATGCCGGTGATTGAACCAGAGGAAGCTCTGGTTGCGGAAGAAGAGTCGGTGATACCAGTCATTGAGCAAGTTGAAGAATCAGTGACGGTTCCAGTGGAAAATGATGTTGCAGACGATATTTTGGAAGCCGGTCAGTTGTTTGAAAGCATGAATTCTATTTTAGATAGAGAGATTGCAAGATTAAGTACAGAAACGGCTGAGATGGATTTGCAGTTACAGGAAGTGACAGAACAAGAATCTGAAGCAGAGATGGCGGTAGAAGAACCACTGGTTTCAGAAGATGTGGCTCTAGAACAATTGGTTGAAGAACCAGTAATCGAAGAACCAGCAATCGAAGAAGAAGTTGTTCCTGAAATTGTGGAAGAAAAAACTCCATTAATGGAACAAAAGACCATTCGTATGCCAGAAATAAAACTTCCAATTATAGAAGAACCAGAGGATCTTTTAGCAGATGAAGAGGTTGAGGTTGAACAAAAACCTATCCTTTCGCTCACAGAAGATCAGAAGGCTATTTTCTCATATTTTGTACCTGTAAAAGGAATGGAAGAACAATTGTGTAAGGCTCTTTCAGGTGTAGTAACAAATCTGAAAGGAACACCAACATCATCTACAGGGAACTTAATTATTCAGGGATGTCAGGGATGTGGAAAGACGGTTCTTGCCACAAGTATTATCAAGGTACTTCAAAAGGAATGTGGACATCCAAATGGTAGAATTGGTAAAATTGATGCAGCAGCTTTAAATAAAAAAGACGTGCAGCAGTTACTTAGAAAAGTAGCGGGGGGATGCTTAATTATTGAAAGAGCAGGCGAAATTGATAGAGCTACTGCGGTTACAGTTTCACTTCTGCTAGAGCAAGATAATAGTGGAACGCTTGTTATTTTGGAAGATACTGCAGCAGGTATTAAGAAAGCATTAGCAACAGATGATGGATTTGCAAAGAAATTTACGGAATCTGTGACAGTACCAATTTTTACAAATGATGAGTTAGTTGTTTTTGCAAAATCCTATGCAAGTGAGTTAGGGTATGAAATTGACGCAATGGCGATTTTAGCTCTACATAATCGTATCAGTAATATCGAAAGATTAGACCAGGCTACTACTTTGGTAGAGGTAAAAGAGATTATTGATGAAGCGATTGAACGTGAAGCGAACGGTGGCATCCGTAAAGCTTTCAATATACTGACAGCAAAACGATACACAGACGATGATAAGATCGTGCTGACAGAAAGAGATTTTGAATAAAAAGGTGGAGGAGAGTATGAGTTATTTTACTGAGATGGACAGTTACCTGTTTGGACAGGGAACACACTACGATATTTATCGTAAGTTAGGCGCTCATGTTGTGAGCGAGAAAAAGAAAAAAGGTGTTTGCTTCGATGTATGGGCACCTAACGCAAGCAGAGTTTATGTAATTGGGGATTTTAATGGTTGGAATGAAACCTCACATGAAATGCAGAGGGTAGAACCAACAACTATGGGTGTGTATGAATTGTTTGTACCAGAAGCAAAAGAAGGTACTTTGTATAAGTATCTTATTATTGCAAAAGATGGTAGCAAGCATTATAAAGCCGATCCATATGGAAATTATGCTCAGTTACGTCCTGAAACCGCTTCAATTGTTACAGATATTAACAATTTCAAGTGGACAGATGATGCATGGATGAAGAAACGTGCAGAAATGAAAGAAGGAGAAATCTTCGAACAGCCAATGGCAATTTACGAAGTTCATCTTGGATCATGGATGCGTCATCCAGGAAAAGAAGAAGAAGAGGCTTATTACAGCTATCGTGAGTTAGCAAAAACTCTTGTAAAATATGTAAAAGAGATGGGATATACCCACGTAGAACTTATGGGTGTTTCTGAATATCCATTTGATGGATCATGGGGATATCAGGTAACAGGTTATTATGCTCCTACATCACGTTATGGAACACCAGAAGATTTCGCTTATTTAATTAATGAATTTCATAAAAACAAAATTGGCGTTATTCTTGACTGGGTACCAGCACACTTCCCAAGAGATGCTCACGGTTTAGCAATGTTTGATGGAACACCAACTTATGAATATGCGGATACTCGTAAGGGAGAACATCCAGATTGGGGAACAAAGATTTTCGATTAGAGCAAGACAGAAGTAAAGAACTTCCTTATTGGTAGTGCGTTAATGTGGACAGAACATTATCACATCGACGGACTTCGTGTAGATGCAGTTGCTTCTATGCTTTACCTTGACTATGGTAAACAGGATGGACAGTGGGTAGCAAACCAATACGGTGGAAACGAAAATTTAGAAGCAATCGAATTCTTTAAACATATCAATACATTAATCACAGGTAGAAATCCTGGTGTAATGATGATTGCAGAAGAGTCTACTGCATGGCCAAAAATTACTGGAAAAGCAGAAGATGGTGGTTTAAACTTTACATTTAAATGGAACATGGGATGGATGCATGATTTCTTAAGCTATATGAAGTTAGATCCATATTTCCGTAAAGATAATCACAACAAGATGACATTTGCAATGAGTTACAACGAAAGTGAAAAATATGTTCTTACATTATCACATGATGAAGTAGTACATTTGAAATGCTCATTGCTAAATAAGATGCCAGGATATGAATCAGATAAATTCAAAAACTTAATGTGTGCATATGCATTTATGATGGGCCATGCTGGAAAGAAACTTCTTTTCATGGGACAGGAATTTGGTCAGGCTCAGGAATGGAGCGAAGCTCGTGAATTAGACTGGTACTTACTTCAGAATCCAGACCACAAGAAGATTCAGGATTGGATGAAAGCTTTATTACATATATATCAGAAGAATAAAGCTATGTACGAACTGGATCATAGTTGGGAAGGTTTCGAGTGGATTAATGCTGATGATAGAGATCGTAGTATCTTTAGCTTTGTTCGTAAGAGTAAAGATGGAAAGAATAATCTGTTGTTTGTAATTAATATGACACCAATGGCAAGAGATGATTATCGTGTTGGTGTACCTAAGAAGAAAGCTTACAAGCTCATCCTTAACAGTGAAGATGCACAGTTTAATGGAACAGATGAAACACCAAGACCAGACTCATACAAAGCAGAAAAATCAGAATGTGATGGAAGAGATTTTTCTTTCGCATATCCACTTGCACCATATGGTGTTGCAGTATTTAAATTCTAAAAATTTTTTATAAATTCATAAAACCAAAAGAAAACCTCACGTATCTATCCAATGTAACAACAAAGGATAAGATACGGAGGTTTTTCTTATGTACGAAAAAAATAAAAAGAATAATGCAGGAGCATATGTAATAATTGTACTTTTTGTAGGATTGGTAGTATTTGGATTATTTGGAAACGGAAATAGCAAGGCTGATGTATATGCATATACAAATTACTATGAAGGAACTAGCGAGTATACATACACATATACAGATACAGAGTTAGAGACATATACAGAAACAACAGAAGAAGAAACAAATTATAATGGTACAAATCCTTCTTGGGTAACACGTGAATATAAATGGTTGAATGCAAATCAAAATGGTTACAAAACATATAGTTTAAATTTAGATGCAAATATGTACAATCATTATTCTTCTTTAGATAGATATTATAATGTAAGTGAATATAGCAATTATATTCAGGAACCTAATAATAAAGAATTATGTAAAAGAATTGCAGATAAATTTATAGAAAATGCAATATCAAATGGTGGGACAAAAGCAGATGCAGCATATGAAGCAATAAATTTTGTTCAGAGAGCGATAACATATGCATATGATTATGACAATGGAAAAAGAGCAGAATATCCAAAATATCCTATCGAAACTTTATACGAAGGAAAGGGGGATTGTGAAGATACAACGATTTTATTAGCAGGAATTTTAAGCGAAATGGGGTATGGTGTAGTTATATTAGAATATAGTGACCACGTAGCACTTGGTGTACTTTCATCAAGTACAACAGGTTATTATTACACCCATGAAGGACAAAATTATTATTATCTCGAAACGACTGGCGAGAATTGGGGAATAGGAGAAGTTCCAGATCAGTATCTAAATGTTTCAGCATATGTACATGAAATATATTAAAGAAAGGGGAAGTAATACTGAAGAAAAAAGCAAAAACTCCGATATATAATACGTACAGTATTATATAAAGGAGTTTTTTATGTTTGTAGATCAGACAAAACTTTTAGAAGGATATACAAAAAATACAAGAGCAGAACATATAAGTGCAGGTGAAACAATTCACACAAAAAATCAGGTGTTAGAGTTTGGAAAGGCACAAGAAACTTATAGAATGACAGATAATGGAAGCTTTTTTATGCCTAATGCAGTTTATCAAAAACCAGAAGGCAAAGAAGATGAAACTGTTATAGAACAGTTGGATGCACAGATGGATATGTCTGCAGCAAATAGAAAAAATCAGATGATTGTGATTTCTAATACAGCTTCTCCAGCGGATTTGGAAGAAATGAGTAAAGAAGGATTTTCAGGGCTGGATATGGACAGCCATACAATTCTTACGGTAACAGATAAAATCAAAGCTGTTTTAGCAAAAGCAGGAGTAGATATTTCTATTTATGGAGATGATTTAAGCGTAGAACAGTTGGAAGAAGCTACAGGAAGTCGTGTTGTGGCGAACCAGATTGCTGGCGCGTTGCAGCAGGCAGATTTACCTACTACAGAAGCAAATATAGAAGAAGGTGTAAAGGCATATCAGGCAGCAGAAGAATTACTACCTTTAACAGATGCATCAAAGGAATATTTGCTGAAAAACAGTTGGGAGCCAACTATACAGAATCTGTATATGGCAGCTCATAGTGGAGTGTCTTCCCACAGTATTACAAGTTTCGATTTCTCAGGATTAGAAAAACAGGTAGAAAAGATTATTCAGGATGCAGGTTTTGAAGTTTCAGATGAAACAAAAAATGATTGTAAGTGGCTTATCGAAAAGAATATAGCATTAACAACAACAAACTTAAAATATTTAGAGGGATTAAATAATCTTTCGAAGCAGCTGACAGCAGGTGGGGAAGAAACACTTGATATGCAGAAAGTAATTGGTCGAATTGTTGAAGCGATTCGTGATGGAAAACGACCAATGGATGCGTTGCTTATAGATGGATTCTCTTATGAGGATCGTGCGGAAAATGCTATGAATACAATTATGAATGCAGAGGATTGTGATGTAGCATATTGTGTAGAACAGCAGTTGACACTTTCTGTGGAAAGTTTGCAGACGGCTATTTCCAATAGAGGAGAAGCAGGTGTTGTTTCAGTAAGTGTAGAGATGTCTACCAGCATTAGTTTCATTACAGCAAAAAGACAGTTAGAAGAGACTCGTCTGGCGATGACAACAGAGGCGAATTATGCCCTTTTAAAGAGAGGTATTGCTATTGATACCAAGCCATTGGAGCAGGTGGTTGAAAATCTTAAGGATTTGGAAAATCAATATTTTAAAGATTTGATGAATCAGTCAGGTATTAATGCAACAGAAGAAAATGTATCTATTTTCTCTAACACAACAAAATATGTAGAAGAATTAAAATTCCAGCCAGCATATGTGTTACAGTTGGATTCTGCCAGTGAAAAACTGGAAACTCTTCATCAGAGTGGTAGTGCATTAAAAGCATCTATGGATGCAGCATTACAGAGCTATGAATTGCTATGGACAGCTCCTAGAGCTGATATGGGAGATTCGATTAAGAAGGCTTTTGGAAACATTAATGAAATCTTAAAGGATTTAGGTTTGGAAGAAAGTGCAGCAAATCAGAGAGCGGTTAGAATTTTGGCATATAACCAGACAGAAATTACAGTAGAAAATATTGCTGAAATAAAAAATGTAGATATGGAAATACAAAAACTATTCCAAAATCTTACACCAGCTGCAACATTAGAGCTTATCCGAGAAGGACAGAATCCTTTAGACATGGAGATTAGCGAATTAAATCACTTTGTAGAAAATTTAAATGTAGCATCTGCGGACAAAGAGAATGAGCGTTTTAGTAAGTTCCTTTGGAAGCTTGAACAGGATAAAGCCATTACAGAGGAAGAAAGAGAGAGTTATATTGGTATTTACCGTTTGTTTGCACAAATAGAACAGACAGATGGTGCAGCATTGGGTGCATTGATGAATCAGGGAACGGATGTTACGATGCGCAATCTTTTGACAGCAATGCGTTCCGCAAGAAAAGACGTAGATTATAAGATAGATGACTTTTTCGAAGGCGTGGAAAAAACAGTAAGGGGTCCACGAATAGATGAACAGATTGCATCTTCTTATGAAGCAAATTGTATGAAACAAGCAGCGAGCTTACTCTCTCCTGAGAAATTGCAAAAAATGGAAGAATGGGAAAACATGAATCCAGAGCAGCTCTTAGAAGCGTTGCAGCAGCAGGCGCAGAACGAAGAAAGTATGACTTTAGAGCAGCAGTATTATTCGCAGTTGGCACAGGAATATACAAGTGTAATAGAAGCAAGTGATGATGTCTACGCATTTTTGGAGAAATATGATGTGAAAAACAGTGCCAATAATGTTATGGCAGCAGCCAGACTTTTACAGAATCCTAGTAATGTGTTTGATACTCTTTTTTCCACAGAGGGAAAGAGTGTGGATTATCAGGAAATGATTGCTGATATGAAAGCACAAGTACTAGAAAACTTTAGTGAAGCTGTAAAAACACCAGAAGAGATGGCAAAAGCACAAGCAACACTTGCAGAAGTTGCAACAAGAGTAATGCAGTCTATGATTATTGAAAATGAACCAGTAAGTGTTAAAGATTTGAAAGATTTAAGACTAATGAATCAGCAATTCTATTTGTGTAATCAAAAAGCGAAAGAAGAAAGCTTTTTGGTTCCTGTTGAAACAGGAGACGGTGTTACGGGAATCAATTTAAAGATTGTTCGAGGAAAAGAGGATAAAGGCCTTGTAGATATTTTCTTCCGCGGAGCATTGATGGAGAAAGTTGCAGCTACCTTTGAAGCAAAAGAAAATGGTGTATCAGGTGTTATTGCAACTACAGATGAAGAAACTAGACGTTTCCTGGCAGAGAATTTAGGTATGTTTGTTGATAAAATGGGTCAGGAAAGTAAAGATGCAATAGAAGTTACTGTGACACGAGTAGATGATTTATCTGCATGGCAGTTTGAAAAGAGCACCTTGTCTGAAACTGGAGAAGCATCTCCTGTTCAAACAAAGCGCCTTTATCACATTGCAGAAAGCTTTATTCAGACAGTTGCTGATTTGATGTAGTAGCTTCATAATAAGATAATATACCGAGAAAAATAGCACGGGCCACTTTCTCCTGATAATTGTCCTGTGCTAGGAGGGCTGCCTCCTCAGGATTGCTTAAGAACCCACACTCTACAATAATGGTAGGTGTGGGTGTTCTTGTTAATAGGTAGTAATTTGCATTTGCCTGTGGTTCTCGTTGTTTTTGCGGGTTAAGCTGTTTATTTAACACATCTTGAATAACATATGCCATAGTAGCGCTTTCTTCAGAATCCTTATAATAAAAAACTTGAGGTCCGCTGACAGATGGATTTGTGAAACTGTTTTGGTGTATGCTTATTGTGAAAAATGGTTGAATTTCTGTAATCATCTCGATTCGTGCAATCATGTCATCTTTCTTTTTGGACGTGGAATTGGCCGGACCTAAAAGATCATCTGTTTCACGGGTTAGATAAACTGTGAAGCCTTCTTCTTCAAGGAGACGTTGTAGTTTTTTTACAATCGCAAGATTAATATCTTTTTCCAAGACATTATTTATTCCAACTTTACCTGGATCAAATCCGCCGTGTCCGGCATCTAGCACTAGCACAGGAAGCTCTCTTGTGGGAGAGGAATTTTCAGTACTTATTTCACTTGATAGAGAGCCTTCAGTGGAAGAGTTGTCTTTTAAGATTGGTTTTGTGAACGTATAAAGAAGAATAAGTAAAAGAATTGAAACTATAATTCCATAAAAAAATTTTGGCATAGAAAATACCTTTGTTATGTACAATTGGTATATCCTATGCCAAAAATGAAAGATTATGTTTTAATTGATATATTTTATTACGACATCCCAGGCGCTGCTGTTGTCTAACGCGCTACTCCAGAATGCTGCACCAGCAAGTTTGTATTCTTGCATAAGTTTTAAACGAGCTTCTAAGGAATCTTCATCCTCTAACCACATTTTATAGATAACGCCATTTTTCTCAATTTCTCCATACCACTGACAGCAATCTTCTAACCACACAGGGTTTGAAATGTTGTTGTTCATCCAGTTTTTCGCTGAAGTAAGTCCCAAGTTTTCGCGTTCAATTCGATAGGTTAGTTCACTTCCATCTTCTTCTGAGACAGGAGTAAGTTTCCAAAGTCTAGTGTAGTAAGGAATACCTAAGACAATTTGGTCAGCAGGAATGCCTTCGTTTAAAGTGTTGTTAACGGTTTCATCTACCCATTCCAATGATGAAACAGAGCCTTCACCACTTTGTTGTCCGTAATGCTGGTCATATGCCATAATTGCAATATAATCTACAAAGTCAGGCTGTTCGCTATATTTGAAAGCACTGTTATAAGAAGTTGGTGGGTAAACATCTGTAGAAAGAATAATATCGTTGTTTTCACATTTAATGGATAATTCACGAAGGAATTGGATATATCCATCACCTACTTCAGATTCACTTAAATTTTCTAAGTCTACATTGATACCATCTAAGTTGTACTGTAATGCATAAGCAACTAACTGATTTACCATATTCTGGCGAGTAGAAGTATGGCTGAGTACGTAAGCTGTATCAATTCCCTCAATATCCATGTTTCCGAGAACGCCCCAAACCTGTACTCCTTGACTGTGACAGTAGTTTACATAATCACTACTTGCAAAGTTTTGAAGGTTACCATTGTTATCTTCAATTCTAAACCAGGTAGGTGCAAGAACATTTACGCCTTTGGATTCAGAAAGAACAGAGGCAACTTCATCATTTCCAGCGGTAGAGTAAACTGGATGCCATAAAAGGTTGATTGGTTCATCCATAGTAATATGGTTGAAGGTCTCTGGTGTGTATTCACTTACAAGAGTTTGAGTCTCTGTATTCTTTACTTTATTAGAACGAACATATCCGATGATGCCATCTGTGGTACATACTTTTGTCCATTTTTCATCTACTTCCAAAATAGTAAGAACATCACCTTTTTTAACATCTGCAAGGATAGGGCTCTTAATACCACCACGGAAACGAACTTCAGTGTCTCCTTTTAAAGTGGAAACGGTAACATCTTTCCACTGATTATTGATGACGATACGTGATGGGTTCTCATAATAAGAATAAGTAAAATCGGAGTATTGTTTTACAAAATCGATATCTACCCAAGCCGAATCTGCAGTGGCTTTTACTACAGGGCGACCATAGTCCACAGGTGTTTTACCTACATAATAAGTAGAGTCTTCTGCGTTGACTGAGATAAGATCGGAAGCAGTAGTGTAAAGCAAGATGTTTTCATTGGCATCCCAGTAGAATCTGCAATTTAAAATATCGTGAACGAAATCAAAGTTCAAATATACATGACCATCAATGGTGGTTGCATAGGATTCTAGTACAGTGTGATTTAATGTAATCGCAACCTGTGTATCTTCAGTGATACCATAGTATTCTGACAACTCCATGTGTTCTTTAGTTGGAGTGTATTTTTCAATCAATTCTCCTCCCACAATAAACATTAGCACAAGGACAATCAGGCCACCAATCACAAGAATCGGCAAAAGCTGCTGATTTCTACGAGCTCTGCGAGATTTTTTCTTCATATGTAATAACCTCTTTCTATTTAATTTCCAATATAGAGTAATTATAACATTGACCATATATAGTTTCAAACATATTGTACGAAATTAAGAGAATATTAAGACATGACTAGGAGAATCTACAACGGAAAAAAGGCCGCCTTTCGCCGACCTAATTTCCGCTTTTTTCTTTTTTTGAATCTCATTTTACATGATTCTAACAAATTTTGGCATTGAAGCTCCTACCGAATAACTTAGGGTTAAACTTGTACGAGAATTCTCATATAATTTGTTAAAATCATTTTTCGGTTATTGCCTTTCTAAAAGTCGGTAAAATACGCTAAACACTTCGGGTGTCAGTTGAAACGGGTTTTCGATAAAAGGAAAAGAAACGAAGGATGAGCTAGATTTTTTTTGACTCAAATTCGAGATTACTGTCACATAATCCTGTTTCATATTTGATTTCGAAAGGAGGTCTTCGATTTTGCTCATACTATGTTTTTGTTTCCATTTGCTAAGGCTACATACAATAAATCGTTTATCACATTTAAAAAATTCTTTTGCAGTATATGTATTTAAGACGCCCATGTCTAGAATGAAATAATCAAAATCCATACAGAGTATCTCGGACAAGGAGGTAACAGTTGTGCACGGAAACATCCGGATTCCCAAGTAGGAAAAAGGACGGGTTTCCAATTTCCGAGTCAGAGAGCATATCTGATTTGTTGTGTTTAGTTCTATATAGGCAGTCTTTTTCCCCAGTTTGCTACATAAAAAATTGGATAGAGCTAGTGCAACAAAGGTTGTGCCAGCACCATGTTCCACACTGCTAAGGCCTATGATTTCTTTGGTGAAAATGTGTTTTTTAAATCCAAAAATAAACGATTCCTCCTTTTTATTTGTAATAAACGGTCCACGAACTTTAACAAAGGTTTTGTTATAAAAAAAGGATTTTCTATATACGGGTAATGGTATACACAAGAAGAAAGTTCTTTTGCCAATTCAACCATTGTAGATGTTCCTCCGCGATTACATAGGATTTTCAGGCGTTCTCCATAGTGTGACAAATCATGCGCCTTTTTAAGCACATGATATCTGTGCCACAGACTACTATCGCAGACCAGTAGGATCAAATCTGCATCTATGTTAGAAGAAGGAAAGGCGTCTCCTCCGTTATAGATGGAAATGTCTTCGTTGGTTTGTGGTAGCTGGATTCCAGGACCATAAAGAGGGTAACCTCTAAAAAAACCATAGTGTAACATACCATTTCGTTCTTGCATAAAAGGTTTATTGGGAAGGTAGTTCTGTAGGCTATTACGTTGGTTAGTATCGTAATATATTGCATGATATCCCATGTAATTTAATGCAGAGACTAATGATATGGAAACGTGGGTTGCGCCAGCGCCTGGATGGCTTCCCACAACTAGGATTTTTTTACGAAGATGCGGCTGATTTATCAAATTTTTTTCTTTTTGAATTGCAGAAACAAGCTGGTCCACCGTCTCGAAACGACAAGCTGGATCTGCATTTGTAGCCTTTTTAATAATATTGTGAAAATTGGGAGAAACAGATGAATTTAGATGCTCGGAGAGATATTCCATAATTTTTCCGATACTAAAAATATCCGAAAGAAAATTTGGCAGTGCACCAGATTTTAGTTCTGGAGCGCTGAAATCTTCGTTCCCAAAAAGATTGTAGATATTTCCCAAACTGGAAAGATTAGTTGATACGTTAAAGTCGATTAATTTTATCTGCATTCCACATACTATAATGTGTTCCGGTTTCAAATCCAAATAAAGAATTGGAGAAGGTTTTAACGTATGCAGATAAAGAAAAATATCGCATAATTGTAAACAAAAATCCATAAAAGTACTAAGGGAAATATAAGATTGTTGAAGCAAAAAATCTTCTAAAGATTCACCATTTATATATTCCTCAATAAGATAATAATATGCATCATCTTCTTCTACGTCATATATGGTTGGAATACCAGGGTGATGTAAAGATTTTAGAAGTTGTGCTTCTTTTAAGGGAGAGTCTGTCTGGCCATTTAACTTGGGGATAAATTTAATGGCGCGATAGCACTCTAGAAGTTTGTGTTTGGAAAGATACACGGTACCAAAACTTCCGGTGCCGAGTAAAGAAAGTATTTCATATTTTCCAAACAGAGTTGTATTAATTACTTTGTGCATGAACTCCTTTTTCATCAGGAACGCATCTCGTGTAAACAGATATATCACAAAAATTTTTGGAATGCAAGAACTTTTTAGAAATATTTAATGAGCATCTTCTTTACAGAAGAGAGTCATTTGTTTATAATAAGTGTACGTTTTCTAACGATTTTCAAGGTAAGGAAGTGATAAAATGAAAATTGAAAAAGTAAACGAAAATCAAATCCGTTGTACGCTCTCGAGAGAAGAGTTAGCGGATAGACAAATTAAGTTGAGCGAGTTAGCCTATGGATCCGAAAAGGCAAAAAGCCTATTTCGAGATATGATTGAGCAGGCAAATTATGAGTTTGGGTTTGAAGTAGATGACATACCACTCATGATAGAGGCAATTCCTTTATCTGGAGAAAATATTATATTGCAGATTACGAAGGTGGAGTATCCAGAAGAACTAGATACACGTTTTTCGAGATTTTCAGAAGGTGGAGAAGATGCAAGCTCCGATAGCATCAGCGACGAAGAACTATTTTCGGGCGTGCAGGGTGCAGATGATGTGCTAGGTCTTTTCAAAAAAATGAAAGAAGATTTAGAACAGCAGGTACAGGAAAAAGAACAGCATCCAGAAAACGTTGGAGTAACGAAGAAAGCCTCTGTAGAAAAGGGTTCTGCAAAACCAGAAGTTCCTAAGAATTTGGTAAAAATGTTTGAAGCCAAAACCTTGGAGCAGCTAGAACGACTAGCTAGTGTGTTAGGTGGATTTTATCAGGGAGAAAACGACTTGTACAAGGATGAGAACAAAAATCGTTTTTATCTTTTGCTTCGCAAGAGTGCACATTCACCAGAAGAATTCAACAAGGTGTGTAATATTGTTTCAGAATACGCAACACAGGTTAAATATACAACCGCCACAGAGGCCTTTTTTAAGGAACATGGCAAGCTGATTCTGAAAGGAAATGCGTTACAGGTGATAGGGGAAATATAGGCTATTGGCTAATCGCCGAATAAAAAAGAGAAAGACGCAAGTGCAAATAAATTTGCATTGGGCCTTTCTCTTTTTTTATTCTTGTGAATAGCTTAGTTATGTTCTAAGAAATTGTTGATATCTTCAACTAAATCGTCTGGATCAATGCCATGAACCATAGCTGCTTCTGCGATAGTTTCCATCTGAGCTGATGGACAACCAAGACAATGCATACCGATTCCTAAAAGGAGTGGAGCGATGTCTGCATTAATCTGAAGAAGTTCGCCAATCATGGTATCCTTTGTTACTTTTGCCATAGGATGACCTCCTTTAAATCTTTTACTCTCGATATTATAATACGTTTCCCTCAGAAAAGCAAATATATACGAGGAAAAGTAGATTTGAGGTTAAGAAAAGAAAAGAAAGGGACGATATAAATTGCAGATAAATGACAGGGTAGTCAAATCAAAGCGCAAGGATGCGGCCTAGATGAGAGGAACAGGATATGCAGATTAATAGAAACATGTCCGCTGTTATTACAAATAATCAGTTATTACGCACAGAAAATAAATTAGCCGCATCAATGGAACGTTTGTCTAGTGGTTTAAAAATCAATCACGCTAGCGATAATCCAGCAGGTATCGCTATTTCTAACAAAATGAAAGCCCAGATAGATGCTTTGGATCAGGCAGAATCTAATGCATCAGATGGTATTTCCGTTCTTCAGATTGCTGACGGAGCATTGAACGAAGTAAGTAGTATTTTACAGAGAATGAGAGAACTTTCTGTACAGGCTGCAAACGGCACCAATGCTTATTCTGACAGACAGAGTATCCAGGCAGAAATTGATGAATTACAGAAAGAAGTAGATCGTATTTCAAAAGACACCGAGTACAATACAAAAGCATTGCTCGATGGTTCTTCTGATGTGCGCGTTTATGGAAAAAATGCAAGTCGTTTTTCTGTATCTGATAGCGTGCCAGCACAGTTATACAAAATGGACGTAACAGCACCAGCGGAGCAGGCTACAGTAGAAATCGACTACGCAGTACCAACAGCAGAAGGCCGTTTGACTATCAACGGTGTAGTTGTAGAAGTATCAAGCGGTATGGACGAAGAACTGTACTTACAGGAAATCCGCAATGCAGCAGCAGAAGCAGGATGTACCGTAGGTTTAAATGCAGCTGGAGATAAGATTCAGATTAAATCTGATTACTATGGTTACGATGAGTCCATAGAGTTTTCTATGTCAAAAGAATTGGCAGAAAGCATTCAGCTTCAGGATGGAAACCCAGATTGTGCTTATGTTGTAAGAGAAGCATCTATGACACTTCCATACGACAAACCAGCTGAAACTGGAATGATTAGTATTGATGGTGTTGATATTGAATTAAAAGCAGATGCAGATATGACAGATGATCAGTATAGAGCAGCAGTTGTAGAAGCAGCAAGAAACGCTGGATATACAGCAATCGTAGAACCAACAGGAATTACAGTAAAATCAGAATCTGTAAAAGCTGAAATGATTGAATTTTCATTCTCATATGATTTAGCTAGTGCAGCAGGACTAGATATTATCTCTAATTATGACGGCGAATATACAGTAAATACACAGGGTGTAGATGCAGAAGTATCTATCCCATCTAGCGACACAGATCCAACAGTTCGCGAAGCAACAGGATTTACTTCTACTACAACTGTAGACGTAAATGGTAACCGTGTAGTAATCACAGATAACGACGGATTTTCCATTGACTTCCTTTTGGATGAAGGTTTCTTTGCTCCAATTGATCCAAACAATCCAAACGCAGGAAACTTTGCTATCGAAGTAACAGATATCGGTTCTATGACTATTCAGATTGGTGGAAATGAACATCAGGATATGGATGTAAGACTTGCAGAAATATCTGCAGCAAGCCTTTACATTGATAACGTAGATGTATCTGTAGTAAAAGGTGCAGACAGAGCAATGGTAACTTTAGACGGTGCTATCGCTAAATTATCAGCAGCACGTTCTCGTATCGGTGCATTCCAGAACAGATTGGATTATGCATCAGCCAGCTTGGCATCTACAAACGAAAACATGACAGCAGCATACTCAGGTATGTTAGATACTGATATGGCAACAGAAATGACAGAGTATACACAGCAGAATATCTTAAATCAGGCTGCTATCTCTGTACTTTCACAGGCAAACGAATTACCACAGCAGGTATTATCACTCTTACAGTAGTGGCTGGAGGAAGCTATGAAAAGTAGTTTGAAGCAGGAATTTACAAGGCGACTTAGCCAGTGTAACCGCGGGGAACTCATTGTCATAATGTACGACATTGTTTTTGCATATATGGCAGAAGCAACAAGTTGCTATGAAGCAAATGATTACGATGGGTTTAAGAGCGCTATAAAAAAGGCACAAGCCTCTATAGATGCACTGAAAAAAGCTTTGGATTTCAAATATGACATTTCAAAAGATTTACATAAACTGTATATGTACAGTAGCAACTGCTTGGCAAAAGCCATTTATCAAAATCGATTAGAGGGCTTGGAGGAAGCAGAAAAAATCCTGAAGAGCCTGTACGCTTCTTTTTGCGAAGCTGCAAAGACAGACACTTCAGGACCGCTCATGAGTAATACCCAGCAGGTATATGCTGGTATGACTTATGGAAAATCAGATTTAAATGAAAATTGTATTTATGATAATCATAGAGGATTCTTTGTATAAGAGTCCTCTAATTTTTTTGCGCAGTTGAGCAGGTAACGATAGCGCATTTGTACCGCTTTGGTCTGGTAAATGTAATAGTCTATTAAGTCAGGATCCGTCACATTTTGCAGGTTGGTATAGGCTGCATTTAGTTCTGATGTAGTTTTTTCGATATCATCTTTTAAAATCATGTAAGGGCGTTCGTCAGCCACAGGCTGAAGTTTAAATAATTTCACAATTCCACCTCTTTCTGGAAAAATTCCCTTTTTAAAAGTATAAGCAAAATTTGGAATTCTATACAAAAACTGAGGGTCGAAATTTGTAAGCAGTCCACAAATATTTTGAAAAAAATAAAAATTTGTAGACAAGCATTGGTGTGGTTGCTATAATTCGGCTTACAACAAAAGAGGTGATGAACATGTTAATTGCTTACGGGCTAGTTTTACTAGCAGTGGGCATGGATCTAAAGAGTATGAGAATCAGTAACCGGCTGATACTCATAGGGTTGGGGATATCTTTAGTCCGAAGATTTTTCTATGAAGGAATACCGGGAATATTAACTGGTATTTTTCTAATTTTCATTCCGGTTATCTTTTTATATCTTTTGTTTCTGGCAGGTGCTTTAGGTGCCGGGGACATCAAGTTATTTTCCGTAATAGGTGGATTTGTTAATTTAAAGGAATTGTTGTGGTGTATTCTATTTTCTTTTCTCTTTGCTGCAATATATTCCTTAGGAAAACTGCTTTTAACAGGCAAACTTTTATCCAGTATTTGTCACGTGTGGCAATACATAAAAAGCTTGTGCATGGGTAGATTTTTACCCTATGAGGCTGTAGACGAAGAACATCATTATATGCATTTTTCGATAGCAATTTTGTTCGGATTGATAGTCTCTGATTTATTACATAGCTAAGGAGAGGGTATATGGAAAAAGTAAAACTCGCAGTATGTATGAGTGATTCGGAGTACAGAGAAAGACTTTTGCGCTGTATGATGAATCATTATAGAAATCAGTATGAATTTTATGTTTATACGAGATTACAAGAGATTCAAAAAAGCGATACTGAAAATGATCATGTGTTGTTACTAGGGGATGTTGCAAGAGAAGAAATTAGCGATTTCATAAATCGAGGAGAAAAAATCCTTTTTTTACAAGAAGATTGTAAAAATGCGTTAGATGTTACGATGCCTACGAATCTGGTATACACAGAAAAATACCAAGAGGTATATAAAATTGTAGATGAAATCGAGAAGCTGGCAGGGATTACAGAACAAAAAACACATAGAAAGAATCAAAGAGAGTTATCTTATTCTGTTATTGGAGTATATTCCTTATCTCAGCCACAGTTTCAGTTGCCTTTTGCAGGTACGGTTGCATCTATTGTTAGCGAGCAAAAACCTAGCATTGTCATAGACCAGCAACCTTTTAGTGGTTTGGGCGTGTTAGAAACAAGTCCATGGGGAATGGAAGATTTGATGGCAGTAGCCACTACCGGGGTATATACCAGAGGAAGACTTTTAGAGGGAATCGTACATCAGGAGAATTGGGATTATTTGTTGCCGGTAAAAAATAGTGCATGTTTGGCGGAGGGAAGTAGTGAAATATATGAAAACATGATGGATATTTTGGCAAAGGAATTAGGGTATAAAATTTTCGTTATAAACTTTGGATCTGTGTATGATGACGTATTAAAACAAATGGAATATTGTGATCGTTTCTTTTATCTGACAAGCAAGAATGAGCCTGAAAGATGGAGAGACCAAGCTTTTTTTCAGGAATTAAAAGAAAGCGGACATGATAATTTTTTGCACAAAATAACGAGAATTGAGATTTCTGGAGAAATGGTAAGGGAGCAGAACTGGAATAAGCTAATGCAGCAGTGGCGTTGGAATGAAATTGGAAGTGGTTTGAGAGCTATGGTGTGGAAGGATGCGTAAATGGAACAGTTGTGTGAAGTGTTACGTGAGCGAGTGTTAGACCGAATGGATTTTTCTAGAGAACTGACAAATGATGAGTTACAGGAAATGATAGCCAAAGAGATGGCATGTACAAATGAAGTAAGAAGGTTATCCATTCAAGAGAGAGTTTCGCTAGAGCAAAGAGTCTTTAATTCCTTAAGGAAACTGGATATTCTACAGGAACTCATTGAGGATGAAGAGATTACAGAAATTATGGTAAATGGACCTAGAAATATATTCTTTGAAAAACAAGGCTGTTTTTATAAACATCCATATTGTTTTACCTCGGAAGAAAAATTACAGGATGTCATACAGCAAATCGTAGGAAAACACAACCGAGTTGTGAATCTATCCACGCCGATTGTAGATACCAGATTGGAGGATGGATCTAGGGTAAATGTAGTGCTAGCGCCAGTGGCAATAGATGGCTCTGCAATTTCCATACGTAAGTTTTCCAAGTCACCGCTAGATATGTCTGAATTGGTTAAGCGAAAAACACTTCCAGAAGAAGTGGCATTATTTTTAGAAGACTTGGTTTTTGCTAGATACAATATTTTTGTTTCTGGCGGAACAAGTTCTGGAAAGACGACGTTTTTAAATGCACTGTCTGCTTATATTCCTTCAGAAGAGAGAGTGATTACCATAGAGGATTCTGCGGAACTGCAGCTACAAGGAATAAAAAATCTGGTGAGACTAGAAACCAGAAAAAGCAACATGGAGGGAGTAAAAGCTATTACAGCCAGAGAGCTTATCCATACGGCACTAAGAATGCGGCCAGATAGAATTATTGTAGGGGAATGTCGAGGAGAAGAGGCCTTGGATATGCTACAAGCCATGAACACAGGACATGACGGAAGCTTGTCTACTGGTCATGCAAATTCCCCACAGGATATGTTAAACCGACTAGAGACGATGGTTCTTATGGGAATGGAGTTGCCATTAGCAGCTGTAAGACAGCAAATAGCTTCAGGTATCGATATACTTATACACCTAGAGCGTGGAAAGGATAAGCAGCGAAGAGTAGTAGAAATATCTGAAATAATTGGTGTAAAGAATGGAATGATTCGCCTTAACAAGTTGTATACCTATGAGGGTGAATTAAAGAGAGTGGGGACATTGTGCAACAGGGAAAAATTATTTGCTGCGGGGATAGAGAGCGATGGATTATAAGACATATAAGCTATCCATAAAGGATTTTGGAAATGTTTTTCTATGGACTGTTGGTAGTTGTTTTGTTATTGGATGGTTATTCTATAGATCTTTGTGGGCACTAGTGTTGGCACCAATTTTACTTGTTTTCTTTTATAACAGAGAGATAAGAAAAGGATGTAAAAATCAGCAAGAAGAACTACAGGAACAGTTCATGAATGGAATGCGTGTTTTAAATACAGCCTTACAAGCAGGATATTCTATGGAAAATGCATGGAAAGAGGTTCAAAGAGAAACGCATTTTATGTATGGAGAAGAATCTTTGTTTTTTAGGGAGGTACGAGAGATAAATCATTCTGTTTCCTTAAACATGCCAATCGAAAAATTAGTATTGGATTTCTCTCATAGAACTGGCATAGAAGATGTGATTACTTTTGCAGAGATTTTTGCATATGGGAAGAGAAGTGGAGGTAATTGGAAAAAGATTATAGATACGACTGTTATGCGCATGTGTGAAAAGTATGATGCACAAAAAGAGATTGCGGTAATGGTAGCAGGAAAGAAAATGGAGCAACAGGTGATGAATTTGTTACCAATGGGAATTTTGGCGTTTTTACAACTATCTGCCTGGGATTATATGAAAGTGTTGTTTCATAATCCATTGGGAATCATTTTTATGACGATATGTTTGGCTGGATATGGAGGTGCAATCGTACTGTCAGAGAAAATCCTGCAAATAAGGGTGTAGTAATGGAAAAGAAAGATCTAAAAAAATTAGCTTTAGTCTTTGTCGTGATATTGCTTATGGCTGTGTATGTTGATGTAAGTGGAGGGAATTTATCGAAGAATGGAACATTGGAAAGAGACAGGATAGGGGGAGACGAAAAGCAGATACAGTTGCTAGTAAACATAGATGGAGTCATGGATGCTTATGAGTATAGTCTAGCGCTTGAACCAGAGAAGGTAACAAAAGATGTAGCAGATACATATTTAGCACAAGCGGTTGAGGAGATACAGGAGAGTTTTATAGTAAAAAATGACGCTTTGGAGATAAAAGGTTCTTATGCATCGGATTTTGTGGAGGCAGAATGGAGTTTTAGTCCTGGAGGTTACGTTTATAGTGATGGAACACTTCGAGGTGAAAAAATTCCTGAGGATGGGGTTCTATTACAAGTGATGGTAACCCTTGAATGTGGTGAGTATGAACAAATATATGGTTTTCCGTTTTTGTTGGAAAAACCAAAAGCATCAAAGCAGCAGCAGTTGCTGAATGCGTTGGAACAGAATGTGGAAATGCAAATGCAAAAAGAAGGAACAACTACATTGCAACTGCCAACAGAAATCAATGGTTATTCGGTAGAATGGTCGGAGAAAAAAGATTACCTAACGTTAAAAATACTAGCTTTGGAGCTGGTTGCAGGAATTTTACTCTTTTTCATGCAAAAGAAGAAGGAAGAAAAAGAAAAGACAGAAATAAGATTGCAAATGGAATTGGACTATCCAGAGGTGGTAAATCAATTAAGTATTTTGTTGGGAGCTGGAATGACAACCCGGCAGGCATGGGAAAGAATCGCTAGTCAGTATGAGAATAAGAAAAAAGCAAATCTTATAGAAGATAAAATAATTTTCGAAGAAATTTTGATGATGAATCATCGCTTGCGAGAGGGTGAAAATGAGCGTGTTGCCTACGAAGGTTTTATAAAAAATGTGGATCATCCGCAGTACCGAAGGCTGATTCGAACGTTGGTAAACAACATGGAAAAGGGAACAAAAGGAATTTGTGAATATTTAGAAGAAGAAAGCAGGCAAGCGTATGAGCAAAGAATTCTATTGGCAAAACGTTTAGGGGAAGAAGCTTCCACGAAAATGTTGGTTCCAATGATGCTTATGATGGTGTTGGTGATGGCTATTGTTATGGTTCCTGCATTAATTAGTTTTTCTATTTAGAAAGGAGAGAAGAAATGTTTAGAGTAAGAGAATTTTTAGAGGATGAAAAAGGTGCTGGCGTAGTAGAACTTATTTTGATAATCGTAGTGTTGATAGGGATAGTATTGATTTTTAAAGAACAAATAACCAATTTAGTAAACGATATTTTTGAAACAATTACGGAACAGGCGGGAGAAGTGTGAGAAAACGTGCAAGAGGCAGCTTGACCATTTATTCTACGCTAACACTTATGTTAATACTTTCCGCATTACTTACTTTTTTCGAAGGAGCCAGATATCAGGAAATGCTGCGATTTTCCCAATTACAAACACAGTTAGCGATAGAGTCAGTGTTTGCGAATTATAATAGTGTGCTTTGGGAGAATTATCATTTGTTGGCTTGTAATCAGCTAGAGATGGATGAGATTTTAGTTGAAATTGCGAATGGAAAAATGAGTCAGGATGAAATGGGAATGAATTTACTCTTATTGGAAGTGGATAGCGTAGATATTACAGGATATACCTTACTGACAGACGGAGGAGGAAGTGCTTATGTACAAAGCGCTTCAACTTATATGGAAGAGAATATTTTGTATGAAGCGGCTGTTCGCATCTATAGTCAATATGAGTCCGTATATGAATTAAAGGAAAACAGTCAGTTGGATATGACAAATATTGATACGGCGTTAGAGACACTGGATGAAGCGCAAGAAGCAGCGGAAGAATCATCTTCTACAGGAACGTCGGGACAAACACAAACCAATGAAACAGTCGCAGAAGAAGAGTTAGAAAATCCATTAGAAGATGCAAAGACTTTGTTAGATACAGGAGTATTAGAGTTGGTAATTCAGGATACGAGTCAGATATCAAATGGTGAGATGGATTTATCTAATGTAGTGTCCGTACGCACCTTAAACCAGGGGGTTAATAGTCAAATACCAGAAAGCAATTGGTACGATAAAGTACTCTTTCAACAGTATTTACTTGGCTATATGTCATGTTATACAAATCCATTAGAAGGGCGTTGTATGAATTACGAATTGGAATATCTCTTAGGAGGGAAGTCTAGTGATGTAGAGAATTTAAAGGTAGTGGTAACGCAGCTACTTTTGATAAGAACAATTTCAAATTTTTTATATTTGACAACAGATTCCATAAAGGTAGAAGAAGCGTATCTTTTCGCTACAGCAATTGCAGGAGCCTCATTGAATCCCACACTGATAGAGGTGGTAAAGATAGGGCTTCTTACAGCGTGGGCTTTTGGAGAAGGTGTGTTGGATGTTCGCGCATTACTAGCTGGAAAAAAGATTCCTCTAATAAAAAGTTCTGAAAGTTGGACATTGGAGTTAGAAAATATTGGATCTATTTCAGAAGAATATCTGATGGCAGAGGAGAGTGAGTGGGGAATATGCTATACGGATTATTTAGGAATTATGCTCTTGTTTGAAGAAGAAAATACTATAGCATTGCATGCAATGGATATTCAGGAGGCTATCACACGAGAAGAATATGGAATGCCGGATTTTCGAATGGATGAATTGGTCGTACAAGCAGAAGTTAAGATGCAGTATAACCAAAGATTTATTACAACAGCAGAGTTTGCATACTATTGAAAGGCAGGTACAAAGGGATGTCTCTTTGGAAGATACATAATACAATATGTCAAGTCAGCTCTCCTCGACACACGCGTTTACAAAATACCAATAGCCAAGGGACATCCCTTTGTACCTGTCATAAAGGTTCTTTAACAATAGAGGCGACTATTGTTATTCCACTAACAGCAGGCTTTTTAGCCTGTATCTTGTTTTTGTTTCGCATATTACAGGTTCAGACACAAGTTGAAGAGGCACTTATTTATACTGGACGAGAACTAGCTGTGGAAAGTAGTATTGCTACATCAGAAACCACACTTTTACTATCTGCGGAGGGTCTTTTATTATTTGCTTTAACAGAGAACCCTCATATAGAACGGTATGTAACCAATGGGGTATTAGGGATTAGCCTGTTAGAGTCAGATTTTAGTGGGGATACGATTCTTCTTAGGGCTTCCTATGGGATAAAAATGCCTGTAGCTTTTTTCGGTTTGGATCAGATAGAGGTATCCTGTCAAAATTGTTTTCGGAAGTGGACAGGCGATGCTTCAAGTGGAAATGAAGACGGAGAATGGGTTTTTATTACACCAACAGGAACGGTGTATCATTTAACGACTTCTTGTCAGGCGCTTGATTTATCTGTACAGGAAGTAAGTAAGATGGATATTGAAAATTATAGAGGAGCTAATGGACAAAAATATTACAGCTGTTCAATATGCGGAGACATAGATTATGGTGTAGAAAATGTGTATTGCACGGATTATGGAACGGTATATCACAATAATCTATTGTGTCGCGCCCTCACCAGAACTATAGAAAAGGTGAGAATATCAGAAGTGGGCGAAAGAGGACTATGTAGTTTTTGCGGAAGTTAGGAGTTTACATTGGAGATAGAAAAAATAGGTTTTGTTTTAGTGGGAGTGATATTAGGAATACAGAGTTTTTGGGATGTAAAGGACAGGGAAATTCTAGTACGTCTGTCGTTGCTTGGAGCTTTAATTGGAATAATAGTAGATCTTCTAGTTAAAAGATCCCTGTTAAGTGTGATGTTTGCCATATTACCAGGGGTTACTTTGTTGGTGCTGAGTAGGATTACAAGAGAAGCAATTGGTTATGGTGATGGAATTCTAATTCTTGTTATGGGATTTTTTTATAGAGTAAATGATGTGTTGTCCATTATATTGTTGGCATTTGTTCTTGCGGGACTAGTAGGACTTTTTCTACTTGTAATATTACGAAAGAAAGGAAAATATGAAATACCATTTGTCCCGTTTCTTTTTGTGGCATGGATGGTGGATATAGGTATGAGAATATGAAGCGTTTAAAGGGGAGTTTCACAATAGAGATCTCAATTTTGCTGCCACTTCTTTTCTTTTTATTTATGTTGGTTCTTAAGGAAGGGATAGGATTTTATCAGTATAGTAAGCAAAGAGAAGTTTCTAATCTTGTGACAGAAACGGATTTAGTACGTAAGTTTTATAATTATCAAATATTAGGTGAAGTGGGGGAGGAATTGTTAGATGAGGAGCCATAACATTGTTTTTGAAAGAGATATTAATAAAAGTTATATGAAGGTTTCATCGGTGATGAAAGAATCTTTTGATGAAAAACTCATCCTTTCTAAAAATTTTGATGGGGTTGTTCCTATGGAAAAGTGTTTTGTGAATGGAATGGGACAGTATTGGTATCACATTTCTGGAAAGCAAGCTTTAGAAGATTTTTGTACGATTCACGAGGTGGGGAAACAACTCTTTGAGACATTAATACTTCGCATTTGTAATCAGCTGGAAGTATTAGAGTGGAATTTGGTAGATGCGAATTGTTTAGTGGTGAGTCCAGAGTATATTTTTTTAAATAGTACAGGAGAAGATATTTCCTTTGTATTATATCCGGACAACCAAGAAAACATTCAGAATCAATTTCAGAAACTGTTGGAGTATTTATTAACGAAAATTAATCATAATGAGCAAATGGTGGTAAAGCTTGCCTATCAAATATATGAAATGGTATTGTCGGAAAGTTACAGTGTAACAGATATAAAAAACATAATCTTGGAGGGACAAAGAAAAGAGTGTCCAGAGGAAATAGTGATAGGAGAGAGAGAACCAATCATCGAAGAATCAACGCAAGAAGTGGTTTCCTCGATACAATCTTCACTTGGATCGTTTTTGCAGTGTGAAAAGTTGGCGGATTTATTTGAAAAAGTAAAGAGTATTTTACAGATGGAGCCAAAAGATTTGCTTTCTTATAAAAGGGGAGGAAAAGAGGGGGTTCCAGATGTAGTTTACCCGGAAACAGTTATTGCAGTAGAAACTGCATGTGAAAAACATCCAACGGTTTGCCTTTCTTCTATATTAAATGAACCAGAAGGATTGTTAGTATACGAAGGAAGAGGAGAGTTTGAAGATCTTCGATTGGAACATATGCTATGTGTCATTGGAAAAAGCCATAAAGTGAAATTGCAGATTGAAAAAGAAACCATAAGTAATTATCATGCTAAAATAGATTTTTTAGATGGAGATTATTATATAGAAGATATGAATTCTACAAATGGGACTTATGTAAATGATGAGATGCTTAATTATAAAGAAGTTCGAAAACTCTCTCCAGGAGACACGGTGCGGTTTGCAGATGTGAAATATCGATTTTTATAGCATAAATGATTGATTTTACCTCGCAAAATTTATATACTAAAGAGAGTGAAAACAAGATACGTGAGGTAGAAGATGAAGGTTAATGTATATTATGGTGGCCGAGGACTTTTAGATGATCCTACATTATATGTATTGGATAAGATGGAAGATGTTTTAAAAGAGCTTCGTGTCAAAGTAGAACGATACAATATTTATGAACATAAAAATGAAATCGCAACACTTCCACAGACATTCAAAGATGCAGATGGAATTATTTTAGCAACTACAGTAGAATGGCTTGGAATTGGTGGATATATGCAGCAGTTTTTGGATGCTTGCTGGTTATATGGTGATAAAGAAAAGATTAGCACCATGTACATGCAGCCAATCGTTATGTCTACTACATACGGCGAAAGAGAAGGAGAACTGACTCTTGCTAACGCGTGGGAGATTTTAGGCGGACAGCCATGTCCAGGTCTTTGCGGATATGTAGAAGATTTGGTAGGATTCCAGATGAATTCGGAATATACTTTAATCATTGAAAAGAAAGCAGAGAATCTTTATCGTATGATTTCTCAGAAGATGAAGAGTCTTCCAACCAGTAACTTAGCGGTAAAACAGAGCGTTCTTCGTACACAGCAGATGAATCTCACACCACAGGAAAGTGAGCAGTTATCTAAATATGTGTCAAACGATGGTTATGTAAAACAGCAGAAGGAAGATATTGAAGAACTTGCTTCTATGTTTAAAGATATGTTAGGCAAAACAGCTGGTGATGCGAGAGAACCTTTTGTAAAAGATTTTGAAAGTCATTTCGTAGCCCAGGAAGATTTCCGCGCTACTTATTCAATTACGATTGAGGGATACAAGAATCCACTTTACATAGCAGTAAATGATGACAAACTGGAAGTACACTATGGACAAAAAGATGATATCGATGTGTATGCAAAGATGTCTGTAGATGTTATGCAGTCTATTGTGGATGGTCGCATGACATTCCAGAGAGCATTTATGACTGGAGAGATGACTGCTAAGGGTAACTTCAAAACTCTTCGTATGTTAGACCAAGTATTCTTGTTCTAAGAAACGACATAGTTCGACATAAAAGGAGATTCTATTATGAAAAAGGACAATTGTATTTTCTGTAAACTTGCAAATGGAGAAATTCCAACAAATACGATTTATGAAGATGAAGATTTCAGAGTGTTCATGGATGCTTCGCCTGCTACAAAGGGACATGCATTGGTAGTTCCAAAAGAGCATTATGCAGATATCTATGAAATAGATTCAGAAATTTTAGGAAAAGCTGTAAAGGTTGGACAGAAGGTAATTAAGCATGCTACAAAGGTGTTGGGTTGTGAAGGATATAACCTTGTGCAAAACAATGGTGAAGTAGCAGGACAGACCGTGTTCCATTTCCATATGCATTTGATTCCTCGTTATTCAAATATGGATAACACACAACTGTTAAAGTGGAATTCCACTGAGCCAGATAGCGAAGAATTAAAAGCTTTAACAGAAAGTCTAAAAATAGAAAAATAAAAGGTATAAGAAAAGGGATGTCACAAATTTGTATTTTGCGACATCCCTTATTTTATTTTTTATTTTTTCGGTTCTCTTCAATAAGCTGAAGGATGGTTCCGATAGAATCCATCTGTCCGCTGCCGGACATTGCATCGATGTAGGTTTGACGATTTGCATATACATCACGAACTGCAGATAAAAGCACTTCGTCAGTTACGTCTTCTTCCTGGATTACGTGAGAGAAGCCCTGCTTTGCAAAGGATTTTGCATTCAAAATCTGATCACCACGACTTGCTGCTGCAGATAATGGAATCAAGATATTTGGTTTATGTAGAGCTAAAAGTTCGCAAATGGAATTGGCGCCTGCACGGGAAATGGCTAAGTCCGCTAAAGCAAGCATATCAGTTAATTCTTCGTTTGCATATTCAAACTGGGCATAACCTGGAGTGTTTAATAAGGTTTCATCTAAATTACCTTTTCCACAAAGATGAATTAGATAGAAATCCTTCAAAAGTTCAGGAAGAACCTTGCGTACTGCTTCGTTAATTGCTTTAGAACCCAAGCTTCCTCCTATAATAAGAAGAACTGGTTTCTTTTCTGCAGGGAAATTGCAGAGTTTATATGCATTTTCTGCATTTCCACTTAAAAGTTCACGACGAATAGGTGAACCAGTTAGGACAGCTTTGTCTGCAGGAAGGTATTTTAAGGTTTCAGGAAAGTTACAGCAAACTTTTTTTGCACCCTTGATAGCAATACGATTTGCCAATCCAGGAGTGATATCTGATTCGTGAATGATTGCTGGGATACCACAGGTTTTTGCGGCCAAAACTACTGGAACAGAAACGAAACCGCCTTTTGAAAAGACGATGTCTGGTTTTATTTTACGCATAAGACCAATGGCCTGAGCAAAGCCTTTTATTACGCGGAATGGATCCGAGAAGTTTTTAATATCGAAATATCTGCGTAGCTTACCAGAGTCGATACCTGTATATGGGATATTCTGTGCTTCGATAAGTCCTTTCTCAATTCCAGTGTGAGAACCAATATAGTGAATGTCATATCCTGCTTCTTTTAATGCAGGCATAAGTGCAATGTTTGGTGTTACGTGGCCAGCGGTGCCGCCACCTGTCATAACGATTTTTTTCATAAAGTATCCTTTCTACATATAAAGAAATTACTACTTATTATATTATACCCAAAAGAGGAAATGTCAACTAAGTTTCCCAAGGGAATCGTTCGTCATAAAAATCAAGGAAGTGTCGATTTATGGGGAAACTTGCGACGAAAAGTTGGGATGGACGTCTTTCAGAAAAATAAAAAAATAGATATAATTTAGGGACGAGATACATAGAATAAAAAATTGAAGGAGAAAGAAAATGATTCGTCTAGAGTTATTATTTGCATTGCAAATAGGTATGCTGTTTATGATGTTTTTATTTTTACAAAAGATAACCCAGATGAAGAAACAAGTAGATAATATTTTAAAAGAAGTAGGAGATTATTTACAATTTATTTCAGAGGAAGAAGAAAAAAATACACAGCCAGTGATGAAAAAGAAAAGGAAAGAAGAGGAGGAAAACCGCATAATTCAGGCAGTTTTGGGAGAATATTTCCCATAAAAAATAAAAAAATAAAAATTTTTTATTCCAATATTTGACAAACGCAAGAACCTTTGCTATAATGCCAACGATGTAACAAATTTGTAACATTTGAAATAAAATGTTTATAAATTTAAAAATGATGTAATACTTAAGAAGGAACAAACACTTGGAGGTATTATGAAATTAAGATTAAAAACAAGAATTTTATGTGCATGTTTAGCAATGTCACTTTTGGCAACAGCATGCGGAGGAGCATCAGAAGATTTAGATACACAGAGCGTTAGTGTAGAAAAGGGTGAATCAGAAGTCGTTACAAGCCCTGCTACAGGAGACACTGAAAACGCAGAAGACGTGGTTACAGAACCAGAACTTACAGCGGAAGAACAGGAATGGTTAAATTATTTGTTACCAAATGTTGAAGATTCATTAAATGTACGAGTAGAAGCAAGTGCAGATGCAGAATTGGCTGGTAAGTTATCAAAAGGCGATGTAGCAACAGTTCTTGAAGTTGGTGATGAATTTACAAAAATCAGCTCTGGTAACTTGGTAGGTTATGTTAGCAATGATTATTGTATCTATGGTTTAGACGCATTAGCATATGCAAAAGAAAACTTTGATACAGTAGCAACTACAACAACAGACGGTCTTCGAATTCGTGCATCTATGGATACAGAAAGCGAAATTATTAAAAGACTTGATTTAGGTGATTCTGTAGTAGTAGATACTGCAGCTGCTGTAGAAGACGGTTGGGTAGCAGTTATTTACAATGACAACACATATTATGTTAGTGCAGAATATGTAACCGTAGGACTTGATTTAGGTACAGGTCTTACAATGGAAGAAATTTATGAAATTCAGCGTGCACAGGCAGAAGCTGAAGCAGCAGCACAGGCGGCAGCAAATCAGCAGCAGGGTGCAGCTACAACAAATCAGGGAGCAATCTCTTATGAAGTATCTGATTTGGATCTTTTAGCAGCACTTATTTATTGTGAAGCTGGTGCAGAAAGCTATGATGTTCAGTTGGGTGTTGCTTCTGTAGTTATGAACCGTGTGAGAAGTTCAACATATCCAAATAATATTTATGATGTTATCCACCAGAGAGGACAGTTCTCTCCAGTACGTGAAGGAAAATTAGCAAGAGTACTTGCAAATGGTTCTGCAACATCATCATGTTATGAAGCTGCAAGCCAGGCATTGGCAGGTGCAGATAACACAGACGGAGCAATTGGTTTTGCATATGCATCATCAGGAAAAGCTGGTGTAGTATATGGCTCTGTAGTATTCTTTAAATAAGAAAAGTAAAAACGCAAAAGGTCATCGTAAGATGACCTTTTTTTGTTGTATTTATGGGTTAAATAGAGTAAAATACTACTATTCCAAAATACAGGAGGTTGTGAAAATGACATTAAAAGGACGTTCATTTTTAACGCTAAAAGATTTTACTCCAGAAGAAATTACATATTTAATTGATTTGGCAGAAGAATTAAAGGCGAAAAAGAAACAAGGTATTATACATGATAGTCTTGTAGGAAAAAATATTGCACTTATTTTTGAGAAAACCAGCACGAGAACCAGATGTTCTTTTGAAGTAGCTGCGTATGATTTGGGCATGCATGTCACTTACCTTGATCCAGCATCCTCACAGTTTGGCGGGAAAGAAAGTGTAGCAGATACAGCGCGTGTATTGGGTAGAATGTATGACGGTATTGAATACCGTGGCTTTGCGCAGGAAACCGTAGAAGAATTAGCAAAGTATGCAGGAGTTCCAGTTTGGAATGGTCTTACAGATGAATTCCACCCAACACAGATGATTGCAGATATGCTGACAATTCGAGAGAAGCTTGGTAAATTAGAAGGATTAAAATTTGTATATATGGGAGATGCTCGTTTTAATATGGGAAATTCTCTTATGTTAACCTGTGCAAAAATGGGAATGCATTTCGTGGCATGCACAAACAAGAGATATTTTCCAAAGAAAGATTTGGTAGAAACTGCAAACGCAATTGCTGCGGAAACAGGAGCAACCATTACTCTTACAGAAGATGTAGCAGAAGCTACCACAGATGCAGATGTTATTTACACAGATGTGTGGGTATCTATGGGCGAGCCAGCAGTTGTATGGGGTGAACGTATAGATGATTTACTCCCATATCAGGTAAACGAAAAAGCCTTTGAGAGAGCAAAAGATACAGCAATTTTCATGCATTGTTTACCAGCCTACCACGACAGAAACACTCGTATAGGTGAAGAGGTATATAAAAAATTTGGTTTATCTGAATTGGAAGTAACCAACGAAGTGTTTGAAGGACCACGTTCCGTTGTGTTTGATGAAGCAGAAAATCGTATGCATTCCATCAAAGCAATTATGAAAGCCACACTTTCAGACTAAGAGGTATATAGATGGTAAAAGAACGCTACCATTTTGAATGTATAGATTCTACGAACAAAAAAGCAAAAGAATTGGCAGAAGCAGGTTGCGAACATGGAACCCTTGTGACGGCAGATGCACAGGAAGCAGGAGTTGGACGACGAGGAAGAAGTTGGTCTTCAGAAGCTGGAGAGGGAATATATATGTCCATGATACTTCGCCCGAAGTTGGACACAGCAGATGCATCTATGATTACTTTAGTAGCTGCCCTTGCGGTGGCAAAAGCACTACAAGCTCAGTTAGAGGACAACCATCTTGTGTCATATATTAAGTGGCCCAATGACATTGTTATGAACAAAAAGAAAGTTTGTGGCATTTTGACAGAGATGGGGTTGAAGCAAACAGAGATTGATTACCTTGTAGTAGGGATTGGCATCAATGTTACAAACACAAGTTTTCCTGAGGAAATTGCTCATACAGCAAGTTCTGTTTTAGTGGAGAGTGGTCAGAAAATAGACAAGGAATTGTTGATAACCTCTGTGTGGCAACAGTTTCGTGTGTATTACAACAAATTTATGGAAGCGAAGGATTTAAGAACTCTTCGAGAAGAGTATGAAAGTCTTTTGGTAAATAAAGAAAAATGTGTTAAGGTATTAGACCCAGTAGGTGAGTTTGAAGGTATCGCCAAGGGAATTACAAATAAAGGGGAACTTCTGGTGGAGACAGAAGCAGGCATAAAGAAGGTTTCCAGTGGAGAGGTTTCCGTGAGAGGAATATATGGATATGTCTAGAAGTGAAGTAATACTTTGTGCGTCGAACGCATACAACAGAAAATATTATTTAGATGAGAATTTTAATGGCCTACCAGAAGCCATCAAAGAAGAGCTTCAGATTATGTGTGTTCTTTATACAGAAGATGTAGGCGGTGTTTTGGAATTGGTCTTTGATGAAGATGGAAATTTGGAGTTCCGCACATCTTACGAAGAAAATGACTACTTCTACGATGAAATCGGTAGCGTATTAAAGATTAAGCAGTATCAGAATGCAAAAAGAGAATTATTAGAAGCATTAGAAACCTACTATAAAATTGTGTTCTTGGGAGAAGGCTTAGACGGGGAGGAATAATCCTATGATTTTAACATTAGATGTTGGAAATACAAATATGACGGGGGGCGTTTTTAAAGATGACGAAATCATTGCAACATTTCGTATTACAACAAAAATCCCTCGTACTTCAGATGAGTATGGCATGATGCTTTGTAATTTGTTGCATCAAAACAAAATCAATTTCGAGGAAATTAAGGATGCAATTATTTGTTCTGTAGTGCCAGATGTTATGCATTCGCTCTCAAGTGCTATGATTAAGTATTTAGATATTAAACCAATTATTGTGGGACCTGGTATTAAAACAGGACTTCGTATCCAGTTACCAAATCCACAGCAGGTGGGAGCAGACCGTATTGTAGATGCAGTGGCAGCATATGAATTGTATGGTGGTCCTGTGTTAGTTATGGATTATGGTACTGCAACTACATATGACCTTGTTGACGAGACAGGAACTTTTGTAGGTGGAATTACTGCGCCAGGTATTGCAATTTCAGCGAAGGCACTTTGGGAAGACGCAGCAAAACTTCCAAAAATTGAAATTGCAAAACCAGAAAATGTAATTGGAAACGATACCATTTCCAGTATGCAGTCAGGTCTTGTGTATGGACAGATTGGTCAGGCGGAATATTTGATAAAAAAAGTGAAGGAAGAGTCTGGTTTTGAAAATCTGAAGGTTGTAGCAACAGGTGGATTAGGCCGTATTATTTCTGAAAGCACGGATACAATCGATATATATGATGCAAACTTAACACTAAAAGGAATTTATTTAGTGTATAAAAAGCAGAATAGGAGAACAAAATGATAAAGCCACTCCAGATTGGAAGTGTCACATTACCAAATAATTTAATATTGGCACCTATGGCAGGCGTAACCGACCTGCCATTTCGCTTGTTATGTAAGGAACAAGGCGCAGGACTCCTTTGTATGGAAATGGTTAGTGCAAAAGCAATTCTGTATAAAAATAAAAATACAATTGATTTGCTAAAAATCGATGAAAGAGAGTTACCGGTATCATTGCAGCTGTTTGGTTCCGATCCAGATATTATTTCTGAGATTGCACACCAAATAGAAGACAGACCATTTGATATACTGGATTTAAACATGGGATGTCCAGTACCAAAGATTGTAAATAATGGCGAAGGCTCTGCTCTTATGAAAAATCCCAAGTTGGCAGGAGAAATTATAGAGAAAACTGCAAGAGCAATAAAAAAACCAGTAACGGTGAAAATTCGAAAAGGCTTTGATGACGAGCATATTAATGCGGTAGAAATGGCAAAGATAGCAGAGGCTAGCGGCGCAGCAGCAGTTGCAGTTCATGGTAGAACCAGAGAACAATACTACTCTGGAAAAGCAGATTGGGATATTATTCGTCGGGTAAAAGAGGCGGTTTCTATTCCGGTTATCGGGAATGGAGATCTTCTTACAGCTGAAGATGTGATTGCCATGCATGAACAAACGGGCTGCGATGGTTTTATGATAGGTCGTGGCGCACAAGGGAATCCTTGGATTTTCCGACAAGTGCTAGAGTATTTTGAAACAGGAGAGCATTTGCCAAAGCCTACATTCGAAGAAGTTGCTGACATGATGCTTCGACATGCTCGTATGATGCTAGAGTTTAAAGGTGAGTATACGGGCATCCGTGAAATTCGAAAGCATGGAGCATGGTATACAGCAGGTTATCCAAATTCGGCAAAACTTCGTGTAATGATAAATGAAGTAGAAACATACAATGAGTTAGAAGTGCTCTTGTACAAGGTGTGTGAAGAGAATAGAAGATAAGGCAAATTGTTGCGATTGTAGAAACAGTTTTAAAAATTTCGAAAATCTTGAATTGCCTTGACATACAGGGTGCGATTGGCTATAATGCTATGAGTTGCAAGCGCCTATAAATAGCGCATGTAACGGGAATACAAAAAGGGGTAAGGTAGAAATGACAGCAAAAAAGAACATTTTAACTAGTGAAGGTCTTAAAAAATTAGAAGACGAATTAGATGATTTAATCGTAGTAAAACGTAAAGAAGTAGCACAGAAGATTAAAGAAGCTCGTGAACAGGGCGACTTATCTGAAAATGCAGAATATGATGCAGCAAAAGATGAACAGCGTGACATCGAAGCTCGTATTGAAGAAATTGAAAAAATCTTAAAAAATGCAGAAATCGTAGATGAAGATGAAGTAGATCTTGAAACAATCAACATTGGTTGTCAGGTTAAAATCTTAGACTGCGAATTCGATGAAGAATTAATTTATAAAATTGTTGGTTCTACAGAAGCAAACAGCTTAAAAGGAAAAATCTCTAACGAATCACCAGTAGGTAAAGCCCTTATCGGTAAAAAAGTAGGAGATTTAGTATCAGTAGAAACTCAGGTAGGAGTAGTACAGTACAAAGTACTCGACATCCAGAGATCTATCTAAGTCAGTAGAGAAATAGACGGAGGAAGAGCATGGGCAATCAGAAAGATGCAAAAACAGAAGCACCACAGCAGGACTTAAACGAACTCCTTAGAATTCGTCGTGAAAAATTACAGACATTACAGGAAAACGGAAAAGATCCTTTTGTGATTACAAAATATGATCAAGAACATCATTCAGACGAAGTAAAAGCCCTTTATGAGGAGCATGAAGCAGTATTGCTTGCAGGTAGAGAAGCAGTAAATACTGACGGAATGGACGAAGCTGAAGCAAGACAGGCAATCAACGATGATTATAACGAGAGAAGAGCAATCATGGATGCAAGCCCAATTCAGGTAAGCATTGCTGGTCGTATGCTTTTCAAACGTGTCATGGGTAAAGCGTCTTTCTGTAATATTCAGGACTTAAAAGGAAAGATTCAGGTATATGTAGCACGTGATGCTATTGGCGAAGAAGCTTATGCAGACTTCAAAAAATCAGACGTAGGTGATATTTTCGGTATTAAGGGATACGCATTCCGTACAAAAACAGGTGAAATCTCTATCCACGCAGAAGAAATGATCATGCTTTCAAAGAGTTTACAGATCTTGCCTGAAAAATATCATGGACTTACAGATACAGATACAAGATATCGTCAGCGTTACGTTGACCTTATCATGAACGAAGATGTAAAAGATACATTTGTAAAACGTTCAAAAGTATTAAAGAGTATTCGTAACTACTTAGATGGACAGGGCTTCATGGAAGTAGAAACACCTATGCTTGTTTCTAATGCAGGTGGAGCAGCAGCTAGACCATTCGAAACACACTTTAATGCATTAAACGAAGACTTAAAGCTTCGTATTTCTCTTGAACTTTACTTAAAGAGACTTATCGTTGGTGGTTTGGAAAGAGTATACGAAATCGGTCGTGTATTCCGTAACGAAGGTCTTGATACAAGACATAACCCAGAGTTCACACTTATGGAACTTTATCAGGCATATACAGACTACCACGGAATGATGGACTTAACAGAAAATCTTTACCGTTATGTAGCACAGGAAGTAACTGGTGGATTACAGCTTACTTATGGCGAACATGTAATGGATCTTTCAAAACCATTTGAAAGAATCACAATGGTAGACGCTGTTAAGAAATATGCTGGTGTAGATTGGAACGAAGTAGCTGACCTTGAAGCAGCTCGTGCTATCGCAAAAGAACACCATATTGAATTTGAAGAACATCATAAAAAAGGTGATATCTTAAACCTCTTCTTTGAAGAATATGTAGAAGATCACCTTATCCAGCCAACCTTTGTAATGGATCATCCAATTGAGATTTCTCCACTTACAAAGAAAAAACCAGAAAATCCAGAATATGTAGAACGTTTTGAGTTCTTCATGAATGGATGGGAAATGGCAAATGCTTACTCAGAGCTTAACGATCCAATCGACCAGAGAGCTCGTTTTGAAGCACAGGAAGAACTTTTTGCAGCTGGTGATGAAGAAGCTAACCACACAGATGAAGACTTCCTTAACGCTCTTGCAATCGGTATGCCACCTACAGGTGGTATTGGATTTGGTATCGACCGTATGTGTATGATTATGACAGATAGTCCAGCCATTAGAGATGTATTACTTTTCCCAACAATGAAAAGTTTGGATAAATAAGATAAAATCGAAACACATTCCCAAATATTTGGGGATGTGTTTTTTATTATATTTACAACCAACCGGTAGAAGACATATAATGAATTTATTAAGAGCTAAAAGAGAAGGAGAAAAATAGGATGAAGATTGCGATTATTGGAGCGGGACTTGGTGGTTTGGTGTTTGGTGCTTATGCAGCAAAAGATGGTCACGAAGTTGTAATTTATGAAAAAAACAAAAAGCCGGGTGGTGTAGTAGCCCTCTTGGAACATGAAGGATATAAGTTTGAGCAAGGTCCTCTTTTGTTGGGAGATTTGTTAGAGGGAGAACCTGTTTATGATCTTTTGCAGGATCTGGGAATTACATTAGAAACCCAGCGTGCAGATAGAGATATCGTGATGCCAGATTATGACATGATTAAAGGGGATGAATACGAAGGCCCTTACTGGAGAAGAGAACGACTGAAAAAATTGTTTCCAGAAAGTAAAGAGGGCATAGATGCATATTATCGTTTTTATGATGATATGATGGAGCTTCGATACATTTCAACACTTCCAGATTCCCTAATTAAAAATATACGTCTAGCACTTGCTTTTTTGAAGGTAAAAAAATATGCAGGCATGACTGCTGAAGAATTAACTATGCACTTTTTTAAAAATGAGAAGATTGCAACCTTATTTACAGGTATTTTTGCAGATTTCTGCGCAGATCCAAATGAGGTACAGGGATTGGGTGTGGCATTTACGAACTTTGAAACTGCTTTTGACAAACGCATTCCACTAGAAAAGAACGGGAAAAAATATAATCCAGGATTTTGTTTTATAACAGGTGGATGTCAGAAGTTGCCAGAAGCTTTAGCTGGTTACATAGAGTCTCATAATGGTAAGATTCAGTACAATACGATTGTAGAAAAAGTAAGAATTGAAAATGGAAAAGCTTGTGGTGTGCGTTTACAGGATGGAACAGAAATTGATGCAGACATGGTAGTTGGCTGTGGTGCAGGAAAAGATTTCTTCGAGAATGCAGTAGGATTAGAGAATTTGGATGAAGCATATTGTAAGATTTTAAAAGAATTTCGTCCAATGGAAGCGGTGTTTATGCTACATCTGGGTGTAGATTTTAATCCAATGCAGTATATGAAATCTTCGCTTTATTATTGTTACGGCATGTATGATTTACATGCTGCAACAGAGAATTTACGAAAAGGAAATTATCATGAAGGAAATGATGGATATTTAATTTTCGTACCATCCTTCCATGCACCAGAATTTGCTCCGGAAGGAAAGCATTGTATAACTATTTATACGGTAGCTCCAGACCAGCTTAGGGATGGATCATGGGAAGAAAAGAAGGAAGAATATGCAAAGAAATTAATTGAACTTGCCCAGAGACAGCTTCCAGACTTGAGCAAGCATATTACTACCATGAAGATTATGACAGCAGAGGATTATCGTACTTATACACATATGAAAAAATCTTCTTTTGGTGGTGTGGTGCCTATTTGGAATCAGCAGAATCCACCTCATGTTACACCAGTTAAATCACTTTATTTTGTTGGACAGCAAAGTGAGAATGGAGGAGGCGTGGGAGCTGTTATGTTAGGCGCGAAAGCAGCATATGAAAAAGCCTTTAATAATAAATAATATGTTGACATGGAAATTAAATGTGATACAATGGATTACGATATACAAATGAAAAGGAGGATATGAAAATGGGTGTAGCTTCATTAGTATTAGGTATCCTTGCTGTAGTAATTGGTGTTTTACCAATTCTTCCAGACCTTGCAGGTGCTGTAATGGGTATCGTTGGTATCGTATTAGGTGCACTTGGTAGAAAAAAAGGCCAGGGTGTTGCAACAGCAGGTTTAGTTCTTTCTATTATTGGAACAATTTTATGCTTAATTTTCTACATCGCATGTGCAGCATGCATGGGTGGAATTGCAAGTTCATTCTAATAAGTTAAGAATTATTAAAATTTTATGTATTAATTAGCCATGAGGTTTCCTCATGGCTGATTTTTGTTAAAGGAGAATTATGTGTCCATATATTTCTATATTTAATAAGACAATTCCTACATATGGTTTATGTATAGTATTAGCTGCAATTGTTTGCGTTTCTTTTGCAGCTTATCAAGCAAAGAAAAATCAGATAATGATAGAAGATGTTTTTATCGTCTTTGCAACTGGAAGCGGTTTTGCCATGATAGGCGCAAAACTGTTGTATATAATAGTCACCTACTCTATGGAGGATATTATAGAATTTATAAAGAAGGGTGATTATAGTTTTCTAAATGGAAGTGGCTTAGTGTTTTTAGGCGGTCTGATTTGTTCGATTTTAGGAGCTTGGATTGGGTCTTTGCTAGCTAAAAGAAAATTGTCAGATTTTGAAAGTTTACTTATTCCTATTATACCTGTTGGACATGCCATTGGTAGGGTTGGCTGTTTAATGGCAGGATGTTGTTATGGGAAATTGTATGACGGTCCTTTTGCTGTGCATTATAAGAATATAGCTACTGGACTCTGGACGGTGGAAAGCTATTTTCCAATTCAATTGGTAGAGGCACTGTTAAATTGTGTTATAGCCGTAATTTTATATAAGAGATCAAAGAAAGAGCATAAAGAATATTTCTTAATTTTGGATTATCTTATGTATTATGCAGTTATGCGATTCTGTTTGGAGTTCTTCCGAGGAGATGCAGTTCGCGGAATCTATGATGGTTTCTCAACATCTCAATGGATATGTATGGGATTACTTGTCGTTAATGCAGGTGTACGCCTTATAAGCAAAAGGAAACAATCCTAATGGAGGGAAAGGATATTATGGAAAAATTATCAAAACGTGCTCTAGGCTGTATGTATACAGCGGCTATCCTATGGGCGATTATCGGCTTAGCAATTATAGTGGTACTTAATGCAGTATGGTTTGTTCCAGATGAAATCCTTATTGGAACTATAGTTTCCGTGATATTAGCAATTGTCATTATTGTAAATGCTGCAATTAGCCCATATTTTCGTTTTCACCGATATCGCTACTGTATCAATGAAGACTACATTGATATTCATGAAGGCTATATTTTTGTAGAAAGAAATATTGTTCCGTTAGAGCGATTGCATAAAATGCAGACTTTAAGAGGACCAATTGACCGCATGTTTAAGGTGGCAAAGGTAGTGGTAACCACTGCGGGCGGAGATGTAACACTTCGTTTCTTGGATGAAGAGAAAGCAGAGTTTATTGCAGAAAGTCTGGGCAAACGTATCAATCAGATTGTAGTAGAGAAGAGGGAAGAAGATGGAGAATAATATTAGGTTTAGAAACCATGCTTCTGTTATCTTAGAAAACTCATTGAAATCCATAGGTACAGTTTTCTTTATCTTTGTCATAAATTTTGCGTCAGAGATTGGTGAAATTAGAGAAACGGAAATGGATCTTGGCGGTTTATTATTTTTAATAGGAGTTCTAATTGTTGTCCTGGCAATAGTGATTGGTTATCAGGCAATTATTTGGGCGAAAACCTATATCACCGTTGAGGAAAACACTCTCGTAGTAGAGCGAAATACTTTAAATAAAAAACGAAACACTATTGGTCTGAAAAACATATCTAATGTAAACCTAGAACAAAACGTCCTAGAGATGATTTTGGGCACATGTAAGGTAAAGTTAGATACGAATAGTTTGTCTACAGCAGATCAGACAGATGTAAATATTGTATTAAAGAAAATAGATGCAGAACGTTTTCGTCAGTTGGTATTAGGCAGAGTAGAAGGTCAGGATGTAATCTTTGAGACAGAAGAAGTGATAGGTGAAGAGAAAAAGCACATTGCAGACATCGGAGATATCATTTTACATGGTCTTTTTTCTATTAGAATCTTTTCTGCGTTAATGTTAGTTGCCTTAGTATACATTGAAGGTTGGATGTTTGCAGAGGAAGGACCAGAGATTCTTGGAGAAAACCCTCTTGAAATTATCATGAGCTTGTTTGTTGCCTTTTGGTTTATAGGCGGCATCCTATGGAGCATGATAAAAGAGTTCATCAAGTACATCGGTTTTGTAATTGAACGTAAAAAAGACAAGGTGTATTTAAACTATGGTATTTTAAAACGTGTGGCATACTCTGTGCCAGTTGACAAGATTAATGGAATTCGTCTCATACAGACACCACTTGCCCGAATGGGAAGACGTTATATGGTGGAAATCATTAACGTAGGTATGGATGATGATGAAAATGAAACCAATACATTTTTCCTTCCATATGCGAAGAAGGAGAAAATCGTAGAACAGCTTCATCTTTTGTTGCCAGAGTTTGATGGTTGTATAGAGATTCAGGAAAAGCGACAGTCAAAATCGATTTGGATTATCTGGTTGCCGAGGGTATTGTTCTTTGTATTATGTGCGACACTTGGATGCGGAATTGCTGCAGAGTTTGAACCAGAAATGGTAGAGCCAGTACTATGGGCAGCAGTTGTTATGGGCATTTGGTTCCTTATCCTAAAAGTGGCAGGATTCATAACCAAGGGAGTAGCAGTGGATAGTCAGTTCTTAAAAATCGTAGACGGAGGTTTTGCAAAAAGAATGCTTTTTGTTAAATACGATAAGATACAGTATGTTACAGGAAAGCAGTGTGTTATTGCAAAGCATTTCAAAATACAAAAAGGAACCATTTCACTTTTGGCATCTTTGAAGAACCGTATCCATGAGCTTCCATATTTCAAGGAAAATGATATGGAACAGTTGAAAAAGTTTCTTGTTTGATAGTATAATAATAAATAGCAGAGTTTTACGAAAAAACATATTTTAAGGGAGGAAATATATAATGGTAAATTGGACCAACTTAGACAAAGTTGAAGCTTACAAAGAACTTGAAGCAGCTGCAAAAGTAAACTTAAAAGAAGTCATGACTGGTGCAAATGGAGCAGATCGTGTAAAAAAATACAGTGTTCCTATGGCAGAAGGCATGGCTTACAACTACGCAGCAAAACAGGTAGATGATAATATTCTTGCAATTTTAGGAAAACTTGCTGAAGAAACACAGCTTGTTGACAAATTCGCAGCTTTATACAATGGTGAAGTAATCAATACAGGTGAAAAGAGACTTGTTCTTCATCATATGTGCCGTGGTCAGCTTGGTGATGCAGTTATCGCTGACGGTGGTGACAAACGTGAATTCTATACAGGCGAACAGAAAAAAATCGCTGAATTTGCAAATAAAGTACATAGTGGTGAAATCGCAAACGCTGATGGCGAAAAATTCACTACAGTAGTTCAGATTGGTATCGGCGGAAGTGACCTTGGTCCTCGTGCTATGTACCTTGCTCTTGAAAACTGGGCAAAAGTAAACAACACATTAAAGATGGAAGCAAAATTCATCAGTAACGTAGACCCTGATGACGCAGCAGGCGTACTTGCTACACTTGA
>JAZPYQ010000004.1:0-11549 GCA_045544235.1 Agathobacter sp. | reverse complement strand
CGATATTTTTCGCCTGTAGCTTCTGCATTGTATTCCATAACTGTTGGAAGAATAATCGCATTTGCTACGCCGTGTGGTGTGTCATATACTGCTCCAAGTGGATGAGCCATTGAGTGTACGATTCCAAGACCTACGTTTGAGGAGCCCATACCAGCTACATACTGTCCAAGAGCCATGCCTTCCATACCAGCTGCGTCGCCGTTTACTGCTGCACGGAGGTTCTTTGCGATGATTTCGATTGCTTTGATGTGGAACATATCAGAAAGTTCCCAAGCACCACCTGTAATATATCCTTCGATTGCGTGTGTTAAAGCGTCCATACCTGTTGCTGCTGTAAGGCTTGCTGGCATTGTAGCCATCATATCTGAATCAACGAATGCTACCACTGGGATATCATGTGGGTCAACACATACCATCTTGCAGTTTCTTTCTGGATCTGTGATAACATAGTTGATGGTAACTTCTGCTGCTGTACCAGCTGTGGTAGGTACTGCAAAGATTGGTGTACAAGGGTTCTTTGTAGGTGCTACTCCTTCAAGACTCTTTACATCTGAAAATTCTGGGTTCGTTGTAATAATACCAATCGCTTTTGCTGTGTCCATAGAAGAACCGCCACCGATTGCTACGATATAATCTGCACCAGATTCTGCAAGTGCTTTTACACCAGTCTGTACGTTTTCAATTGTAGGATTTGCTTTAATATTGGAATAGATTTCGTATGGAAGACCTGCGCCTTCTAATACATCTAATACTTTTTTAGTAACGCCAAATTTAATAAGGTCTGGGTCTGAGCATACGAATGCTTTTTTATAACCTCTTGCCTTTGCTTCGTCAGCGATTGCTGCGATAGCTCCTGATCCGTGGTAAGAGGTTTCGTTTAGAATGAATCGATTTGCCATAGTGTTAATCTCCTTTTCTTGTTTAAAATTTAATGTCCTGACCACACATGTTAATTCATCTATCTTTAACCATTTTAGTGGGTAAGTTTATTATAAATCTTTTTATGTTAAATTTAAAATATTAATTGTTAATAATTTAACAGACTTTTATAATTAGAAATTATAGATTTGCATGCAATAAAAAAAAGACTATATCATTGTGATGATATAGTCTTTCGAATTCTAATTAATGATTTCCACAGGAATGGCTGCCACACCCATGGTCTCCACAGGTATGCCCCTCGCTGTGTTCATGGTCATGATGATTACATTTTACATCTGGATTGTAAGCAAGGTTGCCTGCTACTAATGCTTCTACTGCTGCATCTGCATCACCGCTTACACCACCAAATAATTTGATACCAGCCTGTGCCAATGCCATCTGTGCACCACCACCGATACCACCACAGATAAGTACATCTACCTGCTGTCCGTAAAGGATGCCTGCAAGTGCTCCATGTCCATTACCATTGGTGTCCATTACTTCCGATGATACGATTTTACCATCTTCTACATTATAAATTTTGAACTGCTCTGTGTGTCCAAAATGCTGAAAAATCTGTCCATTTTCGTATGTTACTGCAATTTTCATTCTAAATACCTCTTTCTAAAATTTTGCTTACGCACATACTACTACCTTAGCACTTTTTACGAAAAAGTCAAATTTATCTAATAGTTGTTTTTTCTGCCAAAACGTTTACAATAGAGATATTATTATGAAATATATATCGAGGAAACTTTATGAACAAAAAATATACCGCAACCATATTTGCAATTCTGGCAGCAGCATTGTATGCCATCAATATACCAATATCAAAAATATTATTAACTCAGCTATCGCCAACCATGATGGCAGCCTTTTTATATCTTGGTGCAGGTCTGGGACTTTTTATCTACCGACTACTTACACGAAAAAAGGAAAGTAGCGAACCTCTTTCCAAAGATGATTTGCCATATACAATTGGAATGATAGTCTTAGATATCGCCGCTCCGATTTTACTTATGCTGGGCTTGCAGCAAACCAATTCTGCGAACGCATCCTTACTCAACAATTTTGAAATCGTAGCTACGTCTTTAATTGCATTTTTTATATTTAAAGAAGCTATCTCAAAAAAACTAGGCTTTGCTATCGTTTTGGTTACTATCGCAAGTATTGCTTTGAGCTTTGAGGGAAAAGGCAGTTTTGATTTTAATATAGGTTCGCTTTTTGTACTAGGTGCGGCTTCTTGCTGGGGACTGGAAAACAACTGTACCAGAATGCTCAGCTCCAAGAGTTCTGTTCAGATTACTACTATCAAAGGTATTTTCTCCGGATTAGGAAGCTTAATCGTAGCATTTATCATTGGAGAACCATTTCCAGCCCTAGTATCTATCCTTGCTGTTTTAGTCTTAGGATTTATTTCCTACGGCCTTAGTATCAATTTTTATATCAAGGCGCAAAAGTATTTGGGTGCTGCCAAAACTAGTGCATATTACTCGATTGCACCATTCCTAGGGGCTGCCTTTGGTATGTTGCTACTTCAGGAACGACCTGGGGTTCAATTTTATGTAGGACTTGTAATTATGATTATTGCAACCATATTAATGATTGAAGAATAACTTCATCAATACGAAGCAAAACGCCACCCTCATGGGTGGCGTTAACACTTTATCAATCTATTCTGCAAATGCTTTCAAACACTTCATTGCAATCACATCATGCTTTTTCGCAAACATATGAGCTCCGCCATCGACAATATGGAACCTTACTCTATTTTCTTCATCCATACCTTCTGGTGTCGTACTCCTATATGCTTCTACTGCACGTTTTGCGTAATCAAGATTTACGATTTTATCTTCTGTTCCATGTACGATAAGTACCTGACCATTGTAGGATTTGATTTCTTCAAATGGTTCTATATACATCACATCCGTTGGATAACATCTGCCTAGTTTCATTGGGCCACAATGCAATATCTCTGGCACATTTTGTGGGTCAAATTTTGCCATCATCATTTTTCCAGCTCTGGCATCATCTGGAATGCAGAGTGCTGGATAAAATAAACTTAGTTTCTCAATTGGATATTTATTCTTTGCAGCTACGAGACTAGATACAAATCCTCCCTGGCTACATCCCATAAGGAAGATTTTGTCAGGATTTACATATGGTAAAATTCTTAAATGTTCAATAACCGCTTCTAAGTCTCTTACTTCTGTGAGCACTGACATCTCTGTGGTCTTTCCATCACTTTTCCCTTTTGCAACAGAGCCACCACAAAAATCAAAACAGTATGCGGCATACCCTAATTCTGCTAACTGAATCGTGTAATGTTTTACGGTGTCCTGAAATGCCATAAATCCATGGCATACGATGGCAATTGGTAAATTTTCTCCCTGCGGACGATATTCTGTTCCACGGATAGTTAATCCATCTCGTTTACATTCGAAGGTTCTTGAAGTTATTCCTTCTGGTAGTTTTGGTTTCTTTAAAAAGTCTAGTAGGCTCATAGTTTCTCTCCAGCATTTTTTTGTTAATTGGGTTTTATTTTACAAAAAAATGAGCGAGTTATGCAAGTAATCCGCAAAAAAATGAGCGAGTTTTTTCTTGAATTTGTTCATCAAGAAAAAGTTACATATCGTCAAGTGTAAAATGACCTGCCTTAAAAATATGTCATGTATTACGAGCCTATCGGCTCTAAATTTGGCTATCGCCAAATTTTAGCCAACAAAAATAGGACAGCAATGTAAGCAAACTTACATGCTGTCCATTTTTATTGTCTATACATGACAAAAATTTAAAACGATATTCGATAAACCCGACCTCTTATTTAAGTCCTGTCATGTCAACTGTTACTTTTTCAAGATGCCAAATATCATCTACATATTCCTGAATTGTTCTGTCTGATGAGAACTTACCTACGTGTGCTACGTTTAAGATAGCACTCTTAGCCCAGTTTTCTGTATCTTTGTAATATTCTTCTACTTTCTTGTGAGCATTAGCATATGCACGGAAGTCAGCAAGAGTAAAGTATCTGTCTGCTACCTGTCCGCCAATGTTTGAAAGAAGTGAGTTGTAGAGTTCGCGGAATAATTCTCTGTCACCATAAGAATAAGTTCCATCTACTAACTGATTTAATACTTTACGGATATCGTGGTCATTATTGTAGATATCCATTGGGTTGTAATCACGATATTTTTCGTGGTTAATAACTTCGTCTGCACTCATACCGAAGATGAAGATGTTGTCAGCGCCAACTTCTTCGTACATTTCTACGTTTGCACCGTCCATTGTACCGATTGTAAGAGCACCGTTTAACATGAATTTCATGTTACCTGTACCAGAAGCTTCTTTAGATGCTGTAGAAATCTGTTCTGAAACATCTGCTGCAGCAACAATCCATTCAGCGAGAGATACACGATATTCTTCAAGAAATACAACTTTGAGTTTACCGTTGATTGATTCATCGTTGTTGATTACATCAGCTACACTGTTGATTAATTTAATAGTCTTCTTAGCATTTGAATAGCCAGCTGCTGCTTTAGCACCAAAGATGAATGTTCTTGGATAGAATTCCATATTTGGATTCTCTTTAAGCTGATTGTAAAGGTACATTACATGAAGAATGTTCATAAGCTGACGTTTGTATTCATGTAAACGTTTTACCTGTACGTCAAAGATAGAGTTTGGATCCACTTCTACACCATTGTGTTCTTTGATGTATTTTGCAAGACGTACTTTGTTTTCGAATTTAATCTTCATAAATTCTTTCTGTGCTGTTTTTTGTGTAGCACATTTTGTTAACTTTTCTAACTGAGAAAGATCTGTCATCCAAGCATCACTACCGATTTTCTTTGTTACCCAATCAGCAAGAAGTGGGTTACCATGTCCAAGGAAACGTCTCTGTGTGATACCGTTTGTCTTGTTGTTGAATTTCTCAGGGAACATTTCGTAGAAATCACGAAGTTCCTGATTCATAAGAATATCTGTGTGAAGTCTAGCAACACCGTTTACAGAGAAACCTGCACAAATTGCAAGATGAGCCATCTTAACCTGACCATCCCAAAGAATAGCCATTTTACGAACTTTATCCTGGTTTCCTGGATATTTTGCTTCAATATCAAGTACAAATCTTCTATCGATTTCTTTTACGATCTGGTAGATACGTGGAAGGAGTGCTTCAAAGATTTCGATTGGCCATTTTTCTAAAGCTTCTGCCATAATTGTATGGTTTGTATAAGCCACTGTCTTTGTTGTAATATCCCAAGCTTCATCCCAGCTTAAGCCCTCTTCGTCAAGTAAGATACGCATAAGTTCTGCTACTGATACTGTTGGATGTGTATCGTTCATCTGGAATACCACTTTATTTGGAAGATTTTTGATATCGTTGTGGTTCTTTTTGAACTTCGCAATTGCTCTCTGGATAGAAGCAGATACGAAGAAGTACTGCTGTTTCAAACGAAGTTCTTTACCCTTTCTATGGTTATCATTTGGATAAAGTACTTCTACAAGGTTACGAGCAAGGTTTTCTTCTTCTACAGCTTTTAAGTAGTCACCCTTGTCGAACTGGTCAAGTGCAAAACCTTCCTTTGGCTGAGCATCCCAAATGATAAGTGAATCTACTACATGATTGTTGTAACCAACGATTGGCATATCATAAGCTACAGCAAGTACTGACTGGTAGTTTTCATGTGTATGTTTGAAATTACCGTTTTCATCAACTGTTTCTACTACATTACCGCCAAATTTTACTTCGTATGTGTATTCTGGACGACGAAGTTCAAATGGATAACCATCTTTTAACCAGTTATCTGGTACTTCTACCTGGAATCCATCTACAATTTTCTGTCTGAACATACCATAACGGTAACGGATACCACATCCATAAGCTGAGTAGCCTAAAGATGCAAGAGAATCCATGAAACATGCAGCAAGACGGCCAAGACCACCATTACCTAACGCTGCATCTGGTTCCTGATCTTCAAGTGCATTAAGGTCTAATCCAATTTCTTCTAATGCTTCTTTTACTTCTTTGTAAGAGCAAAGGTTAATTAAAATGTTACCAAGTGCACGACCCATTAAGAATTCCATAGACATATAATAAACTGTCTTTGGATCCTGTTTGTCTACTGCTTTCTGTGTAGCAAGCCATTCGTCCATTACTACGTCTTTTACAGCAGCAGAAACTGCCTGATACAATTCCTGCTGACTAGCTTCGTCTACTGTTTTACGATAGTTAGCTTTTAAATGGTCTTTTACAGACTTAATAAAAACTTTCTTGTTAAAAACATTTTCTCTCATTGTTAAATTGTCTCCTTTTCATGAGGCTATTTTTATTTTTTTACAACTGCTAAAGTTACCTTTTCGCCATTGATATTCCATTCTTTTTCGTAACCAGATAAAGCATCTTTTGTAATATCTTCTGCTAATACTTCTGACATAATATCATTGCCGTATTTGTTAAAGATATTTGCAACTTTTTCATCTGCTACATAAGAAATGCCAATGTGATCCATTACTTCAAATCCAGCTTCTTTACGCATTGTCTGAATCTTACTGATAAGTTCACGTACAAAACCTTCTTCAAGTAATTCTTCTGTAAGCTGTGTATCAAGTACTACAGTTACAAAGTTGTCGCCTTCTGTGATAAAGCCTTCCATCTGAGTCATTGTGATAAGTAAGTCTTCTTCTGTAAGCACCACTTCATCACTAATATTGGAAAGAACTAACTGTCCAGCTGACTTAAGTTCTGCCATTGCTTCATTACCATTGATTTCTGCAAGTGTGGTCTGAATCTGTTTCAAATACTTACCATACTTAGGTCCAACCGTACGAAGCTGTGGTTTGAACTGGTAATCTGTGTAAGCAGATACATCATCTGTAAAGTTAACACATTTTACGTTTAATTCGTCTGCAATGATATCTACATAGAAGTCATTTAAACTTTCAGGTGCTTTTACATACATCTGACCGATTGGCTGACGGTTTTTGATGTTTGCATTATTTCTACAAGCACGACCCATTACTACGATTTTTAATACTTCATCCATGCATTTTTCTAAGTTTTTATCAATCTGTGCTTCGTTTACTTCTGGGAAGTCACAAAGATGGATACTTTCTGGAGCATTTGCATCGATAGAACATACTAAGTTTCTGTAGATATCCTCTGTCATAAATGGAATCATTGGTGCAGCTGCTTTGGAAACAGTAACCAATGCTGTATATAATGTCATGTAAGCGTTAATCTTATCCTGTTCCATTCCTTTTGCCCAGAAACGTTCACGGGAGCGTCTTACATACCAGTTACTCATATCGTCTACGAATTCTTCTAAAACTCTAGCTGCTTCTGGAATACGATAGTTGCCAAGGTTTTCATCAACTGCTTTTACGCAAGAGTTTAACTTAGAAAGTAACCACTTATCCATTACAGTAAGTTTGTCGTAGTCTAAGCTATATTTTGTCGCATCGAAGCCATCGATATTCGCGTATAATACAAAGAATGCATAAGTGTTCCAAAGTGTTCCCATGAATTTTCTCTGACCTTCTGTAACAGCTTTTCCAGAGAAACGGTTTGGAAGCCAAGGAGCACTATTGGAATAGAAGTACCAACGGATTGCGTCTGCACCATACTGTTCTAATGCTTCAAATGGATCTACAGTATTACCCTTTGATTTAGACATTTTCTGTCCGTTTTCATCCTGAACATGACCTAAAACGATAACGTTTTCATAAGGTGCTTTGTTGAAAAGAAGTGTAGATTCTGCCATAAGTGAGTAGAACCATCCACGAGTCTGGTCAACACCTTCTGAGATGAATTTTGCAGGGAACTGCTGATCAAATAAATCTTTATTTTCAAATGGATAATGATGCTGTGCAAATGGCATAGCTCCTGAGTCAAACCAGCAGTCAATAACTTCTGGAACTCTTCTCATACATCCACCACAGTTACATTTGAAAGTAACTTCATCGATATATGGTCTGTGAAGTTCTACTTTTGCTGTTTCAGGATCGCCAGTACGTTCTGCTAGTGCAGCACGGCTACCGATAGATTCCTGAGCGCCACAGTCTTCACATTCCCAAATATTAAGTGGAGTTCCCCAATAACGGTTACGGGAAATACCCCAGTCCTGAATATTTTCAAGCCAGTTACCGAAACGTCCTTCACCGATAGACTGTGGAATCCAGTTTACTGTCTTGTTATTTGCAATAAGGTCATCTTTTACTGCTGTCATCTTGATAAACCAAGATTCACGAGCGTAGTAAATAAGTGGAGTATCACATCTCCAGCAATGTGGATATTCATGCTCGAATTTAGGAGCGTCGAATAACTGTCCTCTTGCTTCTAAATCTTTTAATACTTCTGGGTCAGCCTTCTTGCAGAAAAGTCCAGCGAATGGAGTTTCTTCTGTAAGTTCACCCTTTTCATTTACGAACTGTACAAATGGAAGGTCATAAGCACGACCTACGTTTGCATCGTCTTCACCGAATGCTGGTGCAATGTGTACGATACCAGTACCATCTGACATTGTTACATAACTGTCACATGTAACGAAGAATGCTTTTTTGTGCTGTTTATCAGCTACCTTTTTAGCACATTCAAATAATGGTTCGTATTCTTTATTTTCTAAGTCTTTACCAACGTATTTTTCTAATACTTCATATGCTTTTACGCCTTCTTCTTCGTTTCCAAGTCCACCAAGAACTTTTTCAAGAAGGGCTTCAGCCATGTAGTATGTGTATCCATCAGCAGCCTTTACTTTGCAGTAAGTATCTTCTGGGTTTACACAAAGTGCTACGTTGGATGGAAGTGTCCAAGGTGTTGTTGTCCAAGCAAGGAAGTATGCGTCTTCACCTGCTACCTTGAAACGAACTACTGCAGAACGTTCTTTTACAGTCTTGTAGCCCTGTGCTACTTCCTGGGAAGAAAGAGGTGTTCCACAACGTGGGCAGTAAGGTACAATTTTGAAACCTTTGTAAAGGAGCTTCTTGTTCCAGATTTCATTCAGTGCCCACCATTCAGATTCGATGAAATTATCATCATAGGTTACATATGGGTCATCCATATCTACCCAGAATCCTACTGTGTTTGAGAAATCTTCCCACATGCCTTTGTATTTCCAAACAGATTCTTTACATTTGCCGATGAATGGTTCCATACCGTATTCTTCAATCTGTTCTTTTCCGTTAAGGCCAAGAAGTTTTTCTACTTCCAATTCTACTGGAAGACCATGGGTATCCCAACCAGCTTTACGAGGCACATATTTACCTTTCATTGTCTGGTATCTTGGAATCATATCTTTGATAACACGTGTTAAAACGTGACCAATATGTGGTTTTCCGTTAGCAGTAGGAGGTCCATCATAAAATGTATAAGTTTCTCCTTCTTTTCTGCTATCCATGGATTTTTTGAAAATGTCGTTTTCGCGCCAGAACTGTTCTGTTTGTTTTTCTCTGTCCACGAAATTCATGTTTGTATCAACTTTGTTGTACATATCATTTTCCTCCTCGATTTATAATATAAAAAAGCGCCCAAGTCCTGCATTAGGACGTGGGCGCACGTTATACCACCTAATTACAATGTACTTAAAGGACCTACTATCCTTTGCATACCCGTTCCCTGTAACGTAGGAAATACGTCAGTCTCTACTCAAAAAATCTTTCGGTCCTGCAACTCGGAAGTGATGTTCGTTTCTACCCTACTCATACCGCCTCCCACCAACGCGGCTCGCTGTGACTTTACATGTAGAAATTACTGTCTTCGTCATCGTCTTTTTTTATAAATCATACTCGACAATTATATGAAAAACATAGAAAAATGTCAAGGTTTTCACACATCTATTTCCTAATATTACTTGTTAAAAATAATTATAAATTGTATTAATGTCAGTCAATTCATTGAAATATACTGTTTTTCTTGTAAATTCTATCAAAAATGGTAAAATATAAGGTAATTAACGTGTGAAAAAGGAAGGGGTTTACTATGAGCACTTCAAATTTGACTTTAATGACTGACTTGTATCAACTTACCATGATGCAAGGATATTTCAAAGCAAACAACAAAAATGTTGCTGTTTTTGATGCATTTTATCGCAGCAATCCTAGCAAAGGCGGATATGCTATCTTTGCAGGCTTACAGCAGGTGATTGAATACATCCAAAATCTTCATTTTGACAATGACGATATCGAGTATTTAAGAGGCTTGGGAATCTTTGAAGAAGATTTCTTAGAATATTTGGCAAACTTCCGTTTTACCGGTGATATCTATGCATTTCCAGAAGGAACCGTTATGTTCCCTAGAGAGCCTATGATTAAAGTTATCGCTCCTATCATGGAAGCGCAGCTCATTGAAACCGCCATTTTAAATATTGTAAACCATCAAAGTCTCATCGCTACTAAAGCTGCTCGTGTCTGCTATGCTGCACAGGGTGACGGTGTTATGGAATTTGGGCTTCGTCGTGCACAGGGACCAGACGCTGGCGTATATGGAGCACGTGCTGCCATGATTGGTGGCTGCAAAGGCACTTCCAATGTATTGGCTGGTCAAATGTTTGACGTACCAGTTCTCGGAACTCATGCCCACAGTTGGATTATGAGTTTCCCAGATGAATATACTGCATTCAAAACTTATGCAGAGCTTTATCCAAATGCATGCACTCTTCTTGTAGATACATACGACACCCTTCGCTCTGGTGTACCAAATGCCATTCGCGTATTCACCGAACTTCGCGAAAAGGGCATCCATCCAAAGAGCTACGGCATTCGTATGGATAGTGGTGACCTTGCATACCTTTCCATTGAAGCACGTAAAATGTTAGATGAAGCAGGCTTTGAAGATGCTGTTATTGCAGCTTCCAACGACTTAGACGAATACTTAATCGAGTCCTTAAAGAGCCAGGGTGCTACCATTACCTCTTGGGGTGTAGGTACAAACCTTATCACATCAAAGGACAACCCTTCTTTTGGTGGTGTATACAAACTGGCCGCTATCTCTGATGATGATGGAAACCTGATTCCAAAGATTAAAAAATCAGAGAACATCGAAAAAGTTACAAATCCTGGAAACAAGAAAGTATATCGTATCTATAACAATGAAACTGGAAAAGTGACTGCAGACCTTATCTGTCTGGCAGACGAAATCTACGATGTTTCGGAAGAATTAGTTCTCTTCGATCCAAACGCACCATGGAAAAAGACGAAACTTCCTGGTGGTAGTTACACGATGCGAGCTCTCCTCGTTCCAGTCGTAAAAAATGGAGAAATCGTATACCAGTCTCCATCTGTTATGGAAATCCGCGACTACTGCAACAAAGAAAAGAAAACCCTTTGGGATGGTTGCAAACGTTTTGCCTTTGCACAACTTCCACGTGTTGACCTCTCCCAGAAACTCTACGACCTGAAAGTCGATCTCCTTAACGCAGTAGATGATGAAGAATAAAATTTAGGGGCACCCTTCCTGGGCAGCCCCATATTTTTTATTATTTTATACAAACGAAGTGCTCTATACTACGGCGGAGTGGTTTATAGAAAAATGTCATATTTCCCAAAAGGCTCTCTGATGGATGTTTTTGTGTCTTTCAAGTGTTCGACAATCCACGCAGTATGTCCGTGGTGTTAAAACACTCTCTGACTTTCGA
>JAZPYQ010000003.1:0-19239 GCA_045544235.1 Agathobacter sp. | reverse complement strand
GAAAGCATATACACCAGGACAGATTGCAGGAACAGAAGGTTTCCCACTTATCAGTTTCGGTAAATCAGATGAAATGCATCAGTGGTACGATCCAATCGATTCAACAAATCCACGTCTTATCAAACTTGCAAAAGAGTTAGGCAAATGCTGGATTCGTGTATCTGGTACTTGGTCTACAAAGACTTATTATGACTTCGACGGACACACAAACGGTGTTGCTCCAGAAGGATTTGACAGTGTTCTTACAAAAGATCAGTGGACAAACTTACTTGACTTCGTAAAAGCCGTAGATGGTAAATTACTTATCTCTGTAGCAAACTGTGATGGTATCCACGCAGCAAACGAACCTTGGAATCCAGAACAGGCAAAACTTATCTTTGATTTCAGTAAAGAATACGGTGTGCCTATTGAAGCTGTAGAATTTATGAATGAGCCAAACCTCTTAGCATATTCTGGAGCTCCAAAAGATTATACTTTCGAAGATTTCATTCGCGACCAGGATATCTTTACTAAATGGGTACATGAAAATTATCCAGAATGTTTAGTAGTAGGCCCATGTTCTGTAGGATGTGGAAAAATGGGTAAAATTGATACTGAAAAGGGTATCATGAAGAAACTCACAAGCTCTATGTCTACTAGCAAACTTCTCGAGGGTTCAAAAGAAAAAATGGACGTTTACAGCTACCACTACTACAATGGTGTATCTGGACGTATCACAACATTACCATTTATTCATTGGTCACCTAAGAAAGCTGCTAGCGAAGCTTATCTTGATGCAGCACCTTACACAGCTTTAGCAAACGTACCATATCGTGACGAATATGCTCCAGGCGCAGAAATGTGGGTAACTGAATCAGGTGACGCAGGCGGCGGCGGATGTGAATGGGCATCTACATACCTTGATGTTTTCCGTACATTAAACGAACTCGGAACATTCCCAACTATCACAGATGGTGTAATCTTCCACAATACACTTGCTTCATCTGACTATGGTTGGTTAAAACATGGTACATTCGAACCAAGACCAAACTACTTTGCAGTACTCCTTTGGAGCAGACTCATGGGTACTACTGTATACGATTCAGAAATCGCAATTCAGGAAGGTGCTCACGTATTCTGTCACTCACGTAAAGATGGAAAAGATGGTTGTGTATACTTAGTAATCAACAACTCTCTTACAGATACTACAAAAGTAGAATTACCAAAAGAAGCTCTTCGTTACACACTTTGTGGCAATGGCAACGTACGTAACACTTCAATCTACTTAAATGGTAAAGAACTTACATTAGGCGAAAATGATGAACTCCCAGCAATGGAAGGCGTAGAAGTATCTGGTACAATCGAACTTGCACCAGGAACATGTACTTTCTTAGTAATGTAATCAAAAACCTTATTTATACAAAAAGAAATGGCAGGAAATCCTGCCATTTCTTTTTATATACTCTATTAATCTCTTGATTCAATCACTAGTAAAATTCCATCTTTTACCGAAATTTTTGCTTTATCTTCTACCACCTCATTACTGATTCCAAGTGATGAAAAACTACTGACATTCGCATTACTCAAAGGATATTTCATTCCTTCTAAAGTCACACCTTTGGCATCACCTTTTACTGGTAAAATCGAAACGAATTCGCCAAACTCTTCTTCTTTAGAAATCGTAAGAGAATCTTTTATCATTCGAATACGATTATGTGCATCCACTAGTTCAATGGAAACGCCTTCTTCTAAACCAATGCCAAGCAAATTTATATTTGCCAACACATGGTCCAAACGTGTTCCTGTGGCTCCCAGCACTGTAATCTCTGTTGCACCACGACGAATTGCCTCACGGATGACGAATTCTGTATCTGTATCATCTTTAATTGGGTTTAACCTCAGAACTTGAACCTTGTTCATCCCTTGATAATACGTCAAACTATCTGAACCAACAGAATCAAAATCTCCAGCAATGATATCTGGTATAATGTTATTTCGATACAAAAAATTCATTCCAGAATCAGCTGCAATCATACAATCATATTTATTTTCTTTTAAGTAATTCAAAGCGAACACATCATCGATGTGTCCGCCTGAAATAATAACATATCTCATATTTACTTTAAGTCCTCATAAAGTTCTCTAATATTTTTATAGATAAATTCTGGTTTTACCTCACTGGCTTCCACATCTTCCATGGTTCCTTCCCCACTTAGTACGAAAATGGAATGGATGCCGGCATTTACGCCACTTGCAATGTCTGTATAAAGTCTGTCGCCGATAACTGCGGTCTCTTCAGGCTTATAACCTGCTTTTTCCATAGCAAGAAGTGCCATAGTAGGTTCTGGCTTGCCAATGAATTTTGGCATACGCTTTGTGGCATTGTAAAGCATCTGACTTACTGAGCCACAGTCTGGCACATAGCCATACCAGGTTGGGCATACCCAGTCTGGGTTGGTTGCGATGTAATCTACACCTTTGTTTAACAAAATACATGCATCTTCTAGTTTCTGGAAACTAAGTTCTGTATCAAAACCCATGCAGAGACAATCAATATCATCTTCTAACTTATCTGTGATAGGAAGGCCTCCATCTCTTAACTGTTCTTTGAAAGAGGTGGTGCCAAATGCGTAGATTTTGTGATAATTCTTTTCCTGCAAGTATAGAACTGTTGCATTTGTAGAAGTCAAAAAGTCATCAGCTGTGGATGCAATTCCCAATTTCTCTAATTTCTCTACATACTTATCTACGCTCTTTGATGAGTTATTAGTCAAAAAGAAATATTTTCCACCGATACTCTTTACATACTCTAAAAAATCTAACGTACCATCAAATAAATCATCATCAAGATAAATGGTTCCGTCCATATCTAACAAATACAGCTTTACATCTTTCAACATATTATTCCCTCATTTCTCACAACATCCACTTAGGCAACCAAACCATTATGCATTCAACTTATCCAAGAAACATTTTACATTTTCTTCGATATCCCCATTAAATACGGAGCTGCCTGCTACAATAATGTTTGCACCAGCTGCAAGGAACTGTTCTACATTTTCTAAAGTAATACCCCCGTCTACTTCAATGTCTACTTCATATCCCTTTTGATCAATGATTTTCTTTAACTCACGTACTTTTTCAATGGTATATGGAATCATCTTTTGTCCACCAAATCCTGGGTTTACAGACATGATAAGTACCATATTTACCTTGTGAAGAATAGGAAGAATCTGGCTTACTGGAGTGGCTGGATTAATGGCTACTCCTGCAAGTACACCCTTTTCTTTAATTGCTTCAATTGTTCTATCTAAGTGTTTGCACGCCTCTGCATGAACTGTAATAATATCTGCACCTACTTTTACAAATTCATCAATATAACGATCTGGATCTTCTATCATAAGATGTGCATCAAATACACGTTCTGTACATGGACGAATGCATTTAATAACTGGCATACCATAAGAAATACTAGGCACAAACATGCCATCCATGACATCAATATGCACATACTGTGCGCCTGCTTCGTCAATAATGCGAATCTGTTCTCCTAACTGACTAAAATCTGCAGCTAAAATAGATGGTGATAAACAATTCATATTTTCCTCCTGATAAACAAAACACCATTTCTAGTATTTTTTAATCTGTTTCATCTCATTGTAAAGTAATACATAGTTATCATAACGAACCTGACTAATTTCGCCTTTTGCCAGAGCCTCTTTCACTCCACAGTTTGGTTCGCTTATATGACTGCATCCCTGGAATTTACAATATGGTTCATGTGGTAAAAACTCAGGATAGCATGTCCATAAATCTTCTTTTTCAAAACCTGGCATATCCATAGAACTAAATCCTGGAGTATCCATAATGTAAGCATCTTCTCCAATTGGAATAATTTCCGAATGGCGGGTGGTATGCTTACCTCTTTCTATTTTCTCACTAATCTTACCCGTTTCCATGTATACAGTATCCTGTAGCTGGTTGATTAGTGATGATTTTCCCACACCAGAAGGTCCTGCTACCGTAGTAGTTTTCCCTTTGAGCAAAGCTTTTAATTCGTCCAAATGAATTCCAGCTTTTGCACTAGTGAATATGATATCATAACCAGCTGGTTTGTAGATTGCCTCCAGCTCCTGTTTCTGTTCCTCTGTTACAAGGTCACACTTGTTGAAACAAATAGTTACTGGTACCTTCTGATATTCCATCATACATAAAAATCGGTCTAAAAGATTAAAGTTTGGATCTGGCTTTGCTGCTGCAAAAATAACCAGCGCCATATCAATATTGGAAACTGCTGGACGAATCAGTTCGTTCTTTCTAGGCAAAATTGCCTCCACGTTTCCTTTTTTATTTTCCTCATCAATTACCGCAATCTCCACATTGTCCCCTACAAGAGGCTTAATTTTCTGATTACGGAAGGCACCTTTTGCCTTACATTCATAAATTCCGGTTCCTACTACGTGAACGTAGTAGAAACCGGAAATCCCTTTAACAATCTTTCCTTGCATTGTTTAACCTTATTCTTACTGTTTAGAATACGATGGTGTATATGTGTTACTCTGCTGACTCTGTGTCACTGTAGGTTCTTCACCATCTGCACCCTCAACTGTAGTTTCAATATACCATGTCACATCTAATGATACTGATTCAACATTCTTCGCAGTCCATGATTTACTTGATAAACTTGTAACTCCTGTTCCACTTTCATGTGTTGAACCATTTACCTTTAAAACATAATCATATTTAACAGTTCCAGCTGGTGCTTGAGCACTAAAATCAAAGGTAATGTTATAAGTTACATCACTAGGTTCAACTGAACCACTTCCTACATATACTATAATTTCTGATCCTATCTCTTTTTTCTTTCCTGCACCTGAAACTTCAACAACCGTATTTGAGTCTAATGTGCTAGTTGTATCGGTTTCTTTTTTCACAATAAAACCTAAGCCCTCTAACTCTGAAGCAACTGTGTCAAAATCTTTTCCTACTAAATTAGCTGGAACTGTGACTTGACCTTTTCCCTCACTAATAACGATAGTTACACGCGTTCCTTGTTCCGCCTTATCATTTGCATTTGGAGACTGTGAAATAATATAATCTTTATCTACTGTTTCACTTACTGCATAGTCACGAGCTGGCATAAATCCAGCATCTGTAAGAGTTTTCTCGGCATCTTCCAATGACATTCCTACTACATCAGGAACTTCTTTTTCCTCTCCTTCACCAGCTACTGTAACAGTAATCGTGTCGCCTTTATTTACCATAGCACCTTCTTCTACACTCTGTTCAAGAACTGTGCCATCTTCTTCATCAGATTCTGTCTCAATTATGTTAATCTTAAGGCCAAGAGCTTCGAGTTCTTCTTCTGCCTCTTCTACTGACATACCAACCAAGTCAATCATCTCTACCTGTTCAGTTTCCAGTTCAGATTCTGTCATCTGAGATTCTGTATTCTGGCTGTCTTTATCTTTTCCACCACCGAAGTTGAAAAGTCCAAAGAAGTTTGCAATGAGGAAAAGCACAATAATGATAATAAGAGCTGCTACTGCAATACCGATTACGGTTACTGCTTTTTCCATCTTAGGATCAAGGAATCCTGTAGCATCTTCGCTATCTTCGTCTTCGTCATCCTCATCTACAGAAACAAATCCATTTTGACTATTTAAATCTGCACTTGATGCAGTATTCTGAATTTCTTCTAATTCTTCGCCATTGATAACGCGTGTATTTCCAACTACAAGTGGAGCAATTACCACGAAATCTTCGTCTGGAGTTACCAATGCTTTTCTTAAATCTACTAAGAGATCCCCAATTGTCTGATATCTGCGATCTGGGCTCTTCTGAGTAGTTTTAAGCACGATTTTTTCATAGCTGATAGGAAGTTCTGGCGCGTATGCACTAGGCTCTACCATTTCTTCCTGCAAATGCTGAATAGCTACAGCTACAGTTGTATCTCCGTCAAAAGGTACGCGTCCTGTAACCATTTCATACATAACGATACCCAATGAGTAAATATCACTTCTTCCGTCGATGAATCCATTTCTAGCCTGTTCTGGAGAAGCATAATGTACTGAGCCCATTGCATCAGAACTGATGGTATTTGAGCTGATTGCGCGTGCGATACCAAAGTCTGTTACTTTTACCTTTCCTTCTGTGGAAATGATAATATTCTGTGGCTTGATATCTCTATGTGTAATATCTTTGTTATGAGCAGCTTCAATACCTCTTGCTACCTGAATCGCAATACTTGTAGCTTCTTTGAAGGAAAGCTGTCCCTTTTTCTCAATATAAGTTTTTAATGTAATACCTTCAACGTATTCCATTACAATAAAATGCAATCCGTTTTCACTGCCTACATCATAAATATTTACAATGTTTGGATGTTCCAAACCTGCTGCAGACTGTGCTTCTGTACGGAATTTTGTTACGAAGTTGATATCTTCGGAAAATTCAGTTTTTAACACTTTGATTGCAACAATACGACCAAGAATGTGGTCTTTTGCTTTAAATACGTCAGACATTCCGCCTGCGCCAACTTTACTAAGTATTTCGTATCTGTCTACTAAAAACATGCCTTCTGTTAACATTTTTACACCTCGTTAGAAAATGGTTTAATAACAATTACGGTAATATTATCGTGACCGCCGTTTTTATTTGCTTCGTTTACAAGTGCATTACAGATTACATCTGCATGCATAGAAGAAAGTGAAATCTGATATATCCTCTCATCGGTTACCATACTGGTCAAACCATCTGAACACATCAGAATTGTGTCCCCTTCTTTCACATCAACCTCAAAGACATCAATGTCAATCTTTGCTGTCGCGCCAACAGCTCTGGTAATCACGTGTCTTTTCTCATGTGTTCTGGCATCCTCACGGTCCACTTTACCCATGCGAATCATTTCTTCCACATAAGAATGGTCCTTTGTAATCTGTTCAATTTTCTCATTTAGCACATACAAACGACTGTCACCTACATTCGCTACATATAACTTGTCATCTACAATTGTAGCTGCCACAACTGTCGTTCCCATGCCCTGTTTGTCTTCATCTTCCTGAGCCTCTACCACTAATATCTCATTGGCTTTCTTAATGGCTTCTCGAAGCACTCGAACCGGATCACTCCATCTGCTTCTGGAAACAGATGCTATGATACGCTCTACTGTGTATCTGGAAGCATAATCACCAGCCTTATGGCCACCCATTCCATCACAAACGATGTAGAGATTTGGCAATTTGCCCACCGGAGTATCTGAAGAAAAACAGTAGTCCTGATTCATTGTACGCAAGACTCCCGCATCCGTTATGGAAAACGTCTTCATTCCTTCGCTGTCCTTTCTTTTTATTCCTGCATCTAGGCACAGCTAGACACAGTACATTCATCATATAATTTTATCATACTCATAATAAAAGGGCAAGAAAAAAGCCTTGCCCTTGAAATTCTTTATATTCTTTTTATAAATTGTCCTTGCTGTCTTTATAGCGTTTTCTAAGCTGACCACAAGCACCATCAATATCTCTGCCCATCTCACGTCGCACCGTTGCGTTGATTCCAGCTTTCTCCAATTTCGTTTTAAACGCTTCAATAACCTTTGCATTAGACTGCACGTAATCGCGCTCTTTAATTGGATTCACTGGGATCAGATTTACATGGCAATTGATACCACGAATCAAATGAATCAGTTCTCTTGCATCTTCATCGGTATCGTTCACACCGCCTACCAAACTATATTCAAAAGTAATTCGTCTACCAGTCTGTTCGAAATAATATTTACAAGCATCTATCACCTCATGAATATCATATTTATTTGCTACTGGCATAAGCTCAAGTCGTTTTTCCTGATTGGATGCATGAAGGGAGAGCGCCAAAGTAATCGCCAGTTTCTCACCTGCTAATTCACGCATTCTAGGAACAATTCCACAAGTAGATACCGTTAAGTTTCTTTGGCTAATATTGATACCATTTTCATCTGTAAGGAGTTCTATAAACTTCAACAAGTTATCATAGTTATCTAAGGGTTCTCCTGTTCCCATCACTACCACATTGGAAATGCGTTCCCCAATATCTTTTCCAATCTGATAAATCTGGTCTAGCATTTCTCCTGCAGTCAAACCTCTTACCAAGCCATCCAGTGTAGATGCACAAAAACGGCAGCCCATACGACAGCCCACCTGAGAAGATATACACACGGAATTCCCATGTTTATATCTCATCAAAACGCTTTCGATAACATTTCCATCCTCTAATAAAAAGAGATATTTTCTGGTGCCATCCAATTTTGAAACCTGTACCTCTTCTTTTTTTAGGCTGGTTAGATAGGTTTTCTCTTTCAAATCCTCTATCAGTTTTTTTGAGATATTTGTCATCTCATCAAAATTATCTACCTGTTTCTCATGTATCCATTGGTAAATCTGTTTTGCACGAAATGCCTTTTCTCCCATCTCTTCTAAAAGGACTTTTAATTCTTTTAAATTCAAAGACTTTATATCTATTTTTTCTGACATAAAAATTACTTTCTCCTTAGTTTTGCAATAAAGAACCCATCATGATATGTCCCACCAGGGAACATCTGCTCCTTTGATACTAGTTCAAACTCTGGATGTTCTTTTAAGAACCATTCCACATTTCCATCATTTTCACTCTTATGTATGGTACAGGTACTGTATATAAGTATCCCTCCTACCTTCACATAAGAATACACGGTAGAAAGAATTTTTCTCTGAAGCTCTACTAAATCTTTCTGTTTATCTGCAGTCATTTTATAACGTATGTCTGTTTTCTTACCCATTACTCCAAGTCCAGAACAAGGTAAGTCGCAAATCAACACGTCTGCCTTTTCTTTTGAGGCTTCATCGTAGATTGTTGCATCCATTTGAACAGCGTTCATATTTTCTAATCCATGACGCTCTATATTTTCTTCAATCAAAGAAACCTTATATTCTGTTAAATCTCTGGCCTCTACCATTCCAGTGCCGTCCATCTTCTCCGCTAGATGAGAACTCTTGCCCCCTGGAGCTGCACACACATCAATAATATAACTGTGTTTCTCAGGAGCTGCTACTTCTGCCACCATCATAGAACTGATATCCTGCACATAGAACAATCCCTCTTCAAAAGAAGATAATGATTGGAGATAATCAAATCCACTAATCTCAAATGCATATGACAGCTCAGGTACAGATTTTACTGTAACTCCTTCTGTTTCTAGTCTTTCTTTCAATTCCTCAGGCTTTATTTTTAGCAGATTGGTGCGAATGGTAATTGGTCGTTCCTTAAGGAAACTTTCACAGATAGATTTCGTTTTCTCATATCCGTAATCTTTTATCCACTGTTCTACCATCCAAGCAGGAACAGAATATGTTACCTCAAGAAAACGAACTGGTTCTAACTTTTCATCTGGATACTGCAGATGATTTAATTCTCTTGCAATGTTACGGAGTACACCATTTACAAAACCACGAAGCTGTCCAAATCCTCTTTTTCGCGCCAGTTTTACCGCTTCGTTACAAACTGCTGCATCTGGAATTGAATCCATATATTTTAACTGATATACACTCATACGAAGAAGATTTCGAATGAGTGGCTTCATTTTTTTCACTTTTACCTTGGAAAATGAATTGATAATAAAATCCATTTCCAGCATATGCTCGATAGTACCTTCTGCCAATCGGGTCAAAAAAGCCCTTTCTTGCTTTTCCAAATATTGATATTTATTCAACACATCACGAATCACAAGATGAGAATACTGTTCTTTTTCATTGACCTCAATCAAAATATCCAGCACTAGTTCTCTCACGCTAACGCCATTAGTCATTTCGTCTTCTTCCTCCAAACAGTAAAACGATACGAAGCAACTGTAAAATCGCAGATGCTGCACTGGCTACATAAGTTAATGCAGCTGCTCCTAAAACTTTCTTCGTATATGGCAATTCCTGCTGACTTAAAATCCCTTGTTCTTCTAGTAACACCAAAGCTCTACTTGATGCATTAAACTCTACAGGTAAGGTAATAAGCTGAAACAGCACTGCAAAAGAGAACAAAAAGATTCCCGCATTGATAATAAGCTGAGATGATTCTGAATTGATAAACACACCAATCAAAATTAAAGGCCATGCAAGTTTTGAACCAAAATTTGCTACAGGCACAAACCATGATCTAAAATTGAGTGGTACATATCCTGTGGCATGCTGAATTGCGTGTCCGCACTCATGTGCTGCTACACCAATAGCCGCTACCGATGATGAGTTATATACAGAATCCGATAAGTTTACCACCTTGGTGCTAGGATTATAGTGGTCTGATAACTCTCCTGGTACATGACCAACTCGTACATCATTTAGTCCTGCACCTCTTAACAAGCGTTCTGCCACCTGTGCACCTGTCATATTTGTCATGCTACGATAGCTTGCATATCTCTTGTATGTTGATTTTACATTTGCAGATGCAATCATACAAATAACTGCACCTATGAGTATTAAAATATAAGTCCAATCGAAATAATAATACATCCAATTACTCCTTTACTACTATCCTTCAAAAGATGTTCCCTCTGATACCGAATATCCTCGTAAAAATGCATCGATTTCCATGCGCTTCTTTCCTTCTAACTGAACTTCTAAAAGAGAAAGAACTCCTTCCCCCGTCTGCACTTCTAATGCATTTTTTGCAACGCCTACAATACTACCTGGTGTTGCATCCGTATTCTTCGAAACAACCTGTGCCTTCCAAATTTTAAAGGCCTTTCCATCAAGTTTAGTATAAGCACTTGGCCATGGATTTAAACCTCGAATCAAACGTTCAATTTCGACTGCTGATTTATTCCAATCAATATTACCAAATTCTTTGCTAATCATAGAAACATGGGTAGCTTCATCATGATTCTGTGGAGTACGTGTTGCTGTTCCATTTTCAATGGCAGCCATTGCCTCTACACATACTTCAGCACCTACCACCGCCAACTTATCAAACAGACCACCGCCTGTTTCCTCATCACTAATAGTCACTTCGCGAATCGCAATAATATCTCCTGTATCTACGCCAATATCCATTTGCTGAATGGTAACACCTGTCACAGGATCTCCATTGATTACAGCCCACTGAATAGGTGCTGCACCACGATATTTTGGCAAAAGAGATGCATGTACATTGATACATCCATATTTTGGCATATCCAGAATACTCTGTGGCAAAATCTGACCAAAAGCAGCTACCACCATAATATCTGCGTCATATTTGCGCAAATATTCTACATTTTCTTCTAAACGAATTTTTGTTGGCTGGAACACTTCTATCCCATGGGCAACTGCACATTCTTTTACTGGTGTAAACTGTAATGCCCCACTTCTTCCTCTTGGTTTATCTGGCTGGGTTACTACCAGTACCACCTCGTGTCCTGCTTTAATAATTTCTTCTAAAGTTCCCACTGCAAAGTCAGGGGTTCCCATAAAGATAACTTTCATTAAAATCTCTCCTTTTTAAAGAACAAATTATTCTTCTACTTCTTCGTAGCTTACATCATGAAGAGAACCTTCTACTTTTTCTACATAAAGGTGTCCATCCAAATGATCCAACTCATGACAAATAGCTCTTGCAAGAAGTTCTTCTCCCTCTACTTCACATTCATTCATTTCTTCGTCGAAGAAACGGGCAATAACGTGGTTTGGACGTGTGACGCAACCCGCTTTACCAGGCACGCTAAGGCATCCTTCATCACCTGTCTGTTCTCCATCCGCCTCGATAATACGTGGATTAATCATAACGATAGGACCTTCTCCCACGTCAATGACTACAAGTCTTTTTAAAATACCTACCTGTGGAGCAGCAAGTCCTACACCATTGGCTTCATACATGGTTTCAATCATATCATCAATCAAATCCTGTATTCTAGGAGTTACCTCTTTAATTTCTTTACAAACTTTTCCAAGTACTGGGTCTCCCTGCACTCTAATTTCTCTTAATGCCATTTTTCTTCCTCCTTAAAATCCGCTCATTGGGTTAAAATCAAACTGAACAGATACATTTTGAAAATCTTTATTATCCTTCATATAATGTTCCAGACTATCCTTTAATCCCACAAGATTCTGATAATCCTTTGTTTTTATATAGATTACCTTACGGTAAACATCATTTACTCTTGCTATGGTAGCATCCGCTGGTCCTACCAACTGAATTCTCTCGCCTTGATAATGCTCTTCTACACATTTTTGCAAACGGTTTACTATCTTCTCACTAGCATATCCTAATGCCTGTTCCTGCTCGGAAGCACACATCACTACCAGCAAATTCCACACCGGTGGATAAAATCCCATCTGACGATATATGATTTCCTGTTCATAAAAAGCTTCATAATCCTGTTCCTTTGCAGTAAGTACTGCATAGTGTTCTGGATTGTATGTCTGGATAATCACATCTCCCGGCTCATCTCCACGTCCTGCTCTACCAGCAGCCTGAGTTAGTAACTGGAAGGTTCTTTCCGCTGCATGATAATCACTGATATGAAGAGACATATCTGCAGCCAACACACCTACCAATGTTACATTTGGAAAATCATGACCTTTTACAATCATCTGGGTTCCAATCAAAATATCTGCTTCCTGATTTGCAAAAGACTGCAAAATCTGTTCATGGGCATCCTTGGTTCTAGTGGTATCAAAATCCATACGGAGCACCTTTGCTGTTGGGAAACGCATTTTTACCATTTCCTCAATTTTCTGGGTGCCTGCTTTAAATCCACTGATATATTTCGATCCACAGGATGGACAAACCCTAGGAACAGGTTCTTCATAACCACAGTAATGACAAACCATTTTCCCATTGTTATGCTGACTAAGAGACACATCACAATGTGGGCATTTCACCACATGACCGCAAGCGCGGCAAGACATAAATCCTGCCATTCCACGGCGATTAATAAATAACATAATTTGTTGCTTTTTTGCCAACCTGTCTTCCATCAGTTCCTGCAGACGCTCACTCAGAATAGAACGATTTCCATTGCGTAGCTCTTCTCGCAAATCTATAACCTGACAAGTTGGAAGTGGTTTTTCCTGTACTCGTTCTGTCAGTTCTAAGAGTTCATAATCTCCGTTTTTTGCATGATAATAACTATCCACTGATGGAGTCGCTGAACCTAAAACTACACTGGCACCATTCTGACGCGCTCTTTCGATAGCAGTTTCTCTTGCATGATACCTAGGTATGGTTTCGCTCTTATAAGAGGATTCATGTTCCTCATCTATGATAATTAATCCCAGATTCGAAAATGGAGCAAATAGTGCTGAGCGTGGACCAATCATAATATCAATATCTCCATTTTTTGCACGAAGATACTGATCATAACGCTCTCCCTGAGAAAGTCTGGAATTCATAATAGACACACGGTCTCCGAATCGATTGTAAAAGCGCATAACCGTTTGATAAGTTAGGGCTATTTCTGGAATTAAAACAATCGCCTGCTTACCTCTTGCAATGGTATGAGCAATGAGTTCCATATAGACTTCTGTCTTTCCGCTGCCTGTAACACCTTTTAAAAGATAGGTTTTCTGGACGCCTTTCTCTATGTTTGCAGTAATCCTATCAACTACCCCTTGCTGTTTTTCATTTAAGGTCAAATGATAGCCTTTGCTCTTTAAATAATCGACTGGATTTCGGTATTCCTTTGACACCTCAATCTCTAACACCTTATCTTTTTCCAAAGCTTTTACCGTAGGCGCTGCTATGTGCAACTTTTGAGTCACCACGGAATAATCCAGTTGTCCTTCTGCAATCAGCTCACGAAGTAATCTTGCTTTTGCAGTGAAATGTTTGTTTTCATACAAAGCAAGGGTATGAATTGCATCCTCCTGACTTAAAAGAAGCTTTAAAGTTTTTCTTTCTATTGCCTTGGTTTTCTGTTTTATAGGAATCACGGTCTTTAAAGCGTGATTCATGGTTGCACCATAATTTTTTCGCATCCATCCCGCTAATTCAATCAACTGAGATTCAATAGGAACACTCCCCTTTTTCACTCCAATAATTGGCTTTAAGCGACTTACATCAAACTCTGCCTCATCTGTAAGTTCTACTACATAACCAGTAATGGAACGGTTCCCAAAAGGAATGTCTACCATCACACCTACTCGTACTTCTTCGCGAAGCTCTTCCGGTATGAGATACTGAAAGGTTTTATCCAGTTTTTCATGAGAAATATCGACAATGATATTTGCGTATTTAGCCACTGTTTCACCTCAAAAAAATAATGTGCATACTTCACTTCATTATAAGGCAAAATAAAGATTATTACAAATCTTTTATGAGGGAGCATTTATGAATTTTTCGGAATCTTTAAAACAAAACGGACAATTCTTTGGAGAAAATTTTATCCTATGTGGATTAACTGGATGGTGCATCGAAGTAGCCTTCACTTCTGCTGGCGCTGCACTCAATAAAGATAAAAAATTGACTGGAAAATCTTCTGCCTGGATGTTCCCTATTTATGGTATGGCTGCAGGCATTGGCGTTATCGCACCAAAGATTTCTCACTGGCCTACTCCAGTACGTGGTTTGTTATATGGCAGTGCTATTATGATAGGAGAATATGCAAGCGGAAGTCTATTAAAAAAATATGACATCTGTCCTTGGGATTACTCTGATGCAAAGTATAATGTGGATGGTATCGTAAGACTGGATTTCCTGCCTCTTTGGATGATGGCGGGATTATTGTACGAGAAAATATTGTTGCGAAAATAAAATTGAGGATGTCACAAATTGTATTTTGCAACATCCCCTTTTTTCATTATTTTCTCTTATTTGGATTGATATATTTTTCTTCACAATATTTGCAACGATATACTTCTTTTACAGGGTCTGTAAGCTGGAACACCTGATCCAATTCCTGTTCAATAGAAGTAATACATCTTGGGTTTTTACATTTGATAACATTCTTTACTTCTGTTGGAAGTGTAAGTGTTCTCTTTTCCACAATGTGGTCACCTTTGATTACATTTACTGTAATATTGTGGTCAATAAATCCTAAGATATCTAAATCGAGGGCTTCCACTGGACATTCTACTTTGATAATATCCTTTTTGCCCATTTTGTTACTTCTTGCGTTTTTGATAATTGCAACTGTACAATCAAGCTTGTCTAACTTCAAATCGTGATAAATCTGAAGGCTCATACCAGCCTGAATATGGTCTAAAACAAATCCTTCACTAATTCCACTAATATTTAACATACGCTTACACCTCGATTCCTAAAAGTGTCAAAATGAGGGCCATACGAACATATACGCCGTACTGCGCCTGTTTGAAATACACGGCTCTTGGATCATCATCTACTTCTACTGCAATTTCATTTACACGTGGAAGTGGATGAAGCACGAGCATATCATCTTTTGCTATTTCCATTTTTGCTTTATTTAATACATAGAAGTCTTTTAAGCGAATGTAATCTTCTTCATTGAAGAAACGTTCTCTCTGTACACGTGTCATATAAAGAGCATCCAATTCTCCGATGGCATCTTCTAAACGTTCTACTTCTTTGTATTCGATACCATTTGCTTTTAACACATCTTCACGAATGTATTCTGGAACACGGAGTTCTTCTGGCGAGATAAGAACGAATTTCACATTTTCATAACGTACCAATGCATGGATTAAAGAGTGCACAGTACGTCCAAATTTCAAGTCCCCACATAAACCAATTGTTAAATTGTCTAATCTTCCTTTTAATGAACGAATAGTAAGAAGATCTGTAAGTGTCTGGGTTGGGTGCTGATGTCCACCATCTCCTGCATTAATAACAGGAATATCAGATTTAGATGCAGCTACTAATGCAGCGCCTTCCTTTGGATGACGGATAGCACAAATATCTGCATAACTAGAAATAACACGAATTGTATCAGAAACGCTTTCGCCCTTTGCTGCTGATGAAGAATCAGCTCCGGCAAAACCTAAAACAGAACCACCAAGGTTTAACATGGCAGCTTCAAATGAAAGTCTTGTTCTTGTGCTTGGTTCATAGAAACATGTAGCAAGTTTCTTTCTCTTACAGCTTTCCGCATATTTATCAGGATTGTTCTCAATGTCATTGGCAAGGTCCAAAAGCTTGTCCAATTCTTCCACCGAGAAATCCAATGGACTAATCAAATGTCTCATTTTCTTCCTCCTATTTTTACACAATTTTTTCTATTGTATCTCAACAGAAAGCATAATTCAAGATAAAATCTATTGCATTTTAAAGTTTTTTTAGTACAATAAAATTGATAGATTATTTCCTATAAACGGAACAGAAAAGAGGTATCATTATGACAGAAGAAAGAACAAACAATATCAACGTAGATTTAGATACAACTGTTATGTACGAAGAAAAGAAACGTCTTTTATTCTTCGGTCTACCTTGGACATTTACAAAATACACTGTTTCACCATCCCTTCTTACTATAGCACAGGGACTTCTCAATACTACAGAAGATGATTGCTACATGTATAAAATCCAGGATGTTAAATTAACAACCTCTCTCTTAGAGAGAATTTTTGGTCTCTCTACACTCATCTGCTACACAGGTGATGTTACACACCACGAAGTTCGTTTAGAACATATCAAAAATGCTTCTGAAATCAAAAAATATATCTTAAAAACATCAGAAGAAGCTCGTATCAAACGTCGTACATTAAGCACCATCGATATCAGCGCTCATGACTGCGATGATGTTGTAGGAGCAGAAGATATTACAGACGCGTTCTAACTAAAGCAGACAAAAAACAACCCGGACTTTCGTCCGGGTTTTCTTATTTTAACAAGGTCTGCAACAACAGAAATTGCAGAATAAATTCAATAGTAACATTCTAAGACACCAACTACTTCCTGAATATGGTCTTTCATAACCACTACCCATGGTCGTATACCATGTTCCGCCACATTCCAGATTTTGCTGAAATTGGCGATATTGCACGTTACTTGGCTCTAGTTCCACAGCACGACGAATATGCTCCAATGCTGTGGCGGTATTACCTGAATACTGGTTTGCTACTGCACTATAATAGTACCATCTACCATTTCGTTCGTTTAAAGGCATGTCATTTAATACATTTAATGCCTCACGATAATAACCATTTCTTATATAATTTGCCGCAGCTTGAAGTCTTGAATTTTCTTCCTGGTATGCATTTCTGCTTCCATAATAGCCACCAAAACCTCCGAAGCCTCCAAATGGATCTTCGTAATCACTAGTTCCATAGCCATTACCACCATAGCTATTTCCATAGCCATATGCACTCCCCTGCTGTTTCTCTTTCATAATCTGGTCATATGCCTGCTGCACCTGTTTGAACTTTTCCTCAGCAGCATCCTTGTTTGGATTGTTCACATTGGCGTCTGGATGGTACTTTCTACTTAAATTTCGATATGCTTTTTTTATCTCTTCATCGGATGCTCCTCGGGATACCCCAAGCACCTGATATGGATCTCTCATTATTTTTTCCTCTTCTTCTTTTTCAACTGTAGAAACTCATACTGTGTCCATACACCTGAATAAATAATATTGCGCAAAATATCTGCATGCATCAAAATAGGCAAACGTTCAAAAGATTTTGCACACTCTGACATCATACTCGTCATCATAAGTCGTGTCAACGTTTCAAAATCATTTGGATTATCCTTGCGAAGTTTTCGAAGTGGATTGTAGTGATTTTTCTTTTCATCCTTTTCTACATCCTCATAGGCATCCATTAGATAAATGAATTTCCCCATATAATACCCTAAAGTCTTTAACTCCTGATGCCATTCATCTTCTTTCCAAGCAAACACCTCTCCCAGCATCTCACCTGTAAGTCCTGCCACTAAGTCAATATTTGTCTCATTTTTCGCTTCATACTCTGCTAGAGACTGCATATAGACCTCAATCGCCTTTGCCTGTCTAGGATAATCTTTTGCGTACTTTTCATAATCTTTCTTTATCATGTTCGCCATACGTTTTTTTGCTAGTTTTTTCTCATCCTTCCAGTCATCCACTAGATTATGATATGCCAGCATCACATTGATAGCCGCACAATAATCCGACACATCATTTTCGTAAGCCAACTGTTTTTTCGTTGGATGGATCATGCAAGTAAACTCATATTCCCAAGGATCAGGTTCGTACAAACCAGTTAACAAAAGCTCTAAAAAAGTCATGTCATAGCTTAATAACACCTGTCCCTTTTTTCCGCACTGGCTACGCAAAGTCTGACAAAGACCACAATAGTATGCTTGATATATCTTTTGATTTTCTTCCGATAATTCTGACTTGTTTACATTAATATAACCAAACATATAGCCTCCATGCTACGATCTTTTTACAAACTCCGCTCTACACTTTGGACAAGTGATGGCAATTTTTCCACGTCCCTTTGGCACACGCACCTTCTGTCTGCACATTGGGCAACGATAGAAACGATAAATTTTTCTCTGCTGCCATTCCTGTTTCTTTTTATTCCATTTAATGGCAAAGTCATATCTCATATTACAAAACTTCTGATTTTCTACAGAACGTTTTGGAATGTTTCTAGAAAAGATTCGGAAATACATATATACCAACAACGCAATAGCACCCCAGTAAAGTGGCGCCCACTTAATAAAAAGTGACAGCACAAACAATACAAGCACTACTATATTTAAAAACTGGGAAAGCTGGTCTACTCCATTTCTCCCTTGCATAAATCGCATAAATTTTTGTTTTAGATTGTTTAACATAAGTTGTTCTCCGTTTCTATGTAATACACCTTTATACTTTGGCAATTTAATTCTTCTTTTGCATCTTACATGGGAAATTTTGCTACGTCAATGGAGTTATTGTCTTTTAAGAGAGATTTTAGAATTTGATTATAAATGAACTCTTAATATATATACATTGACAATTTTTTTATCAACAATTATAATACATTTAACAAGAGAACTGAAAGCTAGATGAAGCCTAGCTGCCAGTAAATGAGTTTCTAAAAATAGTGCCTCAGTTTACCAGACCAGGGCGCTATTTTTTATGTCTATAATTAACAACAAGTGTTATTACTGCACAAAGCATAACTACAAATATAAAACAAAGACTGTAACGATGCAACCCCAAAAGGTTATATCTTTACAGTCTTTTCTTCTTGTTGTGCAGGACGATAAGCCGGGTTATGTCGTTGGGTGATCATCTATCTAGGACGACTGTTGCCAGCCGCCTCAAGCGACCTACCTAAAGCTAGCGGGCCACGTCAACGCTTTGTTTCGGTCTTGCTTCGAATGGGGTTTACATGT
>JAZPYQ010000002.1:0-17173 GCA_045544235.1 Agathobacter sp. | reverse complement strand
TATAGAAATGTTATTTGTCTTTTGGGACAAATAGGACTATAATGGAATGTAAATCGGAGGATTACTCATATGTCGGGTAGAATTTCAAATGTAAATAGAAAAACAAGAGAAACAGATATAATGCTTACCTTCTCTGTAGATGGAACAGGTAGTGCAAAAGTAAATACAGGCATCGGTTTCTTTGATCATATGTTGGAAGGCTTTGCAAAACACGGTTTCTTTGATTTAACATTGAAATGTGATGGTGATTTGGGTGTAGATACACACCACACAGTAGAAGATTGCGGCATTGTTTTAGGACAGGCAATCAAAGAAGCAATCGGAGAGAAAAAAGGCATTAAACGATATGGTAGTTTTATTTTGCCAATGGATGAAAGTCTGGTTCTTTGTGCTGTGGATTTGTGTGGTAGACCATATCTTTCATGGGATGCGAACTTTACCGTTCCACAGATTGGAGACTTGGAAACAGAAATGGTAAAAGAGTTTTTCTATGCAGTTTCTTATTCTGCAGGTATGAATTTGCATATCAAGGTGCTTACTCCTGGTAACAATCATCATATGGCAGAAGCAATGTTTAAGGCATTTGCAAAAGCATTGGATGATGCTACCACGGTAGATCCTCGAATTACTGACATTTTGTCAACGAAAGGAAGTTTGTAATGGAAACAAAAAATATAGTTGCCACTTTGTATTTAAAAAATGGCAAGGCTGTTAAATCTACAAAGGATTTTACAGAAATTGAAGATGTATATCAGTTATGTCAGATGTACAATGACAGTGGTATTGATAAAATCGTTATCTTAGATTTGTCTACCAGTGACGATGAACACGAGAAGAATATAAATACCATTAAAAATATTAATAGAAATATTGAAATAAAAGTATGTGCTGGCGGTAATATTAACCGTATTGAAGATATCAAAAAACTTTTATATGCAGGTTGCATGCAGGTAATGCTCAATGCTGCAAAACCTAGTAGTATTGGTCTTGCAGAAGAAGCTAGTCAGCGTTTCGGGAAGGATAGAATCGTTCTTTCTGTACATAACGTAGACTTTATTTTTAAACACAGATCGGATATTGAAGAAACATTCCATGAACTTTATATTTTAGACACATCTATTTTGGATGCGATTGACAATCTATCAGAGATTCCTTATGTAGTAAAGACGGAGACTGAGGATTATAATGAGATTTTAGAGCTTTTAAGCAGAAATAATATTCGTGGTATTACTGGACCATTTATCAATAATCCAAAGACGGATATTATGAAATTAAAATCGGAACTTTCTGCCAATGGAGTCAAAATGGACAACTTTGCACCTGATTTGGAATGGTCTAATTTGAAGCCAAATGCAGATGGACTGGTTCCAGTTGTTGTTCAGGACTATCGTACGGATGAAGTGCTTATGCTTGCATATATGAATGAAGAAGCCTTTAATAATACTATTAATGTAGGCAAGATGACTTATTTTAGTCGTAGTCGTCAAACATTATGGCTTAAGGGTGAAACATCTGGACATTATCAGTATGTTAAATCTCTTACTGCGGATTGTGATTATGATACGATTTTGGCAAAGGTATCACAGGTAGGTGTAGCATGTCATACAGGAAATCCAACATGCTTCTTTAACAATATTGTTAAGAAAGAATACATTGAAAAGAATCCACTTAAAGTCTTGGAAGAGGTGTATGGGATTATCCAGGATCGAAAAGCAAATCCTAAGGAAGGTTCTTATACAAATTATTTGTTTGATAAGGGTGTAGACAAGATTTTAAAGAAACTTGGTGAAGAAAGCACAGAAATCGTAATTGCTGCAAAGAATCCTGACCCAGAAGAAATCAAATATGAGATTTCAGACTTCCTGTATCACTGTATGGTGCTTATGGTAGAAAAAGGTGTTACATGGGAAGATATTACACAGGAATTATCCCAGAGATAAGAGAATTCTACTGATAATCGGTTGCGAATTTAACCTCTATGAAATAGAATTAGTACAAGAAAAGTGCTTTAGAAATCTATTTCATGGAGGTTTTATTATGTTTGAAATTGATAGAGCCAAGTTTGGTGCTTTTGTATCCGAACTTAGAAAAGAAAAAGGAATAACGCAAAAAGAATTAGCAGAAAAACTATGTATATCAGATAAAGCGATTAGTAAATGGGAAACAGGAAACAGTATTCCAGATGTGTCACTTCTAGTGCCGCTTGCAGAAATACTTGGAGTTACTACGACAGAGCTTTTAGAATGCCGTAGAATGGAACAGCCAGAAGCTATGGGCAAAGAAGAGACTGATAATCTGGTGAAAAAGGTAATTGAATTATCGGAAGATAGGTATACGTATAAATCAAGAAAACCAATCATTATATATCTTATAGGTGCATTTGTATCTGTAGCAGGAATGTTTTGCATATATATGTTGCAGAAACAGGTTGCATTATTACAAACAATAGATATTACACCAGTCTATTTGGTTGCAATCTTTGGAATTGTTTTTGGTGCTTATTTTTGGCTTTTTATTAAGACGAGACTCCCTTCTTACTATGATGAAAATGAGATTAGCGTGTATGTGGATGGACCATTACATATGAATATGCCAGGTGTTGTTTTTAACAACAATAATTGGCCTCATATTGTAGATGCGCTGCGTTGCTGGTCTCTATTTGGAATGGTGTTTTTTCCATTTTTTTATATTCCACTCATGGTAGAGTTTAGAGAATTTGGTGTCTTTGCACAACTTACATTAGTGTTAGGCTCTGTATTAGGCGGATTATTTATTCCGGTATATATTTTGGCACGAAAATATCAGTATGGAGACAAGAGACCTATGAAAACAAACGAACATAAAAAGAAGACAAATTTGATATGGATTGTCATTGTTATAGCGATAGTATTAATTTCCATTGGTTTGACAGGCGGACTTGGAACCATTCGTTCTGGAACACGTGTTATGTTTTTCTCGAATGAGGGTAGAGACTACTGGAAAGCGGAATATCAATATTTTGACGGCTATATGCAACGAAATCTGTGGATGGAAGAGAACGATGTGTTAAAGGTATCTATTGAAACAGATGAGGGAGAAATTGATCTGGAAATCAAGGATAGTGAAGGAAATGTGATTTTTTCTGAAAAAGCAATAGAAACGAAAGAATTCGAAGTTGAAGTGTCAGGGAAAATTACTGTTCGTGTAGATGGCGAAAAGCACGAAGGTAGTTTTAGTTTTGAATAAATAATTGCGTCTAATTTCAATGGAGCGTAACATTGGAATTGGGCGCTTTTTATGTTATAATCATTGCATACAATTTTATGACCGAAAGGAAACAAACTGCTCTTATTGAGTGAAAAAACCACAGATTTACTGTGGTTTTTTTATGCTTTTTCATATATAATAGTCTATGTATGTGAAACAACAATATTTAGAACATAAATTATTTAGAAACAGGAGAGAAAACTTTGAAAAAACTTGCATTAAGTGATGAAATCTTGATGAAAATTGAAAAACCAGCAAGATACATCGGTAATGAATTAAATAGCGTTGAAAAAGATAAAGACGCAGTAGATATTCGTGTTGCAATGTGTTTCCCTGATGTGTATGAAATTGGTATGTCACATCTTGGAATTCAGATTCTTTACGATATGTTCAATCGTCGTGAAGATACCTGGTGTGAACGAGTATATTCTCCATGGCCAGATTTACACAAAATCATGAAAGAAGAAAGGATTCCTCTATTTGGCTTGGAATCTCAGGAACCTATTAAAGATTTAGATTTCTTGGGTATTACCATTCAGTATGAAATGTGCTACACAAACATTTTACAGGTGCTTGATTTGGCACAGATTCCACTTTTAGCAAAAGATAGAACAGAGGAACATCCAATCGTTATGGGTGGTGGTCCATGTACTTATAATCCAGAACCAATCGCAGATTTCTTTGACTTCTTCTATATTGGAGAAGGTGAAACACAGTACGATGCTATTTTGGACATGTATAAAGAAATAAAGAAGAATGGTGCATCTAGAGCAGATATACTTCATGAGATTGCAAAGATTGAAGGTATGTATGTGCCTTCTTTGTATGATGTGACTTATAAAGAAGATGGCACAATTGAACAGTTCATTCCTAAATATGACGATATTCCTGCAACGATTAAACGTCAGGTGCAGGTAAACTTAGATGAAGCCATTTATCCAGAGAAACCTGTAGTTCCATTTATCAAAGCAACACAGGATAGAGTTGTTCTTGAAATTCAGCGTGGATGTATTCGTGGATGTCGTTTTTGTCAGGCAGGCATGATTTATCGCCCAAACCGTGAAAAAGACGTAGAAGTTTTAAAGGGATATGCTCGCAAGATGTTAAAAGCTACTGGACATGAGGAGATTTCTCTTAGCTCTCTTAGTTCCTCTGATTATAAGCAGTTAGAAGAACTTTTGGACTTCTTGTTGGAAGAATGCAAGAAGCAGCATATTAATATTTCTTTGCCATCTCTTCGTGTTGATGCCTTTTCTTTGGACATTATGAGTAAAGTACAGGATGTAAAGAAGAGTAGTATTACTTTCGCACCAGAGGCTGGCTCACAGCGTATGCGTGATGTCATCAACAAAGGCTTAACTGTAGAAGATATTTTAGGGGGGGCCAAAGAAGCATTCTTAGGCGGATGGAATAAGGTTAAACTATACTTTATGCTTGGTCTTCCAACAGAAACGGAAGAGGATATGCGTGCGATACCAGAGCTGGCAAATCAAATCGCAGCTTTATATTACGAGACAGTTCCAAAGGAAGAGCGTAATGGCAAATGTCAGATTACCATGAGTACCTCGTTCTTTGTTCCAAAGCCATTTACCCCATTCCAGTGGGCTACAATGCTTGATCCAGAAGAATACTTACGTCGTGCACATATTGTAAATGATACTATGAAAGAACAGCTTAATCATAAGAGCCTTCGTTATAACTGGCACGAAGCAGATGTAACTGTTTTAGAAGGCATTTTAGCTCGTGGTGATAGAAAGCTTTCTAAAGCGATTTTACATGTATATGAAAATGGTGGAATTTATGATGCTTGGAGTGAATTTTTTGTCTATGATAGATGGCTTCAGGCATTCAAAGAATGCGGAATCAATATGGACTTTTATAACAAACGTGAACGTTATGAGACAGAAGTGTTCCCATGGGATTTCATCGATATCGGCGTAACCAAAGAATTTATGCTTCGTGAATGGAAAACAGCTCTTGGCGAAAAAGTAACACCAAACTGTCGTCAGCGTTGTTCTGGCTGTGGTGCAAAATCATTTGGAGGAGGTGTCTGCTATGAAAATTAGAATCAAATTCCGTAAGTGGGGCAGTATGAAATTCATCGGACACTTGGATATGATGCGCTATTTTCAGAAAGTAATGCGTCGTGCAGATGTAGATATTCGTTATTCAGAAGGTTTTTCGCCTCATCAGATTATGTCTTTTGCAGCTCCTCTTGGTGTAGGGATTACTAGTGATGGTGAATATTTTGATATTGAAGTGCACAGCACAAAGTCATCTGCTGAAATGATTGCAGATATGAATAAGACGATGGTAGATGGTGTAGAAATCACAGGCTATGTAGCATTGCCAGACAATGCAAAGACAGCGATGTCTATCGTAGCTGCAGCGGACTATGTGCTTTCTTACAAAGATGGCTACGAAGTACCATTTAGCGTAGAAGAATGGAAGATAAAGGTAGATGAATTATTCACTTCTCAGAAAAACTTTACCATTATTAAGAAAACAAAGAAAAGTGAAAGAGAAGTAGATTTAAAACCGCTTGTTTACGCATTTGATGTCATTGAAGAAGATGGCAAACCAGCATTTTACATCAATGTATCGACTGGTAGTGTAGACAATATCAAGCCAGAGCTTTTACTTGCTTCTATGTATGAAAAACTTGGCATGGAATACAACGAATCTGCCATTGCAATTCATCGTAAGGATGTATATGCGGTGGATGAGAAGTCTGGCAAGAAAGTATCATTGTTGGATTTAGGAGAGGAAATTAAATAATTAGATTGATTAACTTTTTACCGAACAAGATAGTAAATTTGTCTTGTTCGGTATTTTTATGCAATTTTAATGTGAGGAAATAGCTCTTTATCCCATTTTTACTTCTAAATTCATAAAATAGAATTATAAAAATAGGGAAAAGAGGATTATTTATGAATAAGGAACTTAAAGTTTCACTTTCATCTTTTCAGATTATTATTATAGGCTTTGCTGGAATTATATTAGTGGGTACGATATTGTTAATGATGCCATTTTCTACGCAAAGTGGAGCAGGCACATCATTTTTAGATGCATTATTTACAGCAACATCGGCAGTATGTGTAACTGGTTTAGTAGTACAGGATACAGCTACCTACTGGTCATACTTTGGACAATTTGTGATTCTTTGCCTGATACAAATTGGGGGAATGGGTGTTATAACAGTCGCATCTTCTTTGGCTTTATTATCTGGACGAAAGCTTTCTTTTTCACAAAGAAATATTATGCGGGAAGCTTTGTCTGCACCACAGGTTGGCGGAATTGTCAAATTAACCAGCTTCGTAATCAAAGGAACTCTATTATTTGAAGTGTTAGGTGCGTTGATTATGTTGCCTGTCTTTTGCAAGGATTTCGGAATAAAAGGTATATGGATGTCTTTTTTCCATTCGATTTCCGCTTTTTGTAATGCTGGATTTGATTTGTTAGGGGTAAATGCAAAGTATTCCTCGCTAATTAGTTATGCAGAAAATCCAGTGGTAAATATTACAATTATGCTACTTATTATAATCGGTGGTATCGGATTTTTAACATGGTCTGATGTGGTAAATCATAAACATAAAATTAGTGAATATCGTATGCAAAGCAAGGTAATTCTTTTCACAACAGGAATATTAATTGCAGTTCCTACGATTTATTTCTTTGTGATTGAATTTACGCATTTACCACTTGTAGATAGAATCTATGCTTCTTTCTTCCAAGCGATTACCCCTCGTACAGCTGGGTTTAATACTGTAGATTTTGGAATTTTGTCAGAGGCAGGCATTGGAATCATTATATTACTTATGTTAATCGGTGGTTCTCCTGGTTCTACGGCGGGGGGAATGAAGACTACAACGATAACTGTACTATTTGCAAACGCAAAAGCAGTATTTCGCCGTAAAGATGAAACAGATTTATTTGGAAGAAGAATTCCTAGTGACACAATCCGGACGGCTTCTACCATTTTGATTTTATATGTAACTTTATTTTTTTGTGGTGGAGTTTTATTAAGCTTACTTGAGGGGTTACCAATGATGACTTGTTTATTTGAAACCGCATCTGCAATAGGAACTGTTGGATTGACCTTGGGTATTACACCACAGCTAGGATTGTTATCCCGCTTGATTTTAATCTTTTTGATGTTTTTTGGAAGAGTAGGTGGATTAACTTTAATTTTTGCTGCATTATCAGGTTCAAGCAAACATTTTTCTAAACTTCCACAAGAAAAAATAACTGTTGGCTAAGGAGGATACAACTATGAAAAAATCAGTATTATTAATCGGAGTAGGGCGATTTGGAAAGCATATTGCGTCACAATTAAAACAGTTGCACCATGAAGTGCTTGCAATTGATAAAGATGAATCACGTATTGATGCTGTGATGCCATTTGTAACCGGTGCACAGATTGGTGATGCTACAAACAAAGAATTTTTGGAGTCATTAGGAGTAAGTAATTTCGATGTTTGCATCGTTGCAATCGGAAAAGATTTTCAAAGTTCATTAGAAACCGCATCTTTACTCAAAGAATTAGGTGCAGAATTAGTTGTTGCAAGAGCTTCTCGTGGAGTGCAGGCAAAATTCTTATTACGAAATGGGGCGGATGAGGTCGTTTATCCAGAAAAACAGTTGGCAAAATGGACGGCGATTCGTTATACAGCAGATCATATTTTGGATTACATACAGTTGGATGACAGCCATTCGATTTTTGAAGTAACAATTCCGGAAAAATGGATTGGTTATAAGGTTGGTGAAATCGACATTCGTAAAAAATATAATATCAATATTTTGGCTACCAAACAGAATGGGGTTATGAATTTATCGGTTACACCGGATACATTGCTGACACATGATAAAACGATGTTGGTTTTGGGGGAATTTAAAGATTTACAAAGATGTTTTCATATATAGTTTTAAAATGATATAATATATTTTATTTCAGGAGAAGTATATATGCGAAACTGTTTCAAATTATCAAAATTACCATCATGGAAAGAATTGTTTTATAGCTTACTGATTTTAGGAGCAGCAACGCTAATTGGTCTTTTGTTTTCAAATTTAGGATTTACAGAAGCAAATATTATAACAATTTATTTATTAGCAATATTGCTAACTTCTTTAGTAACAACAAGTAGATGGTGTAATTTATTAAATTCATTAATTAGTGTTTTAGTTTTTAATTTTTTCTTCACTGAACCAAAGTTCACATTACACGCATATGAAAAAGGATATCCAGTTACTTTTGTAATCCTATTTATTGCATCTTGGATTACAGGAACGCTAGCTGTACGAGTAAAAGAGCATGGCAAAAAAGCTGCAGAAGCAGAGATGTTAGCTCAAAAAGAACAACTACGTGCTAATTTACTTCGAAGTATTTCTCATGATTTGCGTACTCCATTGACATCTATTTCAGGCAATGCGAGCAATTTGCTATCAAATTCTTCTAGTTTTGATGAGGCTACCAAAAAACAAATATATTCCGATATTTATGAAGATTCTATGTGGCTGATTAATCTTGTTGAAAACTTATTATCTGTTAGCCGTATGGAAGATGGTAAAATGATTTTGCATATGCAGACAGAATTGATAGATGAAATTGTAACAGAAGCATTACGACATATGGAAAAGCGTAGTTTTAAACATAAAATTAAAGTAGCGCATGAAGAGGAATTACTTTTAGTTAAAATAGATGCTCGTTTGATTGTGCAAGTAATCATCAATTTAATTGATAATGCAATTAAATATACACCACCTGGTACAGAAATCACGATACATTCCAAGAAGGTAGATGAATGGATTATAGTGGACGTCGCAGATAATGGTGCAGGAATTCCAAAAGAAGAAAAAGAACGTGTATTTGAGATGTTTTATACTGGAAATAACAAAATTGCAGATAGTCGCAGAAGTATTGGTTTAGGTTTATTTTTATGTAAATCTATTATTGAAGCACATGGCGGTCAAATTGAACTATTGGATTTTGAACCACATGGAAGTTTATTTCGTTTTACTTTGCCAGCAGGAGAGGTGAGTTTACATGAATAAAGCATATATTTTAGTAGTTGAAGACGATCTACCGGTTTCCAATTTAATCACAACGACCTTAAAAGCACATGATTATCGATTTATAACTGCTCAAAATGGCAAAAATGCTATTTTACAAGCGTCTTCACATAATCCAGATATCATATTATTGGATTTAGGTTTACCAGATATGGATGGAGTTGAAGTAATAAAATGTATTCGTAGTTGGTCTAATGTTCCAATTATTGTAATAAGTGCACGTAGTGAGGATCGTGACAAAATAGATGCGTTAGATGCTGGTGCAGATGATTATTTAACAAAACCATTTAGTGTAGAAGAATTGCTCGCAAGATTACGAGCAACACAAAGAAGATTAAATGTGATGCAAAATCAGACATTGAATATGTCATCTGTTTTTGAAAATGGTGATTTAAGGGTAGATTATGCCGCCGGTTGTGCATATTTAAAAGACTTAGAATTACATTTGACACCAATTGAATATAAGCTATTGTGCTTACTCTCAAAAAATGTAGGCAAAGTACTTACACATACTTATATTACACAGGAAGTATGGGGAAGTAGTTGGGACAATGATATTGCATCATTACGAGTATATATGGCAACCTTGCGTAAAAAAATAGAAGTTGGAGAAGAGCCATTACAATATATTCAAACACACATTGGAATAGGATATCGAATGTTAAAAATTGAATAATTAAATGATATGATGTATAATAATGAAACATGATTAGAATAGGAGAGTTCATATGCATCGTCTAGCAATCACGCGAGTTGCACTAAAGGAAAAATTGAATAAAAAGCATCTTGCCTACATTATGTTAGATGAAAAGCGTGATTTTGTGGACTTTCAGGTTTTTAACGATGAAGATTCTTTGCTTAATAGCATTTTCGTGGCGAGAGTGGATAATATTGTGCCCAATATTAGGGGCGCGTTTGTGCGTATTTCGCCAAAGCAAATGTGTTATTTACCGTTAGAAGATATTAAAGATCCGCTATATGTAAAGAAGCAATCTGAATTAAAGTCATTATCTATTGGCGATGAAATTGTAGTACAAGTAGTAAAGGATGCAGTGAAAACCAAAGACCCAGTTGTATCTACAAAGTTAACTCTCGCTGGAAAATACTGTGTTTTAACTACGGAAAACACTTCTTTAGGAGTGTCGAAGAAAATAAAAGATAACGATCATCTCCATATGAGCGAGCTTCTCTGTACCAATATCAGTGAACATTCCAAAGAATATGGATTTGGCATGATTATTCGTACGAATGCAACGGAAGCGACAGAAGAGGAATTGTTAGCAGATATTCAAGAAACGGTTTCACGTTTCATTACATTGAAAGAGAAGTCAGTTCACCAAACGGCTTATGCCATATTAGAAAGACCGGATGCTCCATATATTCAAAAACTAAAAAGTGTGGATTTATCGGCCTTGGATGGCGTTTTTACAGATGAAGACGATATCTTTACTGAAATAGAACGTAAACTGCCTTATTTAAAGGATAAAGGCCTTTTAAAGCTATACATGGATGATAAAGTATCCCTTGGAACGCTTTACAATTTCCGTGGTTCTGTTGATAAATTGATCGAAAAACGAGTATGGTTGAAATCCGGTGCCAACATTATCATCGAACAATTGGAAACAATGACAGTTATTGATGTTAACTCTGGTAAGAATATTTCAAAGAATGAAACAGCAATTCTTGAAATCAATAAAGAAGCTGCCACTGAGATAGCGAGACAATTACGACTTCGTAATGTATCTGGCATGATTATCATTGATTTTATCAATATGAAATCCCAAGAGCATATGGATGAATTAGTCACAGTTCTAAAAGAGCGGATTAGGAAAGATTCAGTGACTTGCACATTTATGGATGTGACGAAGTTAGGGTTAGTGGAATTAACGCGTAAAAAAACATATAAATCTTTAAAGGAAATTACGGAAACGTAGTTTCCTTTTTATGTTGAATATAAAATATGTGTACAGTATAATATAAGAGGATATTTATGAAAATGAGGGATATTATGAAGAAGAATATATTTGTTAAAATTGGAGTTGTTATTGTAGCACTATTGATATTATGTACCTTGGTTGGTCCACATATTATATTGATGGTAGACAGACAGGAAGCTGTAGCAGAGACATATGCATATAGTGAAGTGTTTTATAATGAATATGAAGATGTCAGAGAGCATCTTTTTGATACAGTAGATATTTTAAATAATGAAGGATATAATCCTCAGATAAATAGTTTTGCTATAGATGAGGCAGATGGTTTATACATCGATACCATTTATATTCCAGCAAAAGAAAAACAGACGAACTTAATTGTATTAACCACTGGGGTACATGGTATTGAAGGGTATATCGGTTCTGTTATGTTAGATGTTTTCTGGCAAGAGATTTATCCTGATGTGGATAAGGAAAACACAGGAGTTTTGGTGGTTGCCAATGTAAACCCATATGGTATGAAATACCATCGCAGATATAATGAAAATAATGTTGATTTAAATAGAAACTTTATCTTGGATTGGGATAGCTTTGATATGACAGTAAACAAAGATTATCCAAAGGTAGATAAGTTTTTAGGACCACAGGGTGAAGTGGGAAATGCTTTTTGGCATGAAGCTGGCTTTTATGGTTCTTTAGTTGTAGAAGTACTGCAGGATGGAGCTGATGTAATTTCCAATGCATTATTAGGTGGTCAGTATGAATATGCCGAAGGTGTATATTATGGTGGAAATGGTGATGAGGCATCTACAGCATATTTAAAAGATGTATTCAAGCAGACTTTGGAAAGCGAATATGAAAACATTGTACATATAGATATTCATTCAGGCTATGGTCCTAGATATAATATGGTAATCTTTAATTCTGTATTTGAAACAATGACAGAAAAAGAATCGGTAGAATTGTTCGGATATGATTATGTTATTGCTTATGATTCAGAGGCATTCTATCCAACGACAGGAGATACTACAGACTATTATTACCGTTTACATGAGCAAATGGCTGTAGATACAAGTCTGTATTCTACTTGCTTTGAATTTGGAACGATAGGAGATTCTTTCTTAGATAGTATTATTTCTATGAAGTATACCATTGAAGAAAATCAGAATCATTGGTATCCATCGAATAATGAGATTACAAATGAGATTATAAAAGAGCGTTATCAAGAGTTGTTCTATCCTACAGAAAAAGAATGGCGAGAGAAAACTGTACAGGATTTTGCCGATGCGTGTAAAGGAGTATTAGACGCAAAACTTATAAAAGAATAAATACAAAGGGAAATAGGGAAATGGAAGAGAAAACGTTTAAATTTGCCGAGAGAGCTGCACAAGTAAAGAAAGTAAATACATTTTTATGTATCAGCACTGCGGTTGTGTTTTTACTTAGTTATGTGGTTGTTATTGTTTCTGTAATTGAAGGAAATCGTACATTATTCTATGCGATTTCAATGCTTGCTGTAATGCTTGCAACGATTATTACAGGATTTGTTACATTAAAAAAAGATAGCGGAAATGAACGTCTGCGTTGGTACATAATGATTGGTCTTTGTATTATAATGGCAATGCTTGTATACGCTTACAAAGACTATTACATGCGTTTTTTGGCGGCGATGCCACTTATAGCTGCAGTTCTTTGTTATGATACAAAATTTAGTAAAGTGACAACTATTATTGTTTCTTTGGAAAATATAGTAATTACTTTATGCAGACAGTTTTTGTGGCAGGGATATGAAGATGGCGAGTTTGTTCCAAACCTTGTAGCGGGTCTTGCGGTTACAGTTATGATGTGTCTTATTTCTTATATTACAGGGGTAGGCAAGCAGTTTAATAATGATTCATTAGATAAGATTCAATATGAAGCAGAACACCAGAAGGTGATGACGGATAATATTATTCGTATTGCAGATCGTGTTCGTTCAGAAACAAATCAAGCAATGGGAATCATGAATGAATTAGAGGAATCATCCATGACTGTAAGTCGTGCGGTAGAAAATATTAGCGGCGGTAGTATTGCAACTGCGACAAGTATTCAGAATCAAAGCATGATGACACAGAATATACAGGATAATATTGAACAAGTTGTCCAGCGTGCTGAGATTATGGTAGAACTTGCAAATGAATCAGATTCTTTAAATAAAGATAGTATGGAAAAGATACATAGACTTCGTGATGAGTCTGTTGTATTAATTCAGACAAACGATGCAGTTTCAGAAGCGATGAAACATTTAAAGCAGAATGTAGAAAGTGTAAAAGAAATCACAAATACAATCTTGGATATTTCATCACAGACAAACTTGCTATCGCTTAATGCTTCTATTGAAAGTGCTCGTGCAGGTGAAGCTGGTAGAGGTTTTGCTGTTGTAGCAGATGAGATTCGTACTCTTTCAGAACGTACAAAACAAGAAACAGAGAATATTACACAGATTTTAGACGCTTTGACGAAAAATACAGAAGAAACATCTGCTGCAATTGAAAAATCCCTTGGTATTGGTAGTGCACAGGAAGGCATGGTTGCAGAGATTACAAAAGAGTTTGAAAGAATTAGTGATAATATTAATCAGCTTAGTTCAGAAGTAAATGAAATCGAACGAGGATTAAATAGTCTTTCTGCAGCAAATACAGAAATTGTAAGTGATATTACAACACTTTCTGCTACAACACAGGAAGTAACAGCTTCTGCTCAGCAGTCAACAGAACTTACAGAAGAAAACTTTAAAAATGCAAAAGAAGCAAAAGCTCTTTTGGATGATATTTTAAAGGTTTCAAACGAAATGGATCAATATTTATAATTTTTTAGCCCATGCGAAGTTGCTTTTGCTTGGGCTTTATTCTTTTGTTTTTTATATAAATATGATAAAATATACACATTAAAATAACACGCAAAAAGAGGTTTATTATGAACATGGAAATGGCCGTAAAGTTGGCAAAAGAGGGAAAAGAAGAAGGTTTCAATTACTTATATCAAGAAACCTATCAGAAAAGCTACTATGTAGCGCTGAAATACATGAAACAGGAAGATGCAGCCATGGATGTGCTTCAGGATGCTTATATCAAAGCATTTAAAAGTTTGGACCAACTAGAGGATGCTTCAAAGTTTCATGCATGGTTTTCACGTGTAGTCGCAACAAAAGCATTGGACGAGCTTCGAAAAAGAAAATTGGTGCTATTTTCGCAAGTGGAAGATGAAGATGGACTCAGTTTTGAAGAAACCTTTGAAGATAATCGAACAGACACTCAACCAGAGCTTTCTATGGATCAAGCAGAGACTTCACGTCTTGTAAAAGAAATGATTGATACGCTCACAGATGAGCAAAGAATGTGTATTATGATGTTCTACATGGAAGAAATGAGCGTGAAAGAAATTGCAGAAACTTTACAAGTTTCAGAAAACACAGTAAAGAGTCGTTTGAATTATGGCCGTAAAAATATCAAGGAAAAAGTCTTAGAATTAGAAAAGAAAGGTACAAAACTTTACAGTGTTACACCATTTATGTTCTTCCTTTATCTTTTACGTGCGGAAGCGCAGAATACAGCTGCTACGGTCGTTCCAGATACGTTTGCAACAAAAGTAGTTGCAGAAGGTATGAAATCGGTTTCATCGTCAAATGCTGGGATTGGAGCAACTGTTGTCGCAGGAGTAGGAAAAACAGTAGGTGGAGTGGCAGTAAAGAAAATTATTGTAGGGCTTGCAGTAATGGTTGCTCTTGGCGGTGGTGGAGTAGTTCTTGTATCAGCATTAAGCAACCAGTCAAATAATGAAAAACCTGAAAATGAAATTGTTTATGAAAATGAAGCAGACGATCCTAACATGAATGTAGATGAAGAAGATATCGTCGAAAGAGGAACATCAGGAGATGTAAATTGGGTATATACAGAAGATAAAGAATTAATCATATATGGCCAAGGTGCTATGTGTGATTATATGAATTTAGAAGAAGATGATGTTAATAATGAAGATTTGCCAGATAACAAATCTAGTTTTCATAAAATGCAAATCGAAAAAATAATTATTAAAGAAGGCGTAACACATGTTGGTGCAAATGCTTTTGATTGCTTTGGAGTGTATTATCAGGATGAAGTAGAAATTATGATGGCGGATTCAGTGACTAGTCTTGGAGAAGCTGCATTTGCGAATATGCGATATGTGAAATCAATTGAATTATCGTCAAATATTAAAGTTATTCCAAAAGATTGTTTTGCCTATAATGCAGCTTATGAGATTGTTATTCATGATGGAATTGAAAGAATAGAAGAATATGCATTTTCTAACACATCAAATTTAAAAGAAATCACAATTCCTGATAGTGTAAATTATATAGGTAAATGGGCGTTTTTTGGTTGTTCTAATTTAGAAAATATTACTTTGCCAGAAGGACTTACGGTTATTGAAGAAGCGCTATTTTATCATTGTTATAATTTAAAAGAATGTAATATTCCTAGTACAGTTGTTGAAATTAAAGATTCGGTATTTGCAGATTGTAGAAGTTTAACAGAGATAGTAATTCCGGAAAATGTGCAGACGATAGATGGTGGATTATTTTATGGATGCGAAAATTTAGAAACAATATATATTTATTCTATGAGTCAGGAAATACCAGATCCACTGTCTATATCTTCAAATAGTACAGGAGGGGTAGATATGTTTGGTGCGAACTCTCCAACTATTTATTGTAAAGAAGGCTCTGGTGTGCATAACAGCATTCTAGAAATGGAAGAATATGGTTATTTTGCTGATTATGTACTAATTAAATAAAATTTTTAAAAAAATTATATTTTTATAAAACCCGTTAATAATCTCTTCCGTCTATATAGTGAAAGGACAGGAAGGGAGGCATGTTTTAAATTGTTCTTAAAGTAAAAAAAGGAAAAATTTAGATTATGTTATTAACGGAGGATAAAAATATGAAAACAATGAAAAAAGAAAATTTTGGTAAAGCAGTTATTTGTTCAATTTTAACATTTGTGTGTAGTTTAGGAGGTACAGCACTTGCTGCAGCGTTTTACGGAGATGAAATAATGGAAATGCTTGGCGGTATCTTATTAATTAGCTCTTGGGTACTTACAATTGTTGCCTATAAACTTTCAGGTGGATTTAGAGCGACGATTAAAGAATCATTTGGAGCATTTATTGATTTTGCAACAAGAACACATGAGGAACGTGTAGAAAATACACTCGCAGACATCGAAAGCGACCTTCAAATAAAAGGATATACATATAGATATAAAGTTGATCGTGCTACATCACTTGGTTTTGTTTGGAAAGCATTAATTTTCTATCTTTGGATTATGTGCTATATAAACTTTCCAATTATTATTGTGTTATCAGTAAAAAATCGATTGTTTGAAGCAGAATAGTGGAAGGGAAGATGGAAAATAAAATGTTTGATATACAATATTAAACTTGAAATTTTTTCTAAAAAACTACTTGACTATCAAGTGATTAGATGCTATTATTTCATAGTATGCCGCACAGTGAGGTAGAAGTGTGTCCATTTTTAGGACAACACCGTAACTGGCGAGTAATGATAAAATAGGAGGTGCCATATGTACGCAATTATAGCAACAGGTGGTAAACAGTACAAAGTAGCTGAAGGCGATATCATTACCATTGAAAAGCTTGGTGTTGAAGCTGGTGAAAACGTGACTTTTGATCAGGTTTTAGCTGTAGGTGGAGAAGAACTTAAAGTTGGAACTCCAACAGTAGCTGGAGCAACTGTAGAAGCTTCTGTAGTAAAAGAAGGCAGAGGTAAAAAGGTAATCGTTTACAAGTACAAGAGAAAAACTGGTTATCACAAAAAGAACGGTCACAGACAGGCGTTCACACAGGTTAAGATTGAAAAAATCAATGCTTAATGACTAAAA
>JAZPYQ010000001.1:0-29176 GCA_045544235.1 Agathobacter sp. | reverse complement strand
TTTTTTTGAACATATTTTATCCTCCTTAAAACGAACTATCATTTTTATGCAAGAGCTGCTGTAATGATAGCCATTGCGTAAACTTCTTCTGCATTACATCCACGAGATAAGTCGTTGATTGGTGCATTTAAGCCTAAAAGGATTGGGCCATATGCATCAAATCCGCCAAGTCTCTGTGCAATCTTGTAACCGATGTTACCAGCGTTGATGTCTGGGAAGATAAATGTGTTAGCCTGTCCTGCTACCTTGCTGTCTGGACATTTTGTCTTAGCAACTGTAGGAGAAACTGCTGCGTCAAACTGTAATTCGCCATCGATAGCGAGTTCTGGATATCTTTCTTTTGCTTTATTTGCAGCTGAACGAACTTTGTCTACTGCTTCGCCTTTTCCTGAACCAAGTGTAGAGTAGCTAAGGAATGCAACCTTTGGATCGATACCGAAGATTTCAGCACATTTAGCTGTTTCGCCAGCGATTTCTACTAATTCATCATCTGTTGGGAAAAGGTTAATAGCACAGTCACCCATTGCTAACATTTCATTTCCACCGTTGCCATCTGGACGAGCCAAGATGAAGCAAGAAGATACGATAGTATTGCCTGGTTTTGTTTTAATAAGCTGTAATGCTGGACGAACTGTATCAGCTGTAGAGTATGTTGCTCCACCAAGTAAGCTTTCAGCTTTGCCCATTTTTACAAGCATTGTTCCGAAGTAGTTAGAAGCTGATAATACTTTACGAGCTTCTTCTGGTGTAACACCTTTTTTCTTACGAAGTTCACAGTACATATCAACCATTTCTTCGAATCCATCGTAGTTTGCTGGATCAATGATTTCTGCACCTGTGATATCGAAGTTACCTGCAGCTGCTGCAACTTCGATTTCTGCTTTATCTCCAACTAAGATTGGAGTAAGAATGCCGTCTGCAAGTAATCTAGCAGATGCTTCCAAGATACGTGGATCGCTACCTTCTGGGAAAACGATTTTTCTTGGATTTTCTTTTAAGATGTTAATCATTTTTGTAAACATAATATACACTTCTCCTTTATTGGTATTTTTTACTAGTTATCTATAATTTTATACCCGTTTGTCTAGAAAAACAAGTTGTAATTGCGTACTTCTTGTTGAAAATTCATTGCATTTCACATACAATAGGAATGTTTCTTTGTTTGAAACACAATTTGATTATAGAAAGAAGATATATATATGAATAAAAATTCCATGAAAGGCGTTTCCCTTTTACTTATTGGTTCCTTTATCTGGGGAACAACCTTTGTTGCACAGAGCATGGGCACAAACCATTTAAATGCATTTTCTTTTAACTGCATTCGAAACTTTATTGGTGTATTTGCACTTCTTCCAGTGCTTTTTTGGCAAATATTGACAGAAACAAAAGGCAAGAATTCTGTTGATAATAAAGACAGGAACACCTTTGTAAGCAATTTAAAGAATATATTCACCCCTGATTTATTCTTTGGTGGTCTTTCCTGTGGTACAGCTCTATGCTTAGCATCTTATTTTCAGCAAGTAGGTATCGAACACTCTACCGTGGGAAAATCTGCATTTATCACCACACTTTATATTGTAATGGTTCCACTATTAGGACTTTTCCTTAAAAAGAAACTTCCATTTCAAATTTGGATTGGTGTCGTACTTGCTATGATTGGGCTATATCTCTTATGTATGAAAGATGAAGCGTTTGTTCTAACTACTGGTGATATCTATCTTCTGTTATGCGCATTTTTCTTTACGATTCAAATTGCTGCAGTAGATTACTATGCACCAAAGGTAAATTGTGTTGCTCTTAGTATGATGCAGTTCCTTGTAACTGCCATTTTATCCGGTGTGGGCATGCTCTTTACTGAATTGCCTACATTTGAAAATATTTGGGGAGCAATCATTCCGCTTCTCTATGCAGGCGTACTTTCTAGCGGGATTGCTTATACATTCCAAATTATAGGGCAAAAACATCTTGCTCCTACCGTAGCATCTCTCATTATGAGTCTTGAGTCAGTATTTGCTACCCTGGCAGGATGGGTTATTTTAAAAGAAGTACTATCTACAAAAGAATTAATTGGTTGTGGACTCGTGTTCGCAGCTGTAATATTGACTCAGATACCAACAAAAAAGGCAGCCTAAGCTGCCTTTTCGATTATCCAAATAGCATGTTCAAAATCTGTTCTCCGCCATCACCTTTCGTATTATTGATGACATAGTCGCAAATCTCACGATTGCGCTTTTCTGCATCGATGGAAAGTAGACGAAGAGTCTTTTCTTCTGTAGTATAATCCTCTTCTATAATATCCTTAATCAAGTATTCCTTATCTTTATTAATATATATAATAGCCGTTGGGAAGTGACGCTTCATTGCAATAGCACCACACATATCCAGTGGCATAACTGCAAAATGTCCTCTATCTAAAACAGCCTGAATATCTTCTTTTTTTGTTCCATACTGGATGCCCGCATAACGAGTCTTTTCAAAGAAGTTTTGCTGTGCAAATTCTGCCTCACTTAGATAATGGTGCTTCTTTGACTTTTTCGTACAGTATGTAAGTGGGCTTTCGAATCGATCATCTTCTCTAAGTTCTTTGGAAATGCGACTCTTTCCCGAACCAGAAGGTCCCACAAGAGCCAATACAGAAGGCACTTTAATCTCTTGTGTCTTATGCATTGCAGCATTAATAATCTGTTTTACCATAAGCACAAATTCACTCATATTGTTTACAGATAAAAGACCTGTCATCTTCCAGTTCCAAGGCTTACGCATGAGCACAGGATATGTTGCAGGAGATTCTAATACATTGTGAATTGCATCATCTAAAATGATATCAAACTGAACCAGATTTTTTGCATTTCCCAAAATGATATTTTCTGGTGGCAATTCTGGAAAAGCCTCCAAAATCTGTGCTGCACGAATTCCCATAAACTGTGGATACACAGCGGTAATAAAATACACATCAGCAATTTTCATAAGCTGACGAACACATTTCTTTGTCTTTTCGCTTACAACCTGTCTTTTATATAATTCTTCTGTCTGATAGAACTCCTTAATCACACTGGTACGGCCTGTATTTTCCCAGCTATCAATCTCCTCTAATTTTAGTGGGAATTCATACTGGTATTTTTCATTTGCCATATTGATAGCAATGCTATTAAATGGAGCCGTTACATCATCCCAATCCAACCCTATCTTTGGTCTTAACATATTGCCTTCCTCTTTTCGAATTTATTATAAAATCTTCACGCCATTTGCTTTTAATTTAAAGGATGCGCCCAGCATATCCGCTGCATTACGACACATCATCATTCGCCCAAGAAAAATTTCAAAATAATCATACATGGTACAGATAGTCTCATCAATTTGCAAATTTAATGAGATAACTTTATTTTCCACATCAATTTTCAAATTTGATCCAACTACTGCATAGTTTACTCTGTCATGAATATCGAAAGAAGCGATCTCATCTCTCACACGATTTCGACGCACATCTGTCTTGTCCGCAATAATAAGCGCCGCTGAAATAGCATCCATGGCTCTTCCTGTAGATTCATCATGATTGCTGATGGCAGATACAACCGTAATTCTATCCTCTACAGAAAGATCATAGGATTTTAGTATATCGTTGGCTAAAAGACCTCCATATTCCGCATGATTTTTACGGTTTATAGCATTTCCAATATCATGCATAAATCCCGCAATTCTTGCCAATTCCTGTTCATGTTCACTATATCCAAACTTTTCTAAAATCATAGCAGCACGATCTGCAACCAAACCAGTATGTGCTTCTGAATGATCTGTAAATCCCAACACATGTAAGTTTGCATTTCCCTTCTTTAAAAGAGCTAAAACCTCTTCATTTTTTCTGATATCTGCGTATGTCATATACCGTTCCTCTTTCATTTTATAGTCATGTATTACTTATGATTTCTATGTTCAAAAAACTCTGGTGCATCTTCTATAGCTCGTGTAACTGCCTTATATACAGACTCTGCCACCTCAAGTGCTACCTTTGAAATCTGATTCTTAATCAAAAAGCTTTCATCTTCCGCCGTCATCTCTCCTCGGTGCTTACGATAAGTCACATTATTCAATTGGGTAAATAACGCAATGAGTTTGCGAAAATCATTCTCTCTATCCAACACACTGTTTCCGTACATTTCTTGCTCTTTTCCCGCTGTAGCAATAATCTGCATACAAAGACGAAGCTCACCTGTTACATCGGACGCCTCCATCATTACATCTGGACGTGCGTTTTTCACCTGCATGAAATACTGCATAGCACCTTCTATATCTTTATTTCGAAAGTACTCTGCTAATGTTTCTTTTAGTTCTCTGGTCTCTGCCTTTTCTCCTAGCATTCCTACTTTGCATTCATACACTTTTAATCCATTTACACGAACCCATACCAAAAGTAGGAATTCTGAAATAAATCCTAGTACGCGCTTATGGTAGGCATCTTCATCTGTATCCAAATCAATACGCTTTTCCACTTCTGCGAAAATAGTAAATAGCCATTCACAATACTTGTCAAATAAGGCTTTACTAGTTACAAACATATTTCCAAAATAGGTTTCATTTTCATGTACCAGAGTAATAAATGTCTCGTAGTATTCTGGATATAAGTCACGAATAACCTCTCCCGTACAATCCAGTGCATTTATATTATGATTTGCAGAAAATCCATAATGATACGAATTGTTCAGTATCACTCTCTTGGTGGTAACCAAATCATAGTCTTTCAGCAAATTCTCATATTCGGTTTTTGTCAATACTTTTTCCTGTTCGTTAATCAGATATCTTCGATAATGACAGGTGCCAATATAATCCACATCTTTGCAATTTTTCCATAGCCAATAATGCCCTGTAAGCTCGCTATAATAACAGTTTAAATACGAAATATTCTCCCCTACATCATCTCCAGGATAACCCAAATCCTTTGCATTTATATGGCCTACATGAAGTGGCTGATATAATGGATCTTCTGGTACTTCAAACTGCTTGTGGGTCATGGCAAAAATTTTCAAATTCATACTTATCCTTTTGTCTAAATTCGGGCGGAGAAAACTCCGCCCGAACAGAATACATTATTTCTAACTAAGATTCTTTTTTCCAAATACGTGTTTCATATGGAGACAACTCATGGCAAATACTGTTCTTAGAGAGGTATACTGCTTTATATCCTTCTGGAATATAGGCTTTTTGCTGTTTCTTTCCTAAGTTGCAGTCTACAATATATGTTGTCCCATTAAGTGTACGGCTATAAACAAATCTGTCTTTTTTATCATTAATCAATTTGAAATCACCGTATACAAGAGCCTTATCACCCTTACGAAGCGCAATTAGTTCTTTGTATGTATTTGTAATTTCTTCATTGATTTCCTGACGCAAACCATCACGGAAATCTGCTGGATATTCATTCCATGGAAGAAGAATACGAGTATGTTCTCTGGTGCCAGCATTAATAGTCTTTAGAATTTCTTCTTCTGTTTTTCCCTTTTCACGAAGTTCTGCTACAAGACCTTTTGCTTCTACATCTGTTGGTTCATCGGGACTGATAAATTCATAGTTTACAAGTCCCATCTCATCACCCTGATAAATGAACGGTGTTCCCTTTAACGTCATCTGCATAACGGCCAAAAGCTTTTCGATTGCTTCTGTGTACTGTGGGTCCAAACTAATCTTGCTAACCATACGTGGATTGTCATGGTTGTTGTAGAAAAGTGACATCCAACAGTTGTTGCCATAGTTTAACATCCAGTCTGTAATATATTTCTTGTAATAGTTCAAATCATATTCATAGTCGTCCCAACGCACATGACCTGGTGTTTCCAAGTTGTCAAATGAGAATACCATATCCAATTCTTTACGTTCTTCACCAGTCAGCATCTGCGCCATCTTCATTCCTACACCAGGTGTTTCACCTACAGAGAATGCGCCATGAAGGTCAAATGCTTTTGTGCGTACTTCGTGTAAGTATTTGTGAAGATTTGGACCGTAATAGTAAGTTTCAATGCCAGGATAGCCCATCAGCTGTCCAATTGTATCATCTCCATTTGGAAGTCCTTCTGACTTGGAAATATAATTAATAACGTCCATACGGAATCCGTCTACACCTTTTTCCAGCCACCAGTTAATCATTTCGATTAAGTTTTCTCGAAGTTTTGGATTGTCCCAATTCAAATCCATCTGTTTCTTTGAGAAAAGGTGAAGGGCATATTTATCAATATCTTCATAATAATTCCAAGCTTGTCCTGAGAAGAAACTTGTCCAGTTATTTGGATATTTCTTACCACCATTTCCATCACGGAAGAAATAATAGTCGCCATATTCGCCATCTGGATCTTCTAATGCTTTCCGGAACCATTCATGCTCATCAGAGGTATGGTTAATAACTAAGTCCATGATAACTTTCATTCCTCTTTCATGAGTCTTTTCTAAAAGCTCATCAAAATCTTCCATGGTGCCAAACTCGGTCATAATCTTGCGATAATCACGAATGTCATAACCATTATCATCATTTGGCGAATCATAAATAGGCGACATCCAAATTGCTGTCACTCCCAAATCCTGCAAATAATCTAATTTCTCAATAATACCGCGAAGATCGCCGATGCCATCTCCGTTGGTATCGTAAAAGCTTCTAGGATAAATCTGATAAATAACAGCTTCTTTCCACCACTTTTCAGTCACAGGTTCTTTACTTACAAATGGTGCTTCTGTATCTGAATTTACCAATTTCAATATAGAATCGAAAAAGCCTTCTCCAAACTGCTTTCCAATCACCTTTTCCAAACCTTCTATTTTGATATTAGATACGATTGGATTTGTAATAGCAGATGTTGGAATATTAAGTTGTAAAAGCACTTTTTCTAAAGCATCATGACCTACTGTTGTGCTATACAATTCTCCTATTTTGCTCTGTTTTGTAATCTTATTTACTGTACTCATTTTCCCCTCCAAAAATGAAAACTTATGCCTGTCTTCTTTCCTCTAATTCTTTACAAATGCGGTCATATTCGGCTTCATCTAATTTATACTTCTTCTGGTATAAGAAGTTTGAAAGAAGCATCATTGCATATGGAACTACAACCATAAGAACAAGAAGTCCTAAGGTTTGTCCCTGGTCAACCCCCTGAATCACTTTGCTAATAGCATCTAATTTTTCCACATCAGTAATTGTTCCAGCTGCAGCTGCACTTTCCAAATCAGAAATCTGATTTGTATAATTGGTTACACCAAAAATCATATAAGTTGCGGTTGTCATCATTACTACAAGCGCAGAACTCATCTTTGTAATAAGTGGACGAACAGAAGCTACAATCGCTTCGTTACGATCACCAGTTTTATATTCATTGTATTCTACCGTATTGATAATAGAAATCATCATAATAAGATAATAAGAATACAAACCAAAGTTGGAAACCATATAACCAATGGTCAATAATACAAAACCGATACTTGGAATGATTCTAGATAAAATCATAAATACAAAACCTACAGTAGAAATCACTACCATAATATTCATAAGTGGTTTACGATTGATTCTCTTCGAAATCGCTGGATAGAAAATCATAAGGAACGCTGTGGCAGCCACCCCTACCGTAGAGAAGAGAGAATATAATCCACCTTCGTATCCGTACTGTAAGTAAATGTATGTAGAACCGATTCCACCTAATACGAAGTTATTTCCGATTTGTTGAATCAAGAAAATCACTGCAATCCAGCGAAGCTGATCATTGTGTTTTACAGCGCTAATCATCTTCTTGAACACTCCACCTTCTGCCTTTTGTGGCTTTTCCGTTTCTCTGTGTTCTTTTACTCCTAAAATAGTAAAAAGGAAAAATGCTGGCATTACAATACAAATACCTAACGAAACTACTGCGTATGCTGTACTTGCGTTACCACCGATAGCTGTAGCACCTGTAGTAAACATAGGAATAACGATAGATGCCAATGTTCCACCTACGCCTGCGAAAAGTGTTGCACGTGAAGTAAATGCATCTCTCGCTCCAGCATCAGAGCTAAGGGCAGGTACAATACCCCAGTACGAAATATCATGCATGGTGTATGCAATACTATAGCAGAAATAAAACACTCCAAATAATCCTACAAATGCCCATCCTTTTAAATTGGTTGAGAATACCATAAATACTACGATACAAGAAAGTACTGTACCGATCACCATCCAAGGTTTAAATTTACCCCATTTTGTATGTGTGTTTTCGATGATATTGCCCATGATAGGATCATTTAATGCATCGAACACACGAGCCGCTACCATAATAGCTGTAATTGCTGCAAGCTGTGCAGCGTTAAGTCCTTTTGTAAAAAGAATGTATGTCAGCAGGAAGTTTGTAACCAAGCTGTACATCATATCTCGTCCTACGGTTCCCAGTGGGAAAAACCATAGATTCTTCTTTAGTGTCTTTTGTTCATCCATAGTAAAAAACTCCTTTATCCTTTATATTTAAAACTTATTTTAAATTATAGCATAGAAATAATGTTTTTAGAATAGAAATAAGAATATATCGTGTTTGTCAATCAAATTAAATTTTTTAAAAAAAGTTGTTGACATTTCTTCTAGTACAAGTTATACTAATCAAGTCGCTGGAAAACAGCGACGAACATGGGATCATAGCTCAGCTGGGAGAGCACCTGCCTTACAAGCAGGGGGTCACAGGTTCGAGCCCTGTTGGTCCCACTTTACGAGATAATCGTAATAAATTAAATATGGCGAGATAGCTCAGTTGGCTAGAGCATACGGTTCATACCCGTAGTGTCGAGGGTTCGAATCCCCCTCTCGCTACTAAAAAAGACTCTTGAGAAATCAAGAGTCTTTTTTCATATGAACTCATCTTCTTAAATTTCAATTTTTAGATAAGCAATCTCTGCACCACTCTAACAGTGTCTGCTGCATCCTTTGCATACGCATCTGCACCGATTTCTGTTGCAAAATCTTCTGTAATGCATGCGCCTCCGATTACAACCTTCGCCTTACAGCCTTTTGCTCGACATTCGTCTACTACATCCTGCATACGCATCATGGTAGTTGTCATAAGGGCTGATAAACCGATGACTGCTGCATTTTCTTCCATAGCAACACGTACAATTTCTTCTGCTGGCACGTCTTTTCCAAGGTCAATAACTGGGTAGCCATAGTTCTTTAACATAAGAACAACTAAATTTTTGCCGATATCGTGGATATCACCTTTTACAGTTGCAATTACGATAGCAGGAAGTGCTTCTCCGGTTTCCTTTTTCTCTAACAATGGTTCCACATGATCAATAGCCATTTTCATAGTGTTTGCACTACGGATTAATTGAGGAAGGAAGTATTTTCCATCATTAAAATACTGTCCCACTTCGTTAATCGCAGGAATCAGGTATTCATTGATGATTAATTCTGCCTTTGTACCTAGAGCTAATTCCTCTTTTACGGCATCTAAAATCGCAATGCCATTTCCTTTTACTACATGACGATGAATTGGATGATGCGTCTCATCTTCAGTGGCATTTGCCGCATTCATTTTGTCTACAAAATTAACGTCTGCATTTGGATGATGCAGAAGCATATCTGCAGCAAACATAGCATGCATAAGCTGTTCCTGACAAGGATTTGCAATAGCCATGGTCATACCTTTTGCCATAGCCATGGTAAGGAATGTTGCGTTTACAGTTCCTCTTTCTGGTAAGCCAAAGGAGATATTGGAAAGCCCGCAGATGGTAGGAAGTTTTTTCACTTCCTTACAGTATGCGATGGTATCAAAACATTCCACGCCTGCTGCTGCATTTGCACCAACGGTGGTTACCAAACCATCTACAATAATATCTTCATGGGCAATCCCCATTTCCATGGCTTTATGATAAATTTTTTCTAAAACTTCTGTCTTTTCTTCGTTGTCTTTTGGAAGTCCTGCATCTGATAATGGTAACAAAATAAACATAGCACCATATTTTTTTGCAAGAGAAAGCATGGCATCACATTTCGCCGACTCATAGGAAATAGAGTTAATCAATGCTCGTCCAGGATAAATGCGAAGTGCTTCTTCCATAACATCAATGTGACTGGTATCCAATACTAGTGGACAGTCTACTGTTGAGGATACTTCATAAATCACCTCTTTGGTCATAGCCATTTCATCAATACCATTCATGCCTGTATTGATATCTAAAAGTGCTGCACCTGCCGCTTCTTGTTCCATAGCAAATTTGCGAACCATGTCCAGTTTTCCTTCGCGAAGTTCTGCCTGAAGTGCTTTCTTGCCTGTAGGATTGATACGTTCCCCGACCACGAGGAAATTGCCATCTAATTTTACTTCTACCATGGCACGTTCTGATGTAAGAATTCGTCTGTGCTGTTCTAGTGGTTTACGAATCTCCATACCCTTTACCGCTTCTGCAAGGGCTTTTACATGTTCTGGTGTGGTACCGCAACAGCCGCCCACCATACTTGCACCAGCTTCGATAAGTTTTTTACCAGTACGGGCAAATTCTTCTGGAGACATACGATAAACCGTTTCCATACCATCTAGTTCTGGAAGTCCTGCATTTGGTTTTGCAATAAGTGGAACTGTGGCATACTCAGCCATTTTTTCCACAATAGGAACCATCCCTTCTGGACCTGTGGAACAATTTACACCCACTGCATCTACTCCGAGAGACTGCAATACATTGATAGCTACTTCTGGTGGCGTACCATAAAGAGTTCTGCCATCTTCGTTATAGGTAAGTGTTGCCATAATTGGCAAATCACACACTTCACGAATAGCAAGCACTGCTGCACGACATTCCTGTAAACTCATCATAGTTTCTATTACCATCAGGTCTACACCTGCATCCACCAAAAGACGTGCCTGTTCCTTATAAGTATCCACAAATACTTCAAATGGCACATCTCCTACAGGATATGGAATCTGTCCGGTCATGGTTAAGTCACCTGCTACAAGGGCTTTTTCATCTGCAGCCTTTTTAGATAAGGCAACCAATTCTTTATTTAAAAATTCAATTTCGTTTTCCAATCCATATTCTTTTAATTTGATACGATTTGCACCAAAAGTAGGCGCATAAATGATCTGTGCACCGGCCTCGATATAGGCTTTCTGAATATTCATCACCACGTCAGGATGCTCTACGGCCCATTTTTCTGTACACTCGTCTACTGACATGCCTGCCTTCATAAGACCTGTACCCATAGCTCCATCCAATATAATTGGTCCATTTTCAATTAATCTTTTAAATTCCTGTTTTGTCATAATTTTTCTCTTTTCTTAAAAAACACTTTCCTATATAATAACCTATGTTAAATGAATTTGGAAACATTTTTCTAGAATATATATGCAAATTGAGAGGAGCATACAAAAATATGCAGGATATCAAACTAATCGCCCTTGACCTGGACGGCACGCTGTTCAATCACAACGGCAAAATCACACCAATGACTATTGCAGAACTAAATAGAGCTGCTGCCAAAGGCGTACACACAGTTATTTCTACTGGACGTCCTTTTAACGGACTTCCATTTGAGCAGATTAAAGACACTGCTATTGAATACGCTTTAACTACAAACGGAGCTGCTATTTATCGCATAAAAAACAAAGAATGTCTCTATGACAACACCATGGATTTAGAGATGTTACAACCTATTTTAGATTATATTTTAAGCAGGAATATTCATATTGATCTGTATATTGATGGCGAAGGATTTACACCTGTTCGTTGCAGAGAAAATATCGGAAAACTTGATGTACCAGAATCTTTAAGAAAATATATGATTGCAACCAGAACTCCAGTGGAGGATTTACGTGCCTATGTAGACGACTGTGGCAAAAAAATTCAAAAAATCAACCTGAATTTCTATCCACAGCCAGATGGAACTCGCCTTTACCGTGATGAAACCATAAAGTTTCTTAAGTCCCAATCTGCGATTGAAGTTGTTTGCGGCGGTTTTGACAACTTTGAAATTAGTAAAGCTGGTGTAACCAAAAGCACTGGCTTAAAAGCACTGACCGCTCTACTTGGCGTCACCATGGAGGAGACCATGGCAGTGGGCGATTCCGAAAATGATTACTCTATGATTAACGCCGCAGGCCTTGGGGTTGCTATGGGAAATGCATCTGATGACATCAAAGCAATCGCAGATTACATTACTACTTCTAATGAAGAAGATGGTGTAGGTGAAGCCATCAAAAAATTCATCCCATAATAGAATATGCATTTTTAATCTTCTTGACGAAGAATTTTTACAGATTTTTTTAGTACGCTTATGGTTCTGTCAATTTCTTTCTTGGTATTTTCCTTACCAAGAGAAAAACGCACTGTTCCATAGGCGTATTCTTTTGGAACCTCAATTGCTCTTATCACATGGGAAAGATTTGTTGTCCCTGCACTGCAAGCAGATCCAGCAGAGGCATATATTCCTTCTTCCTCTAATAACACTAAAAGCGCTACCCCAGGTATTTTTTTAAAAGATACATTCACATTTCCTGGTAACCTCTTTTCTTTATGCCCATTAATTCTTGTATCTGGAATTTCATTCATTATTCGTTTCATAAAGTAGTTTCGTAAACTAACCAGTTCTTTTCCTTTTCGCGTGATTTCCGTTTGTGCAATCGTAAGCGCCTTTGCCATACCAACAATTCCTGCTACGTTTTCAGTCCCAGCTCTTTTACCTCTTTCCTGTCCTCCACCATGTATAAAGGATGGTAACTGTACTCCATCTCTTACATACAAAAATCCTACTCCTTTCGGTCCATGAAACTTATGTGCACTGGCACTAAGCATATCAATAGGTAGTTTTCGTACCGATATAGGCAATTGTCCTACTGCCTGGACTGCATCAGTATGAAAAACGATTTTATTTCTTCTTGCCAACTTTCCTATTTCTTCAATTGGTTCTATCGTTCCAATCTCATTGTTGGCATACATAATAGATATGAGGGCTATTTTTTCTTCTGGATTAGTCGTATAACTACTTTGCTTTATCGCTTTCTCTAGTTGCACCATATCCACGACACCCTCTTTATCTACATCCAAATAAGTCACTGGATATCCCAATCGTTCCAGATGTTCGCAGGAATGCAAAATAGCATGATGCTCAATTTGAGAAGTGATAATATGTTTACATTCCTTTTTCCGTTCTCCTGCCATCACTTTTACCGCCCAGTTATCTGACTCACTTCCCCCTGAGGTAAAAAATATCTCATGAGGCTTTGCATTGATACTTGCTGCTATCTGCTCTCTTGCCTTCTCTATTGCTTTTCTTGCCTCAACCCCCAGCTCATATGTGGCTGATGCATTCCCATACTTTTTCACATAATAGGGCTCCATTGCATAAGTAACCTCTGGCAGCATATCTGTGGTTGCCGCATGATCCAGATAAATTCTGTTGTTCATATAATTAACCCCTCCACATATACTAATAATAAAGCCCCTTCTTGGAGGTATTCCTATCTTATCGAAAATAAAAAAACACCCCTTAATCCTGGGCACCCTTCTTTTAACTGGTGCTGGTTTCTTTAGTAGAATACTGGGCTTCTTTTATAGAATATTCTTATCTCGAACTATTGGTGCTAGTGGACTAGGTCTTTATCAACTGATTTTTCCTGTATTTTCACTGTGTTTGGCAATTGCTGCCAGTGGAATTCAGACATCCATTTCCCGTTTTGTAGCCTCTGAAAAAGCTGGAAAACGATATCTATATGTAGGATTGTTCCTTTCTTGTCTTTTATCCGGTTTGATTTCACTAGGAATTTATTTTCTTGCACCTTGGATTGCTACGACAATATTAAAAGAGCCTCGAACATCCGATCTGCTCCAAATTTTGGTATACGCAATTCCTCCAGCATGTATTCATTCCTGTTTTAACGGGTACTATTATGGGAAAAAGAATTCTGTAATCCCTTCTTCTTGTCAGATTATAGAACAATTAGCAAGAGTTTTTGGAACCCTGCTTATCTATAAAGTATTGACGGAACAAGGACTACCTCTTGAGCCAATTCATGCTGTGTGGGGTCTTGTTATTAGCGAACTTGTAGGTTTTCTATTTAATGTTACTGCATATTTAGGTTTTGAGAATCCATCTACTTCGGAAACAGTTAGCAAACCACGTATTTTCTCACCTAAAGAGCTCTTTCAAGACACGCTTCCACCCTTGACTTTTATGGCAATACCATTGACCTTAAATCATGTGCTCATGACCTTAAGTCACAGCTTGGAAAACCTTTTACTACCACAACAACTGGTTTCTTTTGGATATAGCTCAGATGAAGCTCTTGGCCATTTTGGGATTTTGACTGGTATGGCATTATCTGTCATATTTTTTCCATCGGCTATTACCAATTCCCTCTCCGTTTTGCTTTTACCTCGCATCTCAGAGACCAAGGCAAAAGGGGATATGTGCCTGGTTTTGGACACAATAAAAGGAGCCATTTGCTGTGGTGTAGCATTGGGCTCCCTATGTACATTTGTATTCCTATTGTCCGCAGACTGGTTTGGTACATACATCTTTGACAATACATTAGCAGGATTCTATATCCGTATCCTGAGTATTCTTTGTCCTTTTATGTATACTTCTGGTTTACTTAGCAGCATTGTAAATGGATTAGGGCATGCTTCTTTAACCTTGGTATGTAATCTAACCGGCTGTGCAGTTCGTATTCTCGCCATATGGTTTTTAGTGCCTGTGTACGGAATGTATGCTTATATCATCTCTATGATTGTGGCTGCCATAGTGGTGACGGCGGAATTGGTGTGGGTGGTGAAGAAGAAGTGTGGGTAACCGAGTAGGCTCGCATTATATATAGTCAAGCAGCTCGACCCACGTCACTTCGTGACTTTCCGTCGCTTTACAAGCGACTCGGCTCTCGCTTTGGGCGTGACCGCCCAATCTCATGGACAAAAATAAAGCGTCGTTACAAGTAAACTTGTACGACGCTTATTTTATCCATGCGCTTGACTATACACGTGATAAATACTCACCTGTTCTAGTATCGATTTTGATTACGTTTCCGATTTCTACGAATAATGGAACCATAACTTTTGCACCTGTTTCAACAGTAGCTGGTTTTGTAGCACCTGTAGCTGTATCACCTTTGAAACCAGGTTCTGTATCTGTAATTTCAAGTTCTACGAACAATGGTGGTTCTACTGCGAAAACGTTACCATTGTGTGAACAGATTTTACACATTTCGTTTTCTTTTACGAATTTAAGAGCATCACCTACAGCTTCTCTTGTTAAGCTAATCTGGTCATATGTTTCTACATCCATGAAGTTGTAGAAATCATCATCGCCATATAAGTACTGCATATCTTTTCTTTCGATACGAGCTAATGGGAATTTTTCTGTTGGACGGAAAGATGTTTCTACGATACCGCCACTGATGATGTTACGTAATTTTGTTCTAACGAATGCTGCACCTTTACCAGGTTTAACATGCTGAAATTCAATAATCTGACAGATGTTTCCATCGTATTCTAATGTAATACCATTTTTAAAATCGCCTGCTGTTACCATTCGATTCTTCCTCCTTAATTTTTGTGTTAATCACAAGTCTCCGAATATTCTACTATAAAACCTTATATATTTCAATGCTTTTTTCCCTTTATTTCAAGAAAAAGCCTTAAAATCAACCTTTTAGCGCCTTATACTTCCAAATCTGAAATCATATCTACGCGAATCTGGTGTCTTCCACCCATGAACTCAGCATCTAAATATGCTTTTACGATATCTTTTGCAAGTTCACTACCAACAATACGAGCACCAAATGCAATGATATTTGCATTATTGTGTTCTTTTACAAGGTGAGCTGTAGCTACATCAGAGCATACCGCTGCACGTACACCTTTTACTTTATTTGCTGCAATAGAAATTCCTACGCCAGTACCACAAATAAGAATACCACAGTCAAAATCTTCTTCTACTACGGCATGTCCCACACGAGCGCCGATTTCTGGATAATTACAGCTTTCGTTTGTGTCTGTACCAAAGTTTACTACTTCATGTCCAAGTTCTTTTACATATTCCATAATTTCAAACTTAAGTGCTGTAGCTGCATGATCGTTACCAATTGCAATTCTCATAATATTTTCTCCTCATTTCTTTGTTGTTCTATTTTCATTATGCCTTCGTTTTCGCAGATGATTCGTATTTTTCACCAAAGATTTTTCTTGTAATCTTATAGAAAAATAAAATCAATTTCTCTGGAATTCGTTTTAACACAATTTGAATTTCTTCCTTTGGATGAATAGGTTTTACCAAAATCGTACGGATTCCCGCAAGATTGCCACCCATTACGTCTGTGAAAATCTGGTCTCCTACAAATAATGTATTTTCTTTTGTAGTTCCCATAATTTCCATAGCCTTCTTATAATTAGCTGGGAGGGGCTTATTTGCCTTGAAAATGTAGTTCACCTGAACCACATCATTAAACATTTTTACACGAGGTTCCTTGTTGTTTGACAAAAGCATACAAGAATACCCCAACTCTTTCAAATGGGCAAATAATTCTTTTGCTCTCTCATCTGCTGGCTCGCCATGTGGAACTAATGTGTTATCCACGTCAAAAATAACCGCACGGTAACCATTATTATAAAGTTTGTCAAAGTCAATATCATAGGTCGAATCTAAATATTCACCTGGGAAAAAAATAGCCATACTCTATCCTTTCTCAAAAAACATGTCCAGTTCCTATTCATGAAAAAAGGAAAAGACCTCATGTCAAGACCTTTCCCTATTCATTCTTATAAAGCAAATCTTTCGCCTGTACAAAGTGCAACCTTCGAATCATCATCCGTCTGAGATGGACTTCCCACAAAATACTGATACTGCTGCAATGTAAAGTCTTTCGCCATATCTGACATGACTTTTTTAATATCAACTTTTACATTAACCTCATCCGCTTCAATCATCTGTTTGCGAAGCACTTTTAATCTTATGGAATTATATTTATAAATTTCTTCGCTTGGACGAACTCCCGATACGAACATTTTCGCTCCTTGTAATTAACCTAACATTTTCTTCAATTCGTTCATAAATGTATTTACGTCTTTGAACTCACGATATACAGACGCAAAACGAACATATGCAACAGAATCCAAGTCTTTTAATTTATCCATAAGGATTTCACCGATAACAGTACTTGGAATTTCTTTTTCTTCTCTGTTGAATACTTCTACTTCTACATCATCTACTAATTTTGTAATCTGATCTGCAGAAATTGGACGCTTATGACATGCACGAAGTACACCAGCTTCAATCTTTGAACGATCATACTGTTCACGAATATTATCTTTCTTAATTACGATAAGTGGAATAGTCTCTACTTTTTCATAAGTAGTAAAACGTTTACCACAATCATCACATAATCTACGGCGTCTGATAGAGTTGTTATCATCCGCTGGACGTGAGTCAATTACTCTCGTATTTTCACTGCTACAAAATGGACACTTCATAAGTTACCTCCGCTTCTGCCTATTCACGCATAATAATATACTTAAAGTATAACTATACGGACAAGTCTTGTCAACTAAGACATACTAAATTTTGTGGCACATTTCATCTTTTAAGTTCACAAGTACAATATCTGGTCCTATTCGGATAATATTGCACCACGGAATTACAAACTCACTCTCTCTACCAAAACATCCCATATACTTCCCAGGTCCTGGAACAATAATCGCACATATACAGCCCGTGCACTGGTCAAATTCCACATCTCTAACATGTCCCAAATACCTACAGTCATTGATATTAATGACTTCCCTATCGCATAAATCTAAAAAACGCATAGATATAGACCTTTTTTTGTTATGATATGCACTCATATAAGCCTGCGACACAAATTCGTGAACCACATTTTACTTCGTAAAATTTCCGTTGTTCCAACGGAGTTCACTCATTTGAGTGGCGTATCCGCCAATAAAAAAAGCCGCAAGAATGTGCATGTGAATAAATTCACGCCCATTCTTACGGCTATTTTTGCAGGCTTATACATTGAATAAAAACAACATAACGTCGCCATCTTTAACAACGTATTCTTTACCTTCTGTACCAACTACACCTTTTGCTTTTGCAGCGGAAAGGCTACCTAATTCAAGAAGGTCTTTGTAGTTTACTACTTCTGCACGGATAAATCCACGTTCAAAGTCGCTATGGATTTTACCTGCTGCCTGTGGAGCCTTTGTACCTTTCTTAATAGTCCAAGCTCTACATTCATCTTCACCAGCTGTTAAGTAACTGATAAGACCGAGTAAGCTATAGCTTGCTTTGATGAGTTTTTCAAGACCAGATTCTTTTAATCCAAGGTCTTCTAAGAACATTGCCTTTTCATCATCATCTAATTCAGCAATTTCCTGTTCAATCTGTGCACAGATAACAAAAACTTCACTATTTTCTTCTGCTGCAAGTTTACGAACAGCTTCTACATTTGCATTGCTTGCACCATCATCTGCAAGATCATCTTCTTCTACGTTCGCTGCGTAGATAGTAGATTTTGCTGTAAGAAGATTGTATCCAGCAAACCAAGCCTGCATATCTTCATCGTCTGGCACTTCAAATGTACGAGCCATCTTGCTGTCTTCTAAATGAGCCTTGATTGCTTCAAGAAGTTCCATTTCTTTTGCAAGAGTTTTATCCATGCGAGCCTGTTTTGCAACCTTAGCAATACGACGCTCTAAGATTTCTAAGTCTGAGAAGATAAGTTCAAGATTGATTGTCTCAATATCACGTACTGGATTGATGCTTCCGTCAACATGAACAATGTTCGAGTTCTCAAAACATCTTACTACATGTACGATTGCGTCTACTTCACGGATATTTGCAAGGAACTGGTTTCCAAGACCTTCACCCTTACTAGCACCTTTTACAAGACCTGCGATGTCTACGAATTCGATAATCGCTGGAGTTACTTTCTTTGTCTTATATAAATCGCCAAGAAGTGTTAATCTATGGTCTGGTACTGGAACGATTCCTACGTTTGGATCGATGGTACAGAATGGATAGTTTGCTGATTCTGCTCCTGCTTTTGTTAATGCGTTGAATAATGTACTTTTTCCTACGTTTGGTAGGCCTACGATACCTAATTTCATTTTTCTATATTCTCCTTTCAAAACCCTTGATCTTTAAGGGTTTGTGGTGTTTGCTTCTTTTGCTACTGTGCCATTTGCTGTATCAATTAGACAACATTGATTATTCCTACCTAGAAGAATCCCCAAAAATAGCACAGTAACTATATCACAAAACCAGATCTTCTTCAATAAAATCTTTCGTTCTAACTATATGTCCTACGCTGCCGCATTTGCATTAATCCTATCAATAACCTTCCTGATTCCCATCCATACTGTCAAGTCAGTGAATATCTCTACCACACTACCCTTATCAATAAATGGTGATTCTTGTAACACTGATAAATCCTTCATCATACCATTGTGTACAATATACTCAACAATCTGATTCACAAAGTAAATCTGTCTACTATCAAGATTTGTATCATTAAGGAACTCTGAGAAAGCTTCTTTTGCAGCATTCATATCCAGTCCCACAATCTCTCGAACGAACTCTCCCAATGGTTTATGACCGTATTCCTTTTCATAATCATCTTTAGACCCAACTTCCTTCCAAAGAATCTGTTCCAGAGTTTTAACATCTGTCTCCGTCAATGGCTGATTGGTCTTAAGTTTAGCAATTGCAATATTATTTTGATGCTGACGAATATAGAACTCAGCCTTTGCCTTATAGTTCTTTAATTCATCATTTTCAAGTTCAGAATCATTCCACTCTGTAGACAAAATCTCATCTGTGAAATCTGTATCGTACTTGATGATACCTTTTGGAAGGTACTTCATCAGATTACGCAGACTTACTCTGATATGCTCGAACTCATCAATTCCGGCATTATCTACATAGTCTGTATGCAAAATCTTATTAATAAGTTCTGACTGCATCTGTATTTCAGGAATATTGGCAACACTGGAAATTCCTTCCACCTTTTTAAAAAGGTCACTTCTGTGTCTACCATATCCTTTTCCCGCTAAAAATATCAATTCCATTCCATACATCAAAGCATCAAAACGAACCGCGCTTGCTTCATCCCCATCAGGCATAATAAGCGGTGCTAATTCTTCTCGAACCATCAAAGTATCTTCAAAGGTAATCGATTGATAATTCGCCTCGACAGAATAAGTGTCTACATACTTAAGATGTTGCCTTACTGCAAAGTTTTCACGATTCAACTCCTGCACCTTGCCGGACATCATTTCAACAAGCTTCTTTCTGTATGCAATAAGTCTGTCAATCTGATACTCAATACTCTGAAGCTTATATGCTATTTCGAATTTGAGAGAGAAAATAGCTCCCTGAAGAGCAATCATATTAGCCGTAGGTCTTCCTTGATTCATACGGAAAAATTCGAAGTTACCACAGAAATCAAAAATATAGAATTTTCCTTTATCTTCTCCATCCATAAGACCTGGACAAAGTCTGGTACCACGACCAATCATCTGCCAGAACTTAGCTTTGCTCATAACCTTCTTAAAAAACACAAGATTCAACACTTCCGGTACATCAATACCCGTATCAAGCATGTCAACCGAAATCGCAATCTGAGGCATTTTCTTTGGATCAGAAAATTCATCAATTGCACTCTGTGCATATGTCATATAGTTATCTATAACCTTTGCAAACGGCTGTCCATTTTTACTCAATTCTGGATACTGCTTATTAAATATCTCCAAAATCTTCTCTGCATGGTCATGATTCTTGGCAAAGATAATCGTCTTACCTATTTTCTGCCCATAGTCCACCTTAAGACCATCCCGCATAAAGACATGAAGAACTTGTTTAATTGTATCCTCATTAAAAATCCATGTATTTAAAGCGGACGAATTTATTCTCTCTGGCAATTCTCCATCTTCAAATTCAAAAGTTTCTTCATAAGCTGCCTTATCTTCTTCTGACAACTCGTCGTAAGCAATACCTTCTTCTATGAATTTCAGTTTTGTTTCAACCGTAGTAAAGTCTACAAGATAACCATCCTTTACAGCTTGCGCTAACTCATATCCATAAGTAGGCACACCATTTTCTAAATCAAATATTCCATAAGTATTCTTATCAATCTCATCCTTAGGCGTTGCCGTAAGCCCCACTAGCGGAGCGTCAAAATAATTAAATATATCTCTATATTTGTTATAAATTGATCTATGTGCTTCATCACAGATAACAAGGTCAAAATGACCACAAGTAAATAGCTTACCATTGTCATCCTTAACAGAATCGATACAGTTCATCATGGTCTGATATGTAGAAAAAATACAATGTGCAGTATAATTATCTTTTTCTTCCACAAGATTCGAACATGACAAATCAGGCAAAAGATTCACAAAATTTCTTTTTGCCTGTGTAACTAACGAATTACGATCCGCAAGGAACAATATATTCTTAACCCATCCTGCATCTAAAAGAACTTTGCATAATGCTATAACAGTTCTTGTTTTTCCGGAACCGGTAGCCATAACAAGAAGTGCCTTTCTACGATTGCGATTATCAAACGCATCACATACAGCCTTGATAGCACCTTCCTGATAATAACGACCTGCAATTTCCTTATCTACAGAGATATGGTTAAGACTTGTCTTCATTGTCTGAAGATTAAAAAGCTTCTCTAAATCTCTTTTAGAGTAAATAACAGCAACCTTTCTCTCCGGATACTGGTTATCAATAATTCTTGTTTCAAAACCGTTAGTAAGAAATACTACCGGTCTTCTCTTATACTGTGCTTCAAGCAAATCAGCATATAGTTTCGCCTGCTGTCTTCCTTTGGCAACATCTACACAAGTTCTCTTTGCTTCTACAACAGCAAGTGGTCTATGACTATCGTCATAAAGAACATAATCTGCAAATCCCACTTCTGATTTATTAGGCATACCCGGAAGTTCGACCTCGTTAATCCAATCTTTTCCTTCTGTCCAGCCAGCATCTAAAAGCATAGCATCAATGTAGATTTTTCTTGTCTTATACTCTGATAAATCAAGGGGCTTTGGAACATATGTCTGCTGCTGTTCTGCACGTTTTGCTGTAAGTTCTTCTTTAAGGGCTTTATTCTCTGCAATTAACGCTTGCAAATTCACATCATCATCTGAAGATTTTACTGCAGTAGTTTCCTTATGAGTCTCAGTCAATAAGCTCACATCATATTGTCGTTCTTCGTAATAATCAGAATAGCAATATGACACATAATCCATAAAGATAAACAAATTCTGTAAGCATAAAATAGCTTCATCCTCTGTTATCTTTCTTCCGTTATGTGCAGCTCGGTTACCAATCTTACGAATTAAATCAAGACGTTTCCACAAAGCATCATCTACAAGATCATGAAACGCTTCTGTACTCATAAGACTTATCAAATTATCCTGATATGGCATCTCTAACGACTTGTCCACAGAGTACATCCATTTTATTGCGAACTCCATTGCACGACGGCAGTTAATCACACTAGATTCCATATCAATCTTAAGAATCTTCTCCGCGGCTATTGCTACATCTGAAAAACTATTAAATTTTGGCTCTTTCTTTAGATAATCAAAATTTGTCATAATACCCTCATTTCTCATATAAACAACTCAGGTTCTTCGTTATACAAATCTAATAACCAAGGGTGGGGAACATATGTTAAAATCATTTCATTGTCCCATCCTAGTGTTAATACTTGTTGTGGCATATACAAGAACATATTATTCACAAGATATACTGTATCACCAGAGTTCTTGTCTAATGAAATTGATTTTTCTTTACTCCTTAATACCTTCAAAATAATACTTCTTTGTTGTGGACTTAGTATCTTTAACTTTTTCTTCAAATTTTCTCGTATTCTCTTATTGCGCCTTTTCGAGGTTATGTATGAAATAGCAGACGAAACTCCAATAGTTCCTATCAGAGCCACACTCAACAAAAATGCAATCCCAATAATCCTGCTCCAAAGCACTGGAAGATTGTCTAAATACATCTTTCTCAATATGCTGTCCGGAAGAAATAAGAGCATACCTGTCAATAAAGCAATTGCTACCAGTGCAGGTGTTATCTTCTTAAAATTATCAAATGCTTTTTCAGCCAAATTATCTACAGACAAGCTCATTGTTTACTCCCTCCTATCCAAAATATTTCTGCATTAAGCTATTAAACAAAAGTTGTGCTTCTTCAAGTGATTTCTGTACCGCAAATTTTGATTTGTCGGTCTGTTTCTTAAATTCCACATATGCCTTTTGTTCTTCGTATGTAGCATTTGGAATTAAATAGTTCTCAATATCTTTTGTGCTTATATTAGGTTGCGAACATCCAATACTGCAAGACTCAACATATCTTGTAAAATCATCTGTCATTAAGCAACCATAAATAAACTCAAGAAAAACTGATTTTTCTTTTTTCGCAACAATTCTACCAACTCGTTGATTTAAAAGGCAAGGCAAATCACTTGATTTAACAATACAAGCCTTTACATTTCCTAATGATTGGATTATTGGACGGGTTAGAGCGACAACAATATCGCCTTCATCTAACATAAATTTGGAATATTTTTCGTCAAATCCTTCAGGCAAATAATTGGTTGTTTCCCAACTCACATTGTCTAAATACACATTTCCTATCTGCAAAATCTTTATTGCGCCATCGTCAGAAATGTCACCACTCTTGAATGAATATCCCCCAGTAACATTACACATTTCACTAATAGGAATTTTACTTTCCATACTACCAAACAGTTCGACAAATCGGGCTTTGATGAGATTGTCTAGATTTTGCAATTCCATTTTTCTTAATTCAATGATATTACTTACTTTATCCAATCCTCTTATAATCTGGTCTTGAACCTCTAAAGACGGTATATCAAACACCATTTTTTTTAGCTGATTCATCTTGATACTTTTAAAAGTACTTCCTGAACTATTTGATGACAAATAATCCAAAGTAGATTTTACTTTAAAAATGTAATAAAAGTATTTTTGTCTGATTATATTCGTATCTAGTGTGAAAGCAAAAACAGATTCATTAATATCCCACCCATCAGGCTCATCTTCAATAATAAACATATCTCCCATTCTACCTATAGATGCGAATAGAATATCTCCTTTTTTAATCTGAGAACGCCTATGAATTAACCTGATTGCATCATCATCTACAACATCTGTATTATCATCTATAACAAGCTTATTATTTTTAATATTTTTTATAGTTATGTATGCATTATTTCCTTGTCCAAGCTTAAAATTTTGTCTTGGATTTAATCCTGTTCTTGCAAATATCACAACTTCATCAAATGTTTTTTGCATTTATATCATCCCTACAAATCCGAATTTGATTTATTATTCCTTTCTACAATTTTCTCATTACCTTTTTACATCGTGCAGGCAATCTATTCTTTTCCTTGTTTCGAACAAACGCAATATGTGATTTCTCAATATCCGGTACCGTGCAAATCCACTTACTTAATTCTTCCAATACCTTCTGTGTTGAAACATCCATGTTAGCTTGCCTTTTCAATAAATATACTATTCGATCAATAGCCTCCTCTTCAGTAACTAGATTTGCATCGATAAATTGTTGCACTCTTATTTTATCACGAACAATTCCACCAATTACAGTCATTTGAAGAACAGGTATATCTAATCCAATATAATTTAGTATTTCCTTGATAAATTGCATATGTCGATAATTCTGCTTTAAACCATTAGTCTCAGATATACTTCCAAATCGCTTTTTGAGTAACCAAGTTTTAGATAACGCTCCACCTGATACACTTAAATATTTTTCATCATCAATATATTTATCCTCCAAAACCAAAACACCTTTTGAGGTAATCAAAATATGATCTATCTGCATAGATTCATACATACACAATTTTGTGTTATATACTCCAGTCTCAAAATAGACATCATCCAATAAAATTGCATCTGTAAAAGCATTCCTAATCTGTGATGACACATATTTTTCAAAAGCATTACCCGTTTTCTTCTTTTCTTCATGTTTCTTTGTAATCTTCAACAGTCCAGGTTGGTTTGGATCGAGATCCTCTTTTCTCCCTGCGAAATTTGGATGGTTTACTAAATCTATACCTTTCATGGATTAGTCCCCCTATAACATTTTCTTCAACTCTTTTATTGCCTCTGTAGCTTCTGCATCCAATTCCATGATTCTATCTATAATCTCAGATGTAGGTGGATACTCTACTGCAACATACTCAACCTTCTTATACTTGTTAATAGATAAATCATAATCATTATCTACAATTTCCTGCTTAGCCACCATAAATGACTTATCTGTTCTCTTTCTATCTATCTCTGCATCACGATTACGGAATCGTTCAATGATATCAGGAATATCATTTTCCGTTACAGCTGAACGTTTATCATCCAAACTGTATCCATCGGCCTGCATATCGTAGAACCATACATTATCTGTTCCACCATAATTTGTCTTTGTAAAGATAAGAATTCCCGTAGAAACTCCTGCATATGGCTTGAACACACCTGAAGGCATGGAAATAACTGCTTCCAATCTCTGATTTTCAATTAATTCTTTTCGAATATCCTTATGTGCTTTAGACGAACCAAACAATACTCCATCCGGAACGATACAAGCACAGCGTCCACCAACTTTAAGCATACGAACAAATAACGCAAGGAAAAGAAGCTCCGTCTTCTTTGTGTTGCATACTTTAAGCAAATCCGCAGATACAATATCAGCATCCAAACTTCCCTTAAAAGGTGGATTTGCAAGAATTAATGAGTACTTATCCTTATCTGGATTCTGGTCAGATAAACTATCTCTGTATTCGATAAACGGGCTCTCCACTCTATGATTCATCATATTCATAGCGCCAATACGAAGCATCGTTCTGTCCATATCAAAACCATGGAACATGTGATTCATAAAATGTTCTTTTTTCTTCTTGTCATAAAAAATCTCTTCTTTCTTGTTGTTCCACAAGTACTCTCCGGCCTCTACAAGAAATCCCGCTGTACCACAGCTAGGATCGCAGATTACATCATCAGCTTTAGGGTCCATAAGTTCTACCATCATTTTAATAATGTGACGTGGTGTTCTAAACTGACCATTTACTCCGGCTGTTGAAATTTTTGAAAGCAAGTATTCATATACATCGCCTTTGCCGTCAGAATCACTCAATTTTGCGATTTGCGCATAAATCTCATCCATTGCATCAACAACCTTTGAAAGCATAAGTGGTGTTGGAAGTTTAAAAATTGCATCATCCATATACTTGGAAAAAGCACTGTCCTTATTTGCATGCAAATTCTTTATAAATGGAAATACCATTTCCTGAACCACTGAATACATTCTGTCTGCAGGGTAATCTCTAAATACAGACCACTTAAGCTGTGTACCATCAATAACTCTTTCTCCGATTTTTACTTCCTTTGAAAAAACACTTTCATAAGGAAGTCCCAGCATTGCACTTTCTTTCGCATGTATATTATCTGATACATCTAAATCATGAATAAACATAAGATAAGTCATTTGCTCAATAACATCCAACGGATTTGTAAGGCCACCTGTATAAAAGATATCCCACAAACTATCAATTTTATTTTTTAAGTCACCTGTAATCATTTTCTAATTCTCCTTATCCCAGTTCCATTTATATTTTGTATAGCGTCCATTTCCAATCTTGATTATCTTCTCGGCTTTTACCAAATCAGTTAATGTTCTCTGAACTGTTGTGGTACTAATTCCCGGTGTTGCTTCAACAATTTCAGACTTAGTAATAGTACCTAAATGATTCTTGATTAATTCCTCAATTCTATCAGGCTTAGACACTTTCTTTTCCTCAACAATCTGCACTCTATCAAAGAACTCTCTATATGCTGCTGTAATAATCCCAAGAATATATTTAACAAATGATTCATAATCGTTTTTGTCTTCCATCCAACCTTGAGAACTCTCCTGCAAAGCATCATAGTAATTATCCTTTGTACGCTCTATCAATTTTTCCAAACTGATATATTTTCCTACAATGTAGCCATTTTGATAGAGCAATAACAAGGTCAATAATCTGCTCATTCTCCCATTACCATCCTTAAACGGATGAATACACAGAAAATCTATTATGAACATCGGTATAATCAGTAACGGATCTGCCTCACTTCTATTAATAGCCTCATTATATGCAGCACATAGATTCATTATTGCCTCTGGTGTTTCCCATGCTGGCAACGGTTTGAATCTAACAAATTTATTACCTTTTGCATCTTCTTCCTCTATCACATTATCAACGTTTTTGAACTTTCCACCATCAGTAGCATTTTCAAATTTATACAAATCTCTGTGAAGTTGTAATATGAAAGTATCACGAATCGGAATATGATTGAAATTCTCATGCACTGTATTTAACACATCTCTATATCCCGCAATTTCTCTCTCGTTTCTTGTCCTTGGCATTGTCTTATCCAAAACGATCTTCTTCAATCGCTCATCAGATGTATAAATACCCTCAATTTTATTAGAACTCTCTGTACTTTGAATCTTTGCTACTTCAACAAGACTTTCTAATACATCCGCATGGCGCTCTGCTATTAAGCGCTGCTCTCCTTTATATTCATGAATTGTTGTAAGATAACCAACAATTTCTGGTGTTAGTAATTTTTTCCATTTTTTTCCGTAATCAAATTCTCTCATTTCAATTACCTCATTTAATTTTCAACTTGGTCATATTAAATATAATGACCTAATTAAACTATAATCCACAACTTAACAAAAGTCAATTTTAATTTAGTCATTTTTAGCAAAATGACTAAATTAAAATAATATTTGGTGTAGTTAAATAAATCAAAGAGGTTGCCCTCGCGGACAACCTCTTTACAAACTTCAATATTCTTTTTTGCTATTTCAGAGCTTACTTCTTTCCATCTCAACTGTGCCATTTACTGTGCCATTTTTCTAAAACTTATATGAACTTACATAAACATATATGTTTGGAAGCAATTCTCTAATCACTTGATTTATAAGGTCTTGCGGAGATTTATCGACTTATATGAAACTATGTAAAAATCGTCAACCGATTTCGATACCTAATTTCATTTTTCTATCTCCTTTTGCCTTTAAGGCTTGTAAATACTGCATTCTGTAAATTATTAAATTGGTTTACGTACCAGCTACGTACCAATTTTTAGCAAATGGCCGATAACTACTATAACATGAAGTGTTAGAAAAGTAAATTTATTTCTTCCCCTTTACGCCTCGTTCATTAGTATTTTTGACATTTTTTCGTTTTTGGCTAATAGCTCTACATAATCTTCGTAATAACCTCAACCAAAAACTGCTCCACATCCTCATTTTTATTCTTTGATTTCATCATCAAATGTATGGAACCACCGATTAAAAATGAGATAAGCATCTGGTCTTCTTTTGCATAATACTTTCGGATGCGTTTTTCTATGCGTTCTATTAGTTCATCTAATTTGTCTATAAATATGATACGAAGCATATCATTTTCTGCTTCTAATGCAGCATGCATTCCGTTGATAAAACGGTTTGCATCCGTTAGCATCATATCAATATCTGTAAAGTTTTTGAAAAAGCTATCCAGCACCTCTGTCTCTAATTCATCAGAAAGCTCATAAACATCCTGATAATGATTATAGAATGTGGTCTTATTTACCATCGCCTTTTCACATAATGCATTTACTTTAATTTCATCCAAAGAATGTTTCTTCCGAAGTTCTAAGAATGCATCTCGAATGTTTTTCTTCGTTTTAATAACTCTTAAATCCATATCTTTCGACCTTTTTTCAACTCTTTTTCTATTTTAGTTGATTATTCAACTTTTTATTGAATATGTATGTGGAGTTTCTCAACTCAGCGTTGTATAATCTACCCATAGTATAAATCAAAAACTTTTTTGACGCAATAGAAAGGGGATTTTATGGCAAAGAACGTAAACTTAAAAGCTGTAGAGAATTTAAAAACTCTCCGCACAGTTAATCCAATGCTTTTATCTTACAATGTAGAGATGACAGAAGTAACTGGTGGTACATTCTGGAAAGCATATACACCAGGACAGATTGCAGGAACAGAAGGTTTCCCACTTATCAGTTTCGGTAAATCAGATGAAATGCATCAGTGGTACGATCCAATCGATTCAACAAATCCACGTCTTATCAAACTTGCAAAAGAGTTAGG